>DASVSX010000085.1:0-129150 GCA_036387875.1 Allosphingosinicella sp. | reverse complement strand
GGCTTCGTCCATCCCCGGCGCGGCGGAGGCCGACTCCACCGCCTGGCTGGAGCGCGGCAAGTAGAGCGAGACCGTCGAGCCGGCGCCCACCGCCGAGTCGATGACGACGTCGCCGCCCGATTCGCGCGCGAAGCCGAAGATCTGGCTGAGGCCGAGGCCCGTGCCCTTCCCGACGGGCTTGGTCGTGAAGAAGGGTTCGAACACCCGTTCGAGGACTTCGGGCGGCATTCCCGAGCCGGTGTCGGAGACGCTGATCCGGACAAACTCGCCCGCGCCGAGCTCGCCCACCTCGCCGGCGCGGAGGACGACATTCTCGACGCTGATCGCGAGCTGTCCCTCGCCGTCCATCGCGTCGCGCGCGTTGACGGCGAGGTTGAGGATCGCGTTCTCGAGCTGGTTGGTGTCGACGCTGACGTTCCAGGCGTCTTCCGGGAAGGATGTTCGGACGGTGATCCGCTCGCCGATCGAGCGGTCGACCAGGTCGAGCATGCCCTCGACAAGCCCGGCCGGGGCGACGGCCACCGGGAGCAAAGGCTCGGCGCGGGCGAAGGCGAGAAGCCGGCGGGTGAGCGCCGCGGCCCGGGTCGCGCCCTCCATCGCGTTATCGAGGTGGAATTCGACCTCGCGGCGCCGGCCGGTGAGCTTGCGCCGGGCGAGGTCGAGCCCGCCGACGACGACGGCCAGCATGTTGTTGAAATCGTGGGCGATGCCGCCCGTCAGCTGGCCGACCGCCTCCATCTTCTGGACTTGGCGGAGCTGAGCCTCCGCGGCCTCGCGTTCCGCGGACTCCGCCTTGAGCTGCTCGTAGGCCTGGCTCAATTCGCGGGTCCGTTCGCGCACCGCCTGCTCCAGCTGGCTGGCGCGGCTGGCCTCGCTGTCGGCTTCGCGAAGCGCGGCCAGCCTCTCGCTGATCGCCCGGAAGGCGAGCCAGCCGAGCACGATCGCGCCTATTCCGATCGCAACCGCAAGCCAGCCCAACCATTCGGTGAGCTGGTCGGAGCGGGTGCCCGAAACCCTTGTAGTGGCCATTCGAGTGCGCAGATCCTCGCGCTCGGCGGCGGCGATCTGGGCAAGGGTCTCACGAAGCTTCGGCCCGGTCGGAGTCAGGGCCGCTCCATAAAAGAGCGAAAGGCCGCCGCTTCCGCGCTTGGCCTGGGCGGCGACCGCGGCCGGTGCGAGCTCGCGGCCGCGAGTCGCGAACAGGGCCTCGAGCGCTTCGACCCTGGCAAGCTGCTCCTTGTTGCCGCGGACCTGCCGTCTCAGCTCGGCGATGAGCTGCTGGGCCTGGCGCCATTCGGCGCCATAGACGCTTCCGCTGGTGGCGACGTCCTCGTCGAGCACGTAGCGGCCGAGCGCCGCCTCGGAGCGGGCGATGGTGCCGTCGACGGTTCGGGTCAGGAGCATGACGTCGTAGCTGTGGCGCTCCGAGGCCAGAGCCCGGTCGCGGGTCTCGTTCGACGAGGTGACCATCAGCATCAAGGCGACGAGCAGAAGGGCGGCGAGCACGGCCCCCGCGCTCGCCAGCACTCCGCGCCATGCCCCGGAGGTCCTCTCCTCCGGCACGGCGTACATGTCGTCGCCCGCCATGACGGCGAGTCTAGACCGGGCGGCGAGGCCTTGGGAAGGAGGTTCCATTAAGGCCCGCTCCATTCGCCGCGCCCAGAGGGGCGGTGGTCCCGCCGGGCGGGGGCGGGAGCCGAAACCGGGGTCGCGGGACGGCGGACACTCCCCACCCGCGAAGGTTTAGCTGCGACAAGACAAACGAGATGCAGGCGGTGCCGGCGTCCTGCGAAGGCTCCAGGCCAGGCCCAGCGCGAAGCCCGCAACGCATGCGCCAATGACGACGCTCGCCAACAGGCGTGCACTGCAACCGCTCCAGATGACGCCTGTGGTCGCTAGGGCAGCCAGCACGACGAACACGACCTCGTTCCGCCCCAGTTTCCTCGCGGGCAACAACAACCCCGCATCTGTCGCGATCTTCTTGAGGATCGCCGCCGCCTCCTCAGCGCTCAGGGTGCGACGTCTAACCAGCACCGCGGCGAACCGCTCCACGGTCATCCAAACGGCCGGTCGCTCTAGCTCTTCGCGAACCTCCCTTTCCAGCTGAGCGAGCAGGTCACGCCTGGGCGGCTCCAACTTATCGAGTTGGTCGAAGATATTTTCATAATCTCCTTCCGCGGCCTCCATGAGCTCGGGCTTGCTGAGCCGCGCCAGGCCCCGGTCGACGAGAATCCTCTCAGCGACCGGACCGGCCAGCAATGAACGGATGAGGTGCAGGCGCGGCAGGTTCCGGTCGAAGCTCGAGTTGGTCCTGATCGTGTCGCTTATAGCGGCAATGTCCGTCGACATTCTGATGTCGCCAGCTCCATGCGCCTTGAGCGTCACCGGCCCGTGGATCCGCGTCCAAGGACTGAAGGTCGCGAAGACCGCATGCGCAGCCTCATGCACGGAGGCAATTTCATCCTCATCCATTGCGTGCGTCTGACGCTTGCCGCGAACGTCCGCAATGGGTGGAAGCCGCGACCGCACGTGGAGAGCGGGGAATAATTAGTGACAGTAAATAATTATGAGGCGCAACCAGGCCACTGGAGGCGCAACGTTCGGGTTGACGAGGGATAGCTGCCGGACGCTTTCTTGGGTCCGATCAGGTCAGTTCAGCTTGGTAGAACTGAATCGGGCGACGTCGCTGTCGGTGCCGCAAGCCCACTGATTATTCCTATCCACGGCGCAGTAATTCCCCGTGACTATTCTGAACCTTTCGGGACCTGACCGGTACTGGTTGCAAAGGATGAAGGTAGCCTTCACCGGGTACATTCTCGCATTGGGAGGGAAGCCGTCGCTCAACCGCTGGGCACCGCGTCCGGGGACTGTGCGGACGACGTTCGTAACCGGAGATCCGACCGAAAAAGCCTCGAATGTGACGCCGGTCCACAGGAATGCAGGCCGCGCGAAAGTATGTCCGCTTGCCATCACCTGCTTCAGCACGGCAGCAGTCGGGTTCGTTGCGGCCGGAAAACGCACGTAGGGAGTCTTCGGACATTGCTCGCCTTCACCTGTCGGGGCGACTGTAGCGGCCTCGCCATCCATAGGTCGGCCAGGGACGGTAGCGGAAGCGGCGCGGGCGGGAGGGCTCGCGACCTGTCCGGACCGGCCCAAAGGTGCCAGCCCCTTTTTTGCGCGGGTGGCGTTGAGAAACTCGAGTAGACGCTCGGCCGGTTCGGACCGGAGTCCACCGCCCACCAGCTGGCCGTTCAGATACACCTCGTACTTACAATTTTGCGTGCCCCATTGAGGGTCGGGACCGCAGCTGACGATCTTCAGAACTTCGTTCGGCCCGTAATCTATCAAGCTCCCAATCGGGAGAGTCACGACGTCGCCCTGTGCGGTCGCGACACTGGTCACCATAAGGCAGCCGAACAGACCGAACGATCCTACGAATTGCTTTCTCATCGCATTCCCCCCCGTCGGTATCGACCCAACCTTCACCCGACTTTGGTAGCCGCTGACCGAGGGCGCAATGTCTCACACGTCGAGTGGATGTCCGCAATAGGTCAACAGGGGACGTAGGGTCAGGGCGAGCGAGTGTCTGCTTTTGAGTGCTTCGTGCGTTCGATGCCACCTGATTGGGTACGCTCGCTTTCAGAAATAGTCTGTTCCTGATATGTGCGATCCCCTGCCGCGATTTCTGCGATCACGATGGGGGTGAAAGGGGACGGTAGCATGTCCGGCGAAACACGGTTCGGCAACCGGAGCGCGACGGGGCCAAGTGCTTGGGCGGCCATGATTCTCCCCGATGTTCACGCAAAAGTCGCTCCACCCTATGAACTTAGTGAACTTAGCCGGGAAAAGGCCGCGTTTTCAGTGAACTCCGGCTTGGTCGAAGTCGGCCGGCCTGGCTCCGGGGGCGCATCCGCCCGGCATCGGCCGTCCCGAACCCGGGCCGCCGGGCTTAAAGGATTCCGGTCGCCTTGCCCGCGCTTTCGAACATTCCGAGGATCCGGGTCACCTGCTCTTCGGTGTGGTCGGCGCAGAGCGAGCAGCGCAGGAGGTACATCCCGGCGGGAGTCGCGGGTGGGCGGGCCATGTTGACGTAGACCCCGGCCTCGAGGAGCGCCTGCCACATTCGAACGGTCCGGTCCTGGTCGGGCAGGAGAATGGCGATGATCGCCGACTGGGCGTCGGGGGTGGCGAGGTCGAAGCCGAGGTCGCGGAGGCCCTTGTGGAGGCGGCGGCTGTTTTCCCAGAGGTGCTGGCGCTTGTTGCCGGCATATTTGAGCTTGCGGATCGAGGTGGCGGCGGTGGCGACCACGCTGGGCGGGAGCGACGCGGTGAAGACGTAGGGGCGGCAGACGAGCCGAAGCACGTCGAACTTGGGATGATTCGAGACGACGAAGCCGCCGACTGTGCCGACCGATTTGGAGAAGGTGCCGACGACGAAGTCGACCTGGTCGCTCACCCCCGCTTCCTCGAACACGCCGCGGCCGTTGGGGCCGAAGAAGCCCATTCCGTGCGCCTCGTCGACGACCACCATCGCTCCGTGGCGCTTTGCGACCTCGACCATCTCCTTGAGCGGCGCGATGTCGCCGAGCATCGAATAGACGCCCTCTAGGACGACCAGCCGTCCGCCCTCCGCCGGGAGCCGGCCGAGGCGCTTGTCGAGATCCTCGACATTGTTGTGGCGGAAACGGACGATCTGGGCGTCGCCAAGCTTGCAGCCGTCGTAGATGGAGGCGTGGCTGTCGGCGTCGAGGATGATGTAATCCTCCTTGCCGGCGAGGGTCGACATCAGGCCGAGATTGGCCTGGTAGCCGGTCGAGAAGACCATTGCGTGGCGGGTGCCGTAGAAGTCCTTCAGGGCATCCTCGACCTCCATATGGCCCTGGTAGGTGCCGTTGAGGACGCGGCTTCCGGTGGTGCCCGAGCCATAGGAATCGAGGGCCTGCTTGCCCGCTTCGATCACGTCCGGATCGAAGGTCATCCCCATGTAATTGTAGGTGCCGAGAAGGATCGTCTCCTTGCCCTTGACGATCGCCCGGGTGGGGGAGAGCACCTTCTCCATGACGAGCCCGAACGGGTCGCGCACGCCCGTGTCGAGCAAGGCTTCGCGCTCGGCGATCAGGGCGTCGAACTTGGAGAAGAGGTCTCGTCCGACGGTGTGACCGGGCGCCTCGTCGGCCGGATCGTTCGGGGTGGCGGCGGCTTCGGTCAATCTAATCCTCCCTGCGCGCGAGACGCGTGGGGAGGGGGACCATGCGAAGCAGGGTGGAGGGGCCCGCGGGGCTGGAAGCCCCTCCGCCGCACTTCGTGCGGTCCCCCTCCCCATCGCTTCGCGACGGGGAGGACGAGGTGCAAGCCGCATCCCATACCATCTCCCTCATCCGTCGTTCCGGAGCTCTTCGACGGTGTCGACGAGCTGGCCGACCGTCTCGATCTCCGCCTGCATGTTCATCGTGATCAGGATGTCGAACTCGTCCTCGACCGAGGCGACGAAGTCCATGACGATGAGGCTGTCCCATTCGAGGTCGCCGGCGAAGCTGGTGGAGTCGGCGAGCTCGACGCCCTTCTTGTTGAACGGCTCGATGAGCTGCGCCACCTTGGCGAACGTCTCTTCCCTGTCGGTCATCCCAGCCCCTTATGTCCGGCACGAAGCCATGCCAAGCGATTAGGGCGCCAATGGGGCCGCGGTTCGGCAGGGATGGGGAGCCATTGTCGTGGGCCGCGGCTCGAACGAAAGAGTGCCATCTCCCGGGATGACGGTTAAGTCAGTTCCCCCAGCACTTCTGCCGCGAACTGGCTGAGGGTATCGTCGCGGGCGCCCATGACGAGGATCCGGTCGCCGGGACGGGCCAAAGCGGCAAGCCGGCGGCCCGCCTCGGAGCGGTTCGGGATGTGCTCGGCCAGCCGGCCCGCGGCTCGGACGTCGGCGGCGACGTCCGTGCTGGTCACCGTCCGCTCGACGGTGCCGCCATAATATACCGGATCGCAAAGGATGAGGACGTCCTCGCCCGCCATGCCCCTGACGAAGGCCGAGACGAGCTCGCCGCGCATGCTTCTGAGCGGGCCGTAGCCGTGCGGCTGGAAGAAGAGCAGGAGCCGGCCGGGAAAGGCGCGGCAGGTGGCGAGCGTGGCTGCGATCTTGTCCGGGTTATGGCCGAAATCGTCGATGACGGTGACCCCGCAGCGGGTGCCGACCACCTCGAAGCGCCGCCTCAGCCCCTCGAAGCCGCCGAGGGCTTCGACCGCCGGGGCAAGCGGCACTCCGGCGGCCCGGACGGCGGCGATTGCGGCCAAGGCGTTGGCGACGTTGTGGAGCCCCGGGACCCGCAGTCGGACCGGGAGGCTTTTCCCGCTTCGCCGCTCGCAAACCGTGAAGGTGACGGCGAGCGGCGCCTCCACGATCTCGAGGGCGTGATAGTCGGCCGAGCGGTCGACCAGGCTGAAGGAGATGGCGCCCGGCGGGGCGAGAGCGGCCGTCTCGGCATCGTCTAAATTGACGACGGCGGTTAAGGCGCGCCCGAGAAAGTCCCCGAACAAGGCGCGAAGCTCCTCCATCGACTTGTGGTCGAGGCTGACGTTGTTGAGCAATGCGATGGTCGGCCGGTAGAGCGCGATCGAACCGTCGCTTTCGTCCACTTCGCTGACGAAGACCCGGTCGCCGCCGACGAGGGCGCTTGCGAAGGGCGCGTCGGGCGTGGCGAAATTCTTCATCACCGCGCCGTTCATCACCGTCGGCCCGAGGCCGGCGCGGTGGAGGATCCACGCGATCATTCCGGTGACCGTCGACTTGCCGCTGGTGCCTCCGACGGCGATCCCGGCGCCGGCCGCGTTGAACAGGCGGGAGAGCAATTCGGCGCGGGTGATCCGCTCGAGGCCGAGGCGGCGGGCCGCCTGGACATCGGGAACGGTCTCCTCGACCGCGGCCGACGCGACGAGGATCTGGCCGGCGCGCGGGCCCGAGCCGTCCTGAGGGTAAAGCTCTATGCCGAGGCCGCGCAGATAGTCGAACTTGGCGGCGGTGCGCCCCTGGTCGAGGGCCCGGTCGGAGCCGGAAACTCCGGCCCCCTGGCCGCTGACGATCGCCGCCAGCGGAAGCATGCCGCTGCCGCCGATGCCGCAGAAGAAATAGGATTTGGTCCCTGACATGGCGCCGCCCTATTGCGGTCGGCGAGGCAATTCAAACGCTGAGGAAGCGCAATGCGCATTGGTATAGTCGCTCCGAGCACGCCGATCCTGCCCGGGACGGCGGAGCGGGTGTCGGCGATCGCCGCGCAGGCCGTCCCCGAGGCCGAGCTGGTCTTCCATCCCCAATGCTTTCTCAGCCACCGCCATTTCGCCGGCGAGGACGAAGTGCGCTCGGCCGCGTTCGTCGAGGTGGCGAACGACCCGACCTTCGATGCCCTGTGGTTCGCCCGGGGCGGTTACGGGTCGTGCCGGATCGCCGAGGATGTGCTTGCGCGGCTCGGACCCGAGGCTCGCCGCAAGACCTACCTGGGCTACAGCGACGCGGGCTACGTGCTGGCCGGGCTGTACCGCGCCGGCTTCGAGCGGGTCGCCCACGGCCCGATGCCCGGGGACCTGCGGCGCGACGGCGGCGAAGCGGCGGTGGCTCGGGCGCTGTCGTGGCTTGGCCGGGGCGACCCTTCGGCCCTGGAGCCCAATCTGGGTGACGAGCCGGCCGCGGCGTTCAACATCACCGTCTTCTCGCAGCTGCTCGGAACTCCGGTGGAGCCGGACCTTGCCGGCCATGTGCTGATGCTCGAGGACGTTTCCGAACATATGTACCGCACCGACCGCGCGCTCTTCCACATCACCGGCAACGCCCGGGTCCGGGAGGTGGCGGGGATCAGGCTGGGCCGGTGCACCGAGGTCCCGGACAACGACCCGGATTTCGGCGCCGGCGAGGAGGAGGTGTTCCGTTACTGGTGCGGTCGCTCGGGAATCCCCTATCTCGGCCGAGCCGATATCGGCCACGATGCGGCGAACAAGGTGGTTCCGTTCGGCCGGACTTGATCCGGAACGACGAAGGCCGGCGAATCGGGCGGCATAGCCGGGGCCGGTCAAGCGCCCGCCTGTCGGCGGGACCCGTTTTCGGCAATGATCCACATTAAAAACGCGCCGGAACGGCCCCCAAGGGCGATCCAGCGAATTCCCCTCTTGGAATCTCTTGCGCTCGCCGCGCGTTTGGGGCTTATCAGCGGAGCATTCACAGGAGGGATTACTATGGCAAAGGGCACTACGGGCGGCGGATCGGGCGGGGCAGCGAGGGGCGGACTTTCGCGCCCGGTGACTCCGTCGGCGGATCTGGCGGCGATCACGGGGGCGGACCCGCTGCCGCGCAGCCAGGTGGTCAGCAAGATGTGGGACTATATCCGGGAAAACAAGCTTCAGAATCCGGAGAACAAGCGCGAGATCCTTGCCGACGACAAGCTCAAGAAGGTCTTCGGAACCGACCGCTGCTCGATGTTCGAGATGAACAAGCATCTCTCGCGTCATCTGAGCTAAAGCTTTCCGCTTCGGCGGAGAACATTGATCGGCCTCGCCCGCAAGGGCGGGGCCGATCTGGTTTCAATTTGCCTCCCTATGGCGAAGCCATGGGGAGGGGGACCACCCGAAGGGTGGTGGAGGGGTAGAAGGCGCAGGCTTTCGCCGTCGCGGACCCAAACCTCCAAATCCGAGCCAATTACCCCTCCACCATGCTTCGCATGGTCCCCCTCCCCATCTTCGATGGGGAGGCAAATCACCTGCACCCCCGCCACCCGGTCGCGCCGCGGCGGGCCTGGTCGAGGTGGAGATGGTCGCGGTGGGCGGCGTTGTAGTCGGGAGACAAGGTCGTCGCGAAGAGGCGGCAGGCGCCGTCGCGGACGTCGCGGAGGAACAGGGCCCTGGCGCCGCGGCCGTTCCAGTCGCCGAGGACGCTGATCCGGCGGCCGTCGGCGAGCCGGAAGGCGGCGACGTCGACCGCATTGGCCGAGGCATGCTCGCTCCACGCGCCTTCCGAGCGGCCGTAGATCCGGCGGCAGCTGTAGCTTCCATAATGCTCGACCGCCGAGACCTTGGTCCCGAAACGGCGGAGCGCGGCTGGCTGGACGACGTGCCACTCCCAGAGCGCGAGCCCGGCCGCGACCGGGCAGCTGGTGCCGAGGTTCGCGGGCCGGTAGCCGATCGTGAGAGCGCCGCCGGAGGAGAAGCGGACGGAATCGTCGTAGCCGCACTGGCCGCTGCGCCGGGACGGAAGGGCTGCGAAGCGTATTCCCGCACGGCGAAGGAGGGCGCGGCACTTCTGCCCCTCGCCGCCGAGCGCGGCAAGCTTGCGGCCGGTAAAGGCCCCGACCGGCCGGGCGAGGTCGAGCTCGGTCCAGGGCACGTCCTCGGGATGGTTGCGCGCATAGCCCCAGCCGAGAAAGGCCAGGAAGGCGAGCACCGCCAGCACTAGGAAGATTTTTACCCCGCGCGCGTATCCCATGCCGGCAAGACTCCCGGCGACAGGCGCCGGTTTCGAAAGACGAAGGACGACAAGGTGACGGCGAGCCGACTCGCTTCAAGGCAGGTCGAAAAATTGTGGGGGCGCTCCGAGCTTCCGCGCAGCTTCGGCGCGGCCGCGGCCGGCGGTGAGCCGATCGGCGAGATCTGGTTCCAGGACGGACGCGGGGCGGAGTCGGAGCTGCTCGTCAAATATCTGCTGACCTGCGAGAAATTGTCGATCCAGGTCCACCCGGACGGCGAGGCGGCGCGAGCGGCGGGTCACCGCCGCGGCAAGGACGAGGCATGGCTGATACTCGAAGCCGAGCCCGGCGCCCGGATCGGCCTCGGCCTCAAGAAGGCGATTTCATCCGCGGAGCTGAGGAGCGCCATCGAGGCCGGGAGCCTCGAGGCCTTCGTCGACTGGCGCGAAGCGAAGGCGGGCGATTTCTATTATTCTCCTGCGGGCACGATCCACGCCCTCGGGCCGGGGCTGACCCTGGTCGAAATTCAGGAGAATGTCGATCTCACCTATCGCCTGTTCGATTACGGCCGGGAGCGCGAGCTTCAGGTCGAGGCAGGCGTCCAGGCAGCGAGACCCGAGCCGTACCGTTCGCCGACGTTGCGGCGGGAGATCGAGCCCGGGCGGGAAATCCTCGCCGAAGGCGGGGCCTTCGTGGTCGAACGCTGGACCCGCGCCGCTGGCGGCCGGCTGGCCGGGGAAGTGAAACGGCCGGTCTGGCTGGTGCCCATACAGGGGAGCGGCCTGATCGACGGCCAGGCGCTTGAACCGCCGTCGGTCTGGCTGGTCGAGGACCAGAGCCGGGTAAGACTCGATCCCGGATCGGAGATGCTGTTCGCCTATCCCGGCCCGAGCGTGATCGACGCGCTGTTCGTCGACACGCGCCAGTCGCAGCCGGTCGGGCGGATCGAGGAACGGCGCCGCTACCGGCCGCCGGTGCGGCTCGAGCCGAGCTTTCGCTGATGGCCTATATCCCCGTTCGGCCTGAGCGTGTCGAAGGGCCTTCTTTTTCGGGAAGCGAAGGAAAGGGCTTCGACGGGCTCAGCCCGAACGGCAAAGTGGAAGCTCGCCAGTTTCGACGCAACATTTCGCCGCAAGTGCCGGAACTTGACGACTCTCGGAGCTTTGTCGCCTCATGATGTATGCGTTTCCGATCCTCATCGCCCTCATGCTCACCTACATGTACTGGCTGGCGGCCTTCCGGCTCCGGCGGGACCGCGTCGCCGTCGCACGGCTTTCGCGACGGCCGACCCGGGCTCAGCGCCGCCGGGCGCTTTCGTAGGGCTCCGAGGTCACCGGATAGCCGATCCCCTCGGGGATGCAGACCAAGCGCCGGCCGTTCCGCTCCTCGACCCACGGAGTGATCTGGTTTACCGGGTGACGTCCCGCGTCGGCCCGAGCTTCGTCCAGCGAGCCGAAGCGGGCGAGGCGTTCGAGGTTTCGCCGGGTGGGGAAGATCGCCTTGGCCCGGCCCGCCTCGATCTCGTCCAGCACAGTGCGTGCGCTCGCCCAGAAGGTGTGGACGCTCTCAGTCTCATCGGCGCTGTGCGAGGTCCTGCCGCTTCCCGGAGCCTCGGCCAGATAGAACAAGGTGTCGAAGCGCCGCGCCTCGCGGAAATTGGGGCACCAGCGGGCGAAGGGCGTGAGCGAGCCCAGATCGAGCGACAGGTCCATTTCGTCGAGCAAAGCCGCGAAGGGGCGGCCCGCCGCCATGGCTTCGCGAAGCGCCGCCGAGTCCGGAGCGGGCCGAATCGCGGGAGCGACTCCGGTTTCCTCGATCGTCTCCCGGATCGCGGCGATCCGGGCGGCGGCGTCCCCGACTTCCGGAAAGCGCTCCGCCATCGAATGGTCCTCCGGATCGATCCGGCCCCCCGGGAAGACCAGGGCGCCGGCGGCGAAGGCCATGGTTTCGGCGCGTTCCAGCATGAGGATCTCGGGCGGCCCGCCTGCCGCGGCAGGCCGCATCAGGATGAGGGTGGAGGCCGGGATGGCTTCCGGCAGGTCGTCGTCCATGGCTGGGGCTTAGGCTTGGAAGCGGGGGCAGTCACTAGGCGCTGTCGCTGGGGCGATCGAGGCTGAGACCCCGTTCGCCCTGAGCTTGTCGAAGGGCCTTCCTGCTTCTCGGACCCAAGCAAGGAAGAAGAAGGGCTTCGACAAGCTCAGCCCGAACGGGGAGGCTTAGGCGTGGAAGCCGCTCACGAGACGGCTAGGCGAAATCGGGGGATTTGACGACGTGGAGGAGCGCGCCTGGGGCGTAGGGCTTGGTGAAGAAGATCGCGCGCTCGGGATAGCTGCCCTGCGGCGGACGGAGCCCGCCCGACACCATGATGATCCGCAGATGCGGCCAGCGCTCGGCGGCGACCTTGGCGAGGGTCATTCCGTCGCCCGGGCAGGCGACGTTGAGATCTGTGACCAGCACGGCGGTGTCGGGCTCGGCCTCCAGCTTCGCCAGGGCCTCCTCGCAGCCGGTGCATTCGGCGACGTCGTAGCCGTCCTGGATGAGCAGGTCGGCGGTGTTGCGAAGGACGAGCGGCTCGTCCTCGACCAGCAATATCTTGGTCCCAGGCACGCGCACTTTCCCCTGTTCCGGGCCGACGGAAGCGGTCCTAAGCGCTTAACCCAGATCAGGACGGGGCGTTCCCGGCGGCAGTCGCGGAACTGAAATAAAGCTGGGGATTGTCCGCTAAGGGGATTCGGTTCGCCTTCAGTCGCCCCAGCGAGGGCTGGGGTCCCGGCGGGTGAAGGGTTCCGGTGCTTTTCGCTCCCTGGGGCCCCAGCCTTCGCTGGGGCGACGCTACTCCGCCACCTTGAGGCGTTGGGCGACCGCCCTGGAATAGTTCGGGCCGACCTGGACGATCGCTCCGTCGCGAAGGACCAAAGCGTTGATCGTCCGGCCGAGGCGCTGGACTTCGACGACGTTGGCCGGGCGCGCGAAGGCGGAGCGGTGGACCCGCATGAGCTGGGCGGGATCGAGCTTGTCTTCGAGCGCACGCATCGAGATCCGAAGGATGTGGCTGCGGGTCGCCGTGTGGAGCATGACGTAATCGCGCTGGGCCTCGATCCAGTCGATCGACTCGATCGGAACGAAGACCGCGCCCGACCGGGTCGGGACCCAGAGGCCGTCCTCGCGGGCGGGGTCATGGGGGCCGGGCGCCGCTTCGGCGCGTCCGGCCAGAATGCGCTGGTGCTTGCGGCGCTTGGCGCGCTCGACCGCCTGCCAGAGCCGGTCGAACCGGACCGGCTTCAGCAGATAGTCGGCCGCCTCGACCTCGAAGGCGTCGGGGGCATATTGCTCGAAGGCGGTGACGAAGATGATCTCGGGACGGTCCTCCGGGGGGAGGGTGGCGGCGACCCGAAGGCCGTTCTGCTCCGGCATCTGGATGTCGAGCAAGGCGAGGTCGGGCTTCAGCCGCTCGATCGCCTCGGCGGCCTCGCGGCCGTCGCGGGCGGTCCCGATCACTTCGGTCCCGGCGATGTCGCGGAAGAAGACCTGGAGCCTCTCAAGGGCCAGGGGCTCGTCGTCGACGAGGAGGGTTCGAAGGGTCACGCGACGAGCTCCAGGGCCGGCGCCGGGCGCGCGGGGATTCGAAGGAGCACGGTGAAGCCGTCGTCATGGGCCAGGGTCTCGACCCGGCCGCGGGCGCCGTAGATGACCTCGAGTCGGCGGCGCGTATTGTCGAGCCCGACTCCCGTCCCGGACGGGCGCGGGCCGGGGGCCGAGCCTCCATTGTCGCTGACGGAGAGGATGAGGTCGCCGCCGTCCCGGCGGGCTCCGACCCGGACGACGACCGGGCGGCTGGTCGGAGCGACTCCGTGCTTCACCGCATTCTCGACCAAGGGCTGGAGGATGAAATTGGGCACCGGAAGCTCGAGCAGGGCCTCGGGCGCCGCAAACTCGACGGTGAGCCGGTCGCCGAAGCGGATCGCCTCGATCTCGAGATAGGTCTGGAGGGTCTCGAGCTCCTCGCCCAAAGTCACTTCGCTTCGTCCGTCGCCGACGAGCGCGGTTCGGAGGAAGGCGCAGAGCTTCGCCAGCATCGCCTCGCCGTCGCGGTTGCGGCCGGTGACGATCAGCGAGGAGATGGCGTTCAGGGTGTTGAACAGGAAGTGCGGATTGAGCTGGAGCCGCAGCGCGGTGAGCTGGGCGGTCTGGGCGAGGGTGCGGGCCTCGGCGAGCTGGAGATCGCGCTCGCGAATCGCCGCGTTGGTCTGGAGGATGACGTAGGTGGTCCCGAGCCAGCCGTAGAGCCAGGAGAAGCTGATGAAGTTGGAGACGGTGCGGTTGACCACGTCCGGCGGGATATGGTGCTCGCCCATGAACATCCGGATGATGTTGGCTCCGAACAAGGCGTCGCTGAGCGAGAAGGCGAAGGCGGTGAGGCAGACGGCGCCGAACACGCCGCCGATCTTGAGCGGGGTAGCAGCGTCCTGGAGGCGGGCGCAGGCCCGGTAGAGCGGGACGGTGAGGACCATTCCGATGGCGACGACGAGCGCGGTCATCCCGACCGCGAATGGCGGCAGCTCTCCTTTGGAAACGACGACCGGCATCAGGAAGAGGATGAAGGTGAAGATCCAGACCGCGATTGTCAGCTTCGCCGCCTGGAGCGCAACGTTGGGACGGTAAGGGCTCTTTTCCATCGAAGCTCGTTTCGAGGCCGTTCCGGCCATCCTATCGTGAAAGCGGGGACAAAGCCGCCCTTTTCGTCGCATCGGAGGAGGGGTTCGCAGAATCATTCTTCCCTGGCACGCTTCGGCGGGACGGCGACGAGGTTGTCGACGATCAGCTTCCATCCCTCGCGGCGGCGCTGCCAGATTCGGACGTAATGACCTTCGACCGCCGCTTCGCTTTTGCGCCAGCGGGCCTTGCCGTAAGTGTAAGCGAAATCGCCGGCGGCGGAAGCGGCGCCGCCGAGCGGGACGGTCTCGATCCGGTCCGGGCCGGCGGCGAGCAGCGGCGCCCAGGCGGCGGCGCCGACCGCGGGCTGGGGACCGACCCGCATCAGCCGGCCGTCGGCGGCGAGGAATCCCGGCAGCGCGGCGCGGGCATCGACGGCGAGCGCTGCCGAGAGCCGGGCTTCGATGGATTTCACGTCGCCGAAGGCATAAGCGGCGGGCGAGCGGCGGCCGGCGGGGAGGGCGGCGACCTGCGAACCGGTGCCTCGGGGCGCGGCCTCGCGGGTGCGGGGGCCATGATCGAGGACCCAGCGCCAGCTTCCGTCCGGCTGGCGCCGCCAGACGGTGAAGTACCAGCCATGGGCCTGGCGCTCGCCGCTGCCGGCGACATAGGGGCCTGTCGTGAAGCCGAGATCGCCCGAGGCGGCGATCCCGGCATAAGCGGGCCACCATTTGAGCGGGATCGCGGGAATGGGATTGGCCGCCAGCGCCGCTTTGGCGTTCACCGGCCCCGGCTGGAAGACCAGGGCGTCGGCCGCCGAATAGCGGACGAAGGCCGAGTTCACTCCGTCCGACTGGGCGGCCGCTGCAAAGGCCCGCTCGGCCGAGACCACTTCGCCGACATCGGCGCGGGGCGAGGCGGCTGCGAGCGAGGCGGCGAGCAGTGCGGCCAGGGCGAGTGGGAGGCGTTTCATCGGTTGCGGTCTTTCGAAAAGGCGCCGCCGCGGTGCAGGCGAGGGGGCGTGCCCGGTCCCGCGGCGGCGTCTCCATCGATAGGCCCGATTCCGGCCCGGTCGCGCCGGCTGCGACGACGGCCCCGATCGAAGCGGCGAAGGCCGGGGAGGCGACGAAGCACCCGATCGGAGCGACCAACCTGCAACTTCCGAAACGGACCAAGCTGTAGGAGAATGAAGCCTTTTTTGTTTCTATATTGTTCTTGTGCCGGGTTGCGTTCGGCGGGCTCTTTGACATCGTGAAACGGAAATGATTCCTTGCCCGCGTGCGGACGGGAGGGGGAACCGCGCCGATTGCGCGGTGGAGGGGCGCCGAGGCTCGGCCGGGCCCCTCCACCCTGTTCGGATGGCTTCCCCCACCCGGCGGACGCGAGCGAGGCTGAATGGCTTTGTCCTAAAATAACAACTGTTTACGGCGCGTATGCGGAAATCTGACATGCGCTTGTCACAACAAGCTGCTATGGCCCGATTCGGCCGATTCTCGTCGGCCCTCTTCAGTCTATCGACGTGAAGGACTGTCCGCGGCGCGCGGGGCGCCGTGGCTTCGACCTGTTTTGGGGGGGATCGCATGTCTGCTGTCTATCATTCGCTGGCCAATTCCAATTTCGGCCAGAATTGGTCCAACACCGGCGCGATCAACGCCAACGACGACTGGTCCCAGATCCCAAGCATCATCGGATACCGCACGGGCGAAATGACGACGGCGACCGGAGTCGATGCGCGAACGATCCTGACCGACACCGGCTTCGTCCAGAACGTCTTCGCGAACCAGTTTCCCACCACCAGCAGCGGCGGAGTCAGCGAGGTCGATCGAATCGCCTCGGGATCGATCAACCCCACCATCGCACTGCAGGGTTCGAACGCCAACGATTACGCCGCGATCGTCCTCAACCTCGACGCCAGCGGCCGCAAGGACGTCACGTTCAGCGCCAGCATCCGCGATCTGGACGCGAGCGCCGACGACGCGATCCAGCAGGTCGTCGTCCAATACCGGGTCGGGAGCAGCGGCAACTGGACCAACGTGGCCTATTTCGCGGATGTCACCACCGTGGGCAGCGCCACCCAGGTAACCGCGGTCAACGTCGTCCTTCCCTCGGCCGCCAATAACCAGTCGCAGGTGCAGGTCAGAATCCTCACGACCAATGCGGCCGGCAACGACGAACTGATCGGGATCGACGACATCGTCGTGAGCAGCGTGGAAAGCGGAATCATCGTCCCCGACAAGCCCGGCGCGTTCTCGATCACCGACGCCCTCGTCACCGAAGGCAATGCCGGGACGACTCCGATCACCTTCACGGTCAGCCGGGGCGCTGACAGCAATGTCGCCGCCGCAATTACCTACACGGTGAATCTCCCGGGCGGCGCGACCGGCGCAAGCGCGTCCGACTTCTCCTCGCCGACTCTGACCGGCACGCTCACCTTCGCGGCCGGCGAGTTCAGCAAGACGATCACGCTCAACGTCGCCGGCGATCTCGTCAACGAGGCCGACGAGACCTTCACGGTCACTCTTTCGGCCCCGACCAACGGGTCGACGCTCGCCGACGGAAGCGGCGCCGGAACCATCCTCAACGACGATGCCGCCGCCGGACCGGGCGTGCCCTTCATCAACGAGATCCACTACGACAACGTCAGCACCGACAGCGGCGAAGCGGTCGAGATCGCCGGGCCGGCCGGCACCAACCTCGCCGGCTGGTCGCTCGCGCTCTACAGCGTCAGCACCGGCGCTACTCAGGGCACACTCTATTCCACCATCGCGCTTTCCGGCGTGATCACCGACCAGGACGACGGCTACGGGACCCGCAGCTTCGCCGTCAGCGGCCTCCAGAACGGGCCGCAAGACGGTCTCGCTCTAATCAATCCCACCGGCCAGGTCGTCCAGTTCCTTTCCTACGAGGGCAGCTTCACCGCGCTGAACGGCCCGGCCGCCGGCATGACCAGCACCGACATCGGCGTTTCCGAAGATCCGCCCGTCGCCGCCGGCTTCTCGCTGCAGCTCGTCGGCTCGGGCGCCAGCGCCGCCGACTTCACCTGGGTCGCGGCGCGCGACGACAATTTCGGCTCGGTCAACACCGGCCAGGACTTTATCGGCGCCAATGCGACCGGCCAGGTGAGCATCCGGGATACCAGTGTCGTCGAGGGCGACAGCGGCCTGAAGATGCTGATCTTCACCGTGACGCGCGCGGGCGGCCTCGGCCAGACGGCGGGAGTCGACTGGGTGCTGAGCCTTACGGCCGGGGGCGCCGACCTGGCGGATCTCGGACCCGGGCAGCCGCTCTCCGGCCATGTCGATTTCGCGGCGGGAGTCTCCAGCGTCCAGATCTCGATCGCCGTCCAGGGCGATACGGTCGGCGAGGGTAATGAGGCCCTCAGCGTGCAGCTCGCCAATCCGACCGGCAACATCGTCATCGCCGACGGCTCGGCGACCGGCACGATCCTCAACGACGATCCGATCGCCCTCAAGATCTACGAGATCCAGGGCGAAGGCCATTCGACCGCTTTCGCCGGCCAGCCCGTCGTCACCACCGGGATCGTCACCGGAGTGGTCGCCAACGGCTTCTACCTCCAGGATCCGACCGGCGACGGCAACGCCCGCACCTCGGACGCTATCCTGGTCTTCACCGGCAGCGCTCCGACCGTCGCCGTCGGGGACTCGGTGAGCGTTCGCGGAACGCCCCAGGAGTTCGTCCCGGGCGCCAACAGCCTCAGCATCACCGAGCTCGTGACGACCAATTCCAACGTCACCGTCCAGTCGAGCGGCAACGCGCTGCCCGACGCGGTCCTGATCGGAGTCGGCGGGCGCATGCCTCCGACCCAGGCGATCGAGGATGACGGCTTCACCAGCTACGATCCGGCGACCGACGGGCTCGACTTCTACGAGTCGATGGAAGGCATGCGGGTCACGATCGACTCGCCGACCGCCGTCTCCAACACGACGAGCTTCGGCGAGACCTGGGTGCTCGCCTCGGGCGGCGCCGGAGCGACCGGCTATACGGGCGACACCGGAATTACCATTTCGGACGGCGACTTCAATCCCGAGCGGATCCAGATCGACGCCACCACGGCCTTGTTCGCAGGATATGACCCGCACCATTCGATCGGCGACCGGCTGTCGAACGTAACGGGCATCATGTCCTACGGCTTCAACAGCTACGAAGTCCTGGTCACCGAGGCGGTCACGGTCGTTTCCGACGTCACCGCGCCGCGCGAGACGACCAGCCTCAGCGGCGACCGCGACCACCTTACCGTCGCGAGCTACAATGTCGAAAATCTCGACCCGAACGACCCGCAGGCCAAGTTCGACCTGCTCGCCGGCAACATCGTCTACAATCTCGCCGCGCCCGACATCATCGGCCTGCAGGAGATCCAGGACGCCAACGGGCTGAACGGAAGCGATCCGCTGTCCGGAGTGGTCACCGCCCAGAAGCTGATCGACGCGATCGCGGCCATCGGCGGCCCGAACTACGTCTATGTCGAGATCGCCCCGTCGAGCAACGGTTCGACCGGCGGCGAGCCGGGCGGCAACATCCGCAACGGCTTCCTCTACAATGCCGACCGGGTCAGCTACGTGGTGGGCAGCGCCCAGCTGATCGAGGCGCCGGCGTTCGCCGGAAGCCGCCGTCCGCTGGTGGCGGACTTCCTGTTCAACGGCGAGACCGTCCGGCTCATCAACGTCCACTTCACCTCGCGCATCGGAAGCGACGATTTGATGGGCGCGACCCAGCCGCCCTCCGACGCCGGCGACAGCGCTCGAACGGCGCAGGCGGCGGCAGTGGCCGCCTACGTCAACAATTCGCTGGCGACGAACCCGGCGCTGAAGCTCGGAGTGCTCGGCGATTTCAACGGCTTCTATTTCGAGGACGCCGTCGGAACGATCGAGGCGACCGGACTGCTCGATCTTCACCGGACCCTGGCGAGCGAAGAGCGTTATTCCTACCTGTTCGACGGCAACCTCCAGGCTATCGACCATCTGATCGTCTCCGGCGGGCTCGCGTCGGGCGCGATGTTCGACGCGGTCCACATCAACGCCGAGCAGGCGGAGGGCACTCCGCGAGGAACCGACCATGACCCGATCATCGGGCGCTTCGTCATCGAGCATCCCAACGAGGCGCCCGAAGGCCTCGTGCTCGACGGCAATCTGGTGAACGAGAATTCGCCTGCCGGAACGCTCGTCGGGACGGCCAGCGCCGAGGATCCCGATCCCGAGGATGTCCTCAGCTACTCGCTCGTGGACGATGCCGGCGGGCTGTTCGCGATCGACCCGGCCACCGGCGCCCTCACCACGACGGCGGCCCTCGATCATGAGGCGCAGGCGGCCTACGACCTCGTCATCCGTGCGACGGATCCGGACGGTCTCTCGGTGGAGCGGACTGTCACGATCAACGTCGGCGACGTCAACGAAGCGCCGGACGGGCTTGCAATCGACGACTCGTCGGTGGACGAGAACGCCCCCGCGGGGACCCTGGTCGGGACGGTCTCGGCCGGCGATCAGGACGGCGATGCGCTCAGCTATGCGCTGATCGACAATGCCGGCGGCCGATTCGCGATCGACCCGGCGACCGGCGCCCTGACCACCACCGTTCCGCTCAACCACGAGGCCCAGGCGAGCTTCGACGTCGTCGTCCGGGCGACCGATCCGGACGGGCTCAGCACCGAGCGGACCCTCACCATCGCGGTCGCCGACGTCAACGAGGCTCCGGTCGCGGCGGCCGATTCGATCGCGGTCAACGAGGACGCCTCCACGGGGAACCTGTGGAGCCTGCTGCTCGGCAACGACAGCGATCCCGACTCCGGGTCGACCCTGTCGATCGCCTCGGTGAGCGGCTCGGGCACCCTGGGCAGCCTGGTCTTCGATCCGGCGACCCAGAGCCTTCGCTACGTCGCCGATCACGACTCGTTCGACGCGCTCGCGCCGGGCCAGACCGCGGTCGACACCTTCACCTACACGGTGACGGACGCCGGCGGCCTGACCAGCAGCGCCACCGTCAGCGTCACCGTGACGGGCGTCGCGGACGGGGTCAGCCAGAACGGCGGCAACGGCAACGACATCGTCACGGGCACCGGCGGCGAGGACAGGCTGGACGGCGGCAACGGCAACGACGTCTTGAACGGGCTCGGCGGCCACGACCTGCTCAAGGGCGGCAACGGCAACGATTCGCTGTACGGCGGGTCGGGCAACGACATCCTGGTCGGCGAGAACGGCAGCGACCTGCTGTTCGGCGGCGACGGGCGCGACGTTCTCGCCGGAGGCAACGGCAACGACAGCCTGAGCGGCGGCGCCGGAGCGGACATCTTCCAGTTCGGCAAAGGCGGGGGCCGGGACACGGTCTCCGACTTCGAGGTGGGTGTCGACCGGATCGCGCTCGAGGACGGGATCGGGGTGGCGGGCGCCTATGCCGGAGACGTCAACGGCGACGGAGTGTCGGACCTGAGCATCGTCTTCACGAACGGCGGCGGTTCGGCCGTGCTGCTGGGGGTGAGCGACTTCAGCCTGGTGGGCTTCGCGCCCGCGCAAGACCTGTCGAACCCGGCGCTGCTGTTCTGACGAGCCTTGCCTCCCCACGCGTAGCGTGGGGAGGGGGACCACCGAAGGTGGTGGAGGGGTAATAGCCGAAGTGACGGAGGTTCGCGTGCGATCCTCTTCGGCCTGTGCGGCTACCCCTCCACCATGCTTCGCATGGTCCCCCTCCCCATCTGGCGATGGGGAGGCAAATCAGCTTCCTTCAAACGCCCTTCTCAGCTCGGCCAAATCGAGCTTCACCATCCCCATCATCGCCTCGAACGCCCGCCGCGCGCCCTCGCGGTCTTCGGAGGCGAGCATGGTCAGCATCTCCTTGGGGCAGATCTGCCAGCGAAGGCCGAAGCGGTCCTTGAGCCAGCCGCACTGCACGGCCTCGCCGCCGTCGGCGGTGAGCGCGTCCCACAGCCGGTCGACCTCCGCCTGGTCCTCGCAATGGATCATGAAGGAGACCGCTTCGGTGAACGGGAATTGGGGGCCGCCGTTGAGCGCCTGATATTGCCGGCCGGCGAGCGTGAAATCGACGGTGAGGACGTCGCCTTCCCTGCCGCTCGGATAGTCGGCGGGCGAGCGGGTGACCCGGTCGATCCGGCTGTCGGGGAGAAGCGAGACGTAGAGATTGGCCGCCTCCTCCCCGTTCTTGTCGAACCAGAGGACGGGAGTGATCTTGTCGGACATGGAATGCTCCTGGGTCAGTCGGAGCCGTAATGGGCTCGTTGCTCCTTTCCGTTCGGGCTCAGGGCGAACGGATGGCTCGTTCCGCAGGGTTCAGGCGATCTCGCGCTTCTCGGAGGCCGCCTCGGCGCCGATTCCGGCCTTCGAATCGACCAAAACCTCGAAGCCGCCCCAGAACATGCGCTTGCCGTCGAACGGCATGGGCTCGCCTTCCGGGGGCTTCATCCGCTCGTCGGCCATGACCTTGCCCCAGGCTTCGACCCGGGTCGCCTTGTCCGGCCATTCGATCCAGGAATAGACGATTTCCTCGCCCTCTTCCTGCTTCACGGCGCGGCGATAGTCGGTGACCTTGCCTTCGGGGACGTCGTCGCCCAGCGCCTCGACGACCCGGAGCGCCCCATATTCGAGGAAGATTGCGGAGGCCTTCCGGGCCATCGCCCGATAGGCCTCCCGATTGCCTTCCGGCACCGGCAGGATGAAGCCGTCGACATAGGCCCCGGCGCCGGAGCCCTCGTCGACGAACGGGGCGAAGCCGGCGTAGATCATCCGCCGGCCGTCGAACGGCATGGAGGCGCCGATCTCCTCCATCCGCGGATCGCTCATCATCTTCGCGGTGGCCGAGTCGCGGGTCGCCTTGTCGGGATATTCGAACCAGGAGAAGACGATCTTCTCGTCCTCGGTGGCCTGCACGGCGCGGCGGAAGTCGGTGACCTTGCCGTCGGCGACATCCTCCTCCCAGGCCTCGACGAGCCGGGTCGCCCCGAACTCCTCGAACATCGGCACCGCCGCTGCGGCGTGCCGGCGATACGCGTCCCGGTTTTCGGCGGGGACCGCGACGATGAAGCCTTCGACATAGGTCATGACGTCTCTCCTTGGGGAATTGAGGATCAGGCGGCGACGGCGGCGTGCGCCTCGGCCTCGGCGAGCCCGGCGAGCTGAGCGGCGACCATCGACCAGCCCTGCTCGAAGCCCATCGCCTCGTGCGCCTTGACGGCCGCCTCGGTCCAGTGCCGGACCCGGGCGGTGTAGCGGGTGCCGGAGCCTTCGGGCTCGAAGGTGACGAGGGTGACGCTCGGGAAGTCGCAATCGCTGTCCATGGTCGTGCGCGGCTCCCAGCCCGCCGCGAAGGCGTTTGTGGCGACGATCCTCTCGCCCGGAACCGCCTCGAGGACCACGCTCTCGCCCGGGTGGCTTTCGCCCTCCGGCCCTTCCATCTCGAAGGCGAACCGGCCTCCGGGGCGGAGGTCGAAGGCGACGATGCGGGTCCTCCAGGGCTGCGGCGCCCACCATTGCGCGGTCCGCTCCGTGTAGACGCGGTAGACCGTCTCCGGCGGTGCGTCGATGAAGCGGGTGATCGACAGTTCGAGTTCGGAATTGCTCATCTTCATTCTCCTTTTCAAAAATCAGTCGCGGGGGCCGACCACCATGAAGGCCGCGCCGTGCGGATCGCTGGCCATGACCACGAAGTCGCCGCCCGGCACCTCGATCGGGCCGTGCTGGACGGTTCCGCCGCCGGCGGTGATCCTCGCCGGGGCTCCGTCGATGTCGCGGACCCCGAAGGCGAAATTCCAGCCTGCGGGCCGCCCCGGCGGGTTGGACATGATCGCTCCGATCATCCCGCCGCCGTGGTTGATGAACTGGTAGCCGCCCATCTCGCCCATCGGCATGACGTCGCCTTTCTCCCAGCCGAACCGGGCGGTGTAGAAGGCGAGGGCGGCGTCCGGGTCGGGGGTGGAAAGCTCGTTCCAGTTGCAACGGCCGGCTTCCTTCGGCGCGAAGGAGGTGCTCGCCTCCTCGCTCTCCCCGCGCATGACGTAGAAGGGGACGCCCTGCGGATCGGCGACCAGGGCCATTCGCCCGACGCCTTCCATGTCCATCGCGGGCATATGCACCTTGCCGCCCGAGCCGACGATGCTCGCCACCGCGGCATCGACATCGTCCACTCCAATATAGCCGAGCCAGCCCGGCCGCATGCCCATCTCCGCCGCGCCGTCGGGCAGCTTCATGTGCCCCGCGACCGGGGTGCCGCTGGCGGAGAAAATGCGATAGTCGACCCCCGGCTGGTCCGCGCTCTCGGCGGTCCAGCCGATGACTTCGCCGTAGAAGGCGGCGGCGGCATCGGGATCGGCGGTCAGAAGCTCGTACCAGATGAAGCTTCCGTGGGGGTTGCGGCTGTCAGGCATGGTGCTTTTCCCTATAATCCAAGTTAGTCTCGGCGACGATTCCGCCCGCCGCAAGCGTGCCACGCTTCAGGCGTCGGCGGTTTCGGGCGGCTGCGCCATCGCTTCGGTCGCGGCCTCGACGTCCATCCAGACCGGCCCCCAGCCGTGGCCGTCCGGGTCCGCGAAAGCGCGGCTGTACATCCAGCCATGATCTTCCTTGTCGTGCACCTCGCTTCCGCCGGCGGCGAGGGCGTTTGCGGTGATCTCGTCGACTTCGTCGCGGCTGTCGCAGGACAAGGCGAGAAGCACCTGGACCGACTCGTTCGGGTCGGCGATCCGCTTGGTGGTGAACTGCCTGAACTTGTCGTGGGTGAGCAGCATCACGTTGATGGAGTCCGAGAAGCTCATCATCGTCGCGGTCTCGTCGGTGAATTGGAGGTTCTGCTCGCCGCCGATCGCCTTGTAGAAGGCGATCGACCGGTCGAGGTCGGCGACGGGCAGGTTCACGAAGATCATCCGGGGCATCTTTTCTCTCCTGGGCGAATCACTGTTTGACGTTGATGCCCGTGTGAGTTATTAAAAGCAACCATGAAGTTACAAAAAGTAACCGACTCGGGTTTGGCCGCCCCTAAACGGCGCTACGACGATGCCTGCGGCACCGCCCACGCGCTCGACCTGATCGGCGAGCGCTGGGCCTTGCTGGTGATGCGCGAGCTGATGCTGGGGCCGAAGCGCTTCGGCGATCTGCGGGGCGATCTGCCGGGGATCAGCGCCAATGTCCTGACCCAGCGGCTGGAGGGGCTGGAGTCCGCCGGGCTGCTAGTGCGGCGCAAGCTTCCGCCGCCGGCCTCTGCGCAGGTCTACGAACTGACGCCCTGGGGCTATGAGGCCGAGCCGATCGTCCAGTCGCTGGGCAAATGGGCCGCCCGCTCGCCCGCCCACGACCCGACCCTGCCGATCAGCGCCACCTCGATCATGCTCTCCTTCCGGACGATGTTCGATCCGGGGCGGGCCGGGGACTTCCGGGCGCGGATCGGATTCCGGCTGGGGGCGGAGCATTTTCTGGCCAAGGTGGAATACGGGCGCTTTGAAAATGGAAGGGCCGAGACGGAGGGGGCGGACGTGGTCTTCACCGGGACTCCGACCGGAGTGGCGGCTTTCGTTTACGGCGGCCAGCCGATCGAGGTTCTGGAGCAGGCGGGAATGCTGAGGGTGGAGGGGGATCGGGCCATTGCCGATCGGTTCGCCACGCTTTTTCCATTGCCCCCGAAGGTAGCAGCGGGGCCTCGAGCGCCGTAGCCCTCCTTCGCTGAAGCTACGGCGGGCAGCCTTCGCCCCGCCGGACCTTAGGCCGGCTTGCGAGCCGAAGCTCCGTCAGGAGCGAAGGCTGGTGGAGCTGAGGGGAATCGAACCCCTGACCTCTGCAGTGCGATTGCAGCGCTCTCCCATCTGAGCTACAGCCCCGCGCCTTTTCGGCGGCCAGGTTTCCCCGCTCGGAGCGGGGCTGGGAAGGCGTCCAGATAGCGATGCCGCCGACCTTTCGCAATGCGGCAATTGACCCGCCCGCTTCGGGCCGATTCGGTTCGGCGGGAGCGCCCCACGAGTCGCCTCCCGACATGGAACAGCCCAGGCCCGCTTTGGTTGTCCCGGCATCCCGCGGCGCGCGGACGGTCCGCGCCGGTATCCCCGCGGGCCCCGAACCAAGGAGTCTATCATGGGACACGGCAGCGACGATCGCGATGACAATCGATGGCGCGACGAGCGCAACCGCGGCGAGCGCGGCGGCGGCTGGCGCGGTGAAGGACGCGGCGGATCCGGCCGAGACGACGATCGCGGCTTCTTCGACCGGGCGGGCGACCAGGTCCGTTCGTGGCTCGGTGACGACGAAGCGCAGCGCCGTCGGGAGATGGACGAGCGCCGCTGGGAGCAGGAGCAGAGGATGAGCGGCCGGCACGAGAACCCTCCGCGCTCCGGCGGTTCCGGCTGGAACGGCGGCGGCTGGGGCAACCAGCCCGGCGAGAGCTGGAATCGCGAACGTCCGGGCGTGGCCGGAGGCTGGGACCGCGACCGGCAAAGCGAGCGCGAAGGCTGGTTTTCGAGCTCGGCCGGCGGAGAGCGCGGCGAGCGCTGGGGCGGCTCTTCGGGCGGCGGCGGCTCGAGCCACGGCAACGACCGGGTGGCCCGCGGCGGCGCCGGTTTCGGCGGCGGTTATTCCGATCAGGGCGGGCGCTTCGACCGGGACGATCCCGGCCGAGTCGGAAGCTCGGGTCCCATGGGCCAGAGTTTTGCCGGCTATGGCCGCGGCGAGGAGATCACCCGCGGCGGCCCCGGCGGCGACATCCACGATCCGCATTATTCGGAGTGGCGGCGGCGGCAGATCGAGGACCTCGACCGCGATTATGACGAATATCGGCGCGAGCATCAGTCGAAGTTCGAGCAGGAGTTCGGCGGCTGGCGGCAGAAGCGCCAGACCCAGCGCCAGATGCTCGCCAAGGTGACGGAGCATATGGAGGTGGTGGGGTCCGACGGCACCCATGTCGGAAAGGTCGACAAGGTCCGCGGCGACCGGATCATCCTCGCCAAGTCCGATCCCAATGCCGGCGGAATGCACCACTCGGTGCCCTGCGGCTGGGTGGAGAGCGTGGAGGACCAGGTCGTTCTGAATCGAACCTCCGCCTCCGCGATGGACTCCTGGCGCAACGAGGATAACGGCCGGGCCCTGTTCGAGCGCCCGGACCAGGGAAGCGACGGCCCGCACGCCCTCGACCGGAGCTTCTCCGGGACGTACGGAAGCCGCAACGACGACTGAGCTGTAGACCGGCGAAAAGAAGGCCCGGCTCCCTCACGGGGGTCGGGCTTTTTCGTCATTGCGAGCGCAGCGAAGCAATCCAGCTCGGCGGGTGTCGCAACCGCCGCAGCTGGATTGCCGCGTCGCTTCGCTCCTCGCAACGACGGGGGTACAAGGTCGCCTTCTCCGATTCGGAAGGGCGATCCATGAGCACCGACACCACCCGCGCCTGGCATTTGAAGTCGCGTCCTCAGGGCATGCCGACCCTGGACAATTTCGAGCTGAAGGCGGCGCCGCTCGGCGCGCTCGAGGAGGGCTGGATCCGGGTCGAGAACAAGTGGCTCTCGGTCGATCCCTACATGCGCGGCCGGATGAACGACGTGAAGAGCTACGTCCCGCCTTTCCAGGTCGGAGAGCCGATGCAGGGCGGCGCCGTCGGAAAGGTGGTCGAAAGCCGCTCGCCGGATTTCGCCGAGGGCGAGACCGTTTTCCATATGCTGGGCTGGCGCGAAGGCGCGGCCGGGCCGGCGGAGCAGTTCAACAAGGTGCCACCGCTGCCCGTCGAGGATTTCCACTGGCTCGGCAATCTCGGACTGACCGGCGCGACGGCCTATTTCGGGCTGTTGAGGGCGGCGCAGGCGAAGGCGGGCGACACGGTGTTCGTCTCGGCCGCGGCCGGCGCGGTCGGCTCGGCGGTGGTGCAGATCGCCAAGGCGATGGGAATGAACGTGATCGGCTCGGCCGGCGGCGCCGACAAAGTGGCGTGGGTGCGCGAACTGGGGGCGGACGAGGCGATCGACTACAAGGCCGAGCCGATCGTGCCCGCGCTGATCAAGGCGGCCCCGAAAGGGATCGACGTCTATTTCGACAATGTCGGGGGCGAGCATCTCGACGCCGCCTTCGCCGCCGCCCGCCAGAATGCCCGCTTCGCGATCTGCGGGATGATCGAGGGCTATAACGGCGCTCCGCCGCACGGCTTCAAATATATCATGCGGGTGATCGCGGCCCGGATCATGCTGAAGGGCTTCATCTACACCGATTACCTGCCGGAGATGGGCGAGTTCTACCGAGACATGGGCGGCTGGGTGTCGGCCGGGAAGGTGACCAGCCGGGAGACGGTGAGGGACGGGATCGAGGCGATGCCCGAGGCGTTCCTAGACCTGTTCAGGGGCGCGAACATGGGCAAGATGCTGGTTCGGCTCTAATCCTCCCCACCTCCAGATCGGGAGGGGGACCACCCGTAGGGTGGTGGAGGGATACGAGGCGCGGGCTTCTGTGGCCTCGTGCCCGAACCTCCGATTTCATGGGGAGGATTGAAGTTCGCCGCTCAGTCGGGGACCGCGGGCGGGGAGCCGGTGACCGGGCCGACCCAGAAGAAGCCGTCATAAGCCGGGTCGGGGTCGGAGCCCGGCATCGTTCCGAGAGCGAGGAACGGCGGCTTGTCGAGCTCAGCCACGCCTCTCGTCGGGTGGTTTGCGCAGTCGAGCGAGTTCGGGGGGAGCGGCTTTTTCGGATCGAGTACGACCCCCGGCTTCAATCGGCAGCTCCACGTGCTGCCGCTACCGTGCGTCATGAGGAGCGACGTGATCGCCTGCGGGGGCGCAAGGCGCATCGCCATCGGCTCGAAGCTGACCCCGCCTCGGACCACCGGTTGCTTGCGGGCATGAAGGTTGCCGACGAGAACCAGGACGTGATCATAGGCCTTGGCCTCCGCGGCGACGCGGATATTCTCCGCCTGTGCGGCTTCATGCGGCCCCTGGCCCGGAAGGTCCTTGAAGCGCTCGCCCTGAGCGGAGTCGCGTGCGCCGTTGAACCCCACGACATCGATGCGCTTGCCGTCGGACTTGAGTGAATGGAGCCGAAGCAGAAGCTCGAACATCGCCTCGCTTCCGACGCCGTCGTTCCGGCCCTTCCATCCTGTCAGTCTAAGGGCGGCCGGAAATTGCGACTTGGGCAGCTTCCACGCCGCCTGGAGGGCGTCGTTTTCGGGGGCCTGATGCTCGATCGCGACGAGCAGCCTCTCGCCCTTTCGAGCCAGGCCGCAGGCTGTCTTGCCGACGAAGGCGGGGGCCTCGCTCGAGCCGTGGCTTTCACCGAAGATGATGTAGCGAGTCCGTCGTTTGGCGACCTCGGACCAGCCCGCCGGAACCGCGCAGACTCCGGCATTTCCGCGATCGGCAGGCCGAGCCCCCGCGCTTTGGGCGATCGGCAATAACAGGCCGGCGCCGAGGATCGGCTGCACCAAGATACTCAGGAGAGGCGATCTCATCATTGGGCTTCTCCTCGGCGTCCTTCGGACCCGTTTTTAGGCCAGCGCTGCCGCACGCTGGCCGAAAACCCGCAGATCCTCGACGAAGCGCGCATATTCCGCCTCCTTATTGTCCTGGACCCGGAGAAGGAAGCTCGGGTGAACGGTGACCCAGGCCTCGCCGCCCTCGGGCAACTGGTGGGCCCGGCCGCGCATCGAGGTGATCGTCACGGACTTGCCGAAGACGGAGCGAGCGGCGGTGGCACCCAGCGCCACGGTCAGCGGCGGGCGGATGAGAAGGCGCTCCTGCTCGATCCACCAGCGGCAGGCCTCGATCTCGCCCGAATCGGGCTTGGAATGGATTCGGCGCTTGCCGCGCTGCTCGAACTTGAAATGCTTGACGGCGTTGGTGACGTAGGCCGCCTTGCGGTCGACCCCCGCGTCGCCGAGCGCTCGGTCGAAGAGCTGGCCGGCGGGGCCGACGAAGGGCCGGCCGGCGAGGTCCTCCTGGTCGCCCGGCTGCTCGCCGACGAACAGGATCCTGGCGTCCAGCGGGCCTTCCCCGAACACCGTCCGGGTGGCGCATTTGTAGAGGTGGCAGCGGGTGCATCCCATCGCCTCCTCTCGAAGCGCCTCCCAGGCGGCCTTGAGGTTGCCGCCGACCTGCCCTCGTCCTTCATCGACCATCTTCGCCTCGCGCGCCTGGGCTCCGGCCATCAGCTCGCCCACCAACGCGGTCTCGGGCATGTTTTTCCAGTATTTCTTCGGCATTTCCTTGAGCATCGCCCCTTTCTTGAGGCGCGCCGGGTTGAAGATCGAGGCGTAGTAGGTCTTCCACACCGACTCGATCGGATCGCCGTCGGGAGCGTCGGCGCAGGAGGCGCCGGGGCCTTCGGTCAGCGTCTTGCCGTCCCAGTGGAGCGAGCAAATGGGGGTCAGGATCGACCAGGCCATGTTGGCGAAGCGGCGGACGAAGAAGCCCGCATTGTGGCGGACGATGTGGTGCTCGGGCTCGAACCAGGCGACGAAGCGCGGGCCTTCCCCGGTCTCGACCTCCCGGAAGCGGAGGAACGCGCGCATCTTGTGGACGTCGCGCCGCACCGCCTTGGCCATCCGCTCGAGCCGCTGGACGAGCGGGTCGGCCGAGTCGGCGAGCAGCCCGGGCCGCTCTCGAAGGCGAAGGAGAAGCGCATAGAGCAGGGCGAAGCGCTCCGGATCGGAATGGCAGACCGCTGATTCCGCGAGGGTCAGGAAGGCGCGGGGGACTGAGAAGGCGCCGCCGCCCGAGGGGAGCGGGGCGGGGGCGGCGAAAAGGTCGCCGCCGCCCACGCTCCAGACGATGCCGGCAGGTGGAACGCCGGCGCCGGCCAGCGCGCGCGCTGCATCCCGCCAACCATCAAGGTCGTCTTCGCTGGAAAGATGAACGCTGTGCATGCACCCCGTTCGGGCTGAGCCTGTCGAAGCCCGTTCCTTTTCTCCGCTCCTGAAAACAAGGAGAGGGCTTCGACAAGCTCAGCCCGAACGGATTTTGGTCAAACGAACAATTCCATCTGCGTTTCCGCCGGCTTGATCCAGGCACCCAGATCGGCACGGTCCGTCAGCACGGTTGGGCTCCAGCCCTCCGCGCAAATGAACGGCCGCACCTTGGCGATCGAGACGGTCAGTCGGGCGACGTCCTCGAGCCTTAGGCGGCGCCAGCGGCGGCTGTTGACGAGCTTGTCGACGGCCTTCACGCCGAGGCCGGGCACTCGGAGCAGGGCTTCGCGGGGCGCCCGGTTGACGTCGACCGGGAAGCTTTCGCGGAACTTGAGCGCCCAGGCGAGCTTGGGATCGATGTCGAGCGGGAGCATGCCCGCGGGATCGGCGGCCGACGCGACCTCCCCCGGCGAGTAGCCGTAGAAGCGCATCAGCCAGTCGGACTGGTAGAGCCGGTGCTCGCGCATCAGCGGCGGGCGGCGGAGCGGAAGGACGGCGGAGGCGTCGGGGATGGGCGAGAAAGCGGAATAATAGACCCGGCGAAGACGGAAGCGGTCGTAAAGGGTGCTTGCCCGGCCGACGATGTCGGCGTCCGAGGCCGAATCGGCGCCGACGATCATCTGGGTGGACTGGCCGGCGGGCGCGAAGCCGGGCGCCGACTTGAAGCGCTTCTTCGAATCGGCGCCCTCCTCGATCGAGGCGCGCATGTTTTTCATCGCGCCTTCGATCCGGGCGCCGTCCTTTTCCGGAGCGAGCCGGGCGAGGCCGGCTGCGGTGGGAAGCTCGACGTTGATCGAGACCCGGTCGGCATGGACTCCGGCGAGGCGGACCAGCTCGGGATCGGCGTCGGGGATCGTCTTCAGGTGGATGTAGCCGCGGAAATCGTGATCCTCGCGAAGGCTCCGGGCGACCTCGACGATCTGCTCCATCGTATAATCGGGCGAGCGGATTATGCCCGAGGAGAGGAAGAGGCCCTCGATATAGTTGCGGCGGTAGAAAGCGAGGGTGAGCCGGACGACCTCCTCGGCCGTGAAGCGGGCGCGGCGGACGTTCGAACTCTTGCGGTTGATGCAATAATGGCAGTCGAAGATGCAGCTGTTGGTGAGAAGGATCTTCAGTAGCGAGATGCACCGCCCGTCGGGCGCGTAGGCGTGGCAGATGCCCATGCCTTCGGTGGAGCCGATCCCCTTGCCGCCGCGGCTGTCGCGCTTCGAGGTGCCGGACGAGGCGCAGGAGGCATCGTATTTGGCCGCGTCGGCGAGGATCGCGAGCTTCTGCTGAAGGTCGAGCTGAGGCATGAGGGTTTCTAGTATGTTCCAGCGACTTGGCTTGCAAGCAGATATTAGTTCCTGTTTTGTTCTTGCAATGCGGGAAATGATGTGAGATTATCCGATTTTGCCGATTCGGACAGCGGCTCGGCGAGGCTCTTTGAAATCGTGAGTCGATGAATCGACGCTTGGCCGATCGGCGGAGCGTTGCGAGCTTATGGTGGAGGGACGCTCCTGCGCGGGAGCGCCCCTCCGCCAACCTTTCTGTGCAGGCAGATGATTTCGTGACAGCGTTTGCCTCGCCGTCGAAGTGGGGGGGGGCTAGGCGGAGGCTGGCGGAGGGGCAGTGGCGCAGGGGAGGGGCCACTACCCGCCGCCGGACGATTGTCAAACCATCGTCATCCCGGCCTTGACCCGGGTCCATGGACACCGGCGGATTCGAACTCTCGCCGAACCGTGTTCATGGTTTCCGGCCTTCGCCGGAATGACGGGTTCAACTCACGCCGCCGCCGCGGTCTCGTGGTGCCCGGCCATTCGCTTCGACATGAAGAACTTGAACAAGGCGAAGGCGACGAGGCCGACCGCGGCGCTGGCGACGTGGAGCAGCCAGAAGGTCGGAGTGTCGAGGGTGGAGTAGAGCTGGCCGATCTGGCCGACGATCTTGTTGGCCGAGAAGAAGGCCAAATAATAGAGGCCGATGACGGTGGCGTTGATCTGGCGCGGGGCGATCTTCGAGAAGAGGGCGAGGCTGACCGGCAGGATGCAGGCGAAGCCGATGCTGTTGAACAGATGGAACATGACCGGCCAGAACAGGCCGATCTTGCCGCTCCCCTGGGTCAGGGCCGCGATGTAGAGGCACAGGCCGCCGGCGATGGTGAAGAAGCTGCCGATGATCATCTTGCCGAGCTCGTCCGGCTCTCGGCGTTTGGAGCCGTACCACTTGAAGAAGGCGGCGACCGCGACCAGCATCGAGAAGCTCAAGGTCGCATCGAGGGTGACCAGCCAGCTCGTCGGAGCCTTGAAGCCGTTGATTCCGAGAAAGGCGATGCTCGGGACGTTCAGGTCGAACTGCTGGTCGCCCCAGACCAGATAGGCGTTGAAGATCTCCTGGTTGGTCAGAAGCGCGACCGCCATCGCGGGGATCAGCAGGATCAGCGCCAGGACGCGCGTCTTCTCCTCGCCGGTGAGCCCGCGGGTCAGCCAGAAATAGAGCGGGACCAGGGCCAGCAGGGCGATGAGGATTCCGGCGACGAACACCAGTGCAATCACGAGCGCGGTGACGAGCCCGGCCGTGGCCATCGCTCCGAGGGTCTTGGTGAGGCCGATCGACTCGCTTTCACCCTCCTCGACCGGCAGATGCGGCCTCCCGGCGAGAAAGATGAGGACTCCGAGCACCATGACGATTCCCGCCGTGCCGAAGCCGTAATGCCAGCCGACCTTTTCACCCAGGGTGCCGCTGACGAGCGGAGCCGCGATCACGCTGACGTTGATGGCGATGTAGAAGATCTGGAAGGCCATCGCGCGGCGCAGGTCGTTGCCTTTGTAGAGAGCGCCGACCTGGCTCGCGATATTGCCCTTGAACAGGCCCACGCCGATGATCAGCGCAAGCAAAGCGAACAGGAAGGCGCCTTCGATCGCCATCAGGAAATGGCCGATCGACATCGTCACTCCGCCGGCGAACAGGGCCACCCTGCGGCCCGAGAAGCGGTCGGCGATGATCCCGCCCAGGATCGGAGTCAGATAGACGAGCGAGGTGTAGTCTCCGAAGATCGCCGAAGCGAGCGGCTGCCCGCTCAGCCCTTCATAATGCCAGGTGCGAAGCCAGTTCAGCCCGATCACGCCGTCCATCCGGGCCGGCACCAGAAGATAGTTGACCATGTAGAGGGTCAGCAGGGTCTGCATGGAATAATAAGAGAAGCGTTCGCAGGCTTCGATCGCGCTCAGATAGCCCAGCCCCTTGGGGTGGCCGATGAAGGCGCGGTCGTTCGGGCCGGCCGAAGCCTCGAAATCGGGGGTGGCGTCGGCGACGGTCATTCGCTTTCCTCTCGCGGGACGGAGCGGAAGCTAGCGTATCGTTTGGGCGGCGCCAGCCCTTTTCGACGTACTCGTCATCCCGGCGAAAGCCGGGACCTCGGGGCGGAGAGTCTCGGTGGGTATCCCCGAGGTCCCGGCTTTCGCGGGGATGACGCTAGTTCCTCAGGGTGAAGCCGATCTTCAAGGTCACCTGGTAATGGGCGACCTTGCCGCCCTCGACATGGCCGCGGGTCTCCTTGACCTCGAACCAGCCGATATCGTGGATCGTGGAAGCGGCCCGGGCGATGGCGCCCTCGATCGCGTCCTCGATGCTGGTCGGCGAAGAGCCTACGATCTCGATCACCTTGTAGACATTGTCGCTCATTGAGAAGCCTTTCGGTGCGTTCGTCATCCCGGCGGAAGCCGGGACCTCAGGTCGAGAAGTCTCGCGGGTCTCCCCGAGGTCCCGGCTTTCGCCGGGATGACGAGCTAACACACGATGGACGGGATCGTTTCCGCGCCGCTAGGGTGAAGCCGCGACAAGGAGAAGAACCTGATGCGGATTTGGCTTCTGGCCGGAGCGGTCCTGCTTGCGGCGGCGCCCGCCGCGGCCGCGCCGGCGGACGATTTCAGGCGGCTGCTCGATGAGCATTACGCCTGGCTTTTGCGCGAGAGCCCGACCTACGCGACCGCTTTGGGGGTTCGCGACCATGACGACCGGATCGAGGACCTCAGCCTCGCCGCGCGCGATCGCCGGGCGCTCGAGGCGGCCGGGTTCCTCGAGCGGCTGGAGGGCATTCCCGCGGAGGCGCTTGCGCCCGCCGACCGGGTGAACCGGGCGATCCTGAAGCGCGACCTGGAGGAGGGGATCGAGGCCAACCGCTTCGGCCAGAGGGTGATGCTGTTCACCACTTATGCCGGCTGGCACCAGGCTTTCGCCGGGCTCGCCGACAATCTGCCGTTCAGGACCAGGGCCGATTACGAAAGCTATCTGACCCGCCTCGCGCTCTATCCGAAGCAGAACGACGCCGCCCTCGACATCACCGCGCAGGCGGTGCGGGGCGGCTTCGTCCTGCCCTGCTCGGTGCTCGGCAATTACGAGAAGGGCATATCCGGGGTGATCTCCAAGGACCCGGCGAAGTCGCGCTTCTACGAGCCCTTCACCCGGACGAGGCCGGGCGACGTAGGCGAGAGCGAATGGGCGGCGATGCAGGGGCGGGCCCGGCGGCTCGTCGCGGACGTGCTCAACCCCGCTTATTCCAAGCATCTCGCCTTCTACCGCAACACCTACCTTCCCAAATGCGCCAGGGCCGACGGCGTCTTGGCGCAGCCGGGCGGGCGCGAATATTACGCCTTCCGGGTCCGGCAGGAGACGACCACCGCGCTTACCCCGGACCGGATCCACGAGATCGGGCTCGGCGAATCGGCGCGGATCCGGGCGGAGATGGACAAGGTGGCCAAGTCCGCCGGCTTTCCGGGCCGCGAAGCCTTCATCCGCGAGCTCAGGACCAATGCTAAATATTATGCGACGAGCCCCGCCCAGCTCATGCAGGCGGCGGCGGCGACGGCCAAGACGATCGACGGCAAGATGCCCGGCTTGTTCGCGACCCTGCCCAGGCTTCCCTACGGCGTTCGCGAGATTCCGGCCGAGATCGCCGAGGGGACGACAACCGCTTATTACGGCCAGGGCTCGCCGGCGAGCGGGCTTGCCGGGACCTATTACGTCAACACCTCCAAGCTCGACCAGAGGCCGCTCTGGGAGCTTCCGGCGCTGACCCTTCATGAGGCGGTTCCCGGCCACCATCACCAGATATCGCTCCAGCAGGAGGTCGAGCTCCCACCCTTCCGCCGCAACTTCACCTATTTCACCGCCTTCACCGAGGGCTGGGGCCTCTATGCCGAGAGCCTGGGCGAGGAGATGGGGCTTTACGATACGCCCGAGAAGAAGATGGGCCAGCTTTCCTATCAGGCGTGGCGGGCGTCCCGGCTGGTCGTCGATACCGGAATTCATTCGAAAGGCTGGGACAAGGCGAGGGCGGTGGCCTTCATGCGGGCGAATACCGCGCTCACCGACGCCAATATCGATGCCGAGGTGAACCGCTACATCAGCTGGCCGGGCCAGGCCCTGGGCTACAAGATCGGAGAGCTCAGGATCAGGGCGCTGAGGGCGAAGGCGGAACAGGCGCTGGGGGCGAAGTTCGACCTGAGGCGGTTCCATGACGCCGTGCTGCTGCAGGGGTCGGTGCCGCTCGATGTGCTCGAGGCGCAGGTGGACGCGTGGATAAAGGGGGAGCGGAGCAGGTAGTCCTCCCCGTCCGCAACGCGGATGGGGGGGTACCGCACGACGTGCGGTGGAGGGGCTAGCGGCGCTGTCTGCCCCTCCACCATGCTTCGCATGGTCCCCCTCCCCATCGCTTCGCGACGGGGAGGACGAGAGATCAGCGCCCCGGCTCTCCCTCGCCCGGCCTTCGATCCCGGCGCCAGGCTCGCACCATCTCGTTCCAGCAGCCGCTGACTCCGCCGGGGCCGACGGTCGAGCAGCTCTGGATTCCGGTGCGGGCGACATATTCGAGCGCCTCGGCCCGGGCGGCCCAGCTGGTGCTGTCCGGATCGTCCTCGGTCGCCGAATCGCGAAGCTCCTTCGGGATCCGGTAGCGCTCGGTCTCGGGGCGGCGGGCGCAGACGACGATCTCGTCCGCGCTCTGCGCCCGGGGGCAGGCGTCCCGGCCGTAGACGACGAGGCGACGGACCTTTTCCTGCTGGGCGCCCTGCGCGTCCGCCGGAGCGGGGGCGAGAGTGATTGCCGCGGCGAGGGCGGCGATGGACAAGCCGGCTTTCATGGGCGGGCTCCTTTCGGGTTCGCTGAAAGAAGGTTCAAAAGGGGTAAGAGGTTCCGCCGAAACCCGTCATCCCGGCGAAAGCCGGGACCTCAGGACAAGAAGTCTCGGCGGGTCTCCCGGAAGTCCCGGCTTTCGGGTTCCCATCAAAGTATTACTTTGATGGGTTTCCTCCCGGGATGACGTGGAGTTATTTCGGTGCGGCCGCTTCGTCCGCCTTGGCGTCGGCTTCCTCGGCGTCGGCCTGGGCGTCGATCTTGCCGAGGCGTTCGCGGCGGGCCTCCTCGACGAGGGCGTTCCAGTTGATCCCGGGGTCCGCACTGCGCTCGGCCCGGGCTTCGCGCACGATCTGGTTGAAGCAGCCGCTGGCGCCGCCCGGGCCAACGGTCGAGCAGCTGCCGATCCCAGAGCGGCCGGCATATTCGAGAGCGGTCGCCCGGCTTGCCCAGGCCTGGCTCTTGGGATCGTTGGGATCGCCGCGCAGGGCCTCGGGAATCCGGTAGCGCTCCTTGTCCGGCTTGCGCGCGCAGACGACGATCGTGTCGTCGGTGCTCGGCGGGCAGGGATCGTCGCCATAGACGATCATCGTGCTGATCTTGGGCTCCGCCGCCCGGGACGGCGCCGGAGCCTGAGCCCCGGCGGGAGCGGCCGCGAGCAGTGCGCCGGCGGCGAGGAAGAGGGCTTTCATCACTTCAGATCCTTTTCGACAGCGCGATGGCGATACGACAGCCCGCGCGGATGAGGGAAGACAATATGGGATAGCCGAACGTGTCCTCGGCGCCGGCGGCAAGCGCCGTGTCGCGATGCTCGAGCTCCTCGTCGCGGAAGCGGCGGATGGTGTCGGCGAGGTCGGGCTCCTGGTGGCCCAGCGCCCGAAGCTGGTCGGAATAATGGCGGTCGATCTCGGTCTCGACCGCGGCTGTGCAGGCCATTGCGGCACTCGGGCTCATCAGGGCCGTCGCGGCGCCCAGCGCATGGCCGGCGACGGTCCACAGCGGCTGGAGGAGGGTGGGACGGATCCCGCGCTCGACCATCATCTCGTCGAAGGTCCTGAGGTGCTGCTCCTCCTGCGACTTCATCCGGGCGATCGGGCGGCTCGCGGCGTGGGAGCCGAGAACGGCGAGCTGGCCGCAATAGATCCGGGTCGCTCCATATTCGCCCGCCTGGTCGACCCGGACCATCGAATCGACGTCCGGACGCTCGTCGCCGGGGCGCCAGCGCGGGGCGGCGGGGGCGGATCGGGCGGCGGTCACGACCGCGTGCGTCGTTTGTGCGGCCATCACGGCCGCGTCCTGGGTCGTCTGAGGCTCAGCCATAGGATCGATAACGCCGCAAGGATGGAAAGGATCGCATTCCACCCCGCCATGGAGATTCCGAGGAAGGAGAATTGAATGTCGTCGCAGCGCACGACCGGAGCCGCCATGACCTGCTTCAGGAGCTCCTCGCTGCTCAGGCCGGCGCTCGTGCTGGACGCGCATTGGGTGAAGCCTTCGAAGATGTCGGCCTCGACCCCCGCATGATAGGCGCCGATCCCGCCGCTCGCGAGGATTGCGAGCGCGGCCAGCCAGACGAAGCTTCGGCCTTTGTCGGGCGCCTTGCGCAGAGCAAGCGAGAGCAGGGCCAGGCCGAGCCCGGCGAAATGCGCGTAACGCTGCCACCAGCACATCTCGCACGGGTACAGGCCGCCGAAGATCTCCGAGCCGAAGGCGCCGGCGAGAAGCGCGGCGGGGACCGCGATGGCGAGCACTCGGGCCTTGTCGAGCGAGGTCATCGCCCGTCACCCCGGCGGAAGCCGGGGCCTCGGGGAGCCCCGCCGAGACTTCTTGTCCCGAGGTCCCGGCTTTCGCCGGGATGACGATGGTGCATCCGTGCTCGCCTACCCACCCGCTATCGCCATCAGCGCTTTCCGGTCGGCCGGGCGCCGCCGCCGGCGGCCGGAGCGACCGCGGCGTTGCGGCCGAGGCGCGAGATGGTCTGGAGCGCGTAGTTGAGCTGGAAGTCCTCGATTCCCTTGGCCTTGAGCTGCTCGGGCGTGGCGGCGAAGCGCGGATCGGGCTTGCCGTCGTCCTCGATGACGTCGTTGTCGACCGTCACCTCGTTGATCAGGTGACGCCTGAGGTCCGCCTCGCGAAGCTTCGGCCGGGACTTGTAGTCGGGATCGGAAAGCTGCGGCACTTCGATGTCGGGCTTGATCCCGCCTTCCTGCACGGAGCGGCCCGATGGCGTGTAGTAGCGCGCCGTTGTCAGCCTGAGGCCGGTCTTCTGGCTCAGCGGGACGAGCGTCTGCACGGAGCCCTTGCCGAAGCTGCGCTCGCCCATGACGAGGGCGCGGTGGTGGTCCTGGAGCGCCGCCGCGACGATTTCCGCCGCCGAGGCGCTGCCCGCGTCGACGAGGACGACGATCGGCAATCCGCGGGCCATATCCCCGGGCTTGGCAAAGTAGCGCTCGATGTCCGATTTCCTTCGGCCGCGCTGCGAGACGATCTCGCCGCGCTCGAGGAAGACGTCGGAGAGGCCGACCGCCTGGTCGAGAAGGCCGCCCGGGTTCGAGCGAAGGTCGACGATGTAGCCGAGCGGCGGGCGGCCGAGCTGCTTCTCGATCGCCGCGATGGCCGCGAGGGTCTCGTCGGTGGTGGTCCGGCTGAAGGTGTTGACGTTGATCACGCCGACATTGTCCTTTACCGACCATTTGACGGCCTTGAGCTCGATCGCGGCCCGGGTCAGGGTGACGTCGAACGGCTTGTCGCGGCCGAGGCGGAGGATGGTGACCTTGATCGCGCTTCCGGGCGGGCCGCGCATCGAATCGACCGCCTCGTCGAGCGATCCGCCGTAGATCAGCTTGCCGTTGAGGTGAGTGATGTAGTCGCCCGCCTTGATCCCCGCCTTGAAGCCGGGGCTGTCCTCGATCGGAGCGACGACCTTCACCACCCCGTCCTCCATCGTGACGTTGAGGCCGAGCCCGCCGTAATTGCCGTCGGTCGTGGTCATCAGCGCCTGGTAGCCGCGCTCGTCCATGTAGGAGCTGTGCGGATCGAGGCTCGCAAGCATTCCGTCGATGGCCCCCCGGATCAGGGTCTTGTCGTCGACCTGCTCGACATATTCCGAGCGGACCCGCTCGAAGACGCTCATGAACTGGTCGAGCTCGCGATAGGTTTCGACGTCGACCGCGGCGAGCGAGGCGCTCGCCGCCGGGACGATCGCCACCGCGCTGACCAGAGCGAGGGAGCGGAAGAGATTGTTGGGCATTGGGGGGGATTCCTGTTCGAACCGTTCGAGACGCGTGTACCGCCTTTTTAGGCGGTCGAAAAGCAACGCTGCGTGAACGAGCAATAGCTGATCCTCCCCATCGCCAGATGGGGAGGGGGACCAGGCGAAGCCTGGTGGAGGGGTACATGGCTCAGGCCTGTGCCAGCTACCCCTCCACCACCCTTCGGGTGGTCCCCCTCCCCGAGCGAGCTCGGGGAGGATTTACAGAAGCAGAGTGATCGGAAACGGCCTTCCGTCCTTGCGAAGCTCGACCGTCACCTGGCCTGCGCCGGCTCGGCCGAGCCGCTGGCGGGCCCGGACCCGGTCGCCGCGCTTCACGGCGAGCCCGGAAAGGTTGGTAATCGTCGTCATCCAGCCGCCGCCATGGTCGATGATCACGACCTCGCCATAACCCCGATAAGGCGCGGCATAGGCGATTCGGCCGGCTCGGGGCGCAACCGCCTCGGCGCCCGCGGCGGCGGCGAAGGTCAGGCCCCGGGCGTGGACTCCGGCGTCCGAGATCTCGCCGGTGCCGGTGATCAGCCGGCCTTCGACTGGAAGCACGTAATAAGAGGGGCGGACGGGCGCCGGAGCCGCGCCGGGGCGGAGCGCCGGCCCCGGCAGTTCCGAGAGGCGGCGCCCGAGACGGGCCTGGTACGCCCGGGTGCCCGCGAGAGCGGCGATCTCGCGCGCCTCCTCGCCGAAGGCCAAGGCGCGATCGGATTCGCGAAGAGCCGACTGCATCAGGCTCGCCGAGCGCCGGCGCTGCTCCCGCTCGAACCGGGCGAGTGCGACCCGGCGCCCCTGAAGGTCGCTTCGGCTGGACCCGAGCTGGACTACCGCCTCGCGCGCCTGGCCGCGGAGCGCGGCGCCGCGCGCCATCTCCGAGCGGACTCCGGCGGTCCGGGCCCGGATGGCCGGCAGCGACGACGCCAGCAGGGCCCGGACATGGACGACCTCGTCCAGGGAGCCGGGCTGGATAAGGGCCAGCGCCGGGGGACGCCGGGCCATGGTTTGGAGCGCGGCGGTGAGGCGTATGAGCGAGCCCTGGCTTGCGGCGAGGCGCGCGCGCTGCGCCGCGCTCAAGCGCTCGATCAGGGCGATCCGGGCTTGCGCCGCGGTGATGTCGGCCTCGGCCGCCTCGATCCGGGCGGCGAGCGCGGCGGCGGCGGCATTAGCCCTGGCGGCCTCGCCGGTGGCGCGCCTCGCCTGGCCCTCGAGCAGGTCGGAGCGGCGCTTGGCGGCCGCCGCTTCCTGCTGCGCCTGGGCGAGGGTGGGCGGCGCCTGGGCGACGGCGATCCCGCCGGCGACAAGGGCGAGGAGGGCGACCAGGATGGCCCCCCTCCCTGGAAGGGAGGGGCTGGGGGTGGGTAGGCGAGCGAAGCGAGACATCCCGGGCGCTCGGAGTTTCGGCCGCCTTCGGCGGCCCCACCCCCGACCCCTCCCTTGCAGGGAGGGGAGTTTGCTTTCGAGCCACTCCATTCCCTATCCTTCCCTGTGATAGGGGTGGTTGGCAAGGATGGAGGTGGCCCGCCAGAGCTGCTCGGCGAGCATGGCGCGGGCGAGGAGGTGGGGCCAGGTCGCCCGGCCGAAGGAGAGCAGCAGGTCGGCGGCGGAGCGATCCTCGTCCGAGAAGCCGTCGGAGCCGCCGATGAGGAAGCGCGCCTCGCGGCGGCCCTCGTCGCGCCAGCGCTCGAGGCGCTTCGCCAGGTCCAGCGAGCCCAGGACCTCGCCTTTCTCGTCGAGGAGGATCGCGACCCCGTTGTCGGCGGGCGGCGGCAAGCGGCCGCCGCTTTCGGGCAGTTCGGTGACCTGGGTCGGCCAGGAGATTCGTTTGAGATAGCGCTCGACCAGCTCCGCCTCCGGGCTGCGGCCGATCTTTCCGCGGGCGACGATGTGGAGCTTCACTCTGCGTCATCCCGGCGAAGGCCGGGATCCATGAACACCGCCATCTCCATTTTTCCACGATCCGTGTTCATGGATGCCGGATCAAGTCCGGCATGACGACATTAGGCGTCCTCTGCCTCTATCCCGCCGCAGTCGCCGGCGCGGGCGGCGCCCCGGCATCTCCCTCGAAGGCCCACATCCGCTCCAGATTGTAGAAGCTTCGGACCTCCGGGCGGAAGATGTGGACGATGACGTCGTCGGCGTCGATCAGCACCCAGTCCGCGACGGGCAGCCCCTCCACCCGGATGCTTCGGCCAAGCTCCTGCTTGATCCTCTCACCCAGCTTCTGGGCCATCGAGGCGACCTGACGGGTCGAGCGGCCGGACGCGATCACCATATGGTCGGCGATTGCGGATTTGCCCGCCAAAGGGATGGAGACGACGTCCTGGGCCTGGTCGTCGTCGAGCGATCGAAGCACGAGGTTGTGCAGGGCTTCGATCTTCTCATTCGCTCCGCCCGTGGGCGGAGCCGGTGCGTTAGCGGGCAAACGGCCTCCTCAAGTCACGAGCCGCCGCGTTACGCCGTCGCGCAGGGCCCTGGGGTTGAACGAATAAGCTTCCGATTGGTGCCAGTTGGGATCGGCGGCACGAATGCCTGTGGCGGAGGTCGGATCGAGCGGCAATCTCAGGAACACGAGCGCCGGCGTTCTCCACTCCGTCCAGTGCCGAGCCTGGTCCGCGGGTTGGACGAAGCGCCGCAGCCAGCCCATCGCGCGAGCCGCGTGGGCGGCGCCATCATATCCCGGACGCGAAACGACCGCAATCGGAACCGTGCGGGCGATCTTTCGCCAGTGACGCCAGAGGTGGAACTGGGCGAGATTGTCCTCGCCCATCAGCCAGATGAACCGGCGATCCGGGTAGAGCGCCAGCAGCGCGGCGAGCGAGTCGACGGTGTAGCGGGTGCCGAGCTCCCGCTCGATGGCGGTGGCGCGAATCGGAAGCCCGCGGGCAAGCTTGCGGGCCGATGCGAGCCGGGCGGGGAGGGGCGCCATGCCCTCGCTCGGCTTGAGCGGGTTTCCAGGGGAGACCATCCACCACATCTGATCGAGCCCAAGGGCGCGGATCGCCGCCGCGCTCACCCGGCGGTGGCCGCGATGGGCGGGGTTGAACGAGCCGCCGAGGAGGCCGGTGGGGATCACCCGTCCTGCGATAGCATGGCTCGGGCGCTTGCCAAGCGCTTCCGGCTCGTGCTGTTCTGCCGCGCCGTGGCCGCCGAGGACAAAGCTTGCTCCCTTCCGGAGCAGAATCTGCGCGATTTCATTCGCGAGACCTTCGCCTGCTCCGACGAGATCGCCGGCTATATTTTCCTTCGAGGCTCGGTGCGCGACTATCCGCCCCACGCCGTCATCGTGCGTCAGGGGGAGAAGTCGGCTGCCGCCTATCTGCTGACCCAGGGCCGGGCGCACGCCTTGCTGTACAGCGTCGAGGGGCAGCTGGTCCTGCTCTGCGAATATCGCCCGGGCGACCTGTTCGGAGCGCTTGGCGAGCTCGATCCAGCTCCGGAGGAGGCCGAGATCGTCGCGGTCGAGGCGGCGCGCAGCTTCATCCTCAAGAGCCGGGATCTGGTGCAGCTGGCCGAGAGCTACGGCGCGATCGGCCTTGCCTTGTCGCGGCTGCTGCTTCGCCAGCTCAGGCGGGCGACCTCGCGGATGTACGAGCGGGCGGCCGTTTCGGCGGTGGGGCGGGTCCATGCGGAGATCCTTCGGCTGGCGCGGGCCTCGCCCGGCCTCGTCATCCGGCCGGCGCCGGTCCTCTCCGAGCTGGCGGTCCGGGTCTCGACCACCCGCGAGACCGCGTCCCGCGCGGTAAGCGCGCTGGAGCGGCGCGGCATCGTCCGCCGCGATCCCGGCTCATTGACCGTCGTCGCCCCCCAAAGGCTGGAAGAGCTGATCATATGATTTGAGCGCGTAGAGCCCGACCGGCGGGCCTCCGTCGGGCGGGTCGAGCTCGCCGATATATTCGCTGGCCGGGCGGCGCGGCCCGGCGGCTGCGAGCGCGGCGGCGAAATCGTCGGTGACGATTGCTGTGCCGGGGGGGGCCGAGGCGAGGGCGGCCGCTGCGGCGGCGGTGGCGGCGGGGGTGAGGCGGAGGGTGTTGGAGAAGGGGTCGCGGTAGTTCGGGGCGAGGCTATATTGGCCGCCGACTCGGAGGGGTAAGGCTCGGGAGGAGTCGAGCAGCCGCACCGCCGCTTCGGCCGCCTCGCCTGGCCCGGGATAGGCGAGGATGAGGCGATCTTCAGTAATGTAAGGCGGCAGGGCGGGCGCAGGAAGCTTAGCCAGGCGCTCGTGCAGTTCGGCCAAGACCTGAGGTATGGGTTCCCGGGCGCTGAGCCCGACTGCCAGCACAGCTAGCGACTTCGCCGCTCCCGCCGCCGGTGCGACGAGACCGGGCCGGGTTTCCCGCGGCGCCGTCAGGACTCGATGAGGCCACCCACCTGCCGTCCAGATCTCCCCCGACCGGGCTGACGCACCGTTGCCGGTATCCGGCGCTGAGTCGAGCACCAGCAGCTGAACCGCGGAGCTTTCCAGCCGCCGCCCGTTCATCAGTGCCGCGCCCATCGCGACCTCGTCGGCCAGTGCGATCATCGACGCGTCTGGGCGCGCGCCGAGGGGACGGACCGGACGCACCGTCTCAGCCATCGCGAGCACGGAGTCGAAGCGGCGGCGCCAGGCTTTCCCGAACGGGTCGACCGAGACGGCGGCGAATGCGTTCACTCCGCCGGGGAGCACAGCATGCACCTGCGCGCCGCGGGCGAGCAGAGCCTCGGCGATGATGATGTCCGCCCCGGCAGCGAGCGCGCCGAAGCCGAAGCCGACCTTTTCCTCGGCGAGCACGGCCGCGATCTTCTCGTCGAGATGCTCGCGCCGCAGGACCTTCGGGTCGAACGACATATGGCCGCCGAAGTGGAGCGAGCGGGGCGGGCGGTGAGCATCGAGCCAGGCCGAGTCACCGCCCTGCGCAGCGAGGATGAGCGAGAATTGCCGGAGTGTAGAGGCATGGTCCTCCCAGGCCTGGGGGGCCATTGCTATGGCCTCCGCGAAGGCCGTGCGGGCTTCGTGGCCACGGTCGAGAAGGAGCAGCGCCTCCGAGCGCGTCGCGGCATGGTAATATGGAGTTTCAGGTTCGTCCGGGCGTCGGTCGAGCATCTCCAGGGCCTCCCTGGCGAGGGCCTGCGCCTGACCTGGGCGATCCGCCAATAGCCACAAAGTAGCCGCGTTGATTAATGCATAGGTGGAGGGGGATGCTTGATCGGCACGTTCGTAGGCCGACGCCGCCTCGCTATAGGCGAGACGGCGACTTTCGCCGGTCTTTCGAAGGGCGGTATCCTTGAGAAGCCTGCCCCAGACCGTTAGCGCTTGGGGGGGCTGGGGGTGCTCCAGCAGCCCGCCAGCCTCCAGAAGCGCCCTCGCATGGTCCAGGGCCCCTGCGCGAGCATAGGCGACAGCAAGCGCCAACGACTGGGATTCATTCACTCGCAAAAAGAAATTCTTTTCGACCCTTCGGGCGTACGAAGCCGTCAGGCGGCGGATTTTTGATATCGGGATCAAGCGTTATCGGCAGAATTTTGGCATTTGCCTGTATGAGATCAATATTCAAGCTGAAGCCATGCTCGCCATGATCTACAATATCGGCGTTCAGCCGGGAAACAAATTTTATCGTGGTATATCGAGTCTTGTCTCCACTACGGCGCTTTTTAAAAGAACCATCCGGCATTTTATACATAAGTTCGCCGTACAATAGTGTATAATCTTCTTTCGTAGTTATTGCATCTAGTGTAGTAGACCAAGACCAGCTCTTGCTCCCATCTAGCGAGATTATAATTGTGCAGTCTGCTTCAATAACAGTGATTGATAGATCGTCTTCTTGCCCATCGTCCTGGAGATAAAAAAACGTTAGGGCCGACTCATCGTCGGTCGTATCGAAAGTAAGTGTTTTCGGTACGTTTCTTATACCATTCCAAGGCTCAGGCTTCGTTTCTTTGATCTTTATCTGCTTAAACGTTCCGTCATTAGCCATCTTGGCCTCCTTTGCCTTGCGATGCAGCCCCCAGTGTCTGCAGGCGTCGTCGTAGGTCTCTACGACGTCTGATGAGCGATTGGTTTTCGGGATCGAGGGCGATCATGCGGTCCAGCATGGCGCTTGCCTGCAGCAGTTGCTCCCCGCCTCGCGAATAGTTCTTATCGCGCGCGTAGAAGTCCGCCATTGCAATCTGGAACAGAATCCATTGTTCCTGCACGGCAAGGTTGCCCGGCTCCGCGGCAAGCATCCGGTCCAGGATCCGCTCCTGAAGGGCCCGTTCGGCCCGAGCCTTTCCCCATTCGCCCCGGGCTTTCCACGCGTCGGCCATCCAGCCATGCCGGTTCTGCAGGTCCCCATCGAGCGACCGATCGCCCAACGCGGCGGCGGCGGCCTGCATGCGGGAAAGAGCCGCCGAGCAATTCTGAAGCGCGGCGGGCGGATTGACCGGAGGCTTCAGGGCAATTGTGCACAAATTTCCGTAGGCGTAGCCGGCTTCTTTCAGCCAGTCCGGATTTGTGGGATTCCTCCTCGTCAACTGCTCCACCAGGCCTTTGTATTGCTCGAAGGCGACCTTGGCCTGGGTATAGTTCTTGCGATCGAAATCGACGCGCCCGATCCAGAACGCGCTCTGCGAGTGGGCAAAGATCCGGTCCGGATCCCCCGGCGAGTTCGCCAGAAGGCGCTCGGTCGTCCGCGCGGCCTCACGAAATTGCTCGAGCGCTCGGTCAGGCAAGTGGCGATCGAGATCGTCTTCACCCATGAGTTGAAGAATGCGCGCCCGCTGTTCCAGAGATTCTGCGGGCAGCCCGTCCAGATCCTGCCGCTGATAATAATCGAGGGCACGTCGGTTGACGGATGTCAGAACATCGAGCCGATGCACTTTCTTTAGCTCATCGCGCAACTCGGTCAGCATGAACTGCACCAATCCTTCCGCCGCCTGCCTCTGCTTCTCAGCCTCGGCGCGGGCGTTGAGGGCGAAAGCCGTCAACAGGGCCATTACTAGCATTGCCGTTACCGCTGCGGCCGTGACGTAGGTCACGCGGCGTACTCGCCTGGCCGCATCGCGCTGGACGAGGGCGTCCAAGCCGACGCCGGCAAGCCCCGCGACCAGCTTGAGAAGGCCGAGCCGCCTGCCATCTCCCTGGCTGCGCAAGTCGGCCGCCAAAGGCTCGGCTCCGCCTTCAAGCAAAGCCGGGGAGAAGCACTGACCCGGTTCCCCATCGACGATCGCCGTGAAAATGGGCCGCCCGGGGTGGAGCTCCCGGAACGTCGCAATCTCCTTCGCCACCCAAGGGGAGGCGGCGCTGTTCGGGGAGCAGAGTACGATGAGGTTCTTCGACAAGGCCAGCGCCGCCCGAACCCTCTCGCTGAGGTCACCGGCCGCAGGTAGCTCGTCCCGATCGCGAAAGATCGGGCTCAGCCGCGCCGGAACCTCGCCGTCCTCGCCCTGCGTGCCTACGAGGCGCCTGGGAAGCCGATAGCCTTCCAGCTTGCGATGAAGCCAGCGCCCCATCGCCGCGTCCTTGTGGCTGTAGCTGATGAACGCGACATAGCCACCGGCTTCGCCGGACCCCGCTTCGGCCATGGATATTCCCCCACGGGCGCCGGAGGCTCGTCCGTGCCCACCGGCAAGGTGCCAGAGCGGGGACCGGTCGACAATATATCAAAAACTTAGATTTGGACCTCCGAAATCCGGAACCTGGATTTCGGCACCGCCATTCCGGACCGGCTCAGCCCAGCTTCTGCGCCAGGAAGCTCGGCACCGGGCCGTTCCATCCCTCTTCGTCCGCAACAGGGACCGGCGCGGCCCGCGGCTCCGCCCGGCTCCGGGCGGGGCGAGGCTCGCGCCTCGGTTCATCGCGCCGTGCGCGAGGCTCCGTCTCGGGTTCGCTCCGGCGGGATTCCGACCGGCGCGGCGCCGGCTTCGGCTCGGCCGCCCGTTCAGGTTCGGGCTTGGGAGCAGGCTCCTCGCGCCGCGGGCGGCGTTCGCGCTTCGGCTCTTCCGAGCGGCCCCGGCCGCGCGGGGCGCGAGCGCCGCGCTCACGGCGGGAAGTCTCCGCTTCCTCGCCCTCCGGCGGTTCGGACTCCGTCCCTTCGGACGACCCCGACGCCTCGGCCGGCTGGATCTTCGCACCGGTCAATTTCTCGATCGCCTCGATCGCCTCGGCGTCGGCGGCGGTGGCCAGGGTGATCGCGATCCCGGTCTTGCCGGCCCGGCCGGTGCGGCCGATGCGGTGGATGTAGTCGTCCGGATGCCACGGCACGTCGTAGTTGAAGACGTGGCTGACGTCCTTGATGTCGAGGCCGCGGGCGGCGACGTCGGAGGCGACGAGGATGTTGATCTCGCCGGACTTGAACCGGTCGAGCTCCCGGATCCGCTCCGGCTGCTCCATGTCGCCGTGGATCTCGCCGGCGTTCAGGCCCGACCGCTTGAGGCTCTGCATGAGCTCTCGCACCGTCGTCTTGCGGTTGCAGAAGATGATCGCGGTGCGGACGTCATTGCCCTTCAGCCGGTCGGTCAGCACCTGCTTCTTGCGGCGCGAATCGACCTTCAGAACGCGCTGGTCGATCGAGATGTTGGCGGTCGCGGGCCGGGCGACCTCGATCGTCTTCGGACCGGTGAGGAACTTGTCGGCCAGCTTCTTGATCGGCCCAGGCATGGTCGCGGAGAAGAGCAGGGTCTGGCGCACCGCCGGAAGCTTCGAGCAGATTTCCTCGATGTCGGGGATGAAGCCCATGTCGAGCATCCGGTCGGCCTCGTCGATGACGAGCAGGCCGCAGCCGTTGAGCATGATCTTGCCGCGCCCGAACAGGTCCATCAGCCGCCCCGGCGTTGCGATCAGGACGTCGACGCCCTTTTCGAGCTTCTTGATCTGGTCGGCCATGTTGGTGCCGCCGATGAGCAAGGCCATGTTGAGTTTGTGGTACTTGCCGTATTTCTCGAAATTCTCCGAGACCTGCATCGCCAGCTCGCGAGTCGGCTCGAGGATCAGGGAGCGCGGCATCCGGGCCCGGCTCCGGCCTTCGCCGAGGATGTCGATCATCGGCAGGACGAACGCGGCGGTCTTGCCGGTGCCGGTCTGGGCGATCCCGATGAGGTCGCGGCCCATCAGGACCGAGGGGACCGCCTGAGTCTGGATCGGGGTGGGATCGGTGTAGCCGGATTCCTCCACGGCGCGGAGCAATTCGTCGGAAAGGCCGAGATCGGCAAAGCTCATAAGGGTTCCGGGTGATGGAGGGGCTTCGTCGCGAGCCGCTTCAGGCCAGTCGCTTGGGCGAAGCGGGTCCTTAAGTCAAGAAACGTCAACGGCGAACGACCGGTTCCAGGCCGCGGAACCGGTCGATCTCGCAGGCGCCGCCCATTCGGGAGCGGACGGAGTCGCGATCTTCGCAGACCATGCCGTCGGGATTGGGGGTGATGTAGAAGCCGTAATAATAATCGAGGGCCGGACAACTGCTCTCGAGCCGGGCCCGAACCCGCTGGCGGTTTCGAAGGATGAGGTCGACGCTGCTCTTGCCGACCAGGGTGGCGGCGGCGATGGCGCGCGCCGGAACGCATTTCGGTCCCTTGCCCTCCTTCCACTCCACCTTGGTGGGCGGGGTGTGGCGGAAGCGGATGATGACCTGCTCGCGAACCACCGTCTGACCATATTGGGCCGGGCGCGCGGGCGGGGCGGCCGCCGGGGCGCCGGCGCCCAGCAACAGCAGGGCCGCGACTCCTGCGCGGATCGGTGGGGAGAGCTTCATCGCCCTGAGCCTTCCCCGCAACCGCTTGAACATGCGATTAATCCTTCCGCTCATCCCCTCCGGCGCTTCCGCGCTTGCGAAAGCTAAGATTGCGCCATAGTACCCCGCCACATTCAGGCGGCCCGCAGTCGGCCGCGTCCAACAGCTAGCGGAGACACGAACATGGCGACTGAGCCGCAGTCAACTGGCCTGCCGATTTTCTATGGGGCGCTCGAGCCCCTGTCGAGCAGCGTCCATGCAGGCTTTCGCAGCCGCTCTTCGGATCGCGCCCCCTTCCTCGCCACCAATCATGCGGTGCCGATCACGATCGACGAGTTCGTCTCGGTGCAGCGCCATTTCCCGATCGTCTTCTCGATCGGCGACAACCCCGTGCCGCTGGCGCTGATGGGCCTCAACGAGGGGGTCAACGTCTTCGTCGACGCAGAGGGCAAGCTGACCGGGGACATCTATCTTCCGGCCTACGTCCGCCGCTACCCGTTCATGCTCGCCCGGCTTCAGCCCGACGCCCAGGAGCTTTCGCTCTGCTTCGATCCGACCAGCGGCCTGATCGGGGATTTCGAGGACGGCGAGCCGCTGTTCGACGACGGCAAGCCCAGCGAGACGACCAACAATATCCTGAAATTCTGCGAGGAATTCGAGCTTTCGGCCCAGCGCACCGTCGCCTTCATGACCGAATTGAAGGATTCCGGCCTGCTGATGGACGGCGAAGTCTCGATCCAGCCCGCCGGGTCCGAACAGCCCTTCGTCTATCGCGGCTTCCAGATGGTCAACGAAGAGAAGATGCGCGCCCTCGAAGGAGACGAGCTGAAGCGAATCAACGGCAACGGCATACTTCCCCTGATCCTCGCCCATCTCTTCTCCGTCGCGCTGGTCCGCGACATCTTCGGCAAGCAATTGCAGCAGGGCAAGGGACCGTCGGTTCCCGCCATGGCCGCGCCCGCGGGCAACGCATAGCAATCGCGCCCTATCGTCATCCCGGACTTGATCCGGGATGCATGAACACGGTCCGCCAGGCTTTTCACGGGCCGTGTTCATGGATTTTCGGCTTTCGCCGGAATGACGAGTTGGCGATGCTTCCCGGGGTCGCCTCACCCCTCCTCGACCAGCTCCGCCACCACCGCGGCGGCGTCGACCCCCAAGACCCGAGCGATGACGATGAATTCCGACACTTCGAGCCGGCGCTCCCCCCGCTCGTAATTGGAAACGAAGGATTGCGGCCGTCCAAGCCGGTCGGCGAGGTCGGCCTGCCTCAGGCCGCGCGCCCGCCGCGCCTCGAGCAGGCGGCGCCGAAACCGGTCGGCGGGCCGCTCGCCGCCCTTCGTCAGCGGCGACGTATCCGCCTGCGCCTCGCCGCCGAGGCGGACGAGCTCGTCCGCCAGCCGCTCGAGCTCGGCGCCGAGGCGCGCCAAGCTTGTCTGTTCCCTGCTTCCCACGCTCGCACTTCCCCACGTTAAGCGAAATCCACGAGGACGAACTAGTTGCTTTACGTTGGGTTGTCGAGGGGGGTGGTGGAACGAAATCGGGACGTTGCGAGCTCCGTCGCGGGGATGTAGCGATGCGCGATGGCTACACTCGCTTCCCCCGATCTCGCCCGTTATTCCCGAGTCGCGGTCTGGCTGCACTGGATCCTCGCCGGCCTGATCGTCGTCAACCTGCTTCTCGGATTCTTCCACGAGGAGTTCGCCAGGCCGATGCGCTCAGCGATGATGGGATGGCATAAGTCGCTCGGCCTCACGGTCATCGCCCTGACCCTGGTTCGGATTGCGTGGCGCCTTACTCATCGTCCACCTCCTTTCGATCCGGCGATGAAGGGATGGGAGGTCGGCATCGCGCGCCTCGTCCACGGGCTCTTCTACCTGCTGCTGCTCGCGATACCGTTCAGCGGCTGGCTGATCGTGTCGAGCGGGGAGAAGGTGAATCCGACCAGCTTCTACTGGCTGTTCAAGATCGGGCCGTTGCCGGTGACTCCCGGAGAGGGGCTCCATGACTTCGCCGAGGAAGCCCACGAGCTGCTCGGCTATGCCATGCTCGTCCTCCTCCTTCTCCACGTCGGTGGAGCGCTCAAGCATCATTTCGACGGCCATCGGCACCTGATCGGGCGCATGGCTCCGTGGGCATATCGCCAACCGCGGTCTTGAAACCTTCCAAGGCTTTCATACATTTAACCTGACGCGCCGCCGTATCTCCCCCTTTGCGGAAGCGCGTTGCGCCCCTCGGGGCGCTCCTCCCTGAACCTGGCCACCCCGCGAGCATCGCGGGGTGGTCTTTTATCATGGGAGCTCATCGACGCGGGACGCTCGCTCGGCCTCGATCTCCGCCTGCCTGACCCGTTGGCCGTGCGCCTCGGTAGCGCCGTCCAGCAACCGGTCGGAGGTTTCCAGCGCGGCCTCGGGAGTCAGGAGCACGTTCACTCCGTCGGGCCCTTCGACGGCGACGTTGCCGCCCTCCACGGTCACTTCGCTCGGAGTGTCGTACAGCTTTCCCATGGCGCAATAGCGCCTTCGAGCGCCGGGAGGTTCCGCTGCCCGCCCGCCATGCCTGCGGAACGCCCGCCGGAAGGCGAATCCCTAACCGGCAAGCCTCGAGCGGCGCACCGACCAGGCGACCCAAAGGCTCGAAGCGGGGATCAGGAACAAGACGCCCATTCCGGGAAAGGCCTGGCCGATCGCGAACGCGGCCAGCGCGATCAGGGCCGCAACGGCCAGATAGGCTTTGTTCGAGGGCATTCGCCATTCTCCGCTGGACCGTCGCGGTCGATTCTAGCTTCGGCGTAACCGTACGGCAATCGCTCCCTCGGGAGATAGCGGGTCGGTTTGAAATTGCCCTTCGTCTACTTCGGCTTGGAGTCCGCCCCAACGACGGGAAGTAAGACACTTGCCACCAGCGCAGCCAATGAAATCAAGAAGGCGGCCCCGACGAGCCCCTGCAACAGCGGAGGCGGTAGATTCCCCGGCGTCATCCGGTCGGGCATGAGGAGCTTCACTGAAAAGTTGCACAGACTGACACCGCAGATGACGCCCCAGACAGCAACTACAATCCGTCGAGCTCGTTCACCCGGGCGGGTTGTCAGCCATGCAATCCAAGCGAGAAGGGCACCGCCCACAAAGTCGTCCGCGACTGTAAGCACTGGTCGGTCTACGCCCCAGCTCCGATAGGTCTCGACGATGACGAGGGCGGCGGCCAGCATGTAGCTGACGCTTGCCAACGCCAGCAGGCCCCGGCGCCCGCTGCTGCTCCCGTCTAATCCTCGTGCCACGCAGCCCTCCCTGGCAACTCACTACGGGCTGCTCTTTATTGCGTGCAAGCGGTATCGGTCGCCGGGGCAACCATGGTTCAGGCCAGGCTTGCTCATTGCTGCGATACGGATCGAAGTGGCGGTTTGCCGCGACATCCTCGTCGAGGTGGAGCGCAGGGAGGCCCGGCGCGACAGGATGGGGCTGTCCGAATGATCGTCCCCTTTGGCCAGCCGCATGGTCGGGCGCTCGCCTACGGCAAGCTCGCGGATCCCCATGCAATGATTGGCCGCCTCGCCGTAGAACCAGCCGTAGGCGAGGCGGCGGGGAGTCTCGACGGCCGGACGCGCGGCGAGCGGCGCTGTGGACAGCAGCGACGGCCACCGCGACCCCCTCGGAAGGGCACGCGCGCATCCTTATTCCGCAGCGATCGCCTCGGGCGGAGCGAGCGCCGCCGTCGCCAGCGCTTCGGCGACGGCGGCGATGAGCCGGGCGACGCGGTCGAAGCCCGGCCCCGTGGTGCGCAGATCGGGGGCGAGATAGAGCGAGCGGTCGAGCTCGAGCTGGAGCGCGTGGAATCCGAGAGCAGGGCGGCCGTGGCGCTCGGTGATGTGGCCGCCCGCATAAGGCGCGTTGCGGGCGACCCTGAAGCCGGCGGCTTGGGCCGCGCCCTCCGCCGCGGCGACCAGGGCTCCGGCCATGCTTGCGCCATGCCGGTCGCCGAGCACGACCGGGGCCTCCTCCTCGCCGCCCCGCGGCGGCATGGAGTGGCAGTCGAGCAGGATCGCGATTCCGAAACGCGCTTTCGCAGCGTTCAATTCCGCCTCGAGCGCGCAATGATAGGGGCGGTGGATGAACTCCACCCGCCGCGTCACTTCGGAGGCCGCGATGCGCTGCCGCCAGATGGCTCCCGAACCGGCGATTCGCGCCGGGATCAGGCCCAGGCCGCCACGGGTGCGGGGCGATTCGACCGTCGAGTCGGCCGCCGGACGCGGCTGGACCATGGCGGGATCGAGCTCGCGCTCGTCGCGGTTGAGATCGATCTCGGCGCGCGGCGCATCCGCGACCAGAGCGGCCGAACCGCCCTCGATCGCGCGCCAGACCAGCCGGTCCACGAGCCGGTCCTCCAGGCTCTCGAGCCGGGCGCGGGGAAGGCGGGCGGAGGCGAGCAGCGCGTCCGAATAGGCGCGGCCGGCGTGGGGGACCGAGACGACCACCGGAGAGCTCGGAATTTCGGGCCCGAGACGGCGGAAGGGGGGAGGGGAGTCGGGCATTTGCAGTTGCAAGGTAAGTAGTGCGGTTTTGGCACGCAATCGTCTTCTGATGCCCGGCAGAACCCGAACGTCGCGGGCGCGCTGGAAAAGCGCGCCGCCTTCGGGCATAGAAAGGGCGGCGGGCGTGCATCGGGCGCGGCCGGTTCCTAAGGGCGCGCATGTTCAGGATCCTGCTGGCGGAGGACGATTCCACGATGCGGGCCTATCTCGGCCGCGCCCTGGAGCGCGCCGGCTACGAGGTGGTCCCGGTCGACCGCGGCACCGCCGCCTTGCCGCTGCTCGAGGCTCAGAGCTTCGATCTGCTTTTGACCGACATCGTCATGCCCGAGATGGACGGAATCGAGCTCGCCCAGAAGGCCGCCGTGATCGCTCCCGAGATGCGGGTGATGTTCATCACCGGCTTCGCGGCGGTCGCTCTGAAGGCCGGCAAGTCGGCGCCGAGCGCCAAGGTCCTCTCCAAGCCCTTCCACCTTCGCGACCTGGTCTCGGAGGTCGACCGACTGTTCCAGACCGAGGACCAGCACGGACGGCTCTAGGGTCCGTAATCGGGTTGCGCGGGACCCAAGCCTCTACTAGATAGCCCGCCGAGTGGGCGTGTAGCTCAGTGGTAGAGCACTGTGTTGACATCGCAGGGGTCGCAAGTTCAATCCTTGCCACGCCCACCATTAGAAAGCCCCGGAAATCTGCAGATTTCCGGGGCTTTTTAGCGCCGGCGCGACTTCGTTTGAGGCGGTTCCACGACCAGATCTGAGGGAAGGCCCTCCGCCCTAGTCCCGGATGGGTGCGATCTCGACCACTTCCAGCGCCTCCGTGCGGCCGGCGAAATCGAGCCGGTCGCCGACGCAGGCGCCGATCAGCGCGCGCGCGAGCGGCGCCGAGAAGGAGATTCGGCCGGCGGACGGATCGGCTTCGTCGTCGCCGACGATATCGATCCTGCGAAGGGCGCCGTTCTGGCGGAACCCGACCCGGGAGCCGAAGGCGACTTCGTCCGGGGGCGGCGGCGCGGCGAGTTGAGCGGTGGCCAGGCGGGTGCGCCAATAGCGCAGCTCGCGCTTCGCAACCGCCAGGGGCTCTTCCTTCGTCTCGGCGGCGACGGAGGCTTCGAGCTGAGCCACCTTGGCCTCGATCAGCGCGAGGCCCTTCGCAGTGACCAGGTTCGGCCCGACCGGGATCGGAAGCTCGAACCTCGGTTCCTTGTGCTCTTCGTCGCTCTCGCGGCGGAATGCGACGCTCACGGCTCGATCCTTCTTCCAGCGGTGTTTCGGCCGGGGCCTGTGTCGGCGGCTTCGTTGCGCTTGTCCATATATGGTCTAAGGGGCCGCCTCATGCTTCCGCGAGTCCTGATCGACAGCGCCCCGATTCCCGGCGGAGGCGGCGAGCTCCGGCTGATCCGGCGCGGCGACGACTTCTGGATCATGCTGGGCGCAAACGCCCTGATGAGCACTCGCCTTCGCGGTTCGGAGGAAGCGCTCGCCACCCTCGCCTGCGAGCGGATCGCCGGCCGGCCGAGGCCGGCGCTTCTGATCGGCGGCCTCGGGATGGGGTTCACGTTGCGGGCGGCGCTGGGCGCCCTCGGACCCGATGCCAGGCTGGTGGTGTCCGAGCTGGTGCCTGCGATCGTGAAGTGGGCTCGGGGGGCGATGGCGCATGTCCATGGCGGCAGCCTGGACGATCCCAGGGTGAAGGTCGCGATGGGCGACGTCGGCGATCTCATCGCGGAGGCCAGTGCGAGCTTCGATTCGATCCTGCTCGACGTCGACAACGGCCCGGACGCGCTCAGCCGCGAGACCAACGACCGGCTCTACGACCTGGACGGGCTCCATCGGGCCAAGGCCGCTCTGAAGCCGGGCGGGGTGCTCGCGATCTGGTCGGCGGCCGACGACCCGGCATTCAGCCGGCGCCTCGCCAAGGCCGGCTTCCGGGTCGAGGAAGTCACCGTCCGAGCCCATGCCGGGCGCAAGGGCGCCAAGCACATGATCTGGCTTGCGAGCCGATGAAGCTCAGGGGCGGCAACCTAGTCCTGATTATACGAACGGCTACGACGTCTTTTTCAGTGCTGCAACGGGATAGGTGGCCTTGTGCTGTGCGTGCTTGGCATCAGACCAAATTACCCAAGCATTCAGCACCCCATTCATCAGTCCGACGTGAGATACGGTCATCGGTAGACTGCCGGACTTTAACACGACAACGTCGCCAGCCGAAATCTCGTCACTCATCATTTTCTCCTCAGAAGCTACCAGATCCGCACCCGGTCCTGCGGGGCGAGATATTGCTTGTCTCCGGGTTTTACGCCGAAGGCTTCGTACCAGGAGTCGATGTTCCTGAGCGGCGCGACGGCCCTGATCATTCCAGGCGAATGGGGGTCGCCGACGAGCTGCTGGCGAAGCGCCTCGTCGCGGAACAGGGTGCGCCAGACCTGGCCCCAGCCGAGGAAGACCCTCTGGTCCCCGGTGAAGCCGTCGACGACCGGCGCCGGCTTGCCGCCCAGCGAGGTGCGATAGGCTTCGAGGGCAACCGTGATCCCGCCGAGATCGCCGATATTCTCGCCCATCGAGGCTCGCCCGTTGATGTGCACGCCGGGCAGGTTCGGGAAGCTGTAGGCCTCGTACTGGGCGCCGAGCTTGGCGGCCTGGGCCTCGAACTTGGCGGCGTCCTCGGGAGTCCACCAGTCGCGCAGGACGCCGGCATAATCGGACTTGCGGCCCTGGTCGTCGAAGCCGTGGACGATCTCGTGGCCGATCACTCCGCCGATGCCCCCGTAATTGACGGCCGGGTCGGCGTCGGGATCGAAGAAGGGCGGCTGGAGGATCGCGGCGGGGAAGACGATCTCGTTCTTCACGCTGTTGTAATAAGCGTTCACGGTCTGCGGGGTCATTCCCCACTCGGCCTCGTCGACCGGCTGGTCGATCCGGTTGCGGCGGAAGTCCCATTCGAATCGGGCGGCGCGCTCGGCATTGCCGACGAGATCGCCGGGGACCACTTCGAGACCCGAATAATCGCGCCACTTCGAGGGGTAGCCGATCTTGACGTTGAAGCCTTCCAGCTTCTTCAAGGCCTCCGTCTTGGTCGCCGGGCCCATCCATTGCAGGTTCCGGATCCGGCTGCCCATGGCGGTGCGCAGATTCGCGACGAGGGCGTCCATCTTCGCCTTGGATTCGGGCGGGAAGTAGAGCCGGACATAGTCGCGGCCGATCGCCTCGCCGATCGCGTTCTCGGCGAAGGTGACGGCCCGTTTCCACCTCTCGCGCTGCTGCGGCTGGCCGTTCAGGAACTTGGAGCGGAACTCGAAATTGGCGTCGGCGAAGCGCTTCGAGAGCAAGGGCGCCATCTCGTCGGCGGTGTGGAAGGCCTGCCAGGCCTTGAGGGTCTTGAGGTCGGAATCGGCGAAGATCCGGGCGACCCTGGGGAAGGCGGTGTTCTGGGCGACGATCGCCCGCTCGGCGCGGCCGACCCCGGCGGAATCGAGGAAAGTGGCCCAGGGGAAGCCCGGCGCCTGCGCTTCGAGCTGGGCCCGGGTCATGAGATTGTAGGTCTTGTCCCGGTTGCGGCTCTCGGCCCGGGTCCAGTGCGCCTCGGCGATCTTCGTCTCGAGCGCCATCACGTCGCTCGCCGAGCCTGCCGAATCCGGCCAGCCGGCCATTTCCAGCATCTGCCGGACGTACTGGACGTAGCGGTCGCGCTGGGGCTTGAACTTGGGATCGACGTAGAAGTCGCGGTCGCCCAGCCCGAGGCCCGACTGGCGAAGGTAGAGGGCGTAGACGTCGGGCCGCTTGGCGTCGTCGCTGACCCCGGGCCCGAAGAAGGTCGAGCCGAATCCGCCAAGCGCGCGGCCCATCGAACGGGCGATGTCGTCCTTGCTCTTCGCCTGGTAGACGGGGACGAGCCGGGCGAGGAGGGGAATCGCGTCCATCCGCTCAGCAGCGGCCTCGTCCATGAAGCCCCGATAGAGGGCGGCGGCCTTGCCTTCGTCGCCGGGAGCGCCGGAACGGTAGCTTTCGACCAGCTTCCTCAGCCTCGCTTCGGAAAGATCGCGAAGCACCGCGAAGGCGCCGTAGGAAGACCGATCGGCCGGGATCTGCGTGTTCCTCGCCCAGGCGCCGTTGACGAAGGCGTAATAATCGTCGCCCGGCTTCACCGACCGGTCCATCCCGGCCGTGTCGAAGCCCCAGCTGCCGTAGCGGGTCGCTTCGACCGTCGCGCCGCCCGAATCCTGAAGCGCGAGAAGCGACTCCATAGTGCAGGCGTGGCCGAGGCAGCCGCGCGATTCGGCGGCGGCGGCCGGCGTTGCGGCGAGGGCAAGGACGGATGCGGCGACTGCGAAGCGCTTCTTCAACACAGATTCTCCAAATTCTTCGAGAAAGCAGGCACTTGGACGTGGATTTCAGCAGATAGCGCCTCGTACTCAGGATCGCAAACTGGACGCTGGCCCTGAGCGGAAGTTTCGGAAGTACCGAAGTTCCGGCTTCCAAAGGATCAAAATATCAGTCCGAAACTTTCGCGCCGTAACCCTCCCGGCTTCGCTGTTCGATCGTGAAGGCAATGGCTCCGGCATAACTGGAACATAACAAGAACTTCCCTCGAATTCAAGATGTCAGGGCCGCTTGGTTCGACACGCGCTTACGCTTATCGTGACCCGGGCGAGGCGAGGGCACGGAATGGCTGGATCGGTTTCTCTCAAGGTCTTCGCCGTGGCGCTGGCCTCAATCGGCTCGACAGGGCCGATCGCGGGGAAGCCGGCCGCGACCCAGGTCGCGCACACCCCCTGGCTCGGGATCCGGATCGTCCAGGACGGCAAGCCCGTCCGGCTGGTCAGGACCGATTTGCGGACGACCGAGGCTCGGCTGGCGCCGCGGCCGTTTCGGATACTGTTCCCCAAAAGACGAGCGGACGTCGCCTACCAGCTCTGCGCCTGGACCGGGAAGTCGATCCTCCGCGCACTCCGCCCGCGTCAGGTGCCCGGCGATCCCAATGCCGGCGGCGAGCATCCGTGCTTCGCTCCGGGCACCGGGATGGCGGATAGCGAGGCCGGATCGGGAATGCTGATGCTGAGCGATTCCGGGAACAATTATCTGATCGACCTCAGGCTCGGGCCCGATCCGGAACGGCCGTCGGTTTATTATTCGGCGCTGTGGACGAGGGCGGGGGGGCAGGTGCCGATCTCGACGGCTCGGCGGCCGGTCTACGTCGTGGCGTTCCATGACAGCGACGGGGACGGGTTCCTGGGTAATAGCGAGTACGACCATCTGGTGCTGAGGTTCGGGAAATAGCCGTCATCCCGCGAAAGCCGGGACCTCGTGGGTTGAAAGGCGCGGCGCCTTATCCGGCCTGAGGTCCCGGCTTTCGCCGGGATGACGAGGGTCAGTCGTATATGATCCTCACCTCGGCCGCCGCGCGCATGGCCAGCGCCCGCGCCTCCCGCGCCGTCGCCCCCGTCGCAAGCGCGACGCCCATTCGCCGATTGGGTCTGGTCACCGGCTTGCCGAAGATCCGAACGTCGACCTCCGCGCCCTCACTTCCCAAGGCCAGCGCTTCGGCCAGCCCTTCGAAACGAAAGCACTCCGACTCGCGGTCCGCCAGGATCACGGCGCTCGCCGCGGCCGGAGCGGTCGATGCGATGTGAGGGATGGGGAGGCCCAGGATCGCCCGGGCGTGGAGGTCGAACTCCGAAAGGTTCTGGGAGAGGAGGGTGACCATCCCGGTGTCGTGCGGCCGAGGAGACAATTCGGAGAAGATCACCTCGTCGCCCTTCACGAAGAACTCGACCCCGTAGAGGCCGAAGCCGCCGAGATCGTCGACCACCCGGCGCGCCATCTCCCGGGCGTCGTCCAGGGCGGCCTTCGACATCGCCGTGGGCTGCCAGCTCTCGCGATAGTCGCCGCGCTCCTGGCGGTGGCCGATGGGCGGGCAGAAGAGGATTCCGTGCCGGGTCCGGATCGTGAGCAGGGTGATCTCATAGTCGAAGCGGACGAATTCCTCGACGATCACCCGAGCCCGGTCGCCGCGCATGTTGGCGACGGCATAATCCCAGGCGGAGCGAAGCTCCCCGGCGGCTTCGACGGTCAGCTGGCCCTTGCCGGAGGACGACATGACCGGCTTCACGACGCAGGGGAAGCCGGTGTGGGCGGCCGCGGCCTCGACCTCTTCCAGGCTCTCGGCGAAACGGAAGCGCGACGTTCGAAGGCCGAGGGGTCCGGCTGCGAGCTCGCGGATCGAATCCCGGTTCATCGTCATCATCGTCGCCCGGGCCGAGGGGACGATCCGGGTGCCGCCCGCCTCGAGCTCGGCCAGAACCTCGGTCCGGATCGCCTCGACCTCGGGCACGACGAAATCGGGCCGATGGCGCCGGACCGTTTCGCGAAGCCTGTCGCCGTCGAGCATTGAGAAGATCTCGCAACCGTCGGCGACCTGCATTGCGGGAGCTCCGGCATAGGAATCGCAAGCGATCACATGGGCGCCGAGCCGCTTTGCCGAGATCGCGAACTCCTTGCCGAGCTCGCCCGAGCCGAGAAGCAGGATCCTGGCCGTGAAGCTCATGAGGCGCCGCCGAGCCGCGTCCGGCAGGCGGCTTGGGCTTCCGGCCCGGTGGCGGTGAGCTCGACCCGCTGCACTTCGAACTCGGCCTTGCCCTCGGGCATGTAGCTTATCACCCGCTCCTTTCCGCCCTCCGCGACCCGGTAGGCGAGCTCCACCGAGGCGTCCCCGATCTTGCCCGCCTCCCGCCGGACGAGCTGCATTCCGTCGCGAAGTCCGGCCGCATAAGCGGGCCCTTCCCTGTCGACCCCCGAAATCACCCCGGCGCCGCGCCGGGTGGCGTCGGCGTCATAGCCCCGGGTGAAGGCCTTTCGCCGCTCGGTCACCAGCCGGGCGCAGTCGCCGAGCAGGCCGGCGGGAAGAAGCAGGATCTCGCCGCGGCGGGCGTAGCGCTCCAGGTCCGGATCGATGTCGATCCCGGTCCGGTCGCGAAGGGTCTTTCGGAACAGGGCGACGGCGAGCTCGGAGCTGCCCTCGGCGGCGCGCCGCTGGGCCTGGAGGACGGTTTCGAGGCTTTGCGTCCCCCCGGTTCGGGCGGCGATCTCCGAATCGAGCTTGGCGGCGAGGAGGTGGCCGCGGTCGTAGCTGACCTGCTGGACCGCCGAGTCGGTCCAGAAACGCTGCGCGATTTCGGCGCCTGTGGCCGTTTTCGCCGGCGACTGGCCGTAGCGAAGCAGGGTCTCGTTCTTGTCCGCCGCCCACTCCGCCAAGCTCCAGATTCGGGAGCGCAGAAGCACCTTTGAGGCGAGATAGTCGTTGAAGCCCTCGCTGAACCAATAATCTCGGGCCTCGTCCTCCTCGGGCATTCCACCGAGCGCGATGGGAACCCAGCCGTGCATGTTTTCGTGGGCGAGAAAGCGGACCGCCTGCTTGAGCTCGAAGGCGCTGGTGGAGGCGATCGAGAAGCCGTCGGTCCGCCCGGTCCCGTGGTAGGAGAGCCCGGCAGGAAGCTCGCCGAGCGGCGCCATTGCGACGAGATAGGGGGAGCTTCGATCGCCCCAGAATTCGTCCTCCGCGGCGATGATCGGAGTGACGGTATCGGCGAGCTGGTCGGCGGTGAACTGCCAGTCGCCGAGCAGGGCGACCCTGAGCGGGGCTCCGCGCAGGTCGCGCCGGACGACTCGCAATTTCTCGCCCCCGATGGCGACGCTGTTGACGAGGTTGGCGAGGGTGGTCGGCTTGCCTTCCAGATGGTCGAGGTCGGAGGCGGCCGTCCAGCCTTTGGGAAGCCTGCCCCATCTGAACCTGGCCGGGCGCTCCTGGCTATCGCCCGGCACGGCGAACATCGACTCGCCGTGGACGAAGAACCAGTCGGGCCGGACCATCGGCCGGGCCTTTTCGTAGGCGAAGCCGGGATCTTCCGAATAAGCCGAGACGATCCGGTAGCGGACCTTCAGGCGGGCGCCGGGCCGGTGGCGGGCCAGGGGCTTGTCGTATGTGCCGCCAAGGCTCTTGGCGCCGCGAATCTCGAGGCCTTTGGCGTGGCGCCAAAGCTCGCTGGAGCCCGCCCAGACGCTGGGCAGGAAGAGCTCGGTCTCCCCGTCCGGCTCGCCCCTGAAGCGCATCCGGACGTCGAGGGCGCGGGTCCCGTCCTTTTGGAGGATGGGGGTGACGCGGTAGGAGACGGGCTTGGGCTCGGGCGGTTTCGCGGCGGTGAGGAAGAAGGCGGCGGCGAGCAGGGGGTAAGCGGCAGGTTTCAAGGCGGGCTCCCGGATTCGCGCGGGAGTATAGGGGTCGGCAAAAATAATTCCTCCCCGAGATTTCTCGGGGAGGGGGACCGCGCGAAGCGCGGTGGAGGGGTTCTTCGGACCCAGCAAGGCCCCTCCACCATGCTTCGCATGGTCCCCCTCCCCTGCAAATGCAGGGGAGGATCTTAAAGATCGAAATACTCCCCCAGCCGCTCCAGCGTCTCCTCGACGCTCCGGTGGTGGATGAACACTCCGCCCATCTCCTCCCACAGGTGCGCGTGCCTGAGCTGGTCGTCGACGAGGACGTCGCCCGGCTTGGCGTGCTTGCGCTTGTCGCGGGCCAAAGTGGTGATGATCCGGGTGCCGGGGAAATGTTTCGCCGCCCATCGCACCTTCTGGTCCGCCGCCCAATTGCCCTGCGGAAGGCCGGTGAGGATGATGGGATCGAGAGGCTTCACCGCTTCGAACAGCTCCGTGGCGCCGTCGAGGAGGGGAAGCCCGAAATAGAAATCGGGCGCCTTGGCCAGCTTGGCCCAGAAGCGGCCGGGGCCGTTGCGCTTCTCGAAGGCCCTGGGGTGCATTCCGAGCACGGCCGCGGCGCCCTGGTCGAAATCGGCGAGCACGCCGTCGCAATCGAGATAGAGCTGGCGCTCCATGCCCTACGGCCAGCGCGACGGCTTGAGCTTCACCGGCATGGGCAGGTCGAGGGCCGCCCATTCGAGTGCCGCGAGGACGTCGTTCGATTCCCGCGCCTCGCGGCCGGGCTCGAGCGACCAGGTGATGTGATAGGTGCTTCCGTCGGGACGGTCGGTCGTGCCGCCGATGGCGACGACCATCGCCTCGACGCCTTTGCCGTCGTCGGTCCGGCCGACGATCTCACCGAGCGTCTCCTCCGGAAGGAGCGCGTCCTCCGCCGCTTTGGTCCGAAGAGTGACATGGTCCGCGTCGACGTTCGGGTAGCGGGGCGGGAATTGCTGGAGCAGCTCCTTGCGCTGCTCGCGGTCGACCTTCCAGCCGATCGTGCTTTCGCCTTCGCCCGCCAAAGCGGAGGCTTGCTGTGCGCAAATTGTCATGACCTGCCAAAGCGCGGGACCCGGAGCGGGTTCCCGGCTCGGACGTTCAGGCGCTCGAAGGAGAGCCATTATGAGCGGCGACGAGCAGGACCTTCCCTCGGGCGACGAGGGAATCGAGAAGGAGGCGGAGGAGAATGTGCGGGAGCTGGACGAGGTGCCCGAGCCGGGGACCGATCCCTTGCACGAGGGGCCGTAGTCGTCCCCGCCCTTGTCGTCATCCCGGCGAAAGCCGGGACCTCGGCGAATTAAGGACGCCGGCGCCTTTCACCCCCTGGGGCCCCGGCTTTCGCCGGGGTGACGGATGAGCCAAGCCTCGACTTCGCGCTTCTCGGCCTCGCTTATCGCCAGCCCGAGCTTCGTCCTCCGCCACAGCACGTCGTCGGCGGTACGGGCGAACTCCCTGTCCCTGAGCCAGGTCAGCTCCCGTTCGTACAATCCCGCGCCGAAGTGGCGGCCGAGGTCCGCGAGACGCTTCGAATCGCCGATCATGTCGCGAAGCCGGGTCCCGTAGGCGGCGGCGAGGCGGGCGACGAGCGGCCGGGGCATCCAGCCCTCGAGGCGCTGGAGCCAGACCAGGAAATCCGGATAGACGTCGCCGCCGGGCAGGAAGCTGTGCGACGTGGACCGCCGACCCTCGATACCGAGCCGGTTCAGCGCTTCCTCGGCGAGCGCCCGGGCAGTGGTGATCTTGCCGCCGAAGACGGAGAGCAGTTTCGGGCCCGGGCCCGGGTCCGGGTCCAGCTCCAGACGATAGTCGCGGGTCACGGATTTCGGGTCGGCGGCGCCGTCGTCCCACAGGGCCCGGACCCCGGAATAGCTCCAGACGACGTCGGCGGGGACGACCTGCCGGGTGAAGTAGCGGCCGGCCGCCTCGCACAGATAGCGGGTCTCCTCGGGCGAGATTGCGGCATCTTCGGCCCGCTCGACCGGTATGTCGGTGGTTCCGAGGAGTGTGAACCCGCCCTTGAACGGCAAGGCGAAGACGACCCGGCCGTCGGCCTGCTGGAGGATATAGGCCTGGTCGCCCTCCCAAAGCGCCGGAAGGACGATGTGGCTGCCCTTGACCAGCCGGACCCGGCTGGCGCTGGTCTCGGCGAGCCGGCCGCCGAGCACCTCCGCGACCCACGGGCCGGCGGCGTTGACGATCGCCTTCGCCGCGACCTTGCGTCGGCCGGACAGCTCGGCCCGCCAGACCTCGCCTTCGCGTCGTGCGGAGAGGAATTCGGTGCGGGTCGCGATCTCGGCGCCATGCTCGGCCGCGGCGACGGCGTTGAGGATCGTGAGGCGGCTGTCGTCGACCCAGGCGTCCCAATAGCTGAGCACCCGCCGGCGCTCCTTCAAGGGGGCGTGGAGCGCGGCCTCGCGCCGGCCGACCCGGCGGGAGCGGGGCAGGCTGCCGCGGATCGACAGGAGGTCGTAGAGGAGGAGGCCGGAGCGGATCATCCAGCCCGGCCTCAGTGCCGGGCAATGGGGCAGGACGAAGCGCAGCGGGCGGACGATGTGGGGCGCGGTGCGGAGCAATATCTCGCGCTCCGCAAGAGCTTCGCGGACGAGCCGGAACTGGTAGTTTTCGAGGTACCGGAGGCCGCCGTGGATCAACTTCGACGAAGCCGAGCTGGTGTGGGCGGCGAGATCGTCCTTCTCGACCAGGAGGACCTCCGCCCCGCGCATCGCGGCGTCGCGGGCGATGGCGGCGCCGTTGATTCCGCCGCCCACGACAAGAATATCGAAACTGTCCACGATTTAGAGTTTAGCCGTGCATCCGGACGGATACACTAAAGATCGCTGGAGGGCGGGGGTGTCTTCCTTGCGAATTCCAACGTGGGAGACATTCAATGACCTATGTGAAACCGGCCGCCGCCGCGCGCGCCTATCAGAGCATGCCGCCGCCCGCGGCCCTCAGTGGAGAGGAGGCCGCCGACGGCGCCGGCGCGACCTATAAGCTTCCGGTCCGGGGGCAGGGGACGATCGGCTTCGTCCTTTCCGAATCGAAGCCGTTCACGGTGACGGCGCTGGGCCAGCCCGGAGCGCCGACCCTGCGATGGTCCGTCGACTCCTATTCCGTTCGGCTCGTCGAGATCTCGCTCCAGGGCGGGGAAAAGGAGCTGCTCGTGGTCCCCGGCGTGGGCCTCGATGCCTCGCTCGACTGCCCCTATTGGTTCAGCTTCGACTGCCACAACCGGCTGATTCGCTACGGCAAGGGCGAGATGCGGCTCGGAACCCTGCTTGCGTCCTGCCCGCTCTTGCCGCTGCCGGTTCAGGGGCAGCCCGATCCCTGGGCCTGGGTTTCGGGAATCGAGGACGTCGAGCTTTCGGGATCGCTCGGCGGGTTCGTGGACCTGTGGAAGGATCCGGTGACCATCGAGCTTCCGATGCGGGTCGTCCCCCATGACAGCATCACGATGGACGAGATGGCCTATGGCCGGGTCACGGTTCCGGCGAGCCTCACTCCCACCTGCCAGAAGCTCTACGATAATGTCGCCGGAGCGCGGTTCGTTCTCGATACGCCCGACTTTCCGGACTTCTCCGCGGCGATCAAGGCCAGCATCCTCGACAAGGAGAACGGCTGGTGCGCGAAGATCCTGGAAAAGAAGGCGGACGAGTTCGGCGAGCACAAGCCGAAAATGACCTATCTGAGGATCACGCTCGGAACCAACCAGGGCGAATCGCCGGGCATCCCCTTCGTGATGGAGATCTGGCCGAGCGGCAATTATTCGCCGATCCACAATCACGGCGGCTCCGACGCGGTGATCCGGGTCCTCCACGGCGAGATCACGGTAAGCCTCTACGCGTTCCTGGCGCTTGAGGAGACGATTCCCTTCGCTACGAAGACTTTCGTCAAGGATGAGGTCACATGGATCTCGCCGCGGCTCAACCAGGTCCACCAGCTGCACAATCTCAACGAGGCGGAGCCGTGCATCACCATCCAATGCTATCTCTATTCGGAGAATAACGACACCCACTGGCCCTTCTTCGACTATCTGGGCAATGGCGACATCGAGCATTTCGACCCCAATTCGGACGCCGATTTTCTGACCTTCAAGAGGATCATGAAGGAGGAATGGGCGACGCGGTGAGGCGTTCTCCCGTCATTCCAGCGAAAGCTGGAATCCATGCGGCCTTCGTGTCACCAAGGCGGCGTGGACCCCAGCTTTCGCTGGGGTGACGGGAAGCGCGATTGAGCGACACGATCCTCGTCATGGACGAAGGCACGACCAGCACCCGGGCGATGCTGTTCGCGGCCGACGGCCGGTGCCTCGCCGCTGAGCAGCGCGGGCTCGCCCAATCCTACCCGCGGCCCGGCTGGGTCGAGCATGACGCCGAGGAGATCTGGACCTCGAGCCTGGCCTGTGCCCGGGCCGCCGTCGCGGCCGGCGGCGGCGCGGAGCGGGTGGCGGCGCTCGGGATCACGAACCAGCGCGAGACGATCCTTTTCTGGAGCCGCCGGACGGGAAGGGCGCTCGCCCCGGCAATCGTCTGGCAGGACCGGCGCACCGCGGCGCTTTGCGCCCGGCTGAAGGCGCAGGGCCATGAAGAGGCGGTACAGTCGAAGACCGGGCTTCTCCTCGATCCCTATTTCAGCGCGTCCAAAATCGCCTGGGCGCTGGAAAATTGGCCGCAGCTCAGGGAAGCAGGGGACGACCTGTGCGCCGGCACGGTGGAAAGCTGGCTCGTCTTCCGCCTCACCGGCGGTCTCCACGTCTCGGACTCGACCAACGCCTCGCGGACGGCACTGATGGATATCGCCGGCGGCCGGTGGGACGAGGGCCTGCTCGACCTGTGGGGGGTCACGGCCGGGATCCTGCCCGAGATCGTCGACTGCGCCGGGCCGCTCGGGGAGACCCTGAATGAGCATTTCGGCCGGCCTATCCCGATCGCCGGATTGGCCGGCGACCAGCAGGCGGCCTCCATCGGCCAGGCCTGCCTCGCGCCGGGGAACAGCAAGGCCACCTACGGCACCGGAGCCTTCATCCTCACCCACACAGGGGCGCAGCTTCGCCAAAGCCGCCACCGGCTCCTCTCGACGATCGCGTGGCAGCTCGGCGGGGAGCGCCGCTACGCGCTCGAAGGCTCGGTCTTCGTCGCCGGGAGCCTGGTCAAATGGCTCCGCGACGATCTCGGCCTGCTCGGAAGCGCGGCGGAGACCGAGGTCCTGGCGCGCTCGGTCCCGGACAGCGGCGGAGTCCAGATCGTCCCCGGCCATAGCGGCCTGGGCGCGCCTTACTGGCGGCCGGATGCGCGGGGCGCCATCACGGGGCTCAGCTTCGCCACCGGCCGAGCCCATATCGCCCGGGCCGCCCTGGAGGCGATGGCCCACCAGACCCACGACCTGATGACCGCCTTCGGCGCCGACGGAGCGCCCTGGGAGGTTCTGAAGGTCGATGGCGGAATGGCCGCGAACGGCTGGCTGGCTCAGGATCTCGCCGACATGCTCGGCCTGACGGTTGAGCGGCCGGGCTTCGTCGAGACGACCGCGCTGGGTGCCGCGATGCTTGCGGGGGTGGGGTGCCGAATGTTCGGCTCTCTGGAGGAAGCGGCGGGGATGCGGGGGGCGGTGGAGCGGTTCGAGCCTGCGATGGCGGCGGAGGTGCGGGAGGCGAGGCTGGCGGGCTGGAAGAAGGCGGTGGAGGGGGTGTTGGGCTAAACCGTCACCCCGGCGAAAGCCGGCGCCTCAGGACAAGAAGTCTCGGCGGGTCTCCCCGAGGTCCCGGCTTCCGCCGGGATGACGGGTAGAGCCAACCCTATCTTAACTCCCCTGCGCTACCTCCGCTTCATGGCCCAGCGCATCCACCTGATCGCCGCCGCGCGTCCCAATTTCATGAAGGTGGCGCCGCTCTGGCACGCCCTCGCGGCGGCGCCCGGCTTCACACCGGTCCTCATCCACACCGGCCAGCATTACGACGTCAACATGTCGGACGCCTTCTTCGCCGATCTCAGGCTTCCGGAGCCCGGCCATCATCTCGGGATCGGCTCGGGCAGCCATGCCGAGCAGACCGGCGGAGTGATGATCGCCTATGAGAAGGTCGCGCTGAAGGATCGTCCCGACTGGATAATCGTCGTCGGCGACGTCAACTCCACCGCCGCCTGCGCGATGGTTGCGGGCAAGCTCGGGATCCCGGTCGTCCATCTCGAGGCCGGTCTTCGAAGCCGCGACCGGACCATGCCCGAGGAGCTGAACCGGCTCGTCACCGACGTCCTCGCCGACGTTCTTTGGACCCCGTCGCCGGACGGCGACGAGAATCTTCTCGCCGAAGGCATTCCCGCCGGGCGAATCACCCGGGTGGGGAACATCATGCTCGACAGCTTCGAGCTGGTCCGCCCGGCGATCGAGGGTGCGGACGTTCCGGGCGAGCTCGGGCTGGAGCGCGGCGGCTACGGCGTCGTCACCCTGCACCGGCCGTCCAACGTGGACGATCCCGCCCAGCTCATCCGGCTCGTCGACTCCCTCATCGAGGCCCAGCGGCGGCTGCCTTTGGTCTTCCCGGTCCACCCGCGCACCGCCAAGCGCCTCGCGGGAGCCCTGTTCGACGGCCGGCTGGCGCGCGCGGGCGTGCAGCTGATCGACCCGCTCCCTTATGTCCGCTTCATGAGCCTCGTGACCGGAGCGGCGGCGGCGATCACCGATTCCGGCGGGATCCAGGAGGAGACCACCTATCTCGGGATCCCGTGCCTGACTCTTCGCGAGAACACCGAGCGGCCGGTGACGATCACCGAAGGGACCAACCGGCTGGTGACTCCGGAGACCCTTCTGCTCGAGCTTGAGCGGGCTCTGACCGGCCCGAGGCCGGTACGCTGCCCCGAGCTGTGGGACGGCAAGGCGGCGGCGCGCTGCGTCGAGGATCTGCGGAGGCGCTCGGCGGTGGCGAAGCTGCCGGTGGGGAAGGCGAACCCGGCGGAACTGGCGAAACGATACGGGGGCGGGGAGCGGCGCCGGGCGGGCGGATCGAGCTATCGCCGCACCTGATCCGTCATTGCGAGGAGCGAAGCGAGGCGGCAATCCAGTGGGCCTTCGAGGCCGCACTGGATTGCTTCGCTTCGCTCGCAAGGACGGCTGAAGCTAGGTGTCGGGGGAGGCCTTCCAGCTGTCGTCGATCATCTTGATGATTCCGGAGAAATCCTTGCCCCCGCCGCCGAGCGACTCCGCGAAGCGGGTGTAGAGCTCCTCGGCGTGCGAGCCCATCGGCGTATAGGAATCGACGCTCTGCGCCGCCTCCATGGCGAGCCTCAAATCCTTCAGCATCAGGGCCGCCGCGAAGCCCCCTTCATAGCCGCGGTCCGCTGGGGTGACCGGGCCGACTCCCGGGACCGGGCAATAGGTCGTCATCGACCAGCACTGGCCCGAGGCCTTGGACGCGATGTCGAAGAAGGTCTGCGGGTCGAGGCCGAGCTTCTGGGCGAGCACGAAGGTCTCGCAGGTCGCGACCATCGAGGCTCCGAGAAGCATGTTGTTGCAGATCTTCGCCGCCTGGCCGGAGCCCGGGCCGCCGGCGTGGATCACCGCCTTGCCCATCCTGTCGAGGATCTCGCGGGCGCGCCCGAACGCCTCGTCGGTCCCGCCGACCATGAATGTGAGGGTGCCGGCATCGGCGGCGGCGATCCCGCCGGAGACCGGGGCGTCGACCATCGCATAGCCGGCCGCCTGCGCTTTCCCGATCTCCTCGCGGGCGGTGGCGACGTCGATGGTCGAGCAGTCGATGAGGAGGGCGGTTGCCGGGGCGGTTCCGATCACGCTCGATTCGTAGACATCGCGGACATGCTTGCCCGCCGGGAGCATGGTGACCACCGCCTCGGCATCGGCAACGGCCTCCGCCGCCGAGCCGGCCCGGGCGCAGCCATTGGCCTCCGCCTTGGCGAGCGCGGCCTCGGAAAGGTCGAAGGCGCGCACCTCATGCCCCGCACTGACGAGGTTGGCGGCCATCCCGCCGCCCATGTTGCCGAGCCCGATGAATGCGATCCGTGCCATTTATTGCGAACTCCGAAGAAGGGGACCGGGAACCACCGTTCGCCCTGAGCTTGTCGAAGGGCTTCCCTTCTCCCGGGCCGGTGAGAAATCAAGGGGAGGGCTTCGACAGGCTCAGCCCGAACGGGTGGGGGTGCTCGTTACCCCCGTTCCAATTCCTATTTCCCCGTCCACTTCGCCTTACGCTTGTCGACGAAGGCCGCCATGCCTTCCTTCTGGTCCTGAGTCCCGAACAGGCCGTGGAACAGGCGGCGCTCGAAGACGATGCCTTGGGCGAGGCCGGTCTCGAAGGCGGCGTTCACCATCTCCTTGGTCGCGATCGCGGCGAGGGGAGCCATTCCGGCGACCGCCTCGGCCGTCCGTAGCGCCTCGTCGAGCAGGTCGGCGGCCGGCACCACCCGGGCGACGAGGCCGGAGCGCTCCGCTTCGTCGGCGCCCATCATCCGTCCGGTGAGGCACATCTCCATCGCCTTGGCCTTGCCGACGGCACGGGTGAGGCGTTGCGAGCCGCCCATGCCCGGAGTGACTCCGAGCTTGATCTCGGGCTGTCCGAACTGGGCGGTGTCGGCGGCGACGATGAAATCGGCCATCATCGCGACCTCGCAGCCGCCGCCGAGCGCATAGCCCGCGACCGCGGCGATCCACGGCTTGCGGGTGGCGGTGACCTTCTCCCAGCCCTGGAAGAAATTGGATCCGTACATCGAGGCGAAGCCCTGGTCCGACATCTCCTTAATGTCCGCGCCCGCGGCGAAGGCGCGGTCGCTCCCGGTCAGGACGGCGCAGCGCTGGCTGTCGTCCGAATCGAAGGCGGCGAAGGCGTGGATCAGCTCGGCGAGGACGGCGGTGTTGAGCGCGTTGAGCGCCTTCGGGCGGTTCAAGGTGATAAGCGTCACCGCGCCGCGCTGCTCGACCAGGATGGATTCGTAGTTCATGCGATTCTCCAGGAAGGTTCAGCCGTCATTGCGAGGAGCGTAGCGACGAAGCAATCCAGTCGCGGGCGCCGAGCCGCTGGATTGCTTCGCTTGGCTCGCAATGACGGCAGGGCGTCAAAGCGGAGTCCATTCCTCGCCTTCCGGCATCGGGGCGAAGATGGTGTCGATCAAATGCTCCGACACCGCTTCGGGCGTCGGCGGCTCCCAGCGCGGCCTGTTGTCCTTGTCGACGAGCAGGGCGCGGACGCCCTCCACGAAATCGTGGCGCTGGACCACCCGGGTGGCGACGGCATATTCCTGGCGCATCTCGTGGCCGAAATCCTGGACCCGCAAGCCGTCGTAGAGGAGCCGGAGCGAGACCTTGCAGGCCTGCGGGCTCTTGCCGCGCAGCGTCTCCAGCTCCTTTTGCGCCCAGTCGGAGCCGTCCGCCTGGAGCGCGGCGAGTATTCCCTCGTAATCGTCCGAGGCGAACAAGCGGTCGATCAGCGGGAGGTTCGACTCGATCCGGGCCGGGGGAGGGGGCGTTCTTCTCTCCTCCAGCAATTGCTCGATCCGTTCAGGGTTGCGGAGGATCTGCGCCTTGAGGTCGTCGAGCGCGAGCGACTGCATGTAATGGGTGGCGAGGCCGAGCGCGAGGCATTCGGCGCCATCGAGCCGGGCGCCGGTCAGCGCCAGGAAATGTCCCGCCCGGCCCGGCAGGCGGGGCAAATACCAGCCGCCGCCGACGTCGGGGAAGAGGCCGATGGCGGTCTCGGGCATGGCGAAGCGGGTATTCTCGGTGGCGATCCGGTACCGGCAGGGCTGCGAGATCCCGACTCCCCCGCCCATGGTGATCCCGTCCATGAAGGCGATGGTCGGCTTGGCGTAGGTGAAGAGCAGGTGGTTGAGCCGATATTCCTCGTGGAAGAAGGCGCGTGCCTCGGCTCCGTCGCGGGCTCCGCTTCGGGCCAGCATGACGACGTCGCCGCCGGCGCAGAAGCCGCGGCCCTCGGCATGATCGATCATCACCGCCTGCACGGCAGGGTCCTCGCGCCAGGGGAGGAGGGCGGAGATCATGGCGCTGCACATGTCGCGGGTGAGGGCGTGGATCGCCTTGGGCCGGTTGAGCCGGATCCGGCCGACCTTGCCTTCGATGCGGGTAAGGACGTCGGTGGTCATGCCGCCGCGTCATCCCGGCGAAAGCCGGGACCTCGGGGAGACCCGCCGAGACTTCTTGTCCTGAGGTCCCGGCTTTCGCCGGGATGACGGGCTCTGATCACTGCCTAAGCATGTCCCGGGCGACGATCACCCGCATGATCTGGTTGGTGCCCTCGAGGATCGAGTGGACCCTGAGGTCGCGCCAGAAGCGCTCGACCGGATAATCCTGGAGATAGCCGTAGCCGCCGTGAAGCTGGAGGGCGCGGTCGACCACCGAGGAGCCGGTATCGGTGGCGAGCCGCTTGGCCATTGCCGCGAAGCGCGACTTGTCGGGGGCGTTCTCGGTCACCTTGACCGCCGCGGCGTAGAGCAGCATCCGGGCGGCCTGGAGCTCGGTCTCCATGTCGGCGAGGGTGAATTGGGTCGCCTGGAAGTCGGCGATCGGGGTTCCGAACTGCTTCCTCTCCTTGGTGTAGGCGAGCGCCTCGTCGAGGCAGCGCTGGGCCCCGCCGAGCGAGCAGGCGCCGATGTTGAGCCGGCCGCCGTCGAGACCCATCATCGCGATCCGGAAGCCCTCACCCTCGCCGCCCACGAGGTTCTCGGCCGGAACCCTGACCTCGTCGAAATTGACCTGGGCGGTCGGCTGGGAGTGCCAGCCGAGCTTCTTCTCCTGGGCCCCGAAGCTGACTCCCGGCATATCCTTCTCGATGACCAGGCAGGAAATGCCCTTGGGCCCGTCGGCTCCGGTCCGGACCATGGTCACGTAGACCTCGTTCTCGCCGCCGCCCGAGATGAAGGCCTTGGAGCCGGAGACGACATAATCATCCCCGTCCTTCACGGCCCGGGTCTTCAGCGCGGCCGCGTCGGAGCCCGAACCCGGCTCGGTCAGGCAATAGCTCCCCATCCGCTCCATGGGGATCATCGAGGGGAGATATTTCTCCTTCACAGCGGCCGATCCGAAGCGGTCGATCATCCAGCTCGCCATGTTGTGGATCGATATGAAAGCCGAGGTCGAGGGGCAGCCATAGGCCATCGCCTCCATGATCAAGGCCGCCTCGAGGCGCCCAAGGCCGATGCCGCCGCTCTCCTCGGAGACGTAGATCGAGCCGAAGCCGAGCGCCGCCGCCTCGCGGATCGTGTCGCGCGGGAAGATATGCTTCTCGTCCCATTCCGCGGCATAAGGCGTGATCGCGTCGGCGGTGAAGCTCTGCGCCATCTCCTGGATCTGGCGCTGCTCGTCATTGAGGTCGAACTGGCTCATGCGCGCGCTCTAGCGAACGCGGCGGGATTCGCAATCGTGCCCTATCGGGAAAGGATTTGCATTTCCTCGATCAGTATCAGGATGAAGGTGCCGGCCGCCGATACGCCATAGAGTCGCAGCCAGGCGAGCGGATCTCGACGTCTTTGATCTTGAGGTACAGGTCGACCGCTTGCTCGGTGAGCGCCTCCGCCAATTCCTGGGCCTGCCGCGAATCCATTCCGGCAGCCGTGAGACGCTTCGTGACCGCGAGGGTGTCGAGCTGGAGTCCAGCCATGCTCAGTACGATAGTGATTTTCTATTTTCAATTAAGGCCGAGAAAATATCATCAGTTACCGTTGGGCTGTTGCGGCTCGTGCAGCACTCGCTCCGCGAACAAGGCGTTGGCGACCTTCACATCCTCGCGCTCGTACCAGCGCGGGGCGGGGAGGCCCTTCTGCCAGGCCATCGCCTCGGTCCGGGTCCCCTGGGCCGACGGCGTGTCCGGCGCGGCGCGTGCGATCGGGTCGGCATAGGCCTCGTCGGCCGTGATGATCTGCCAGCCGTCCTTGCGGAGCCCCTCGACCAGGGCCGGAAGGAAGAGGGCGGCGAGATCGGTCTCGTGGAGGAGCAGCATGTGCGCCGGCGAACGGGCGAGCGTCCGGCGTGCGAGGCCCTCGTAGTAATTGGCCGCACCGACCATCGTCTCGACGTAGAGCTCACGAAGCGCCTTCATGTCCAGATGCTTGCCGGCCTCGCCGGCGGCTATCGTTAGCGCTTCCATGTTCCAGTCGGCGCCGTCGACCGTGACATAGCCGTTGGCGAGTCCCCGCTTCGCCAATCCGGCTCTGACCGCATCCCGCTTCGCCTTGTCGGCGCGGCCTTCGTCGAGAAAGGGAAAGCGGAACCACGGCCGCGTGTTCGGCCGGTTGCGCAACCAGGCGGAGGCCCGGTCGATATCCTCGAGATACGCCTCGGCGGAGATTTGCGAGAGCCGGCGGTGGGCATGGCTGTGGTTGGCGATGACGTGGCCGCCGGTCGAATACATCATGATCCGCTCCTCGCCGCCCTTGCCTTCGGGCTTGTCGAGATTGCCGGTGGTGACGAAGAACACCGCCTGCTTCACCTTGGCGGCGGCGAGGCCGGAGAGGATGCCCTGGGTCCGCTGGTCGGGGCTCAGGAAGGCGCCGGCCCGACGCGGCACGTCGTCGAAGCTGAGCGCGATGCGCTTCGGCTCGGGTTTCTCGGCGGCCATCGCGGTGCCCAGGAAGGTCAGAAGGATGAGGGCCAGGAGCAGGCGGATCATCCGTCGCGCTCCAACGGCCGAAGAGGCAATAGCACTGGCACGCTTATGGGAGGCTATTGAGCGTGCCGAGGACCGCGACGATCAGAGCCGTTGACCCGGCGATCATCGCTCCGGTGCGGACTGTCAGGCTGTTCGTGAGGCGATGCTCCATTTCTCTCATTGCGGCTTCCACCCTATCCATTCTGGAGTTGGCCGCTACTCCGAGATCACGAAGATCGCTCTTCGTTGAGAGCGTATCGAAAACAATATCGTTCAAGGCCTCGGCCAATGCCTGGGCCCGCCGCGACTCCATCCCGGCCGCGGCAAGCCGCTTGGCGAAAGCGAGAGCGTCGAAGCTCAAGTGGGCCGTCATTCTCCAAATTTAGACGATCAGCATTTCCACGCAAGGCAGAACGCTCGTCATACGTTTTTCGTTTATCCCATCGTCGGGATGACGAACGCATTCTCCCCCGTCACGCTCCCGTCCGGCCACCTTTGGGTCACGGTCTTGGTCTTGGTCCAGAAGCGGACGCCTTCCATGCCGTGCTGGTTGATGTCGCCGAAGCCGCTCCGCTTCCAGCCGCCGAACGTGTGGTAGGCGACGGGGACCGGGATCGGGACGTTGATCCCGACCATCCCGACATTCACGCGCGCCGCGAACTCCCGCGCCGCGTGGCCGTTGCGGGTGAAGATGGCCACTCCGTTGCCGTACTGGTGCTCGGAGGGGAGGCGCAGCGCCTCCTCGAAGCTGTCGGCCCGGACCATCTGAAGGACGGGGCCGAAAATCTCCTCCCGATAGCTCTGGAAGCTCGGCTTCACATGATCGAAGAAGGTCGGGCCGATGAAGAAGCCCTCCTCATGGCCCTGGAGCCTGAAGCCGCGGCCGTCGACGACCAGCTCGCCGCCCTCGTCGGCGCACATCTGGATGTAATTCTCGATCCGCTGCCGGTGGGCGGCGTTGACCACCGGGCCGTAATGGGCCTCGGAGTCCGTCGAGACCCCGACGCGCAGGCCCTCGATCGCCGGGATCAGCTTCTCGCGAAGGTTCTGGGCGGTCTTCTCGCCGACCGGAACGACGACGGGAAGCGCCATGCACCGCTCTCCGGCCGAGCCGAAGGCGGCTCCGGCGAGGTCGTTCACCACCATGTCGAGGTCGGCGTCGGGCATGACGATGCCGTGGTTCTTGGCGCCGCCGAAGGCCTGGACGCGCTTCCCGTTCGCGGTGCCCCGGCTGTAGATATACTGGGCGATATCGGACGATCCGACGAAGCTGATCGCGTGGATCTCCTCATGGTCGAGGATGGCGTCGACCATCTCCTTGTCGCCGTGGACGACCTGGAGGATCCCGTCGGGCAAGCCCGCCGCCTTCATCAGCTCGGCCAGCCGGACCGGAACCGAGGGGTCCCGCTCCGAGGGCTTGAGGATGAAGGCGTTGCCGCAGGCGATGGCGACTCCGAACATCCACATCGGGATCATCGCCGGGAAGTTGAACGGGGTGATCCCGCAGACGAGGCCGAGCGGCTGGCGCATCGAATAGACGTCGATCCCCGGCCCGGCCCCCTGGGTATACTCGCCCTTCAGGGCGTGCGGGATCCCGCAGGCGAACTCGATCACCTCCAGCCCGCGCTGGATGTCGCCCCTGGAGTCGGCGATCACCTTGCCGTGCTCGGAGGAGAGGAGGAGCGCGAGCTCCTCCATATTCTCCTCCACGAGCGACTTGAAGTTGAACATCACCCGCGCCCGGCGCTGCGGATTGGTCGCGGCCCAGGCGGGGAAAGCCTCGCGCGCGGCGGCGACGGCGCGCTCGAGGTCGGCCGAGGTGCCGAGGCGGACCTTCGCCTGGACGCCCCCATTGTTCGGGTCGAACACGTCGCCCTGCCGTTCGCCGGACGCGAGCGCCGCGCCGCCGATGAAGTGATCGATGTTACGCATGAAATTGCCTTCGAGCCTGGATGCTGGGATCGACGCAGCCCCTAGCCAAGGCGGAAGGGAAATGCCAGTTGCTCCCGTCATTGCGAGCGAAGCGAAGCAATCCAGCCCGCCGCGTGCGCCGAAGCTGGATTGCTTCGTCGCTACGCTCCTCGCAATGACGGAGGACGAATGAAACTGGGTTCCTTGAAAGGCGGCCGCGACGGGCGGCTGGTGGTGGTCAGCAACGATCTCGCCTGGTGCGCCGACGCCACCCATATCGCCCCGACGCTTCAGGCGGCGCTGGACAATTGGGACCGGCTGGCTCCGCAGCTCGAATTGCTCGCCATGGATCTGGAGCATGTCGTCATCCCCCGCGACCGCTTCCACGAGCGCGAGGCTCTGGCGCCGCTTCCCCGCGCCTATCAGTGGGCTGACGGCTCGGCTTACGTCAATCACGTCGCCCTGGTCCGGCAGGCCCGCGCAGCCGAGATGCCGGAGAGCTTCTGGACCGACCCGCTCATGTACCAGGGCGGCTCCGACGAGATGCTTGCTCCGCGCTCGCCTATTCCGCTTCCCGACGAGGCCTGGGGCTGCGACTGCGAGGCCGAAGTGGTGGTGGTGACGGACGACGTCCCCCAGGGTATCACCGCCGAGGATGCTCTGGCCCACATCCTGCTCGTCGGCCTCGTCAACGACGTCTCGCTTCGCAACCTCATCCCGGGCGAGCTCGGCAAGGGCTTCGGCTTCCTCCAGTCCAAGCCCGCCTCCGCGCTGTCGCCGGTCTTCGTCACCCCCGAGGCGCTCGGCGACCGCTTCAGGGACGGCAAGCTCCACGGCGCCCTCAAGGTCGACCTGAACGGCAAGCCGTTCGGCCGGGCCGACGCCGGAGTGGACATGACCTTCGACTTCGGAACCCTGATCGCCCACCTCGCGAAGACCCGCAACATCGGCGCCGGCTCCATCATCGGCTCCGGAACCGTCTCCAACCGCGATTCGGACGGCGGCCCCGGCAAGCCGATCGATGCCGGCGGCCTCGGCTATTCGTGCATCGCCGAGGTGCGGACGGTGGAGACGATCCTGGAGGGGAAGGCGAAGACCGAGTTCCTGAAGCGCGGCGATTCCGTCCGCATCTGGATGGACGACGAAGCGGGGCACCCGATCTTCGGGGTGATCGAGCAGACGGTAGGTGCAGCGTGAGCGCTGACTCTTCGCCACTTCAATAGTGGCCGAATGGCGGTTTAAGTCAAAAAAAGCCGAAGGGAGCTTAGAGCTCCCTTCGGCGCTTAGTTCCCTTTCGGGAAACGGACACTCCCCGGGGGGAGGCCGCCAGTGCTCCCCATATAGATACCCGAACATGGAAATTCAATGAATTTTCGGCAGCGCTCAGGGCGCGGGCGGACCCGACGGCAGCGGCGAGGCCAATCTCGCAGGAAGCGCCGACGGCGTCGGAAGCCACGAGAGCACCAACCGGAGCATGTCGTCAAATTCTGCTTCGGGCATCCGCACGATGCCTTTCTTGTCGGGAACTAGGCGGCTCACCGCAACGGTCGTTATCTTATCGCAAATCGCCCATGCGGCTCGGCCGTCGATGGTAGTTCCCAAAGGAAATGCCCACTTGTTGCCGGCTTGAGCTTGAGTCGAACAGGGGATACCGTCACCGCGCCGTGCAGAGTGTTTCTATGAGAAAGGATCACAACGGGACGTCGTTTCCAGAACTCTGGTAGCTGTGCGTCCTGAGGAAAGTCGCACCAGAGGAGTTGCCGTATTTTGGGCGCTCCGATCAGCCGGGGAGGGACTTTTGGCGGCGGCGTCTGAGGGTGGGCGGTCATGTCGCTATTCGTTCTTACAATGCGTAGAGGACGGAGGCCCTACTCTTCCGTTTTCACCAGACGCAGCTTAGGCGCGCCTCGTCGACTCTGCCTTCGCTTTGCAAGCTCAGCTTTGTCCTTCATCTCCGCGAGCTTCTCTATCGCGAAGGGCTTCGCAGCCTTGATCAGGCCGTCCAGGTGATAGATGTTGGTTTTGCTCCCGGCTTCGGTACGCCGCTCCTCACGCCGGAGATAACCGGCCGCTTCGAGCGAGGCCACATGCTTTTGAATCGTTCGGGGATGTACGTCCATGGCCTTCGCCATCGAACCCTTAGAAGGATACGGCTTTCCTTCCGCGGTCCACCACTTGCTTGCGAGGTAGAGAACGATGTTCAAATCAAGCGGCGTCAGGCCAAGCTGACGCTGATTCTCGATGATAACGCTGGGCAGCGCCGTCCAACCTGCCTCCATCAGCGGCTTCGACCACTTTTTCTCGTTGGTGCTTAGATGCGCGCTTGCGCCTGATTGGTTCTTGATCGCCATTGAAGTAATCCTTTCTCCGGCGTCTTATGTTCCTGTTTCGCGGGCCTTTTCAAGTTTGACGGGGAGGTCCTGGGGGCTAGGGAGGGGGCCACAGGGGCCTCCCCAGGCGGAGGTTTCAGGAGCCGGGGGCCGGGAGCCGGACGGGGCCGGCGAATCATATCCCCCATGATCCAGATGCCAGTCATCCCAGTATCCCAGTCGATAACCCAGTAACCGGAGGGGGAGGCCCTCAGACCTACCCCCCCAGAAAAAACCGACATTCTCGCTGCTGCGGCTCCAGCGAGGCCCGGGCGGATCGCTAGAGCATCGTGCGTTTAACATGACGCATAGCCGGCAGCCTTGAGGTAGTTCCAGCATTCGTCTGGGGAGTAGAGGCCGCAGATGTCGCCGACGGCTCGCCAGAGGGCGTCGAGGGTTCGGGCTCCGATCCGCCTGAGGTGGGCCTTGAGCTTGGCGAAGGCCATCTCGATGGGGTTGAGGTCGGGGCTGTAGGGCGGGAGGAACAGCAGCCAGGCGCCACGCTCCTCGAGGATCGCTCTGGCCGTCTCGCTTTTGTGAGCGGCGAGGTTGTCGAGGATAACCACGTCACCGGGCTGGAGCGTCGGCGCGAGTTGGGTCTCGACCCAGGTGTCGAAGATCTTCCGGTTCATCGGACGGTCGACCAGCCAGGGCGCGGTGAGGCCGTCGCATCTCAGCGCGGCGATGAAGGTCTGGGTGGCCCAGTGGCCGAACGGCGCGTTCGCCTTCACCCGCTCGCCGCGACGCGCCCGGCCGCGCAGCCTCGTCATCTTCGTCGTCGTGCCGGTCTCGTCGACGAACACCAGCCGGTGCGGCTCGAGGCTCATCCGGGGCTGGCGGTCCTGCCGCCAAGCCTGCCGCGCCTCGGCGACGTCAGCGCGATCGGCCTCGCTCGCCAGAAGCGTTTTTTTTAAAGCTGTAGCCGGCCGAGCGCAGGAAGCGAGACAGCGAGGCGGGATCGACCATCACCTGCCGAGCCTCCAGGAGCCGGGCAGCGAGCTCGGGCATGGTGATGTCCTTATCCGCCTCCACCCAGCCGACCAGAAGCTCGCGATGCGGCGCCAGCTTGCCGCCGCCCGGCGGGCGACCCTGCCGCGCCGGCGCAAGCGAGCCCGTCCGGACCATGCGCTGCGCAACCCGAACCCCCGTGCTGGCGCTCACCCCGAAGCGACGCGCCGCCGCTCGGCGAGACTCGCCGCCAGATATCTCGCCGTAAATACGCTCGCGAAGATCACCCGAATAAGGCTTGCCCATGATCCACCTCCGAACACGGTGAATCACAAACCAGCCCGCGAGGGAATCCCCCACGATTCAGGTTTGAGGTCCGACGCTCTAGGTGACCGCCCCGACATTGTCGTCCGAATTGCGGTCGATGTAGAAATTGTACGGGTCGATCCCCGCGTGGCTCGGCTTGCTGTCCGTCACGAATCGGAAGATCTGCCTTCCGCTCTTCACCGGCTGGCGCTGCATCGTCAGCACGTTCCTTCGGTCGAAGGCCCCGCGGCCGGGATCGGCGGTGAACAGTCCGATGGCGATCCGGTCGGCGAAGGGGGCGGGCTTCTCGTTGCCCTGGCCGTCGGCATAAGCCTTCTTCGCTTCGACCGGTACCGTCACGTCCCATTTGCCGTCCGCCCGCTTCACCGCCTTCGCCTCTCCGACCTTGAGGTCGTAGACCGCGATCCGCTCGAACAGATCGGTGATCAGGGCCTGATCCTCGGGGGTCCTGGCCTCCTTGCGGAAGGCCTGCACCAGCTCGATCGAGCGCGGATAGGGCGCGCCCTTGAATTTGTACTTCTCGAGGACGGAGCGGATGGCGCGGTTGACCGCCGCCTCGCCGAGCCGGTCCTGGAGCAGGTACATGACCAGCGAGCCCTTGTTGTAGTGGATGTACTGCTGGTTCTCGACCCGCATCAGCGGAAGCTCCTCCACCAGCTCGCCGGTGCGGAGCCGAAGGTAGGAGTCGAGCTCGTACTTGAGGAAGCGGCGGATCTTGTCGTCGCCGTAAAGCCGCTTCATCACCATCAAAGCGGAATATTGAGCGAGAGTCTCCGAGAGCATGGTTCCGCCCTGCATCTCGGCGCCGATGATCTGGTGGCCCCAATATTGATGGCCGAGCTCATGCGCGGTTATGTAGGTGACGTAGTCGATCTTGTCGGGATTGGACGTGTCGGCGACGAAGCCGATCGCCTCCGAATAGGGTATCGTGTTGGCGAAGGCCTGGGCGAAGGTCTGATAACCGGGGAATTCGATGATCCGCGCCTGGTCGAACTGATAGGGGCCGAAGCTGGCCTGGTAATAGTCCATGGACGTGGTCAGCGCGTTCAGCATCCGGTCGACGTTCCGGGCATGGCTGGGATGATAGTAGACGGCGAGATCGATGCCGCGATGGTTGCGGTGCTTCTCGGCATAGCGCGCCGACTGGATCGAGAAGAAGGTCAGGATCGGCGCGTCGGAGACGAAGCGGGCGGTGCGGCGGCCGCCGGCCACGACGTCGGAAACCTTCTTGCCCGGAGCGATGGGGGTCTGGTCCGCCTCGGTCGAGACGGTGATGTCGGCCGTCGTCCAGCCGCCGCCGAAATAGCTCTTCCGGGTCGCCGAGAGATCTTCCAGCTTTGCCGCGCGCTGGATCGGCGGGAGCCCGTATTTCTTGCGCTTGGAGCGGTCCTGAAGCATCCCTCCCCGGTCCATTCCGATCGCCGGAGCGAGCTCCATGTTGTTCAGGAAGGTGCCGTTGCGGACCAATTTTATGTCCTGGCCCGAATTGCGGAAGCCCCGGCTCCAGCGCCGGGTCCGGAAGCTCAGCGCCCGGGTCTCGCCCGGCTGCATCGCGGAATCGAGCGTGTAGATACGGTAGCCATATTCCTTGTCGTCCATGCGCAGCCTGGCGCCCGGAAAGTCGAGGCGGAGCAGCTCCAGGTCGTTGGGCGGCATCCGCACATGGACGTCGCGTATCGGGCTCGAGGTCAGGTTCGAGAGGAGGTAGCTCCCGTCGACCACCGCCCGGGTCTCGGCCGGATAGAGGGCGACGTTCAGCACCACCTTCGAGATGGTCGGGTGCGGCAGGGCCTCGTTCTTGAGATATTTCTTTTCATATCCGGCGGAAAATTCGTCGCGGTCGCTGCTCCGCTCGTAGGTGTTGAGGACGTTGGTGTTGTAAAAGGCATAGGCGCCGGTCGCGACGAACACGGCGAGTGCCAGCCCGGCGACGATTCCGGGCACTCCGGCCAGGCGGCGCGGAGCCCGCCGAAGCCGGGGCTTGAGACGGGTCTCCGTGCCCCGCCGCCACAGCAGGTGTGAGGCGACCAGGAGAAGGATTGCGAAGGCCCCCCAGTAGAGCCTGAACCACCATGCTCCCGCCGCGAAGCCGCCGCTGCCGTTCATGTCGGACAAGGGCGTGTTGGGCCCATTGTTATATTGGTAGAGATTGTGCTCGAAGCCCATCGAGACGAGCACGATGGTCGCGACGATGTAGACCACCATCACCGCCCAGCCGATATATTTGTTCGGGCTCACGGACTGGACGAACACGGCGAGCGCCGCGATCATCGTCACCTCGACGCCGAGCGGGAGCAGGTACCAGAGGAAATATTTGCCGAGCTCGATGTCGGCATGGCCCTTTGCGAGCTGGACGAGGATCGCCGCCGCCATCCCGAACAGGAGGGTGGCGAAGAGGACCAGTGCGACCGCCAGCGTCTTGGGGACGACATAGGCCCAGTTGGGCAGCGGGGTGGCGTCGATGATCTCGTTCATTCGCCGGTCGCGTTCCCTCCAGACCAGCTCGCCCGAATAATAGACGGCGATGATGATCGAGAAGATTCCGAAGGAACCGCTCAGCATCGGGATCACCCAGCGGGTCACCGGAAGGGTGGGGGTTCCGAACATCTCGCCGGCGAACCACAGGTTTGCGACGGTGTTGATCATCCCGAGCGCGACCAGCACGAAGAAGGCCGGGCTCCTGATCACCTGATTCATCTCGAAGCGGGTCCTGGCCTGGAGCTGCGCCCAGGCCGCCGAGCCTCCATCGGCGGGGAGCGCAGCGGCCGAAGCGGGGGACGGTGCGGGCGGCCGCGCCGCCTCCGCGGCTTCGAGCTTCCGCCGCTTCTTCGAGAGAGCCGGTTCCGCGAACCGGTAGCGGGCGATCGCGAAGGCGAGGAAGGCCGAGCCGACGGCAAGCCAGATCAGCCGGTTCAGGAGGATCGCGCCCTCGACCGGCGGCAGGCCGAAATTGCGCTCCGCGGTCGTCCAGTATTTGACCGCGTTGCCGAAGGCGCCGGCTCCGAACGGCTCGATCAGGGCGAGCGTGTCCCGAAGCTCGGGCTTCGCCTGGCCGATACCGGTCAGGATCAGCCAGGCGAGGAAGAAGACGACGACGGCGACATAGGTCCACATCATGGAGCGGGTCAGGGTCGCCGCGGTGAAGAAGATCGCTCCGGTGACGAGCAGATTGGGAATGCCGAAGACCAGGAATCCGTAGAAATAATAGGAAAGCCGATTGGGCCCCAGCGTCTCGGAATCCACCCAGGGCATGATCGAGCCCGCCCACAGGCCGAGGGCGATGAACAGATAGGCAAGGGCCGCCGCGACGACCGCTCCGGCGAAGCGGCCGCCGAGATATTGAAGCCGTGTGATCGGGGTCGAGCGGATGATCGGGCCGAAGCCGGTCTCGTCGTCGCGAACGACGATGTTGGCGACGAAGGCGGTCGTCACGAACATGAAGAACAGGTTGAACGTGATCTGGACCTGGGTGAGCTGGAACGGGCTGTTCCGGTGCAGATTGCCTCGGGCGCCGCCGCTCACCGCCTCGGAGGCCATGAACCCGAAGCAGAGCAGGAAGAACATCACCGCCGCCACCCAGAAGACCGGGTTCTTGATCTGGTAGCGAAGCTCGAAGCGAGCGATCTTGAGGAACATTGGGGCGGGGCTCCTCAGGCGGCGCGGCGGGATTGGGCGAGGGTCGTGAAATAGACGTCCTCGAGCCCGCCTTCGACCGAGGCGAAGCCGTCGCCCGGATCGGAATCGGCGAGGATGTGGATCACCGTGCGGCCCGCGAACAGCCGGGTCGAGATCAGCTCGTACGTCTCGCGGTAGCGCTCGAGCTCGCCGCGCTCGATCGCCTTCATCCAGATCCGCCCTTTGGTGGACCGGATGAGCTCCAGCGGAGCGCCCTCGAGCTGGATCCGCCCGCCGGCCAGCACCGCCATCCGCGGGCAAAGGTCGGAGACGTCCTCGACGATGTGGGTCGAAAGGATCACGACGACCTGCTCTCCGATCTCGGCGAGGAGGTTGAGGAAGCGGTTGCGCTCCTCGGGGTCGAGCCCGGCGGTGGGTTCGTCGACGATGATCAGCTCCGGATTGCCGATCAGCGCCTGGGCGATCCCGAAGCGCTGGCGCATTCCGCCGGAGAAGCCGGCAAGGGCCTTCTTTCGGACGTCCCACAGATTGACCTGGTGAAGCAGCCCCTCGACCGTCGTCCTTCGCGCACCGGCCGAGGCGATGCCCTTCAGGACCGCCATGTGATCGAGCATGTCGTAGGCCGAGACCCTCGGATAGACTCCGAAATCCTGCGGCAGATAGCCGAGCGTCCGGCGCAGCTTCTCGGGGTCGGCGACGACGTCGATGTCGCCGAAACGGATGCTTCCCTCGGTCGGGGTCTGGAGAGTCGCGACGTTGCGCATCAGGGTCGACTTGCCGGCGCCGTTCGGGCCGAGCAGTCCGTACATCCCCCGCGGGATCGACAAGCTGACATGGTCGAGGGCGCGCGTGCCGTTCGGATAGACGTGGCTGACGTCGGCAAGTTCTAGCATTTCAAGGAGTTCCCCAACCCGGATGTTCGAACCGGGGTCTGCCAGAGTGTTTTAGGGGTGTAAAGCAGCCGGACTTACCCCGGCTTGCCTATTTGAGCCGGGCCTGCGGCGGTCAGATTTCCCGTAGATTCTCGAGAATCCTGATGTCGGCCCCGTAGCGAAGCCGCATCCTGTGTTGCGGGAAGAATTCGCAGCAGCCGGTCGAGCGCGGGGCCGTCCGGTCATGGCCAACTTGCCAATCGCCGGTGTTGAGAGCAGAGGCCAGGTCATGAGAAAGCTCGCCCTCCTCCTCCCCGTCCTCGTCCTCCCGGCCCTCCTCCTCGGGTCCCCGGCTTCCGCCGCCACGCCGCGGGAGATCGCCGATTCGGTCAGCCAGGAGCGGCTCCGGGCCATCGTGGAGAAATTGGTGAGCTTCGGCACTCGCCACACCCTCTCGTCGCAGACTGATCCTCGGCGCGGCATCGGCGCGTCCCTTAAATGGACCGAGGCGGAGTTCGGCCGCTATTCGCGGGCCTGCGGGGGCTGCCTGAGGGTCGTGACCCCGTCCGACGTCGTCACCGGCCGCCGGGTGCCCAGCCCGACCAAGGTCACCAACGTCTTCGCAATCCAGCGCGGAAGCGTGGATCCCAACCGGGTGGTGATCATCTCCGGCCATATCGACAGCCGGGTCACCGACGTCATGAACGCGGCCGCCGAGGCGCCCGGCGCCAATGACGACGGCTCCGGGACCGCCGCGGTGATCGAGGCGGCGCGGGTCCTCTCGAAGCACAAATTCCCCTACACGATCGTCTATGCCGCACTGATGGGGGAGGAGCAGGGCCTGCTCGGCGGCAAGATCATGGCCGATTACGCCAAGGCTCAGGGCTGGGAGGTGATCGCCAACCTCAACAACGACATCATCGGCAACAGCTGCGGGTCGGACGGGGTGTGCGACGACGCCCATGTCCGGATCTTCTCGGAGGGGCCGCGCTGGCAGGGCCACGAGGATCTCGCCGCCCGCCAGCGCAGCCTCGGCGGCGAGAACGACGCGCCTTCGCGCAACATCTCGCGCTGGATGGACGACCTCGCCGACGGTCTCAGCCTCGGGATCGACGTCCGCCAGATCTGGCGCAACGACCGCTTCGGCCGCGGCGGCGACCATACCGAGATGCTCAACGCCGGCTTCCCGGCGGTCCGCATCACCGTCGCCATCGAGAATTACAATTGGCAGCACCAGGATCTGAGGGTCGAGAACGGGATCCAATACGGCGACACGGTCGACAAGATGGATTTCCCCTATCTGACCAAGGTCGTGAAGCTGAACGTGGCGGCGCTGGCGGCTTTGGCCAGCGCGCCCCAGCCGCCGGCGCCGGTGGTGGAGGGAGCCGTTTCGACCGACACGACGCTGCAATGGCCGCAGGTGCGGGGCGCAAAGTCCTATATCGTCCGGTGGCGGCGGACGGACTCTTCCCACTGGGAGCAGAGCCTTCGACTGCCCGTTCCCGACTGTGCGACGATCCCGATCGGGACTAAGGGCCAGCCGCCCAACTTCACCAAGCCGAACACATGCCAGCAGACGCTCAAGGGAGTTCGAGTCGACGATTTCGTCTTCGGCGTCTCCTCGGTCTCGGCGGACGGCTACGAGAGCCCGGTCGCCTCGGCGGTCCCCGGCGGCGCTTTCTGGCCCTACACGCCTCCGCCTCCGCCACAGCCGTGAGGAGGGCCGTCATGCCGGACTTGATCCGGCATCCATGAACACGGAAGGTAGCGGATATTCGCTGGCGTCCGTGTTCATGGATTCCGGCCTTCGCCGGAATGACGGTTGGTCATGGACCCCGGATCAAGTCCGGGGCGACGGGGTTGGAGCGTAATGGCTAAGAAACCCACCCGCGCCGGCCTTCCCGCCCGGCAGCAGATCCTCGATTTCATCGCGTCCAGCGACTCGCCCGCCGGGCAGCGCGAGATCGCCCGTGCCTTCGGCCTGTCCGGGCATGACAAGATCGCCCTGAAGGCGCTTCTCCACGACATGGCCGACGAGGGCCTGATCGACGCCTCGCCCGGCCGCGCCTTCCACCAGGCCGGCGGAGTGCCCAAGGTGACGGTGCTTCGGATCGTCGACGTCGACGAGAGCGGCACAGCCTGGGCGGTGCCCGAGCGGTGGGAGGCGGACCTCCCCGAGCCCCGGCTTCGGGTGATCGAGCGCAAGGGCAGGGGGTCCGCCCTCGGGGTCGGCGACCGGCTGCTCGCCCGGACGGAGCAGCGCGGCAACGGCTATGCCGCCCACCCGATGAAGAAGCTGGCGAAGGGCAGCGAGCTCGTCCTCGGAGTCGTCCACCAGGAGGCGCACGGCTTCTGGCTCCGTCCGGTCGAGAAGAAGGAGCGGCGCGAGCTTGCCATATCCGATATCGGCAATGCGCAGCCCGGCGATCTCGTCCTCGCCGAGAAGGTGGGCCGGCCGCCGCGCCTCACCGCCCGGGTCTCGGATATCCTCGGCGATCCCTTCGCCCCCCGCAGCTTCAGCCTGATCGCCATCCACAAGCACGGCATCCCGCACGAATTCCCGCCTTCGGTGATCGACGAGTCCGAACGGGTTGCCCGGCAAGACCTGGGAGAGCGCGAGGACCTGACCGCAATCCCGATCGTCGCCATCGACCCCGCCGACGCCCGCGACCATGACGACGCGGTCTGGGCGGCGCTCGACGACGATCCCGGCAACGAAGGCGGCTGGCGGGCGATCGTCGCGATCGCCGACGTCAGCTTCTACGTCCGCTCGGGCTCGGCGCTCGACAAGGAGGCGCGCAAGCGGGGCAACAGTGTCTATTTCCCCGACCGGGTCGTGCCGATGCTTCCCGAGACCTTGAGCGCCGACATCTGCTCGCTCAAGGAAGGCGAGGACCGCGCCGCTTTGGCCTGTCACCTCCAGGTCTCGAGGGAGGGCCAGCTCAAGAGCTGGCGGTTCACCCGCGCCCGGGTCCGGATCGCCGCCAACATCGCCTATGAGGACGCCCAGGCGGCGATCGACGCGCTGGAGCAGGAACGCTCCCCAACCACCGTTCGGCCTGAGCCTGTCGAAGGCCTTTCTTCCTCTTCCGCGGCCCCGATTGAAAGAGAAGGCTTCGACAAGCTCAGCCCGAACGAAGTGGGGAGCGATGAGCCCGCCGAGGTCTATTCCTCCCCCTGCTCGATGCCGGAGATCGAGCCGGACGAGCCCCCCGTCGACCCCGCCCTCGTCGAATCGACCCTGAAGCCGCTCTGGGCCTGCTGGCGGGCGCTCTACGCGGCCCGCGGGAAACGGGCGCCCCTCGATCTCGACCTTCCCGAGCGGCGGGTGGTGCTCGACGAGAAGGGGCGGATCCTGTCGGTGGCGCCGCGCGAGCGGCTCGACGCCCACAAGCTGATCGAGGATTACATGATCGCCGCCAACGTCGCCGCGGCCAAGGCGCTGGAAGCCAGGAAGGCGCCGGTCATGTACCGCGACCACGAGCCGCCGGGCCGCGAGAAGCTGGTCGCGCTCAAGGATTACCTGAAGACTTTCGAGGTCGAGTTCGCGCTCGGCCAGGTCATCCAGCCGGCGACGTTCAACCGGATCATCGAGCGGATCGGAGAGGCCGATTTCCGCCCGCAGATCATGGAGCAGATCCTTCGAACCCAGACCCAGGCTTATTATTCCCCGGATAATAAGGGCCATTTCGGCCTGGCGCTCGGCTCCTACGCCCATTTCACCAGCCCGATCCGCCGCTACGCCGATCTCGTCGTCCACCGCGCCCTGGTGCGGGCCTACGGCCTCGGCGACGGCGGCCTCACCGATCAGGAATCGGAGGCGATGGAGGTGACGGGCGAGCTCATTTCCCAGCTCGAGCGGCGGGCGATGGAGGCCGAGCGCGAGACCCTCGACCGCTACGTCGCGGCTTACCTGTCCGAGCGGGTCGGCGACCTCGTCGACTGCCGGATCACGGGCGTCCAGCCGTTCGGCTTCTTCGCCACCGTGGAAGGCCTCGGCGGCGACGGCCTGGTCCCGGTCTCGACGCTGGGCTCCGAATATTTCCGCTACGACGAGGCCAGCCAAAGCCTGGTCGGCGAGGACAGCGGCGAGCGCTTCAGCTCCGGCCGGCGCCTCAAGCTCCGGCTGGTCGAGGCCAATCCCGTCTCCGGCGGGCTGAGGTTCGAGCTTGCCGAGGGCGGCCACGCCCCGGCGAAACCTCGCGGAGGCCCGCGCCGCGACGGCCGCCGCGGAGCCGAGGAGAAGCGCCCGCAAGGCCGCCGCGGCCGCCCTTCCAACATCCGCCATCGCGGGCGTTAGGACGTCCCGTCATCCCGGCGAAAGCCGGGATCTCGGCGAGACCCGCTGAGCCTGTCCTCCGGGAGGTCCGGGTTTCGCCGGGGTGACGGACGGGACGCGAATTCACCGCCGCCCCCCCCTTTTTCGACGAACCGCCGTCAGGCTTCTGCCGACGGCCCGTGGGCCTATAGGCCCGTGCCGGGGCACCGCTTACTCTTGTGGAAGGGATGAAGACACAAGGAGAAAGTGGATGAGCATCAAGATGATTTTCGCGTCGACCGCCGCTCTCGCGATGGTCGCTGGAACGCCGGCCTTCGCGGCCAGGAACCAGGGCCAGCAGCAGCTTGCCGCGTCCGATTCGGGCGCCGGCGGCGGAGTCAAAGCCAAGGACGAGCGCAAGATCTGCCGTTTCATCGACGCCACCGAGTCGAGGATGAAGCGCGAGCGCCTGTGCTTCACCAAGGCCGAGTGGAGGAAGTTCGAGGACGCGCAGCAGTAAGTCGGGTGCCGCCTGATCAAAGCGTCATCCCGGCGAAAGCCGGGACCTCGGGGAGACCCATGGAGACTAGCTGTCCTGAGGTCCCGGCTTGCGCCGGGATGACGAGGAGCCGCTAAAGCTTCGGCAGGGTCACCCCCCGCTGGCCCATATATTTGCCGGCGCGGTCGGCATAGCTGATCTCGCAGGGCTCGTTGCCCTGCAGGAACAGGAACTGGCAGGCGCCTTCATTGGCGTAGACCTTGGCGGGAAGGGGAGTCGTGTTCGAGAATTCGAGCGTGACATGGCCCTCCCAGCCGGGCTCCAGCGGGGTCACGTTGACGATGATCCCGCAGCGCGCATAGGTGGATTTGCCGAGGCAGATGACGAGGACGTCGCGCGGCACCCGGAAATATTCGACCGTCCTCGCCAAAGCGAAGCTGTTGGGCGGGATGATGCAGACGTCCGTCTTGCGGTCGACGAAGCTGTTCGCCTTGAAGTCCTTTGGGTCGACGATGGCGTTGTCGACGTTGGTGAAGAGCTTGAACTCGTCCGACACCCGGGCGTCGTAGCCGTAGCTCGACAGGCCGTAGCTGATCGTCCCCTCGCGCTTCTGGCCGTCGACGAACGGCTCGATCATGCCGTGCTCCAGGGCCTGGGCCCGGATCCACTTGTCGGACATGATGCTCATCGTCTCTCCCCGTCGGCTAGGCTATCGCCCGTCATCCCGGCGAAAGCCGGGACCTCGGGTCGAGAAGTCTCGGCGGGTCTCCCCGAGGTTCCGGCTTTCGCCGGAATGACGAAAGCGGGCAAGCCTCACTTGATGTGAAGCACGCAGATCAATGTGAACAGGCGCCGGGCGGTGTCGAAGTCCATCTCGATCTTTCCCGCCAGGCACTCCTGCAAAAGCTCCGCGGCCTCGTTGTGCAGGCCCCGTCGGGCCATGTCGATCGTCTCGAGCCCCTTGGGCGATTCGGAGCGGACGGTTTTGAAATAGCTCTCGCAGATGGCGAAATAGTCCCGCACCGGCCGCTTGAAGCGGGTGAGGCCGAGTCGGATCGTCTCCAGCGGCTCGCCCGATTCGTCGCGCAGGTCGATGGCGAGGCTGTTGTCCTCCATCCGGAGCAGGATCCGGAACGGCCCGTCATGGCCGGCCGGCTTGAAGCTGTTCGATTCGAGAAGGTCGAAGATTGCGACCTTGCGCTCCCGCTCGATATCCTCGCTCCGGCGGATGATCGTATGCTCGTCCAGCTCGATGTCGATGATGCGCGGGTCGGCCATGAGCGGCGTTTAGCGGGAGGGAAGCGCGGGGAAAACCAATTCCTCCCCCAGCTTGCTGGGGGAGGGGGGCGCGCGAAGCGCGGTGGAGGGGTGATCCGGAGCCGGCATTGCCCCTCCACCCCGACGCTTCGCGTCGCGGTCCCCCTCCCCGAGACAAGCTCGGCGAGGAATTGTCGTGACGAGCTTATCCACAGCAGTTCCACAGACTTGCTGGCTTGAGCCCGGCGGCGGAAAGGAGGACAAGCACCCCATGGCCGACAACATCATCCGTCTCGCCGGCGCGCCGGAGCCCGAATCGTCCGCTCTGCCCCAGAATGTGGAGGCCGAGGCGGCCCTTCTCGGCGCCCTGATGATCGACAACCGGCTGGCCGAGGACATCCAGCTCAAGCTTCGCCCCGACCATTTCCACGAGCCGCTCCACGCCCGAATCTACGAGCAGATATTGAAGCTCGTCGACAGGAACATGATCGCCTCGCCGGTGACCCTGAGGCCGCTCTTCGAGGCGGACGAGGAGATGAAGGAGCTCGGCGGACCCTCCTACCTCGCCCAGCTCACCGGAAGCGGAGCCGCGATCATCGGCGCGCGCGACTTCGCCGAGCAGATCTATGAACTGGCTTTGCTGAGGGCGCTGATCGGGGTCGGCCGGGAGATGGTCGAGCAGGCGCTCGACACCAGCGAGGACGTCGACCCCAAGGGCCAGATCGAGGCGGCCGAGGCCGCTCTCTACCGGGTCGCCGAGGAAGGCGGAGGCGAGGGCAGCGTCAAGACCTTCGCCGAAGCGACCCGGATGGCCGTCCAGATGGCGGAAAAGGCGCTCAACACGGGCGGAGGCCTCTCCGGGCTGACGACCGGCCTCGAGACTCTCAACGCCAAGACCGGCGGCCTCCACAGTTCGGACCTGGTCATCCTCGCCGGCCGTCCCGGAATGGGCAAGACCGCGCTCGCCACGAACATCGCCTTCAACACCGCCCGGCGGTTCATCCGCGACACGGTCGACGACGGGATCGCCCCGGACAAGTCGGCCGGCGCCGGAGTGGCCTTCTTCAGCCTCGAAATGTCGGCCGACCAGCTCGCCACGCGTATTCTCGCCGAGCAATCGGGGATCAGCTCCGAGAATCTGCGCATGGGCAAGATCGGCCAGCAGGATTTCCGAAACCTCGCCCGGGCCGCGGCCGATTTGGAGAGCCTTCCGCTCTACATCGACGACACGCCCGGCCTCACCATCGCGGCGCTCCGCACCCGGGCCCGGCGGCTGAAGCGCCAGCGCGGGATCGGCCTCGTCGTCGTCGACTATCTCCAGCTCCTCCAGGGCACCGGCAAGGGCGGTCACGAGAATAGGGTCAACGAGATCTCCGAGATCAGCCGGGGCCTCAAGACCCTGGCCAAGGAGCTCAGCGTCCCGGTCATCGCTCTCTCCCAGCTCAGCCGGGCCGTCGAGCAGCGCGAGGACAAGAGGCCGCAGCTCTCGGACCTCAGGGAATCCGGCTCGATCGAGCAGGACGCCGACATGGTCTGGTTCGTCTATCGCGAGGAATATTATCTCGCCAACAAGCAGCCCGCCGACGACCATTCGGATTTCCCCGCCTGGCAGGAGGAGATGAACCGCGCCTACGGCCTCGCCGAGCTCATCGTCGCCAAGCAGAGGCACGGCTCGACCGGCAAGGTGAAGATGAAGTTCGAGGCGAAGATCACCAAATTCTCCGACTATATCGACGAAGGCTATCTGCCCGAGGCGCGGGGGTAGGGGGGGACGGGCAGACGTCTGGCCGTCATCCCGGCGAAAGCCGGGACCTCGGGGAGACCCGCCGAGCCTTTCCTGCCCGAGGTCCCGGCTTTCGCCGGGATGACGGTCTGGGGCCGGGGAGGATCAAGCAAGATCGGTCGCTTGTTCACGTTCCCGGCGGCGACTACGACTTCATAGCCCGTCATTGCGAGGAGCGAAGCGACGCGGCAATCCAGCGGGCCTCGGAGGCCGCCCTGGTTTGCTTCGCTTCGCTCGCAACGACGGGGTAGGAGACTCGAATGACCTTGATTTTCAAAACGATGGCGGCGACGATCTTGATGACGGCTATTCCGGGCACTGCAACGGCGCAGAACGCGGCCGACCCCCACCAGTGGCTCGAGGATGTGCGCGGCGAGAAGGCGCTGGGCTGGGCGAAGGCCGAGAGCGAGAAGACCCTGAAGGGCTTCCAGTCGGACCGCCGCTACCAGGGCATGTACGACCGTGCGCTCGAGGTGCTTCAGGCGAAGGACCGGATCCCCTTCGTCCAGATGCGTCCGGACGGCCTCTACAATTTCTGGCAGGACCAGGCCAACGTGCGCGGCCTGCTCCGGCGCACGACCCTCGCCGGCTACCGCACCGCCGAGCCGGTCTGGGAGCCGGTCCTCGACATCGACGCGCTCGCCAAGGCGGACGGCAAGTCCTGGGTCTACAAGGGGATGCAGTGCCTTCCCCCGGCAATGACCCGCTGCCTGGTCAATCTTTCCGAGGGCGGCGGCGACGCGACCGTCATTCGCGAATTCGACACCGCCACGCGCCGCTTCGTCGACGGCGGCTTCTCGCTCCCCGAAGGCAAGCAGGACGGTGATTGGCTGGACCGCGATTCGATCATCGTCTCCCGCGACTGGGGGCCGGGGACGATGACCGAATCGGGCTATGCCTTCGTCGCCAAGCGCCTTCGCCGCGGCCAGAGACTCGACCAGGCGGTCGAAATCTATCGCGGCGAGCCGACCGACGTCGGCGCCGGAGTCTTCGTGCTTCGCGACAGCGCCGGCCGGTCGCACGGGCTGGTGGGCTATCGAAGCGTCGGCTCGCACGAGATGCGCTTCACCCTGCTCCGGCCGAGGGCGAATGTCCCCCTCAACCTGCCCGAGCGGGCGAGCATCGCCGGGATCGTCGACGGCCGGCTCCTCGTCCAGCTGAGCGAGCCCTGGCAGGCGCCGGGCGGCGCCCGCTTCGCGACCGACTCGCTCATTTCCTACGATCTAGAGCAGTGGAAGCGGAACCCGCTCACGGCCCGGCCGAGCCTCGTCTTCGCGCCCGGCCCGCGCCAGACCCTGAGCGGAGTCGCGACGACGAAGGGGCGGCTCATCGTCAGCCTCCTCGACAATGTCCGCGGCCGAGCCTTCGACTACGATTATTCCGGCGGCAAATGGCGCTCCACCCCGATCCGGCTTCCGGCCAATGCGACGGTCAACATCGCAACGGCGTCCGACACCCAGGACCAGGCGATGTTCTCGGTCGCCGACTTCCTCACTCCGTCCACCTTGTGGTTCTACGACGCGGCGACCGGCAAGCTTGAGACGCTCAAGACGAGTTCGCCGAGGTTCGACGCCTCGCGCCATGTCGTCGAGCAGCTCGAGGCGACCTCGCGCGACGGGACCAGGATCCCCTATTTCCTGATCCGGCCCAGGACCATGAAGCCGGACGGATCCACGCCGACGCTTCTCAACGCTTATGGCGGTTTCCAGGTCTCCCAGCTGCCCAGCTATTCCGGGACGATGGGCCGGCTCTGGCTGGAGGGCGGCAACGCCTATGTCGTCGCGAACCTGCGCGGCGGAGGCGAGTTCGGTCCGAAATGGCATCAGGACGCCCAGGGCGCGAACAAGCAGCGGACCTGGGACGATTATATCGCGGTCGCCGAGGATCTCATCCGCCGCAAGGTCACCTCGCCGCGCCGGCTGGGCGTGATCGGCGGAAGCCAGGGCGGGCTCCTCGTCGGAACCGCCATCACCCAGCGGCCGGAGCTGTTCAACGCGGCGATCGTCCAGGTCCCTTTGTTCGACATGCTGCGCTACCATCTGATCGGCGCCGGCGCGTCCTGGAAAAGCGAATATGGCGATCCCGCCAAGCCCGAGCAGAGGGCCTGGCTCGAGGCTTATTCGCCCTACCAGAAGCTGGCGAAGGGCGTGAAATATCCGATGCCCTTCATCCACAGCTCCACCGCCGACGACCGCGTCACTCCGGTTCACGGCCGAAAGGCCGCCGCGCGCCTCGCCGAGCTCAAGCAGCCTTATTATTATTACGAGAACATGGAGGGCGGCCACGCCGCCGCCGCCAACATCCCGGAGACGGCCCGGCGCCTGGCGATGGAATATGTCTACGCGACGCAGAGGCTGGTGGACTGAGCGCCGCTCCATACGCTCTACGCATTTGGAGTAAATGGACTTCGGATATCTCTAAAAATCAAAGGCTTAGCTCGCTTGCGGCCTGACCGTTCCGCCATTAGACCTTTGTCGCATCGGGCGTTTGAAGGCACTGGCGATGGAGGCGAGCGGGCCGGCGCAGTCCGGCAAGCCGCCTCTGCGCTGTTCCAACGCTCGAGTCGGGCCCGATCGCGTTTGCACGTAGCCCAAGTGACGGAGGGATTTTTGAGCCATCCGCGGGACTGGAGGTCGAGTATGAATCTACGGGCCTCGCAATTGGCTCTAGTGACGGCCGGAGAGGGAAGCTCGGCACTTAATATCGCTTATGCTTAAGGGAGATTTTTTGTTACGGTGTCGTCATATAACCGCTTCGGTTGTTATTGTATTTGACTGTTTTTCTGTTTGAGGATGAACTCTGACTCGGCCGGACTGCTCACGCATCTTGCGTCGGCAGGTACCGGCAGGGGAGAAGAACCATGAAAAGCATCGCACTTTCCGCCGCCCTTTTGTTTTCCGCCATCTTGCCGCTTTCGACCGCCGTCGCAGCGCCGGCCCCGGTCGCGGCGGAGCAGTCCATGATCGAATATCTCGGTTCGTTCGAAGTCGGCGGCGATGTCTATGACGTGTTTCTCGTCACCGATCTCGGCGGCGGTTGGTATTAATCCGGTCGGCTAGTCGCTGATCGAGTCGACACGGAGACCCGCTCGACGGGCCTCCGTGTCGATCGCTTGTCGCTACCGACGGATCGTTTGATCTATCGGCACACGATAGGCTGCTTACCAGTGTATCAGGAGGATTTGCATGTTTAGGCGATCAAGTTTGGCCGTGGCGACGATGGCGTGCCTGGCGGTCGGTTCGACCTTGGCGGGGCCGGCTCCCGTCGCCGCGCAGGGCAGGGTGGCCGGCGACGTGGCCGGCACCTGGGCCGGATCGTTCGCGCAGACGGAATGGACCTTCGAGTTCAAGCGCGAAGGCAATGGCTGGTCCGGACGCTATATGTCGGCGAGGGCCAAGAAGTGGCTTCCCATGCAATCGCTGGCCGTTTCGCAGCGGACCGTCCGGTTCAGCATGGATTCGAAACCTCCAGTGACCTTCAACCTGAAGGTCGATCCGACCAACAAGGTCCTCGCCGGCGACATCGATCTCTTCGGCCGCAAGCTGCCCTTTTCGGCGGCTCGGAGGTCGTGACCTGGTGCTTCTCGCACGCAAGACGATCGTCCCGGCAGTCCTGGTCTCGCTGACGTCTCCAGGTTCCGCCGGCGGTCCCGCCGGAATGGCGAGAACGGACTCAACTTTCGGTTATGTCGAAGTGAGCGCGGCCGATACCCGAACCGCGATCGAGGAAGGCCAGGCCGCGCAGACCGCAGCACGCACTGTGCTGGCGCTCCCGGATGTGCGCTTCGGCATCGCCGATACGGGCGGAAGGAACGCCCAGTGGGTCAATCTCGGGGCCGACGGCAAGCCCGTCTACACTTGGGTGTTCAGCCGGAAAGCCGGCGACCAGAAGCCCGTCCCGCCGAGCTACGTGCTTCGCCACGAGATCGGGCACGACCTTTTCACCCGCTACCTCGCCCCCAGCTCGATGGGCGGCCAATATGGCGGCGACGCGCCCGACTGGCTGGACGAGATGGCCGCCGTCGCCTTCGAAGGGGCGGCTCTGACGGCAAGCCGGCGTCGCGAGGCGGTGCGCTACGCCCGGGACGCGACTCTCATGCCTTTGGGCCGGTTCCTGACGATGACGCATCCCGAATATGAATCGAGGCCGCCGCCCGATCCGTCCGGGCCGGCAGTCCGGATCCGGCTCGCCACCAGCGAGGATGCGCCGCGTTTCTACGCAATGTGCCGCGCCTTCCACGATTTCCTGGTCGACCGGACCCATTCCCCCTCGATCGTCGCCGAGCTGGCGGCCGCCTTCCGCAAGGGCGAGCGGCTCGATCGATGGATACTCTCCCGAGTTGGACGGGAAGGCCGGACGGGCGACCTCGGGGCACTCAATGCCGAGTTCCTCGCCTGGATCGGGTCGGACCCCCGTTACGGGGCGGCCGGAGGCAAAAGCGGGGACGTCGCGGCGTCCCTGGACGCCCCCGGGGCGGCGGGACGGGATCGATGAGCCTCTGGGCGGCGGACGGTTCCTGGAGAATGAGGTCGAGGCTTAAGGGAGGGTTGATCGCCGCTTTTCTCGCCGGCACCGCCTCGACCGCCCTGCAGGCGCAGGAGCCCCTGGAGCCGACGGGGCCGGCCCAGCCCGAATCCGGCCAGGGGCCCGAGGCCGAGCCTCCGGCCGGGACGGATCCGGCCCCCGCGGAGCCCGCCGCGGACACCGAGGCGCCGAAATACGAGTTCATCGGCGCCGATGGTAAGCCCCTTCCGCCGGAGCTTCGCAAGCAGCTGGAAGAGCAGCTCAAAAGGGACCCCCCGCCGGTCAAGCGGAACCCGCCTCCCGGCGCAGGCGTGTCGCCCGGCCCGGGGGGCGACAACATCGTCGTCACCGGACAGCGGCCGCGCGGATCGGTGGTCGGCGACATACCGGCGGAGCGGACTCTGGGCCCGCTCGACATCCGGGCCTATGGAGCGACCGACATCCAGGAACTCATCCAGAATTTGGGTCCGCAGGTGAGCAGCGATCGCGGGCGGGACGATGGCGACCCGGTCGTCCTGCTCAACGGCAAGCGCGTGTCGAGCTTCGCCGAGATCGCCAAGTTTCCGACCGAGGCGATCGAGCGGATGGAGATATTCCCCGAGGAGCTGTCGCTCCGATACGGATATCGCGCGGACCAGAAGGTGGTGAACGTGGTGACCGTCGAGAGGTTCAGCTCGACGGTCGGCCAGCTCACTTATGCGGCACCGACGGAAGGCGGACGCGACACGGCGCGAATCGACGCCAGCCAACTGGTCATTAGGGGCGACACGCGGTTCAACTTCGACGCGGAATATGGCCGGTCGGGATCCCTGCTGGAAAGCGAACGCCATGTCCGGCCGGCGCCGGGATCGCCGGACCTCGGGCGGTTCCGGACCCTGCTTCCGGCGACCGAGCGGCTGGTGCTCGGCGGCTCGGTGGGCGGCAATGTGCTGGGCGACGTGGCGGCGACCTTGAACGGCCGCTTCGAGTCGAACCAGAGCGAGAGCCTCCTCGGACCCGGCGCCGCCGGCGCGCTGACCCGGGACTCGCGGACGCGCCTCGGCCATTTGGGAACGGCGCTGGGCGGCCTGGCGGGCAAGTGGCTATGGTCCTTCACCGGCAATTACGACCGGACCACGACCAGGACCTTTACGGACACCGGCACGGGCACCCGCGACGAGGCGCGATCGGTGAACTCGCTCGCCGATGCTGAGCTGGTCCTGAGCGGCGCTTTGCTGGACCTGCCCGCGGGCCCGCTGTCGATGAGCGCCCGCGGCGGGGTCGAGATGCGCGACTTCAGCAGCCGGTCGCTTCGCGCCGGAGTGGAGCAGGAAGCGGATCTTTCCCGCGACAAAGGCGCGATCCAGGCCAGTTTCGACCTGCCTATAGCCCGCCGGAAAAAGGACATATTGGCCTCGCTCGGCGATCTTTCGGCGAACGCGAATTTCGAGATTGCGGAGCTGTCCGATCTCGGCACGTTGCGGACGTTTGGCTACGGCCTCAACTGGTCGCCGATCAAGCAGATCTTCTTCATCGCCTCCGTCACGGACGAAGACGGCGCTCCGACCGTCGAGCAGCTCGGGTCGCCCCTCGTCGTCACGCCGAACGTCCCCACCTACGACTTCACCCGGCGCGAAGTCGTCGACGTCACGCGTACCTTCGGCGGCAACCCGGCCCTCCGTCCCGACGACCGTCACGTCCTGAAGGTCGGCCTCACCGCCAAGCCCTTCCCGAAGGCCGATTTCAACCTCAGCTTCGACTATATCAGGACCCGTATCGACGATCCGATCGCCGCCTTCCCAATCGCGACGCCCGAGATCGAGGCGGTGTTTCCGGAGCGGTTCACGCGCGACGCCGACGGCCGGCTCCTTCGGATCGACAGCCGCCCGCTCAATTTCAGGAGGTCCGACCAGGAGCAGCTGCGCTCGGGTTTCAATTTCACCCGATTGCTGGGGAAGACGCCGGCGGGAATGCAGAACGCCAACGTCCGCTTCATAGGCGGCGAGGGCAATCTGAAGGACGCGCTTCCGCCGGGGGCCAGGATCGTCAGGCCGGAGGCCGGAAGCGCGGCGGCGAGGCGGGTCGAGACGATGACGAGCCGGCTGTTCGTCACTTTCTATCATACCTGGCATTGGAAGGACGAGATCCTCGTCCGCGAAGGCGTGCCCGTGCTCGACCTTCTGAACGGGTCGGCGACCGGCAACCGCGGCGGCAGGCCCCGCCACGAGCTCGAATTGCAGGCCGGCGTCTTCAAGGGCGGCCTCGGCGCGCGCGTGACCGTCGACTGGCAAAGCGGTACAAGGGTGCACGGCCTTCCCGTCGGCTCGGGCGGCACCGCCGCGGACCTCGACTTCTCCGCTTATTCGACCGTGAACATCAACCTGTTCGCCAACCTCGCCGACCGCTTCGGAGGCGCCGAGGCTCCCGCCTGGCTCAAGGGAGCCAGGGTCAGCCTCGCCATCAACAATCTGTTGAACAGCCGCCCGGGAGTTGAGGATCTCACGGGATCGACGCCGCTCAATTATCAGCCGGCTTTTCTCGAGCCTCTCGGTCGCTTCGTGAGCTTCACGTTGCGGAAAGTTTTCTAGACGGGGTGCGGGTCGGCTCCATTCGTCATCCCTCCAGATTGTTCGCCGCGTACGGGTCCTTCAAGCCCACCCCGATGCTTGCGCGGGCGCTTTCCGCCTCCGAGCTGGTTACCGGATAGGCGCAATAATCGGCGGCGTAGAAGGCACTTGGGCGGTGGTTGCCCGACAGTCCCAGCCCCCCGAAGGGCGCGTTGCTGGGGGCGCCGTTGGTCGGCTTGTTCCAGTTGATCACGCCTGCCCGGATATTGGCCCAGAAGCGATCGTAAAGCTCCGGGCTTCCGCCGACCAGCGAGGCGGCGAGGCCGTAGCGGGTCGCGTTGGCCTCGGCCAGGGCCGCGTCGAAATCGGGGACTCGGATCACCTGGAGGACCGGCCCGAACAATTCGGCGTCCGGCCGGTCGGAGACGTCGGTCACGTCGATGATCGCCGGGGTGAGGAAAGGCTTGTCGGCCACCGGCCGGTCGAGCCGCCGGATCGCCCTGCCGCCCTTGATCATCAAATCGAGGAAAGCCTCCTGGAGCTGGTCGGCGGCCTGGTTGTCGATCACCGGGCCCATGAAGGGGGCGGGAGTCGCATGCGGATGGTCGACGATGATCCGCCCCGTGATCTTGGCGATCTCGGCGAGCAGCGGCTCGTGATGGCCCTCCTGGACGATCAGCCGCCGGGCGCCCGTGCAGCGCTGGCCGGAGCTCATGAAGGCGGACTGGACGGCGATCACCGCGGCGGCCGGAATGTCCTTCGCGTCCCAGACGACGAGCGGGTTGTTGCCGCCCATCTCCAGCGCGAGGATCTTGTGCGGAGCGTCGGCGAACTGGCGGTGGAGGGCGAGGCCGGCCCGGGCCGAGCCGGTGAAGAGCAGGCCGTCGATACCCGGGCTCGCCGCGAGCGCCTTGCCGGTGTCGACCGCGCCCTGGACGCAGCGCACGACGTCCTCGGGCACTCCCGCCTCGTGGTAGAGCCGGACCAGCATCTCGCCCACCGCGGGGGTCTTCTCGGACGGCTTGAACACCACCGCGTTGCCGGCCAGCAGAGCGGGGACGATGTGGCCGTTGGGAAGGTGGGCCGGGAAATTGTAGGGCCCGAGCACGGCGAGGACTCCGTGCGGCTTGTGGCGGACGGCGACCCGGGCCCCGAGCGCGCCCTCCAGCCGCCGCTGCGAGGTCCGCTCCGAATAGGCGCTGACCGAGATGTCGACCTTGTTGACCACCGCGTCGACCTCGGTCGCGGTCTCCCAGAGCGGCTTTCCGGTCTCGCGGGCGATGAGGTCGGCCATCGCCTCCTTGTGGCCGCGGACGACGTTGGCGAAGCGGCGCAGGGTCTCGATCCTGACCGCAAGCGGCTTGGCCGCCCAGCCCGCCCAGGCGGAGCGGGCCCGGGCGACCTCCGCCTCGACGTCGCCGGCTTCGCCCGTCCACAGATGCGCCCCGGTGGCCGGTTCGATCGAGCTCAAGGTCCCCATGGCGGCTGACCCACCATTTTTGGCTGCGGCGGTCAAGCGCTCGCCCGCATGGCCTCGCCCATCTGCCGGATCGCGCCGATCTTTTGGTTGAAAACGGTCCAGTCGTCGGCTTCGTCGATGCGGCTCCAGATGGCTTCGACCTCATCGATATGCATCGAGCAGGGCGCCTCGCCGGACCAATAGGGATGGTCGAGCGCCCCCGCTTCGGCTTCGAAAAGTGCGATAGACTGTCGAAAATCGGCGAAAGCGTCACTTTCGTACACATTGTCGGCGGGGGAGGGGCCGCGCCGCCGCCCGCCGCGCCAGTCGAAGAAGAAGCGGTCGACCGTCACCGTCTTGGCCGCAAGCGCCGTCTCGATCGCGACCAGCAAAGCGGGGTCGCTCTCCCCGCCGGTGGGCCGGATCCCGAGCCGGGCGAAGATCGCCTCGACCAGCCGGCGCTGGAATTCGGGCGCAAAGGCGTCGAGCGACGGATTGAGCGCCTCCGCTTCGGCGATCGTCCGAAGCGAGGCGGCGAGCTGCAACACGTCCCAGTGGATCGCCTCGGGCTGCCGGCCGAACGCATCGAGGCCGGCATGGTCGAAATAGGCGGCTGTGAAATGGCCGTCCCAAAAAGGCGTGAACCTCCACGGCCCATAGTCGAAGCTCTGGGCGGTGATCGCGATATTGTCGCTGTTGAGCACTCCGTGGACGAAGCCGGCGGCGATATAGGAGGCCGCGAGCCGGGCCGCCTCCCGGGCCACGTGGGCGAGGAGGTGGGCCGGAGCTTCGTCTCCGCCCCCTTCGTCGGAATAATAGTGGCGCAGGCAGTAATCGGTCAGTTTCGCGAGGTTCTCCGGATCCCGGAAATAGGCGAGCCGCTGGAAGGTGCCGATCCGGATATGGCTGTGCTGCAGCCGAACCAGCACTGCGGAGCGGGTGGGAGAGGGCTCGTCGTTCCGATCCAGGGCCTCGCCGGTTTCGATCAGCGAGAACGTCTTCGAAGTCTCGACCCCCAAAGCCTCCAGCATCTCGGTCGCGAGGACCTCGCGGACCCCGCCCTTGAGGGTCAGCCGCCCGTCGCCGAAGCGGCTCCAGGGGGTCCGGCCGGAGCCCTTCGTGCCGAGGTCCAGAAGCCGCCCGTCCCGGTCCCTGAGCTGTGCGAACAGGAACCCGCGGCCGTCGCCGATCTCCGGATTGTAGGACCGGAATTGATGACCGTGATAGCGTAAGGCGAGCGGCTGCCTCAGATTGTCCGGGAGCGGCTCGAAGCGGCCGAAGTGACGGAGCCATTCCTCGTCGGCCAGCCCGCTTAGTCCGACGGCGGACGCCCATCGGTCGTTTCGGAAGCGCAGGACGGTCTCCGGAAAATCGGCGGGCTCCACCGGATCGTAGAAGGCGTCGCCGAGCTCGAGGATGGCGGGATCGGCGGAATAAGCGGATTGCGCGGGCGAGGGAGTCATCGACCTCAAACCCCGCCCCTCCCGCGCGGTTCCGGAAGCGCTTAACCTCGGCTTAGCACTTTGGCGTCATTCTGACCGGATCGACAGGAGAGAGTGATGCGCCTATTCCGGAGTATCTTAAGCGACCGTAAGGGCGGGACCGCGATTGAATATGCGTTGGTCGCGACCCTCATCGCGGTCGCCGCCATCGCCGCGTTCAACAATCTCGGCAAGCAGGCGGACTCCACCCTCAACAACGTCGGCTCCGCCATGGACGTCACCAAAGCCAAGGTCTGAAGCTAAGGCTTGCCGCAGCGGCGCGGCCCCGCAATATGCCGCCAACGGGGGGCGGGACATGGCGGACTGGTCTGACGGTTGGTGGACGGCGGGGGACGGACTTCGCCTTCATTATCGCGACTATGCCGGGCCTGCGGACCGCCCGCCCATCCTGTGCATCCCCGGGCTCACCCGCAACGCGCGCGACTTCGAAGGAGTCGCCGACCGCCTCGCGGGCGAATGGCGACTGATCTGCCTGGAATTGAGGGGCCGAGGCCAGAGCGACCATGCAAGGGACCCGATGACCTACGTCCCGCCGACCTACTGGCAGGACGTCGAGGCGCTGGTCGCGGCCCTGGAGCTGAAGCGGTTCGTCCTTTTCGGGACCTCGCTCGGCGGGCTCATCACCATGCTTCTCGCCCTTGCCGGCAAGGACCGGATAGCGGGTGCACTGCTTAACGATATCGGGCCCGAGCTGGAGCCCGAGGGCCTGGAGCACATACGCTCCTATGTCGGGCGCTCGCAGAGCTGGCCGACCTGGCTCCACGCCGCCCGCTTCCTTTGCGAGGCGCAAAGCGACCGCTATCCGGACTGGGACATCGGCCGCTGGCTGGTCTACGCCAAGAGGCTCTGCAAGCTCAACCAGAGCGGCCGGGTCGTCTTCGACTACGACATGCGCATCGCCGAGCCGTTCCGCCGGCCCGGAGGCGACTCCGGCTTCGACCTGTGGAGCGCCTTCGCGGCCTTGAAGGGAGTGCCTTCGCTGGTCGTCCACGGCGGCATTTCGGATTTGCTGAGCCGGGCGACCGTTGAGCGGATGCTGGCGGAGAACCCCGCCCTGGAGGCGGCGACGGTCCCCAATGTCGGCCATGCTCCGACGCTGGAGGAACCGGAAGCGGTGGCCGGGATCGACCGGCTGCTGGGTCGGGTCGAGGCGGACTGAGCTCCGTCATCCCGGCGAAGGCCGGGATCCATGAACACCGTCCTCCAAGGTTTCTCGCGGCCGTGTTCAGGGATTCCGGCCTTCGCCGGAATGACGAGATTGGCCCTCACTGCCGCCGTGAGTTGATTTCTTAGTCTTTCTCCCCCATATGGCTCTTAGCGAAACGTCATGCAGCGTGAACGCCCTCACGGGGCCGGCTCCGTTTCGTCATTACCAAGTCTTCCCTTTTCACGCGGGTTGGCAAAACCCGCCGCGTTTCCGCGCGCCTTTCAGGCTGCGTAGAGGCGCCGCACTAATACAGTGAGTCATCATGTCTTTTGAAAATCTCGGGCTGTCGCAGCCCGTCCTCCAGGCGCTCGCTCTGAAGGAATATTCGACCTCGACCCCGATCCAGGAGCAGGCGATCCCGATCCTCTTGAAGGGCAAGGATCTGCTCGGAATCGCCCAGACCGGCACCGGCAAGACCGCGGCCTTCATGCTTCCCTCGATCGATCGCCTGATCGCCTCGGGCAAGCGGCCCCAGCGCGGCGCCTGCCGGATGCTGGTTCTCGCCCCGACCCGCGAGCTCGCCTCGCAGATCGCCGAGAGCGCCCGCGCCTACGGACGCTTCAGCCATATCAGCGTCGCCACCGTCTTCGGCGGCACGTCCATCAACAAGAACCGGCAGGACCTGTCGCGCGGAGTCGACGTTCTCGTCGCCACCCCCGGCCGTCTCCTCGACCTGGTCGAGCAGCGCTGGCTTGACCTCAGGCAGGTCGAGATCCTCGTCCTCGACGAGGCCGACCAGATGCTCGACCTCGGGTTCATCCATGACTTGAAGAAGATCGTGCGGTTCCTTCCCGAGAAGAGGCAGAGCCTGTTCTTCTCCGCGACCATGCCGAAGGCGATCCGCGATCTCGCCGACAAATTCCTGACCAACCCCGAGCAGGTGGCGGTCACTCCGGTCGCCTCGACGGTCGAGCGGGTCGAGCAGTACGTCACCTTCGTCAACCAGGCCGAGAAGCCAGCGTTGCTGACGATGATGCTTCGCGTCGGCTTCGGAGCGGCGTCGCCCGGCAAGAAGGGCGGCTCGATGGACCGGGTCCTGATCTTCAGCCGGACCAAGCACGGCGCCGACCGGATCGTGAAGCAGCTCGCCCAGACCGGCATCCCGGCCAACGCCATCCACGGCAACAAGAGCCAGCCCCAGCGCGAGCGGGCGCTGGCCGAGTTCAAGGACGGCAAGGTCAAGATCCTGATCGCGACCGACATCGCCGCCCGTGGAATCGACGTCTCGGGCGTCAGCCACGTCATCAACTTCGACCTGCCCAACGTGTCGGAGCAATATGTCCACCGCATCGGCCGCACCGCGCGCGCCGGAGCGGCGGGCGTGGCGATCGCTTATTGCGCCGAAGACGAGCGCCCTTACCTCAAGGGCATCGAGCGCCTGACCAAGCAGACCCTGACCCCGGTTCCGCTGCCCGAGGGCTTCAACGCCGAGGCGGCCCGGATCAAGACCGCTCGCGCCAACTCGCCGATCCAGATCGTCGAGCGTCCCGAGCGGGAGGAGCGCCATGGCCGCGGCCGTCCGGCCAAGCGGTTCAGCGCCCGGCCGGCGCGCCCGCAGGGCGAAAGCCGGAGCGGCGGCCGCCGCCGCTACGCTTCGCGCTAGTCTTAAATCCTCCCCTGCATTCGCAGGGGAGGGGACCACCCGAAGGGTGGTGGAGGGGCCTTGCCGATCCCGAAGAACCCCTCCACCGCGCTTCGCGCGGTCCCCCTCCCCCGGAAATCCGGGGGAGGAATTTAGAGGCCCGCCCGTGCCCTTTCTCCTCCCGCTCCTGCTCGCCCAGGCGAGCCCCGACATCGTCGTCACCGGCCGCGGCCTTGCCCCCGCCGCCGGCGAGGAGGTGTTCGACACGATCGTCATCGACCGCGACCGACTCACGGGCTCCGCCTCGGGCCGGATCGAGGAGGTGCTCCGAGACGTCCCGGGCTTCCAGCTCTTCCGCCGCTCCGACTCCCGTTCGGCCAATCCGACCAGCCAGGGCGCGACTCTGAGGGCGCTCGGCGGCAACGCCTCGAGCCGAGTCCTGCTCCTCCTCGACGGGGTTCCCCAGACCGACCCGTTCGGCGGGTGGGTGAGCTGGCCGGCCTACCATCCCGAGCGGCTCGGCGAGGCCCGGGCGACCCGGGGCGGCGGCAGCGGAGTGCAGGGCCCCGGGGCGCTGGCCGGCACCATAGAGCTCGCAAGCGCGACCCCGGCGCAGCTGCGCGGGGCCCGCGGGCGGGTCGCCTATGGCAGCCGCGACGGCCTCGACGCGTTCGCTGGGCTCGGCTTGCCGCTGGGCGGCGGCTTCGTCGCCGTCTCCGGCGCCTGGCAGCGCGGAGACGGGTTCACTCCGATCGTGCCGGAGCAGCGCGGCCCGGCGGACCGTGCGTCGCCCTATGAGCAGATGAGCCTCGCGGTGCGAGTCGTGACGCCCCTTCCCGGCGGCGCCGAGCTTCAGGCCAGCGGCCTGGCCTTTTCCGACGAGCGCGAGCGGGGGACGGCTTTCTCCGGCATCCGCACGCGGGGCGCCGACGCCTCGCTCCGAGTGGTCGGGCGGCGCTGGAGCGTCCTCGGCTACGTCCAGACCCGCGATTTCTACAACAGCTTCGCCAGCGTCAATGCCGGGCGGACCGCCGCGGCCCGCACCTCGGAGCAGTTCAGCGTTCCTTCGACCGGCATCGGCGCGCGGGTGGAGGCCAGGCCGAAGATCGGCCCCGGCCTCGAGCTCCGGATCGGGGGCGACTGGCGCCGCGCCGATGGCGAGACCCGGGAGCTCTTCGCCTTCGTCGCCGGGTCGGGGACGCGCGGACGAGTGGCGGGCGGCCGGACCGACACTCTGGGGGGCTTTACCGAGCTCGCCTGGACCTCCGATGCGCTCACCGCCACCGCCGGGGGGCGGATCGACCGCTGGACGATCTCGAATGGGCGCCTTCAAGAACGCGTGCTCGCGACCGGCTCGGTCCTCGCCGACACTGCGTTCCGCGACCGCTCGGGCTTCGAGCCGACCGGTCGGGCCGGAATCGCCTGGCGCGCCGGGAAGGAGCTGACGGCTCGGGGCGCGGCCTATCTCGGCTGGCGGTTGCCGACCCTGAACGAGCTCTACCGGCCCTTCCGGGTCGGAATCGACGCGACCGCGGCCAATGCCGAACTCGCTCCCGAGCGCCTTTCCGGCGTCGAGGCCGGCGTGGACTGGAGGCCCGCGCCGAGCTCACGGATCGGCTTGACCCTTTTCTCCAACCGCCTCGAAGACGCCATCGCCAATGTCACCCTTGGACGTGGCCCGGGCACTTTCCCCGGAGTCGGTTTCGTCGCCGCCGGAGGGGACTATCGGCGGCGGGGCAATCTCGATTCCATCACGGCTCGAGGCATCGAAGTGGAAGGGCGCTACGCGATCGGCGATTGGACTTTGTCGGGTGGCTGGTCCTGGGTCGACGCGCAGGTGAAGGCGAGCGGGCCGGCCCTGGCCCTGGACGGCCTAAGGCCGGCACAGACTCCGCGCCACAGCCTGTCGTCGACCCTGGCCTGGGCCGAAGGCGGAGCCCGAGCCGCCCTCACGGCGCGCTACGGCGGCGCTCAGTTCGAGGACGATCTCAACCGGCAGCTTCTGCCCGGCGCGTTCACGCTCGACGCCGTGGCCAGGTTTCCGCTCGGGCGGAGGCTGGCGATCGAGGCTCGCGCCGAAAACCTCACGGATGCCCGGGTGCTTGCCGGAATCAGCGGCGACGGAATCGAGGAACGGGCGACTCCGCGGACCTTCTGGCTCGGGCTCCGTTTCGGCGACTTGCGGTAGAAGCATCGGCAGTATAAGTTGCGTGTTGAAACTTAATAAGGGAGGTTGCTCGTGATCGTCTATGGAGCTTCGCTGTCGCCGTTCGTCCGCAAGGTCCTCGCCTATGGGGCAGAGAAGGGGCTGGAGCTCGAGCACAAGCCGCTCGGCCTTGGCTCCGACGATCCGGCCTTCCTGGCCGCCAGCCCTTTCCGAAAGATCCCCGCGTTCAGTGACGGCGACTTCGAAATTTCCGATTCGTCCGCCATCATCCATTATCTCGAAGCCAAATATCCTGAGCCGGCCTTGATCCCGGCCGAACCCCAGGCCCGGGCCCGAACTATCTGGTTCGACGAGTTCGCGGACACCATCCTGTGCGCCTGCGGGGCGAAGATGTTCTTCAACCGGATCGTCGCTCCGCGCTTCCTTGGCCGCGAGGGAGACCTCGAGGCCGCCGACAAGGCCGAGAGGGAAGAGCTTCCGCCCATCCTCGACTATCTCGAGCGGACCATTCCGGAGAACGGCTTCCTGGTGGGGGAGGGCATTACCCTCGCCGACATCGCGGTGGCGACGGCCTTCGCCAACTTCCGGCACCTCGGGATGACCGTCGACTCCGGGCGATATCCCAAGGTTGCGGCCTTCGCCGACCGGACGCTGGCCCGGCCGAGCTTCGCAGGCTGGGTCGAACGCGAAGCCGCCTTCCTCGAAAAGACGGCCGCCTGACGCCTTATATCCGTTTCGGATCATATTCCCGCTTCCAGAGGCGTTTTAGCGCCTATCATTTCGCTTCCGACTCGAACTTGAGGAAGAGCGACATGGGAACACCTCCGAAGCCGATCAGAGCGACGGCCGCCAAAGCGGTGATCAAGGATCCGGGACTCGTCTTCTACAAGCCCGCGGTGCGCGATGCAGTGAGCCGCGGCGACCTGGCGCGAATGAAATTGCTCCTAAAGTCGGCCAAGGACATCCAGAAGACCGGAATCGACAAGATGGTCGTCGATCTCGAGTCGGCGATCGCCAAAGCCGGAAAATAAAAGCTTGGACGACCTTCCCGTCCGTTATGCGGGGGTCGAGGATTCCGCCAACCGGGTTCCGGTCAGCATCGTCTGGGAGATCACTCTCGCCTGCGATCTGGCCTGCTCCCACTGCGGATCGCGCGCCGGCCGCCGGCGCCGCGACGAGCTGAGCACGGCGGAAGCCCTCGACCTCGTCGCCCAGATGGCCGAGCTCGGCACTCGCGACGTCGGGCTGATCGGCGGCGAGGCCTATCTGCGCAAGGACTGGCTGGAGATCGTGGCCGCGGTGCGCGCCGCCGGGATGGAATGCGGCCTTCAGAGCGGCGGCCGCAACCTGACCGACGAGCGGCTCGCGAAAGCGGCGGCCGCCGGGCTCCAGGGGGTCGGCATCTCGATCGACGGCCTGAGGGAGGTCCATGACGAGCTCCGGGGGGTCCCCGGCTCCTTCGATCTCGCGCTGGCCGCCCTTCGCAACATCTCGCGCCATGACATGGTGGCCACCGTCAATAGCCAGATCAACGCCCGCTCGATGCCTCAGCTGCGCGAGCTGATGGACATCGTCATCGAGGCCGGCGCGACCAACTGGCAGCTCGCAATCACCGTCGCGATGGGGAATGCCGCCGACAATCCGGACCTGCTGCTCCAGCCCTACCAGATGCTCGATCTGATGCCTCTGCTCGCCGAGCTCTCGCTGGAGGCCCGCGAGCGCGGCCTGTTCATCCAGCCCGCCAACAATATCGGCTATTTCGGGCCCCATGAATCGACCATCCGAAACGTCGTCGAGGACGAAATCCACTGGCACGGCTGCAATGCCGGCGACACCATCTTCGGGATCGAGGCGGACGGAACGATCAAGTCCTGCCCGGGCCTTCCGCGGGTCTATGCGGGCGGCAACGTCCGCGATAAGAGCCTTCGCGAGATATGGGAGACGGCCGAGCCGCTCGCCATGACCCGGCGGCGCACCGTCGACGATCTCTGGGGCTATTGCCACGGCTGCTATTATGCCGAGGTCTGCATGGCCGGCTGTACCTGGACCGCTCACGCTTTGTTCGGCCGGCCGGGCAACAATCCGATGTGCCACTATCGGGCGCTGGAGATGGACAAGGCCGGGCTTCGCGAAAGGCTGGTCAAGGTGAAGGACGCCGGCGGCCTGCCCTTCGACCATGGCGAGTTCGAGATCGTCGTCGAGCCCGTCCCGGGGCGCTCGCCGGAGCGGGTGCGCGACCGAATCCTCATCCATGGCTGAGCAGGGCCGGGTCGCGGGGCGGCTTCGGCTGTGCCGAGGCTGCCGCCAGTTCGTCGGCTGGGAAGCGGCCGAGTGCCGGTTTTGCGGCGGCGATCTCGACCCGCTGGAAGCCGAGTATCAGGAGCGTCTCCGGGCGATGAAAGACGCCGAGGCGGCGCTTCGGGCGGCGGTGGAGGCCAGTTCGCACTGAACCTTCGTGCACCCCGTCATTGCGAGCGAAAGCGAAGCAATCCAGCGGCTCCGGCTTCCGGAACTGGATTGCTTCGTCGCTTCGCTCCCCGCAATGACGGAGCAATTGGAACGAGTTGAATCGAGTCCGAAGGAATCTGACGGATGCCCGACTATCTCGCGACAGTGGACTGGCGTTCGGACGGCGGTTTCCGCGAGGGCCGCTACAGCCGGGCCCATAGCTGGAGCTTCGACGGCGGCGCCGTCGTGCCGGCTTCGGCCTCGCCGCACGTCGTTCCCGGGCCGATGTCGGATCCCGCGGGCGTCGATCCGGAGGAGGCGCTGGTGGCCTCGGTCTCGTCCTGCCACATGCTCTGGTTCCTCCACCTCGCGCGCGACGCAGGGCTGGACGTCTCCGGCTATCGCGACGAAGCGCGGGGGACGATGGGCAAGGACGACAGGGGCCGGATGGCGATGACCCGCATCGTCCTTCGCCCCGAGATCGCGTTCGAGGGCGGGGCTCCCGGCGATGACCTGCTGGCCCGGCTTCACCACGAAGCGCATGAGCGCTGCTTCATCGCCAATTCGCTTCGCACCGAGATCGTCGTCGAGTGACGACCTGCGTTGCCGAGCGGCGCTTCGCCGCCGCGGCTTGCCTTGGGCGGACATTGCATTAGTCGGGGAGAGAGTCCCTTCGACGAAAGCCTTGCCGATGCGTTTCCTCGCCGCCCTTCTGATCTTCGCAGCCTCCACCGATACCGCCGCCGCCCAGCCGCCGCCCGGTACGCCGACCCGGACGCTGGAGGCGATGCGCCGCGATTTCCCGATCGATCACCAGGCTTTGGCGGCCACCCTCGCCGGCAAGCCGCCCGAGGAGGCGCGGCGCCTGGCCTATGCCGGAATCGACCGCTTCCTTCGAAGCCGCGGCGCCGCCATCCTCTCCGCTCCGGGATCGACGCTGGTGGCGATCGAGGCACGGCAGGCGGCGTTGCTGCGCAGCCTGGGCCGGCAGGACGTCGGGCTGTGCGCGAAAGTGGGCGACCGCGGCCCCTTCAGCAGCGAGGCCCTGGCGGGCCCCGCCCCGGCCGGGCTCGACGAATATGGTGAAGCCCTGGTCGAGGCGGCGAAAGCGGGCGCAGGCATCGGCGCCGCCGAGCCGCTGATGACCAAGGAGGATCTCGCCGCCTGGCTCGCGGCGCTCGGCAAGATCGAGCCGGGCGTGCCCGTCCTGGCGATGCTTCAGGATCGCGCGCTTCGGGCACGGTCGAGCCCCGACCAGCTCTGCCGGGGCGCCGCCGCAATGCACGAGGCCGTCGCCTCGCTCGCCCCGGGCCCGCGGGAGCGGGTCGCCCGGACCCTGCTTCGCTCGGTGCTTGCCGCGGCTCCTTAGGGAACAGCCTTTAGGCGAGGCCGTTGGCGAACGTGAACAGCAGGAGCGTGCGATGAACGAACGGGAGCGGCAGCCGGAAATCGACAACGGCCTCAACGAAGCGGTTCTGGCCGATCACGATCGCGAGGATATCGGCGGCGCCGGCGGATCGAGCGGCGGCGGCACCATCGCCGGCCGGGGCGAACCTTCGGGCGGGACGCTCGGCGGCACCGGGGGCACCCAAAGCGGAGTCCCTGGCGAGCTGCCGGGCGGCGCAAGCATGATGGGCGCCGCGTCGGCTAGCGATGGGGCAGTCGCGGCAGAGGCGGCGGCGCTCGGCGACGCTTCGGGCGCGCTGGCGGACGAGGCCGCGAAGGCCCAGCCCGGTGCGGAGCGGCTCGGCAGCGGGCCGACGGGGGCCGAGGCGATCGGCCAAGGCGCGGCGCGCGGCGATATCGGCTCCGGCACGCCCGGCGACAAGGGCGATCTCGGCGGCGGCGATGTCGGGAGGAGCCCGAGTGGGACGGCCAGCCCGGGAGGAGAGGGCAGGGCGTAGCAACCCCCGTCAACCCGGCGAAAGCCGGGACCCCAGGACGAAAGAGGCTCGGCCGGCGAGCCCAGGTCCCGGCTTTCGCCGGATGACGGGTGAATTCAGGCCGCTGCGCATGCCCCGAAACGAAATGGAGGCCGGCATCGCTGCCGGCCTCCACTGTCCCTGGTTCCGTTGGTCCTGCCCGAAGGCGAGACCGCCTTTCCCAGGGAGGTTCCGGCCGAGGCCTCGCGGCCCCGGTCGGTCCCTCAGGTTCCTCGATCCAGGAATATTGCTATTCCGGTTCGGGTTCCTGCGGGTTCCGCGCCCTTCCTTGCGGCGGCTTCGGTCCCCTGGCGGGTACCGGCCTTCTTCCGCCTTGCGGCTTCGAACTCCGGTTCCCTATCGGACTTCGATGAAGCGAAGCTTCTTCGGCGTCCTTTCGCGGTTCCTTCCGCCCGGGGGCTTCGGGTTCCGCCGGACCCTCGAAGGAAAGTGGGTTCGGCCTTGGCTTGCGCCGCCGCCTCGCGCTTCTTCCTTCCGGTTGCCCGGACCTCGCTTCCCTCGGCTTTCGTTCTTTCGAACTTCCGCCGCTCTCCGCTCGGCCGTGCCTGGGAGCGTCTTTTCCGTTTCCGGAAGGCCGCGCCCTGCCACAGGAAGGACATTGGCACCGGATTGCGAGTCGCGCCAAGCGCCGAATCCGGGGAGGCGCCTGTGGATAACGGGGATATTGGGGATAATATGGATTAATCTTTCGAATGACGGGTTGCTTGCCAGCCGCGCCGCGCGCCGCCATGAGCCGGCCATGCGCCGCAAAGCCCGAACCGCCTCCAAGCCCGAGAATCGCCCGCGCTTCTGGGGACGCCACGCCGTGGGCGCGGCGCTGGCCAATCCCGATCGGGAAATCGTCCGCATCTGGGCGACCCGGGAGGCGGCGGCCGAGGTCGAGCTTCCCAAGGAAGTTCCGTTCACTTTCGCCGACGTGGCCGATCTCGGCCGGCTCGTCCCGAAGGACGCCCCGCACCAGGGGCTGGTCGCCGAGGTCGAGCGGCTGGACGATCTGCTGCTCGCCGACGTGCTCCGCGACGCTCCGGAACGCCGACCACTGCTGGTCCTCGACCAGGTCACCGATCCGCACAATGTCGGAGCGATCCTGCGCTCGGCGGCGGCCTTCGACGCTCTCGCTTTGGTCACCCAGGACCGCCACGCGCCGCCCGAATCGGGCGCTCTGGCCAAGGCGGCGAGCGGGGCCCTGGAGACGGTGCCCTGGGTTCGGGTAGTAAACCTCGCCCGCGCCCTCGATGAGATGGCGGACGCGGGCTTCTGGCGGATCGGCCTCACCGGAGAGGCCGGCATGACCCTCGCCGAGGCGGTGGGTCCGGCCCGGGTCGCCCTGGTGCTCGGCGCCGAAGGGGAGGGGATGCGCCAGAACACGGAGGCGCATTGCGACGCCTTGGCCAGGCTTCCGATCGGCGGCCGGATGGAGAGCCTCAACGTTTCCAACGCCGCCGCGGTCGCGCTATACGCGGTGGCGACGCACGGGGAATAAACTGCGGGGGGGTAATTTCATGTCGTTCATCCGCTTCGGGTTCGTGGCCGCGGCCGCGCTCACGCTTTCGTCCTGCATCCTGAGTCCGGGCAGGTTCGTCTCGACGCTCCACATCGCCAAGGACCGGAGCTTCACCTTCGCCTATGTCGGGGAGGTCATCCTTCTCGATCCGGCCGCCGCGATGACGAAGGGGATGGAGGACGGACTCGCCGGCGCGGCCGCAGCCGAAGACGGCGGGATGATCGACGACGAGAGCATGCTGAACAGCACGTCGGCGCCCGCGGCGCCGGCGGCCGAGACCGCGCAGCACGTCGCCGAGGCGAAGGCGGTGGCCGAGGCGCTCTCAAAGGAGGTCGGCTACCGCTCGGTCGAATATCTCGGCAAGAACAAGTTCCGGGTCGATTATTCGATGACCGGCAAGCTCGACCGAAGCTTCGTCTATCCGATCAACATGGACGCCAAGGCGATCATCCCGTGGATCGCGATCGAGGTCCGCAACGACCGCACCGCCCGGGTCATGGCGATCGCGTTCGGCGACCAGGACATGGACATGGGCGGCGCCGCCAAGCCCGATTCCGGGCCCAAGGAGCGGAGCGGCACCTTCACCTTCACCACCGACGCCGAGCTCGTCATGCAGAATAACGAGGAGGGGATGGCGCCCGGGCCGGACAAGAAGGTGGTGTGGAAGGTCACTCCGACCAGCAACACGGTGCCGACCGCCGTGGTTCGGTTCGCCATGTGAAATTCCTCCCCCAGGTTTCCGGGGGAGGGGAACCGCGCGAAGCGGTGGAGGGGCTCCACCGCGCTCGAATTTAGCTCACCAGGGATCCGCCGGTGCGATCTGCACTCTCAGACCGTCATATTCCGGCCCGAACTTGATCTGGCAGGAGAGCCGGCTGCTCTCCACCCGGTGGTCGGTGGTGTCGAGCAAATCGTCCTCGTCGACTCCCATCGGCGGCAAGGCGGACAGCCATTCCGGATCGACATGGACATGGCAGGTGGCGCAGCTGCAGCAGCCGCCGCACAAAGCGAGCAGCTCGTCGAAGCCGGAGTCGCGGATATTCTCCATGACGCTCCAGCCGTCCTTGCCCTCGATGGTCTTTTCCGCTCCGTCGCGGTCGATGATGGTCAGCTTCGCCATGGCCCGGCGATATGCTAGGCGCGCCACGGTAAAACAAGGGAGCAATTGTGGGGATATCCGCCCAAGACTTGCGCAATTCGCTGGACGCGCTTGCGGAGCGCGAGCCGAGGATCGCCTCGGCTTTGGCGGCAGTCGGCTATCCCGAGCCGAGGATCAGCGAGCCGGGCTACCAGACGCTCCTTCGCGCCATCGTCGGCCAGCAGGTGTCGGTCGCGTCGGCGGCGTCGATGTGGGCGAAGCTCACCGCCCTGGTCGGCGATCCGCCGGCGCCGTCCGCCCTCCTCGCCGCCTCGGACGAGGGTTTGCGCTCGGCCGGATTGTCGCGGCAGAAGGCCTCCTACGCGCGAAGCCTCGCCGAAGAGGTCGTGTCGGGACGTCTCGACTTCGCGAAGCTGCCCGCGGACGACGAGGAGGCGATCTCCGAGCTGGTCCGCGTGAAGGGCATCGGCCGCTGGACCGCCGAGGTCTATCTGCTCTTCGCGGAAGGGCGCACCGACGTCTGGCCGGCCGGCGACCTCGCGGTCCAGATCGAGACCGGCCGGATCATGGGCCTCGAGGGCAAGCCTGCCGAAAAGCGGGTCCGCGAGCTCGCCGAGGCATGGCGTCCCCACCGCGGCGCCTTCGCCATCTTCGCCTGGCACCACAGGAAGAATTCGGCCGCTCCGGTCTGAGCCTCCCGTCATCCCGGCGGAAGCCGGGACCTTTGGGGAGGCCCGCCGAGACTTTCCGTCTGGAGGTCCCGGCTTTCGGGTTCCCATCAAAGTACTACTTTGATGGGGTCCCTCCCGGGATGACGGGCCCTCCTCGGCACATATCGATCCGGTAACGGAACATCCCTCTCGTCGGCGCGTCTAGACTCGCGATCCGCGGGCCAAAACAGGGGCCGGGAGTTCAGTAGGAGTAAGCCTAATGATCAATCTCATCATCGCTCTCGTCATCGGGGGAATCATCGGCTGGCTGGCCAGCATCGTCATGCGCACCAACGCCCAGCAGGGCATGCTGCTCAACATCGTCGTCGGAATCGTCGGCTCGCTGCTCGGCAGCTTTCTGCTCGGCCGTTTCTTCGGCGCGGACGGCAACATCATGAACGGCGGCGCGCTCGACGGCGGCACCCTTCTCGCCGCTTTCGTCGGCGCCCTGATCCTTCTCGCGATCGTCAACCTCTTCCGCCGCGGCAGCGTCCGCTGAAGCGGGCCTGACGGCTGAGAGAAGAGGCCCGCGGGAGCGATCCCGCGGGCCTTTTCGCGTCTGTCGTCATCAAAGCGAAGGCTGGGATCCCGGTGGGTGAAAGGCGGCCGCACTCTTCACCCCACGGGGCCCCAGCCTTCGCTGGGGCGACGGAATTCAAAGCGGCTTTTCGTAGATCCGGTAGATCCGGTTGACGTCGCTTTCGATCGCCTCGGCGATCGAGATCATCGGGCCGTTATCCTCCAGGACCCAGCCGACCTCGGCCCGGCCGATCCCGTAATGGCCGGTGCCCGCCTTTCGGATCTGCTCGACCATCATGAAGGCGAGCTGGCTTGCGAGACGAGTGGAGTGGAGGCGCTTGGCGACTCCCATCAGCGGGACCCGGCCTCCGGACGGACGCATGCGCCGGAGCCGCCAAAGCAGTTTTGCCCAGCCGAAGGGGAAGAGGCTCCCGTCGAGGTCCCGCAGGAACTCGTTGATGTCGGGAAGCGCCATCATGAAGGCGACGGGCTCCCCGTCATATTCCGCGACGAGGATCATGTCCTCCAGAACGATCGGCTTCAGCTTCTTGCCGGCATAGGCGATCTCCGCCTCGGTGAGCGGGACGAAGCCCCAATTGTCGGACCAGGCGTCGTTCAGGATTCCGAGCAACAGGCGCGCCTCCGCCTCGAAATTCTTCTTGACGGTCCGCCGGATCCGGATCCGCGGGTTCTTCTCGCCAGCCTGGACTATGCGCTCGACGATCGGAGGGAAGGGGGCGGTGACCTCGAGATCGTAGGTGAAGAGGTCCTTGGCCTTGACGTAGCCGGCGGCCTCGATCCAGCCCTCATATTCCGCCTTGTTGTGGCCCATCATCACCATCGGAGGATGGTCGTGCCCCTTGATGAGAAGTCCGGGCTCGTCCCAGATGGAGAGGCTGAAGGGGCCCATGGAGCGGGTCATGTCGCGGCCCCGGAGCCAGGCCTCCGCCCGGTGAATGAGCTCGGCCGCGACCTCGGCGTCGGCGGCCTCGAACATTCCCCACTGCCCGATCCCCGGACCCATATGTTCCAGGACCAGCTTGTCGACCTGGGCGGAGATCCGACCGACCGGCTCCCCATCGCGCTCGGCCAGGAAGAACCGGGCCTCGGCATGCCCGAACCAGGGATTGGTCCGCGGATCGATGAGGCCGTGGACCTCGGTCTTGAGCGGCGGGACCCAGTTCGGATCGCTTGAATTGAGGGCGTAGGCGACGTCGACGAAGGCCTTGCGCTCGGCGGCGTCCTCGACGGAGCGGATCGTAACGGTCATCGGGGGAACCTAGCGAAACGGACGACTCGACGATAGTGCTGCCGCTGCACTCTACATTTCGTCATTCCGGCGAAAGCGGGACCTTTGGATAACCCTTGCGAAGCGCTCGGAGACAAAGCCCCTCCCCTTCAGGGGAGGGGTTGGGGTGGGGAATGTGGGGGAGAATGTTCGCTGACGCCGGTGAGGCGAGCAGACAACCCCCACCCCAACCCCTCCCCTGAAGGGGAGGGGCCAGCACCCAGCGACTTATGCAAAGGTCCCGCGAATGCAGGGGAGGACTGGAATCCGCCTAAGCGCTTCGGCGTGGGCTGAAGGTGAGCAGGAAGTCGCTTCCGCGGCGCCTGGAGGCCTCCTGCGGAAGGCGGATCGGATTGCAGCGGAGGACCGCCTGCTTTGCCGCTTCGGTCATGCGTCCGGCATAGGGCAGGGCTTCGGGGACGACCCCCTGCTGCGAGACGAGGAGCGGAAGGCCGACGAGCACTCCGTCGGCGGTGTAGCGGACGAGCAGCCGGGTCGAGATGGCTTTGCCGGCCGAAGGCACTCGCGGGCTTCGATAGCAGCGGCGGACCTGCTCGGCGACCTGGGCGCTGACCCGGATTGCGGACGGCGAAACGGCTTCCACCGCGGGTCCTCGCGAAGCGCAGGCGCATAGCAGGATCGGCAGAGCGGCTGAGGAAAGGGCGGCTTTCATTCCAGTTACTTAGGAAGCGAGACGCATTGTGGAAGGGGCTGTCCGGCCTGTCTCCCTTCGTCATGCCGGCGAAAGCCGGGACCTCGGGTCAAGAAGTCTCGGCGGGTCTCCCCGAGATTCCGGCTTGCGCCGGGATGACGGTATGGGCCCTCCCCGTCGGGTTCGGCGGCTATCCCGTGATCTTCGATCCCAAAGGCTGGGTCGCGGGTCCGTGGATGACTTCGCCGCTCAGCTCGAACCTCGAGCCGTGGCAGGGGCAGTCCCACGTCCGGTCGGTGTCGTTCCAGCCGACCAGGCAGCCCATGTGGGTGCAGACGGCGGAGACGGCGTGGAGCGCTCCGCCCTCGTCTCGGAAGGCGGCGACATTGTCGCCGTCCACCTTCAGGATCGCGGCTTCGCCGGGCTTCAGCTCGTCATAGGATTTGGCCTTGCTGCCCAAATAGCCGCCGACCAGATGGGCTGCGACCGAGAGATTCTCCTTCACGAATTCCGGGGCTCCGGCGACCGGCTTGACCCGGGTGGCGTCGAACACATCGAGCCAGCGATTCTCCTTGCCGGTCGCGAGATCGGCGATGATCTCGGCGGCGACGGTGCCGTTGCTGATACCCCAGGCGTCGAAGCCGGTCGCCACCAGATAGCCGTCCGACTTCGACGACCAGCCGATGAAGGGCGCTCCGTCCATCGGGGTGTAATCCTCGTTGATCCAGCGATACTCGATCGGCCCGGCCTCGAAATTCTCGGTCAGCCAGCGCTCGATGTCGGCGAGATATTCGCGTTCCTCGTCCGGGTGGCCCGGCTTGTAATGATTGCCCGCGGCGATCCCATAGACCCGGCCGTCCTGGCCTCTGTGGGTTCGGATCGAGTGGCCCGGCTCCTCGGCATTCTTGTACATTCCAGGGGGGACCCGGCCGATCGGGGCGGCGATCACCGGTTCGGCCTTGGGAAAGTTGGTCGAATAATACATTCCGACCTGCCCCAGCGGCAGGTGGGTCGCCATGACCACGTGGCGGGCGAATATCGAGCCGCGCTCGGTGACGACCCGGGTGGGCTCGTAGTCGATCGCCCGGCTGTCCTCGAAGACGTGGCAGCCGTCGCCCGGCAGGGTCGCGGCCAGCCCGGCGACATATTTGACCGGATGGAACTGGGCCTGGCCGTCCCAGCGCATCGCCTGAAGCACGTCGAAGGGGAGGCCGGTGTCGCGGGTGAGGCTTGCTGGAAGGCCGAGCCGGCGCGCGACCTCCACCTCCTTCTCGAGCTTCGAGACGTAGCTTTCGTCGCGGGTGTAGACGAAGGACGGCATCGGCTCGATGTCGGCCTCGATCCCGTGGCGGGCCGCGAGCTCGGAAATCCGGCGGACTCCAAATTCCTGGGCCTCCGCATAAAGCCGCGCCTTGTCCTCCCCGAACTTCTTCTCGAGCGTCTGATAGTGCGAGGCGCCGTGCTGCGAGCTCATCTTCGCGGTCGATTTGCCGGTCACCTGACGACCCACCCGCCGAGCCTCGACGACGGCGACGCTCAGCCCTCGGTCCTTGAGCAGCCGCGCGGTCGTCACTCCGACGATCCCGCCGCCGATGATCGCGACGTCGACGCTGATGTCGCCGGACAAAGCCGGGAAGGGCGGCGAGTCGGAGGTCGCGTTCCAATAGGTGCCGTGGTCGTCGTGAGTCGCCATCTTGCTCTCCTGCAGTCCCGCTTGATTCCGGCTCTTCAACTGAGTTCACCAAAGGCTGTTCCGCGCCTTCCCGTCATCCCGGCGAAAGCCGGGACCTCAGGACGAGAAGTCCCGGCGGTCTCCCCGAGGTCCCGGCTTCCGCCGGGGTGACGGGTTGGGCTCTCCCCGAGGCCCCGGCTTCCGCCGGGGTGACGGGTTGGGCTCTCCCCGAGATCCCGGCTTTCGCCGAGGTGACGAGAAAGCTGAACGGCAGCCGACAGACCGGTTCAGCGCGGACTCAGACCGGTTCCTGTAGTCGCAGAGCATAGCCCACGCGTTTTTTGTGGGGCCCATGTCGACAGGAGATAATGCCATGAAGGCCATTTCGAAGACCATGCTGGGCGCGGGCGCCGCCGCCGTTGCCGCCCTCAGCTTCGCCGCTCCGGCCGAGGCGCAATATCGCGACCGCTACCGCGATCGCGGCGGAATCGACGCGGGCGACATCATCACCGGAATCGCGGTCCTCGGCGGGATCGCCGCCATCACTTCCGCGATCGGCCGCGACGACAGCCGCTACGGCTATGGTTACGGCAACCGCTACCGCGGCGGCTACAATTACGCCGTCCAGTCCTGCGCCCGGGAAGCCCAGCGCATCGGCCGCGGCCAGGTCCGGATCCTCGACGTCGACCGGGCCGGCAACGATCGCTACCGGGTGCGCGGAATCGTCCGGGCCGGCTATGGCGGCGGCTACGATCGCTACGACCGGGGCTACAGCCGGGGCTACGACAGCCGGGGTTACGACGGCCGGGGCTATGACCGCGGTTACGGCAATGAAGGGCGCGAGGACTTCACCTGCGTCGCCCGCGGCAACGGCCGGATCACCGACTTCCGCCTGTAACCCGCGGTTGAATGCGTAAAGGAATGCGCGCGGACGATGAGTCCGCGCGCATTTTTTTTGGGTTCATCCTCGCGACAGGAACGTGGCCGTAACGAACCGCGATCGAATCCAGGGAGGGTTTATGCGAAATTTCATCACGGCCGTGACGGCGGCGGCCCTGCTCGCCACGCTCGCTTCGCCCGCCGACGCCCGGCGGCGCCACCATCGCCATCATGACGATGTCGACGCCGGCGACGTCGTCGCCGGGGCGGTGGTGATCGGCGGGATCGCGGCCATCGCTTCGGCCATCAAGGAGGAGAAGCGCCGCAAGCAGGATTTGGCGGTCGACCGCTGCTCGGGGGAAGCGGAGAGCCGCACCGGGGAGCGCGTGGCCGAGATCTTCCACGTCGGACGGCGCAAGGGCTATTACACGGTCGAGGGCGCGCTGGAGGGAGACCGGACGGCTTTCACCTGCACCGTCCGGCGGGGCGCGGTCTACAGCTTCGAAACCCGCTCCGACGAGGCGTGACCTGACCGTCATCCCGGCGAAAGCCGGGACCTCATGGCGAGAGGGCTCGGTGGGCCTCCCCGAGGTCCCGGCTGTCGCCGGGATGACGGGGGTCTCTTTACACGCCCTCGCCGCCGCGCTTATCGGCCTTCATGGCCGTCCACCCTTCCGAAACCATCCTGATCGTCGATTTCGGAAGCCAGGTGACCCAGCTCATCGCCCGCCGGGTGCGCGAAGCCGGGGTCTATAGCGAGATCGCCCCGTTCAGCCGCGCCGTCGAGGCTTTCGAGCGGCTGAAGCCGAAGGGGATCATCCTCTCGGGAGGCCCGTCGTCGGTGACTCTCGAGGACAGCCCCCGTGCCGACGCCTCTTTGTTCGAGGCGGGGGTGCCGATGCTCGGCATCTGCTACGGCCAGCAGCTCATGGCCGAGCAGCTGGGCGGCAAGGTCGTCACCGGCGATCACAGCGAGTTCGGCCGAGCCTTCCTCGAAGTGGAGGACGGCTGCGCCCTGTTCGACGGCCTCTGGTCGCCGGGCGAGAAGCACCAGGTGTGGATGAGCCACGGCGACAAGGTCGACCTGCTCCCGCCGGGCTTCCGGATCGTCGCCCATTCGCCCGGAGCGCCCTTCGCCGCCACGGCGGACGAAGAGCGGCGCTTCTACGGGCTGCAATTCCACCCGGAGGTCGTCCACACGCCCGACGGCGGCCGGCTGATCGCCAATTTCGTGCGCCACGTCTGCGGCCTCGGCGGCGACTGGACGATGGCCGAGTTCCGAGCCACCAAGATCGCCGAGATCCGCGAGCAGGTCGGCAGCGGCCGGGTCATCTGCGGGCTTTCGGGCGGGGTCGACAGCGCGGTCGCCGCGGTCCTCATCCACGAGGCGATCGGCCACCAGCTGACCTGCGTCTTCGTCGACCACGGCCTGATGCGGCAGAGCGAGGCGGAGCAGGTCGTCTCGCTCTTCCGCGGCCATTACAACATACCGCTCGTCCACGTCGACGCCCAGGACCTGTTCCTCGGGGGCCTTGCCGGACTCACCGACCCGGAGGCCAAGCGCAAGTTCATCGGAAAGACCTTCATCGACGTCTTCGAAGCCGAGGCGCTCAGGATCGGCGGCGCCGACTTCCTCGCCCAGGGCACGCTCTATCCGGACGTGATCGAGAGCGTCAGCTTCACCGGCGGTCCCTCGGTGACGATCAAGAGCCACCACAATGTCGGCGGCCTCCCAGAGCGGATGGACATGAAGCTGGTCGAGCCGCTTCGCGAATTGTTCAAGGACGAGGTGCGCGAGCTCGGCCGCGAGCTCGGCCTTCCCGAAGCCTTCGTCGGCCGCCATCCCTTCCCGGGCCCGGGCCTCGCGATTCGGATCCCGGGCGAGGTGACGAAGGAGCGCTGCGACATCCTTCGCAAGGCCGACGCCGTCTATCTGGACGAGATCCGCAATGCCGGCCTCTACGACGCCATCTGGCAGGCGTTCGCGGTGCTGCTGCCGGTGAGGACCGTCGGAGTGATGGGCGACGCTCGCACCTACGATTATGTCTGCGGGCTTCGGGCGGTGACGTCGACCGACGGAATGACCGCCGACGTCTACCCGTTCGACTCCGCCTTCCTCGGCCGGGTCGCGACCCGGATCATCAACGAAGTGCGGGGCATCAACCGGGTCGTCTACGACTATACGTCGAAGCCCCCCGGCACGATCGAGTGGGAATGAAGGCAAAAAGAAGGGGCGCCGGAGCGCCCCTTCAACCTTCGCATCTCCCCCGCTCTTATTTCTTCGGAATGGTGGAGGTGAAACCGCCGTCGTTGGCATTCCCGTCGAGGCGGTTGTCGAAGTAGCTGCGCGCGACGGCGCCGTTCTGCGACTGCACGGCCGAAGCTCCGCCGAAGGAGTTGCCGGTAATCGTGTTGTTGCCGAACCGGAACGTGACGGTCGAGCCGTCGCCGTTGTAACCGGCGAGGACGTTGTGGGCGATGATGGAATTGGTCACCATGCCGAAGATCGGCGCGGCGCCGACCGGAGCCAGCGCGTTGATGCCGGTGACCGAGCTGCCGGTAACCTGACTGCTGTCAAGGACGAGGGCGACGGAGCCGGAGGCGCTCGACCCGGTGGTGTCCACGGAGATCCCGTAATTCGTATTATGCTGGATCTGGGTGTTCTGGACCGTGGCCCGGGCGTTGCCGGTTCCGGTCGGCTTGATCAGCATGCCGCCGCCCGTGGCGCCGTTGCCGTTGTGCGTGACCCTCGTGTTGGTGACGTACAGGTTGGTAGTGCCGCTCGGCTGGAACGAGATGCCGAAGCTGTTCGCGGCGTTGAAGCGCCTGATCACGCAATCCTCGATATGAACGGCGGCGGCGACCAGGACTCGGACTCCGTTGCTCGGCGGGTTGACTCCGAAGATGTCGAGGCCGCGAATGACGACGGTGTCGGTGGACAGCGCGTTGACGGTGATGCCGTTACCGCCGGCGAGCGCTCCGCCCTCGGTGTAATGGCAGTCGATGGTCATCGACTTGGTGATCGTCACGGCGCCGAAGCCACCCGGATCGAGGCAGTTGATCTCGCCGCCCGCGGCCGTCTTGGAGATGGCGCCGGCGAAGGTCTTGCAAGGCGCCGTGCGGCTGCACGGATTGACGTCGTCGCCGACCCCCGACACCCAGGTGCGGGTCGCCTGGGCGGCGGCCGGAGCGGCATAGCCGACGGTCATTCCGGCGGTGGCGAGCGCCACCGTCAGGATACGAGTTCTCGTTCCAATCATTGATTGATCCTCCCCATTTGGATTAAGTGAACCCCAAATGAATAACACAAAACGGACCAATCTACTCCTAGAATTTATCCGAAAAATGCTTAAGCTTGGCAGAGGCTTAGAAGGTGTTCTCGACGTTTGCCTTTCGGGTGAATCCCCGGAGGCGGCAATTCCGAGCCGGCGGACTCCCGTAAGGGCGACTCGGGGGTGAGCGCGACTCTGCTCGCCATCTGCCTCGGATTGTTTTCGGCGATCACTCTCGCCGCAGCCAACATGTCGGTGAAGATGGGGAGCGACATCCTCGTCGGCCGGGCGGTCCTTTCGGCCAGCGCGGCGCTCATGGTCGCCCCCGCTTCATTCTTCGTACCGCTGCCCGACGCCCGGACCTGGGGCGCGCTGCTGCTCGCGGTTCCGGCCCATTATGCCTATCAGCTCTGCCTGATCCGGGCGCTTCAGCGGGGCGACCTCTCGCTCGTCTTCCCGGTGATGCGGGGCGCCGCGCCTCTGCTGACCGCGGCCGCGGCCTTCGTCTTCCTTCACGAGACCTTGCCGCCGCTGGCGCTGGCCGGCCTGGTCGTCGCGACCGGCGCCGTCTTCGTCTTCGCCGCCCCGCCCCGAGGAACCCTGCTTCGCCACCATCCCGACGGGGCGGTGCTCGCCTGGGCGCTTGCGACCGCGGTCGGGGTCGCGCTCTACAACGTCGCCGATGCGCGCGGAGTGCGCGGAGCGCCCGAGCCTTTCACCTATATCGTCTGGATCTTCCTTCTCGACTCGATCTGCATCACCTGCACCGCGCTCCTGCGCAGGCGGCGGGAACTGAGGCGCGCGATCGCGGGGAAATGGCGTTACGGAGTCGCCGCCGGCTTCCTCTCGATCCTCTCCTACGGATCGGCGGTCTACGCCTTCAGCCTGATGGAGACCGCGAGGGTTTCCGCCCTGCGCGAGACGTCCGTCGTGTTCGCCGCGTTGCTCGGCGCGATCTTCTTGAAGGAAGGCTTCGGGGCGAGGCGGATCGCGGCGGCGCTGGCCCTGGCGGCCGGGCTGGTCGCGATGCAGTTCGGCGGCTAAGAGGCGGATATGTCCGTCACCCATTCGCTGGATACCGCGACCAGCCGCGCCAACCCCGTCCCGAGCCCGATGAAGCGCCTGACGGTGCCCAAGCTCAAGGCGATGAAGGGCGGCGAGCCGATCGTCATGCTGACCGCCTACACGGCGCGCCTCGCCCAGCTGCTCGACCCGCATTGCGATATCCTGCTGGTCGGCGACAGCCTCGGGCAGGTCGTCTACGGGCTGCCCTCGACGGTTCCGGTGACCCTTGAAATGATGTGCGCCCACGGAGCCGCCGTGGTCCGAGGCTCATGGCACGCGGTGGTCGCGGTCGACATGCCGTTCGGAGCCTACGAAGCGAGCCCCCAGCAGGCGTTCGCCAGTGCGTCCCGGATCCTCAAGGAGACCGGCGCCGCGGCGGTGAAGCTCGAGGGCGGAGAGGCGATGGCGGAGACGGTCGCCTTCCTCAGCCAACGCGGGATTCCGGTGATCGGCCATGTCGGCCTGACCCCGCAGGCGGTGAATGTGCTGGGCGGCTATGGAACCCGCGGGCGCGGCGAGGCGGAGGCGCGCAAGATCGTGGCCGACGCGAAGGCGGTCGACGAAGCGGGCTGCTTCCTGCTCGTGCTCGAAGGAGTCATGGAGGAGGTCGCGGCACAGATCACCGGGCTGGTCTCGTGCCCGACCATCGGGATCGGGGCTTCGCCGAGCTGCGACGGCCAGGTGCTGGTCACCGAGGACATGCTCGGAATGTTCGAGCGCACTGCGCGCTTCGTGAAGCGCTATGACGACCTTGCCGGCCGGATCGAGGCCGCTGCGCAGGCCTATGCCGGCGAGGTCCGAAGCCGCGCCTTCCCGGGCGAGGATCAAATCCAGCGGGCCAAGAAGTGATCCTGTTTCCCGGCGTGACCGAGGCCGTCATCCCGGACTTGATCCGGGATCCATGAACACGGATTGCGTCGGATTTCCGCGGGCAGTGTTCATGGATTCCGGCCTTCGCCGGAATGACGGAGAGACTCGTTCCCCGGGAAGCGATACGGCAATCAAGGCTTCCGTTGAGGCGCGTCGCTAGGTAGAGAAGCGGCCGGGGCAGATGCCGGGCCGCGCTTTTTTCGTTCATCCTCCGTATCGCTTTCATCGGCGATGAGGCTTGGGCGGGCGGGGTGGACCGGCGAGGATTTGGAGGTTTTTCTTGGCGCTGAGGCCTGTCGACAACGAATCCTTCTACCGCGAGGTCGATGAAGAGCTTCGCCGCGACCAGATGAAGACCTACTGGGAGCGGTTCGGCAAGCTGGTCATCGCGGGCGTGGTCCTGCTGCTTGCTCTGATCGGCGGCTATATCTGGTGGCAGAACCAGAAGGAGGTGAAGGCCGGCGAACGGAGCGCGACGCTGGTCGAAGCCTTCGAGGAAGTCGCCTCCGGCCGGAAGAAGGCCGCGGTCCCGAAGCTCGACGATCTCGTCAAGTCGGGGTCGGACGGACATCGCGCCGCCGCCCTCCTCACCAAGGCCGATCTCGCCATCGAAGGCAAAGACCTGAAGGGTGCGGCCGCCGTTTACAAGCAGATCGCGGACGATGAAGGCCTCGCCCGGCCCTATCGCGACCTCGCTCTGGTGAGGATGACCGCGGTCGAGCTCGACACCCTGCCCCCGCAGGCGGTAATCGACCGGCTCAAGGGTCTAGCGGTCCCCGGCAATGCCTGGTTCGGAAGCGCCGGCGAGATGGTCGCGCTCTCCTATCTCAAGCTCAACAGACCACAGCAGGCCGCGGGGATCTTCGCGGCGATGGCCAAGGACAAAAAGCTCCCCGACACATTGCGTTCCAGGGCCACCCAGATGGCCGGTTCGCTCGGGGTCGACGCCGTGCAGGAATCGGCGGGCGCAACACAGGAAGGCACCAGATGAAGCGTATCCTACTCGCCCTCGCGGCTGCCAGTCTCCTCGGCGGCTGCGGAAGCCTCGGCATCGGGGGCAAAGGCAAGAAGAACGTGACGCCGACGGTCGGCGAGCGCATTTCGGTCCTCTCGCGCGAGCGCGTGCTCGAGGTCGATCCCGCCCTCAGCGCCGTCGCCGTGACTCTTCCGCCGGCGCAGGCCAATTCGGAATGGGCCCAGTCCGGCGGCAACGCCGCCAAGTCGATGGGGCATCTCGCCCTCGGTCCCACCCTTCGAATGGCCTGGCGGGTCGGAACGGGCGAGGGCAGCAGCAACCAGGGCCAGCTGGCGTCATCGCCGGTCATCGGCGAGGGCCGGATCTTCACCATCGACACGAGGGCCGTGGTCCGCGCGATCAGTCCGGAAAACGGCGCGACCGTGTGGCAGGCCCAGGTGCGCGGCGCCAACGCCCCCGAGGGGGCCTTGTTCGGCGGCGGAGTCGCCTACGACAACGGCCGGATCTACGCGACCAACGGGGCGGGCGACGCCGCGGCGCTCGACGCCAAGACGGGCGCCCTCGTCTGGCGGGTCCGGCCGGGCGGGCCGCTTCGCGGAGCGCCGACGGTCGCCAACGACAATGTCTACGTGGTCACCCAGGACAACCAGCTCTTCGCTCTCAACCCCGCGAACGGCGCCACCCGCTGGAGCGGCTCGGGCGCGGTCGAGATCGCCGGGATCCTCGGCGCCTCCTCCCCCGCGGCCGCGCAGGGGACGGTCGTCGCCGGCTTTTCGTCGGGCGAATTGAACGCCTATCGCTACGAGAACGGCCAGAACCTCTGGCAGGACGCGCTCGCCCGGACCAGCATCTCGACCAGCGTCACCCAGCTTTCCGACATCGACGCCGATCCGGTGATCGATTCGGGCCGGGTCTATGCGGTCGGCCAGGGCGGCCGCATGGTGGCGATCGAGCTCATCACCGGCCAGCGCGTCTGGGAGATCAACGTCGCCGGGATCTCCACGCCGTGGGTGGCGGGCGAATGGATCTTCGTGGTCACCGACGACGCCCGGCTGCTCGCTTTGTCGCGGACCACCGGCGGGATCCGCTGGATGACCCAGCTGACCCGCTACCGCGACGTCAAGGACAAGAAGGGGCGTATCGACTGGGTCGGCCCGATCCTCGCGGGCGACCGCCTGGTGCTCGCCAATTCGGTGGGACAGATCGTCTACGTCTCGCCCGTCGACGGACGGGTCCAGACGACCCAGACCACGGGCATGTCCGTGTCGCTCCAGCCGATCGTCGCCAACAACACCCTCTACGTCCTCCACGACAACGGCCAGCTGACCGCCTGGCGCTGAGGCGCCAGGCCGAAAAGGGCGCACACCCGTCATCCCGGCGAAAGCCGGAACCTCGGGACGAGAAGTCTCGGCGGGTCTCCCCGAGGTCCCGGCTTTCGCCGGGATGACGGCAGGGGGCGGTTGACCCTGCGCGCCCCACCGGGCACGGCTTTCCCATGGCGAAGCTTCCAACAGTCGCGATCGTCGGCCGGCCCAATGTCGGCAAGTCGACCCTGTTCAACCGCCTCGTCGGAAGGAAGCTGGCGCTCGTCGACGACCGGCCCGGGGTGACCCGCGACCGGCGCGAAGGGGAAGCGACCTTGCTCGGCCTCGACTTCCGGGTCATCGACACCGCCGGCTACGAGGACGAGGATCCCGACACGCTTCCGGGCCGGATGCGCGCCCAGACGGTCGCCGCCGTCCGCGAGGCCGACGCCGCGCTCTTCCTGGTCGACGCCCGAGCCGGCCTCACCCCGCTCGACGAGGAGATCGGCCGCTGGCTGAGGAGCGAGACGACGCCGGTCATCCTCGCCGCCAACAAGGCGGAAGGCCGGGCCGGCGAAGCCGGGATCATGGAGGCCTGGGCTCTGGGGTTCGGAGAGCCGATCGCGATGAGCGCCGAGCATGGCGAGGGAGTCGTCGACCTGTTCGAGCACCTGCGCCCGCACATCGAGCGCGAGGAGGAGGAGGAGGAGGACAGGCTCGGCGACGGGCCGCTCAAGCTCGCCGTCGTCGGCCGGCCCAATGCCGGCAAGTCCACCTTGATCAACCGGATCCTCGAGGAGGAGCGGCTGATCACCGGCCCCGAGGCCGGAATCACCCGCGATTCGATCGCGATCGACTGGATGTGGCGATCGCCCGCCGGCGAGGATCGGCCGGTCCGGCTGATCGACACGGCCGGAATGCGCAAGAAGGCCAAGGTTCAGGACAAGCTCGAGAAGCTCGCTGTCGCGGACGGCCTTCGAGCGGTCGATTTCGCCGAAGTGGTGGTCCTCCTTCTCGACGGCACCCTCGGGCTCGAGGCCCAGGACCTCAAGATCGGCGACCGGGTGCTCCAGGAGGGCCGGGCGCTGATCATCGCGATCAACAAATGGGACGTGGCGCACGACCAGAGCAGCCTTTTCAACGGGATCAAGGCGGCTTTGGGCGAAGGTCTCGCCCAGGCGCCGAACGTGCCCCTGCTCACCGTCTCGGCGAAGACCGGCAAGGGCCTGGATACCCTGCTCGGCGCCGCCTTCGAGGTGCGCGAGACCTGGTCGAAAAGGGTCTCGACCGGCCAGCTCAACCGCTGGTTCGAGGACGCGGTGGAGAAGAACCCGCCGCCGGCCCCAAGCGGCCGCCGGATCAAGCTGCGCTACATCACCCAGGTCGGATCGCGCCCGCCGAGCTTCGTCGTCTTCGGAAGCCGGCTCGATGCGCTTCCGGAGAGCTACCGCCGCTATCTGATGAACGGGATGCGGCGCGAGCTCGGCTTCGGGGCGGTGCCGATCCGCCTAGCCCTTCGCGGCGGCAAGAACCCATACGATTCCAAGGCCTAGCCTATCACCCCGACTCCGTTCGCCCTGAGCCTGTCGAAGGGCCTTCCTTCAAATTTCAAAGGGGAAAGGAAAAGGGCTTCGACAGGCTCAGCCCGAACGGGAAAAGGGAATGACGGACCCTCCAAAGCCAGGCCCGCGTCAACCGGTCC
>DASVSX010000084.1:0-15526 GCA_036387875.1 Allosphingosinicella sp. | reverse complement strand
CAAGCTTCAACAGCTCGGCGTTCGGGTCCGCTTCCGACCCAACGTCTCGTCGAATGCCATCCGCCTGACCATCGGCAGCCCGGAGGAGAATGCCGCTGCTTTGTCGGCGCTTGGCGTCGCCGTGGAGCAGCCCACGACCCGCCGCGCCGAAGTGATCCGGGAGACCAACGAGACCAAGATCGCCGTCGCCGTCGACCTCGACCGGGGGTCGCCTCGACGGATCGCCACCGGCATCCCCTTCTACGACCATATGCTGGACCAGGTGGCGGCGCATGGCGGCTTCTCGCTGATCCTGTCCTGCGACGGCGACCTCGACATCGATGGGCATCACAGCGTCGAGGATTGCGCGATCGCCCTCGGCGGAGCGCTGTCGCGGGCGCTCGGCGACCGGCGGGGGATCGGTCGGTTCGGATTCTCGCTTCCGATGGACGAGACCGAGGCGCATGTCCTCATCGACCTTTCCGGCCGCCCCTACAGCGTCTTCGAAGGCGGGTTCGAGGCCAGCCATATCGGCGCCTACCCGACCGAGATGACCCGCCACGTCTTCCGGAGCCTGGCGGACAGCCTCGGAGCGGCGATCCACGTCCGGGTCGAAGGCGAGAACGACCATCACAAGACCGAAGCCTGCTTCAAGGCCTTCGGCCGGGCGCTCCGCCGGGCGCTGGCGCGCGACGGCGATGCTTTGCCCAGCACGAAGGGGGTGTTGTGATTACGGCAATTCCTCCCCTCCCCTTCAGGGGAGGGGATCGAGGGGTGGGGCTTGTGCGGGTGTCCTGCCTCGCCGGCCCGTTGTTCGGGACATGCCCCACCCCAACCCCTCCCCTGAAGGGGAGGGGCTAATGAAGCTCGCCATCGTCGACGTCGGCTGCGGCAATATCGGATCGGTCGGAATCGCGATGGAGCGGTTCGGGATCGCTCCGGTGGTGACCGGCGAGGCGGAGGTGATCGCCGCCGCCGACAAGGTCATCCTGCCCGGGGTGGGGGCCGCCGGCTATGCGATGGAGCAGATCGGAGCGCGCCGGCTCGCGCCGGTGCTCCGGGCGCTCCGGCAGCCTGCCCTCGGAATCTGTCTCGGGATGCAGCTGCTCTTCGAGGGGAGCGACGAGGAGGATACGCCTTGCCTCGGCCTGATTCCCGGCAGGGTCCGGAAGCTTGAACCGGCGCCGGGCCGGCCGGTGCCGCACATGGGCTGGAGCAAGGTCGAGGTCCGGGACGAGGCGATCGGCCTTCGATCCGGGGACTATGTCTATTTCGCCCACAGCTTCGCCTGCGACTCCGGATCGGCAACGGTGGCGAGCGCCGATTACGGCCGGGAGATTCCGGCGGCGGTCCGGAGCGGGAACTGGCTCGGAGCGCAGTTCCACCCGGAGCGGTCGGGCGAGGCGGGCGCCCGCTTCCTTCGCAGCTGGCTCGGGCAATGATGCTCTATCCCGCAATGGACCTGATGGGCGGCCGGGTCGTCCGGCTCTCGCAGGGGCGCTTCGAAGAGGCGACGACCTATCCCGCCGATCCCGCGCAAGCCCTGGCCCGCTTTGCCGAGGCGGGGGCGCAATGGGCCCATGTCGTCGACCTCGACGGAGCCCGTGCCCGCGAGCCGGTGCAGCACGATCTCATCGCAATCCTCGCCGATGGAGCGCCGCTGAACCTGCAGGTGGCCGGCGGATTCCGGACTCGCGAGCAACTGGAGCGGATGTTCGACTCCGGAGTCGCCCGGATCGTGATCGGAAGCCTCGCCGTCGACCGGCCGGACGTCGTCCGCGGCTTCCTTCGGGAGTTTGGCGGCGAGCGGATCACCCTCTCGCTCGACGTCCGAATCGTGGACGGAGTCCCGATCGTCGCGACCGCCGGCTGGACCGAGGATTCCGGCCGCAGCCTGTGGGACGTCGCAGCGCTCTATCCGGAGGCGCGGCATCTCCTCCTTACCGATATCGGCCGCGACGGGATGCTCGCCGGCCCGAACTTCCAGCTGCTCGAGGAAGCCGCCCTCCGCCTCCCCGGCCTCGCCATCCAGGCTTCCGGGGGAGTGTCGTCGCTGGACGACCTTCGCCGGCTTCGAACCGCCGGGGCGATCGTCGGCAAGGCGCTTTGGGAAGGCCGGATCGACCTGGCGGAGGCGCTCCGTGCCTGCGCGTAGGATCATCCCCTGCCTCGACGTGAAGGACGGCCGGGTGGTCAAGGGCGTCCAGTTCCGCGACCATCGCGACGCCGGCGACATCGTCGAAAGCGCGATCCGCTATCGTGAGGAGGGCGCCGACGAGCTCGTCTTCTACGACATCGGGGCCAGCGCGGAGCGGCGGAGCCTCGATTTGGAATGGGTGCGCCGGATCGCCCGGGCGATCGACATTCCCTTCGCCGTCGCGGGCGGAGTGCGCACCCGCGACCAGGCCGCCGCCTGCCTCGATTCGGGCGCCGACAAGGTGTCGATCAACTCGCCCGCGCTCGAGCGTCCGGCGCTGATCGAGGAGCTCGCCCGCGACTTCGGAAGCCAGTGCGTCGTCCTCGGGGTCGACAGCTTCGAATCGGGCGGGGAGTATCGCGTGAAGCAATATACCGGCTCGCCGGAGGCCGTGCGCGATTCGGGGCGGCTTACGCTCGACTGGGTGGTCGAGGCGACCCAGCGCGGAGCGGGCGAGATCGTCCTCAACTGCATGCGCCGCGACGGAGTCCGGACCGGCTACGACCTTGGGCATACGGCTGCGGTCGTCGAGGCCACGACCGTACCGGTCATCGCCTCGGGCGGAGCGGGCGCGCCGGAGCATTTCCGAGACGCCTTCGCCGCCGGAGCCAGCGGCGCCCTCGCCGCCACGGTATTCCACGACCGCGTCATCCCGATAGCCGAGCTGAAGGAGTATCTTATATCATGCGGGATCGAAATGCGCCGCTGAGCGCCGGCGATATCGACTCCCTCGATTGGGAGAAGATGGGCGGGCTCCTCCCGGCGGTGATCCAGGACGTGGCCACCGGCCAGGTGCTGATGCTCGGCTATATGAGCCGCGAAGCGCTCGCCGCGACGCTCGAGAAAGGCCGGGCCGTCTTTCAAAGCCGCTCCAAGGGGCGGCTGTGGGAGAAAGGGGAGACCAGCGGAAACGGGCTCGCGGTGAGGGAGGTGCGGGCCGATTGCGACGGGGACGCCCTGCTCGTGAAGGCCGAGCCGGCCGGCCCCACCTGCCACCTTGGCACCGCGAGCTGCTTCGCAAGCGATGCCGACGGCCCGGGCTTCCTCGGCGCGCTCGGCCGGATCGTGGCGAGCCGGGCCGGGGGCGACCCGAGGGAGAGCTATACCGCCCGGCTGCTCGCGGAAGGGCCGGCGAAAGTCGCGCAGAAGGTGGGCGAGGAAGGGGTCGAGCTCGCTTTGGCGGCGGTGTCCCGCGACCGCGAAGGGTGCATCGAGGAAACGGCCGACCTGCTTTACCACGTGTCGGTGCTGATGGAGGCCCGGGGCTTCGGCTGGGAGGATGTCGCGGCGGTGCTTCGGGAGCGGCACGAAGCCTAGCTTCCAACTACCCCACCGTCCGGGCTGAGCTTGTCGAAGGCCTCTTTTTTTACGCTTAGTCGAAGGGAAGGGCTTCGACAGGCTCAGCCCGAACGGAATTTGCTAGCCTCCCAGCAGCTGGCACGCCTTCTCAAGCAGTGCCTCGCTCGAAGCCGCTACGATCTGACCGGCCCTCAGATCCGAACCCCCGCTCCAGTTCGACACCGCACCGCCGGCCGCCCGGACGAGCGGCACCAGGGCATTGTAATCGTGCGGCTTGAGGCCGGATTCGGCGACCAGGTCGAGGCTTCCGGCGGCGACCAGCGCGTAGGCGTAGGCGTCCAGCCCGTAACGGGTGAGCCGCGCCGAGCGCCGGAGCCGCTCGAAGCCTTCCGCTTCGGCGCCTTCGAAGAGGTAGGGATCGGTGGTGGAGAGCCTCGCCTCCTCGATCCGCCGGCAGCCGCTCGCCCTGAGCGGCCGTTCCTCTCCGGCTCCGAACGTCCAGGCGCCGCCGGAACGGCCCAGATAGAGCTCGTCCAGCCTTGGAACGTCGACCGCTCCGAGCACCGGCTCGCCCTCGTCGAGCAAGGCGATCAACGTCGTCCAGCTCGGCAGCCCGCAAATATAGGCTCGGGTGCCGTCGATCGGATCGAGCGACCAGGACCAGCGGCCGGAGGCCGGACGGTCGGGGAGCTCCTCCCCCACAATGCCGTGGTCCGGAAACCGGGTCTCGATCAGGCGCCGGATCGCCAGTTCCGAATTCCGGTCGTACTGCGTCACCGGGTCGAAACCCTCGGTCAGCTTATTCTCGACTCCGGCGAGACCGGAGCGGCAGCCGGGCAGGGTCTCCCGCCGGGCGGCTGCGGCGAGGTCGCGGGCAAAAGCCGCGAAAGTCTCAAGATCCTCGGACATGCTTGCGCCGTACAAGGCGCCCGGCCGTACGGGAAGCGCGTACCGCCGGGCGCCGTACCCTGAACGCGTCAGAAATCGACGTGCAGGCGGGTGCCGAAGGCGTCGCCGGCGGTTCGGGCGCCGACGGGGTCGAGGGGCGTTTTGGCGCCGTTGAAGCGGACCCAGTTGAAAAGCACCTTGGCGTAGGGATTGAGGTACCAGTTGAGCCCGAAGGTCAGGCTCTCGGCCCGGTTCCCTGCGCGTGCGAGGACTGGGGTGTCCGAGAGATCCAAGCGGTCGTAGCGCAAGGCCAGCTCGAAGGCCCCGGCGCCGCCTTTGCCCAGCGAGTGCTTCGGCTTCACCCGGTCGAAATTGCCGTTGCGGAAGGGCCTGGTCTCACCGGTCGGGAACCAGGTGGCGTAGACGTAGAAGCCGTCGAAGCTCGGGTCAGAAAGGCCGGGGCGGTCGAGCCAGAGCCGGCCATATTCGCCGGCCACCGTGACAGGACCGAACACGGCCGCAGCCTCGGCGCCCGCATAACGAAGCGATGCGACGCCGGGGATGATTCCGCTGTCGGCGATATTGCCGTTGTCGACCCGGATGTTCGGCCGATCGCTAAGGCGGACGGCGTCGGCGACGTCGCCGGTTTTGAGCCCTGTGCGGTAATAGCCGGAAGCGCCGAGATGGACGATCCGGCCCTTCTCGAAGACCGGCTCCCAGGCGAGGCGGGCGTTCCCGCCGATGCTTTCGTCGGGCGAGTTCGTGACGGGTGAGCCCGCCGATCGGCTGATGCTCTCATTGTCGCCGAAGACTCCGACGGCGAGGTTCAGATTCTCTTTCGGGGCGAAGGCTGCCGAGAGGCCGATCCGGCGCTCGGCGCCAGCGTTGCCGAAGGCGTTGGTGACCATGCCCCGCTCGAGGAAGACGTTGTAATTGTCGCTGTTGTTGGATTCGAGCCCGAACGGGGCCTTGTGCTGGCCCGCGGTGATCAGCAGGCCCTCGATTCCGGAATATTGGAGATAGGCGTCCGTGAGCCCGACCTGGTTGCCGGCGAAATCCACCTCGATCCGGTAGTTGAAGACCTTCATCGCCGTGCCTTCGAGCCCGATCCTGGCCCGGCGGAAGGCGGTCCCGTCGTTGTAATCGTAGCCGCCGGTCCGCTCGTCGAAGACCGCGTAATCGGCTTCGATCACGCCTCGCGGCTTGAAGGTGAAATCGCCCTTGTCGTCGGAAAGGGTCGGAGCGAAGCCGAACTGGACCTGCTTGGACTCGCGCTTCTCGGCGGTTTCGACCCGGGCCTGGGTCCCGGCGGCCTGCTGCTCGAGCTCGGCATTGCGGGCTTCGAGCTGCTTCACCCGCGCCTCCAGCGCGTTGAGCCGGTCGAGGATCGGGTCGCCGGTCGGCGCGGGGGCGGGCTCCTGGGCGGAAGTGGGGCTTGCGGCCAGGGCGACCAGTGCAGTGCCGGTCAGAAGCAGGAAACGCATGGAACCTCCGTCGATAGAGGAGGCGTTCGGCACGGCACGAACCGCAGTCAAGCCTTGGAGCCTCTGAAGTTTCGCTTTTGCTTCAGAATCTTTTCTGAATTGTGACACCCCAGGTGCGCGGATCCCCGGGCTGGCCTACGATGAGGCCGGTGCTTCCCGACTGGGTCGCCAGGACGTCATAATATTTCGAATCGAAGGCGTTTCGCACCCAGGCGAAGCTGTTCCAGCCGTCGTCGGTCCGGAAGCCGAGCCGGAAGCTGGCGAGCGCATAACCCTCGAGATCGGTGTAGGCGGACCGGGAGGGGTTGGAGGAGAAGCGCGACCTGTAGCTGCCGTCCGCGCCGGCATAGACCTGGCCGGAGCGCCCGAGAAGCTTCGCCGGAAGGCTGTATTCCCCGCCGAAGGAGAAGGCCCATTTCGAAATTCCCGGAAGCCACTGGCCGGAGATGTCGCAATTGGCGGGGCTGAAGCCCCCCGGCGTTCCAGGCGGGCTGGCGGGATTGACCGCGGTCGCGGCCGCTCCGCCGGCAAGCTCGGGCGGGCAGGGGGCGTCGACGAAGCGGACATATTCGTGGTCGGTGAAGGCCCCGCTCGCATAGAGGCTGAGCCCCTTGGCCGGCCGGATCGAGAAGTCGGCCTCGAGCCCGCGCACCCGAACTTTCTCGGCATTGGCGAGGTAGCCGCGTAGCACTCCGAGCTGTCCGTTGGTGACGGTGGCCTGATAATCCTCGATGTTCGTCCAGAAGGCGGCGAGGTTCAGAGTCGCCCGGCGGTCCAGGAACTGAGTCTTGAGGCCGACCTCGAAATGATCGACCTTCTCGGGCTTCACCGTCGCAGCGCTCAGGATCGGATTGTTGGAGGAGTCGAGCGGAAGGCCGGCCAGGTTGATCCCGCCCGATTTGAAGCTCTTGGCGTAGGTCGCATAGGCGAGCACGTCCGCAGCCAGATCGTAGGCGATGGTAAAATCGCCCGAGACGTTCCAGTCGCTGAACTTCGCCTCGTAGCTTTGCGGTGCGAGGATGCCCCGCTGGTCGTTGTTCAGGACGGTGCTGCCCGTTCCGGTCGTCACGACGGCCATGTAGGAGCCGATCTTCTTGTCGTAATTGACCCGAAGGCCCGGCTGAAGGCGAAGCCGGTCGGTCACCCGCCAGCTGATCTGGCCGAAGGCGGCGAGGCTCGTCGTCTCCAGCCTGATGTCGTTCTCCGAGCGCAGTCCGTTCAGGACGGCGGGATTGCTGGCGTTGGCGCTGGACGGGTTGAGAAGCCAGCGGCTCGCCGCCGGGCCCTGCTCTTGGGCGCCGGTCGTGTGCTGGTTCTGCCGGTAGGCGAAAAGGCCTCCGACATAGTCCAGATTCCCGCTCGATCCCGCATAGCGAAGCTCCTGCGAATATTGGTTCTGCTTCGACGGATTGGCCGAGACGGTGGTGATCGGAAGGCCCGTGAAGTCGCGGTCGTTCGACGGGCCCCAGTTCCAGAACCGCCAGGCGGTCACCGACGTCAGCGTGCCCGGCCCGATGTCCCATTTCGCTCGGACCGCGACTCCGCCGAGCTCCTGGAATGCGTTCAGCGGCGTGTCCAGGTCGGTGAGCCGGTCGAACGGATCCGTGCTCGGCGGAGCATAGTTGAAGGCCGCCGCGAGGGCCGCATATTGGCGGCTGAGCGGCCTCTGAGTCGCTCCGGTCCGAACGTAGATCTGGGCGCAGCATTCCGGATTCTGGCGGTTGTAGTCGGCTGAAAGCGTCACATCGAGGCCGTCGCTCGCACGCCAGAGCAATTGCCCGCGCAGTCCGAGATTGTCCTGCTCGTTCACCCGGCGGTCGCTTGCCACGTTGAAGATGGTGCCGCGCCGCCGGCTCTTCGACGCGGCCAGGCGCACCGCGAGCTTGTCGTCGACGATCGGGCCCGAGACGGAGGCCTTGGCGGCGAAATAGTCGAGATTGCCGAGCGACAGCTCGATCCGCGCCTCCGGCTGGAAGGTCGGGGCGCGGGTTACGATGTTGATCGCTCCGGCGGTGGTGTTCTTGCCGTACAAGGTGCCCTGCGGCCCTCGGAGCACTTCGATCCGCTCGACGTCGAGGAAGTCGAACGTCGCGACCGCGATCCGGCTGTAATAAACCTCGTCGATATAGATTCCGACGCCCTGCTCGATGCCGTCGTTGGTCAGGCCGAACGGAGCGCCGAGACCGCGGATGTTGGCCGCCGAGTTGCGCGGATTGGTGCTGAAGAACTGCACCGACGGCTGGATCTGCTGGAGGCGGCCGACATTGATGCTTCCGGTCGCGTCGAGCTGGGCTCCGCCGAGCACCGAGATTGCGAGCGGAACGTCCTGGAGCTGCTCGTCGCGGCGCCGGGCGGTGACGACGATATCGTCGCTCTGGGCGGCGGCGGCCGCCTCGGCCGGCCCGGCCTCGGCCGCCGGCGCCGCCGCTTCCGGCGAAGTCGACTGGGCGTAAGCCGGGGTTGTGGCCAGCGCGGCGCTGGCCAGGAGCATGAAACGCATCGATTTTCTCCTTCGAATCCAGTCGAGCTCCGGGCGGCCGGAGCCCGGGTCAGCGCTCGGCCTTCACCTTTTCGCTTGCTTGAAAATCCGGTCGAATTCGCCGCCGTCGGCGAAGTGGGTCTTCTGAGCCTTGGCCCAGCCGCCGAAATCCCTGTCGATGGTCAGCATCGCGACTTCGGGGAATTGCGCCTTGTGGCGAGCGGCGACCGCCGGATCGCGCGGGCGGTAATAATGTTTGGCGATGAGCTCCTGGGCCTCGGGCGTGTAGAGATATTTGAGATAGGCTTCGGCGGCGGCCCGGGTGCCCTTCTGGTCGACGACCTTATCGACGAGCGCCACGGGCGGCTCGGCGAGGATGGAGAGTGAGGGGACGACGATCTCGAACTGGCCCTTGCCGAGCTTGTTGACGGCGAGGAACGCTTCATTCTCCCAGGAGAGGAGGACGTCGCCCTGGGCGCGCTCGACGAAGGTGGTGGTTGCGCCTCGGGCGCCGCTGTCGAGGACCGGCACGTTGCGGAACAGGCGGGTCATATAGTCGCGCGTGCGGACGGGGGAGCCGAACTTGCGCTCGGCATAGCCCCAGGCGGCGAGATAGTTCCAGCGCGCCCCGCCGCTGGTCTTCGGATTGGGCGTGATGACCTTGATGCCCGGACGGACGAGGTCGTTCCAGTCGACGATCCGCTTGGGATTGCCCTTGCGCACCAGGAAGACGATCGTCGACGTATAGGGGCTGCTGTTGCCCGGCAGGCGGGTCTGCCAGTTGGCCGGGAGCGACTTGGCGCGCCGCGCGATCTCGTCGATGTCGTAGGCCAAAGCGAGGGTGACGACGTCGGCGGCGAGGCCGTCGATCACCGAGCGGGCCTGCTTGCCGGAGCCGCCGTGGCTCTGGCGGATCTCGAGGTCCTGGCCGGTCTCGGCCTTCCACTTGGCTGCGAAGCTCTCGTTGACGTCGCGGTAGAGCTCCCGGGTCGGATCGTAGGAGACGTTGAGAAGCTCGCGGCGCTGCTGCTCGGGTTTCCCGCCGCAGCCCGAGAGGAGCAAGGCCGCGGCGAGAGCGGTGATAAGGGCACTGACGGATCTCATGGCGGTTATCCCTCTTATTTACTTAATTAAACTGGTAGACAATCAGTCGACACTTTTCCCGGCCTTGCTTTCGGCCGCCCTGAATTCGCTCCTCAGATTATCGGGTCTATCCGACCCGGAATTTGCTGCTCGCTGGCCAGATAGGAGACCCGCTCGACGAAATCGCCGAGCCGCTCATCCGGTTGCCGCTCGCCGGCGTAACGGCCGAGCAGGTCGTCGAGCACGTTCAGTATCTCGGCCTCGCCGATATTCTCGCGGACCATCCGGGCCAGCCGTTCGCCGTGGAAGCCGCCGCCCAGGTAGAGATTATATTTGCCGGGGGCGCGGCCTGTCAGAGCGATTTCGGCAACATAGGGGCGCGAGCAGCCGTTCGGGCAGCCGCTGATCCGGAAGGTGATCGGTTCGTCGGTGAGGCCGTTCGCCGCGAGGATCGCCTCGATCCGGGTCAGGATGTCGGGAAGGTAGCGCTCGGCTTCGGCCATGGCGAGGCCGCAGGTCGGGAGGGCGACGCAGGCGATCGAGTTGCGGCGGATCGCGCTCTCCGGCGCGCCGGCGAGACCGTGCTCGGCGAGCAGCGCCTCGATGGCCGCCCGGTCTTGAGCCGCCACGCCTGCGACGACCAGATTCTGATTCGGAGTGACCCGGAAGGTGCCGCGATGCACCTGCGCGATCGCCCGAAGCCCGTCGAGCCAGGCCCGGCCGGGCCGGTTGGCGAGTCGGCCACTCTCGACATAGAGGGTGCAGTTGGAGCGGCCGCTCCCGGTCTCGCGCCAGCCGAACGAATCGCCGTTGGAGGTGAAGCGGAAGGGCCTCGCCGGTTCGAGCGGAGCGCCGAGGCGCGACTCGATCTCGGCCTTGATCCAGCCCAGGCCCTTGTCGTCGATCGTATATTTGAAGCGGGCGCGGTTGCGCTCGGCGCGGTTGCCGTAATCGCGCTGGACCGACATCACCGCCCCGGTCGCGGCGACCAGCCGGTCCTTGGGGATGAAGCCGATGACGTCGGCGAGGCGGGGGTAGGTGAGGGGCTCGTTCTCGGTGCGGCCCATGCCGCCGCCGATGGCGACGTTGAAGCCTTCCAATCCGTTCGGGCCCTTGATGGCGATGAAGCCGAGATCCTGGGTGTAGACGTCGATGTCGTTGGAGGGCGGGACGACGAAGCCGATCTTGAACTTCCGGGGCAGGTAGGTCGCCCCGTAGAACGGTTCTTCCTCCGCATCGGAGGAGGCGACCTTCTCCTCGCCGTACCAGATTTCGTGATAGGCGCGGGTCCTGGGCAGATATTCGTCGCTGACCGTCCGCGCCGCTTCGACGACCTCGGCGTGAAGTGCTGAATCCTCGGGATCGGCGGCGCACATGACGTTGCGCGAGACGTCGCCGCAGGCGGCGACGGTGTCGAGCAGGGCTTCGTGGAGGCCTTGGATGGCGGCCCGCACGTCCTCCTTCAGCACCCAGTGGAACTGGAAGGTCTGGCGGGTGGTGAGTCGAAGCCGGCCGCCGCCATGGGCTCGGGCGAGTTCGTCGAGCTTCAGCCATTGCTCCGGAGTACAGACTCCGCCGGGGAGGCGGACCCGGATCATGAAGCGATAGGCCGGCTCGAGCTTCTGGCGCCGCCTTTCGTCGCGCAGATCGCGGTTGTCCTGCTGGTACATTCCGTGGATCTTCATCAGCCTTGTGTCGTCGGTCGCGACGGCGCCGGTGATCCGGTCGAGAAGCCCGGTGGAGATGGTCCCGCGCAGATAGTTGCTGGCCTTCTTGAGCCGCTCGTCGGCGCTCAGCCGGTCGAGCGGCTGCGACAGGTCCTTGCTCCGGTCGAGGGTGATCCCGGCGTCGGCCATGTCAGTAGACGTCCTTCTGGTAGCGGCGGCTGCGCTGGAGCTCGCGGACATATTCCTCGGCGCCTTCGCGCTGGAGCCGGCCTTCCTCGGCGACGATCGAGATCAGGGTCTCGTGGACGTCGGGCGCCATCCGGGCGGCGTCGCCGCACAGATAGAGATGGGCTCCGTCCTCGAGCCAGGCGAAGAGCTCGGCGGAGCGCTCGACCATCCGGTGCTGGACATAGGCCTTGGAGCCGCGGTCGCGCGAAAAGGCGACGTCCATCCGGCCGAGGATGCCGTCCTTCAACCAGGCCTGCCATTCGGTCTGGTAGAGGAAGTCGCTGCGGAAGTTGCGCTCGCCGAAGAACAGCCAGGATTTGCCGCTTGCTCCGCGCGCCTCGCGCTCCTGGAGGAAGGCGCGGTAGGGGGCGATTCCGGTGCCGGCGCCGATCATGACGATCGCCTTGTCGTCCTCGGGGAGGCGGAATTGCTCGTTGGGCTGGATGTAGACGGGGAGGGTGTCGCCCACCGTCGAGCGGTCGGCGAGGTGGGCGGAGGCGACTCCGTGGCGGGCCTCGCCGTGGAGCCGGTAGCGGACCGGGGCGAGGGTGATGTGGGCTTCGTCGGGCATCGCCGAAAGGCTCGACGAAATGGAGTAGAGGCGCGGCTGGAGCGGCCTCAGCCCCGCCACGAATGTGGAGGAATCGACACTTTTCGACGGGAATCGCCTCACTATGTCGACGATGTGGTGGGCGCGGAGCCATTCCTGGCGCTCGGACTTCCCTTCGTCTCCACTTAGCCGCCGGAGCTCCGCCGCGCCCGTCACGGCGGCCCAATGGTCGAGGAAACGGGGCGGGGTGATGGCGATCTCGAAATGATCTTCGAGCGCCTTGGCCAATGTCGTGGTCTCGCCCTTCACGGTCAGCTCGGAGTCTCCCGACAGGCCGGTCGAGTCGAGCAGCGCGGCGACCACGGCGGGATCGTTGCGGGCGACCACTCCGAGCGCGTCGCCCGGTTGGTAGACGAGGCCGGAGCCGGCAAGGTCGAGCTCGACATGGCGGGTCTCCTTGGTCGAATCGCGGCCGACGATGGTGAGATTGTCGATGATCCGGGCCGGGAAGGGATTGCGCTTGTCGTGCGCCGTGGCGGCCGGGAAGGCGGGGTCAGCCGGGGCGGACACCTCGCAGCCCGCCCCGGCCTGGGCAACAAGCAGGGCCAGCGCCTCGGCGCGCCACTGTGCTGCCGTCTCGTCATAGTCGACGTCGCATTCGACCCGCTCGGTGAGCCGGGCCGCTCCGAGCGCGTCCAAGCGCCGGTCGAGGCGCCGGCCGGCCTCGCAATAATGCTCGTAGGTGGAATCCCCGAGGGCGAGGACCGAATAGCGGAGGTCGGGAAGCTTCGGCGCCTTCGGGCCCTCGACATATTCGAAGAAGTCGAGCGCCGGCTGGGGCGGGTCGCCCTCGCCGTGGGTGCTGACGATGAGCAGCAGGTCCTGCTCCTCCCTCAACCGGCGCGGCTTGTAGCGGGCCATGTCCTCGACCTGGGCGACCAGGCCCCGGTCCGCGGCGGCGGCGGCGAAGGCGCGGGCGAGGCCGGCGCAATTGCCGGTCTCGCCGCCGTGAAGCACGGTCAGGGTCCGGATCGCCGCCGCTGCTCCGGCGGGAAGAGAGCCGTCGCCCGCGAGCCGCGCGATTCCGGCTTCGAGGCCGGCGAAATAGCCGCTGATCCAGCGCGCCTGCTCGGGCGTGACCGAGCCGCTGAGCGCTTCGACCTGGCGGCGCTGATCGAGGCTGAGAGTGTCGGCCGGGAAAGGATTCAGATGACCCATTCGTCGCCTCCCTCCTGATCGAGATCGGCCGGAACGATCGGGCGGCCGGGCCACGCCTCGGCAGCCGGGACGTCGGCGGCGACGAGGACGTGGAGGCCGGCCCGGCTCATCAGGCTCGCCACCGCCCTCACCCGGCGGATATGCTCCGCCGCATCGGCGGGGCCATCGGTCAGGTCGCTGTTGAGCTGCTCGCGGATCGCGGCTTCGTTGAGGATGAAGCTCATCCGGCCCATCGCCTGAAGCTTCTGCTGCGCCTTCGCGGCGACCTCGGTCCGCTCTTCGCGAACCACTTCGTTGAGCCAAATGATCCGGTCCGCCTCTCCGGTCGCGCGGTCGAGCGACGACCGGCGCGGGAAGCCGTCGATCATTCCGGCGGCCGCGGTGGCGTGGCTCAGCTTGTCGATGAGGATGAAGGCGCCGAGCTCGCGGCCTCGGGCATAAGGGATTGCGGCGACCTCGCGGTCGAGCCTCAGTTCGCAGCGGCCGATGTCGTTGAGGGCGAGGAGGCGGGCGGCGGCCGGCCGGCCGGTGTCGACCTCGACGATATGCTCGACCTTGCTTACGGTCGCGGAGACAATGCTTGCTCCGATCTTGAGCCAGTAGGAGCGGCCCGGCGCGAGCGGCTCGTCCGACATCCAGACGAGGTTGGCGACGAGGCCGTCGGCGACCTGGGGCGGCGACGAGGCGGAAGCGATCACCTCGCCGCGAGAGCAATCGACCTCGTCGGCGAGGGTGAGGGTGACGGACTGGCCTTCGACGCCGCGGTCGAGGTCGCCGTCCAGGGTGACGATCCGCTCGACGTGCGAGCGCCGGCCCGAGGGCAGGATGACGATCTCGTCGCCCGGCCGGACGGTTCCGCCGGCGATGCGGCCGGCATAGCCGCGGAATCGGCTGTCGGGACGGTTCACCCACTGGACCGCCATGTGGAAGGCGCCGGAATCGGGCCGGGCGGCGGCGAGCGGCACGGTTTCGAGATGCTCGAGCAGGGCCGGACCTTCATACCAAAGCGTGGCGGCGCTGCGTGTCGCGATATTGTCGCCGGACAAGGCGGCGATGGGGATGGGGGTGAAGGCGCCGATCCCGATCTCGTCGGCGAAGGCGCGATAGTCGGCGACGATCGCCTCGAACCGCTCCCGGCTGAATCCGACCATGTCCATCTTGTTGACGGCGAGGACGACGTTGCGGATTCCGAGCAGGTGGACGAGGTGGCTGTGCCGCCGGGTCTGGGTGAGAACGCCCTTGCGAGCGTCGATGAGGATGATGGCGAGGTCGGCGGTCGAGGCGCCGGTCACCATGTTGCGGGTATATTGCTCGTGGCCGGGCGTGTCGGCGACGATGAACTTGCGCCGCTCGGTCGCGAAGAAGCGGTAGGCGACGTCGATGGTGATGCCCTGCTCGCGCTCGGCGCTGAGCCCGTCGACGAGAAGCGCGAAATCGAGAGCCTCGCCCTGGGTGCCGGACTTGCGGCTGTCCGCTTCGAGCGCCTCGAGCTGGTCCTCGAACAGCATCTTGCTGTCGTAGAGGAGCCGTCCGAGCAGGGTCGACTTGCCGTCGTCGACCGAGCCGCAGGTGAGGAGGCGGAGAAGGGATTTATTTTGCCCGGCGATAGTCGGGTCGTCGTGATCGTCCGTCACCCCGGCGAAAGCCGGGGCCTCGGGGAGACCCGCCGAGACTTCTCGTCCTGAGGTCCCGGCTTTCGCCGGGATGACGGGGTGGATGGCGGGAGCCGTCGCCATCTAGAAATAGCCTTCCTGCTTCTTGCGCTCCATGCTCGAGGCGCCGTCATGGTCGATGGCGCGGTTCTGGCGCTCGGAGGTGGTGGCGAGAAGCATCTCCCGGATGACCTGGGGAAGGGTCGTCGCCCGGCTCTCGACCGCTCCGGTCAGGGGGTAGCAGCCCAGGGTCCGGAAGCGCACCGAGCGCTGCACGGGCACTTCGCCGTCGCGAAGCCGAAAGCGGTCGTCGTCGACCATAAGGATCATGCCGTCCCGCTCCACCGTAGGCCGCGGCGCCGCGAGATAGAGCGGGACGATGGGAATGCTCTCGGCATGGATGTACTGCCAGACGTCGAGCTCAGTCCAGTTGGAGAGCGGGAAGACGCGCATCGTCTCGCCGCGCGACTTGCGGGCATTGTAGATCGACCAGAGCTCGGGCCGCTGGTTCTTCGGGTCCCAGCGGTGATGGGCGGAGCGGAAGCTGAAGATGCGCTCCTTGGCGCGGCTCTTGTCCTCGTCGCGGCGGGCGCCGCCGAAGGCCGCGTCGAAGCCGTGCTGGTCGAGCGCCTGGCGAAGCCCCTGGGTCTTCCACAGGTCGGTATGGAGGCTGCCGTGGTCGAACGGGTTGATCCCCTGAGCCTCCGCATCCGGATTGCGGTGGACGATCAACTCCATGCCGGCATCCGCCGCCGCCTTTTCGCGCAGATCGTACATCGCCCGGAATTTCCACGTCGTGTCG
>DASVSX010000083.1:0-42940 GCA_036387875.1 Allosphingosinicella sp. | reverse complement strand
GCAGCCGGCGGAAGTCGCGGACCCGGGCGTCGGGATTCAGGGTCCATTTGAAGAGCCTGTCGAAATAGCGGGTCAGATAGGCGACGGATTGGCCTTCGACCCGAAGCCCGATGTCCCGCCACGCGCCCGATTCGACGCTTCCGAAATAATCGTCCGAGACGTTGAAGCCGCCGATAATGACCCGCTCGCCGTCGGCCAGGGCCAGCTTCTGGTGGTTGCGAAGGAGGTAGCGGCGCCCGAATTTCGGGCTGAACCGGCAAAAGGCGATTCCGGCGGCCTCGAGCGGGCGGAAGAATTCGCGATTGGCGGTGGAGCCGAAGCCGTCGACGAGGAGCGACACGGTCACCCCTCGGCGGGCGGCGACGATCAGGGCGTCGCGTACCCGGGTACCCGACGAATCGTCCATGAACATGTAATAGAGAAAGCGAAGGCTCTCCTTCGCGCCCTCGATCAGATCGAGCAGCGCGGAAAGCCGCTGCGGCCCGTCGGCGAGGAGGGTCAGGCGGCTGCCCGCCACCTCGTGCGAGAGACCCGGCTCCTGAGCTTGCACCTCCGCCATGCGGGGGTGCATGCGGGTCGCGGGCGGGGAGGGCAAGCCCTCGCCGTCCCGATCCGTCATCCCGGGATTGACCCGGGATCCATGGAGAGGGGTTCCAGCGAGTAGCCGCTGGCCTCCGCGTTCATGGATTGCGGCCTTCGCCGGAATGACGGATTGCGCCGCGCCGGCGACCTCGCCTCTCCCGTTCGGCCGCCAAATCATTGACTTTCGTCCCCCTCGTCCGTATCTCCCCCGCTTTCCCCCTATAGTGTTGAGCGAGGCTGCTGCATGGCGCGCGTTACCGTCGAAGATTGTGTCGACAAGATCCCCAACCGGTTCGACCTGGTGCTCCTCGCGGCCCAGCGGGCCCGTCAGGTCTCGGGGGGCGCCGAGCTGACCATCGACCGCGACCGCGACAAGAATCCGGTCGTCGCCCTGCGCGAGATCGCCGAGGAAACGGTGAAGCCCAAGCAGCTCGAGGAAGCCCTGGTTTCGGGCCTTCAGCGGGTCCAGGTCGACGACGACGAGGCTCCGGACGAAGTCGGCTCGCTCTCCGCATCCGCCGAGGCGCTTCGACTCACCGCCGCCGCTCCGCCCCGCAACAACAATGCCGGCGGCGATTACGAATAATCCGCCTTACACCGGCGGCTACGCTCTCTTCGATACGGCGATAGGCCGCTGCGCCCTCGTGTGGCGCGGCGGCCTTGTCGTTGGAGCCGCACTCCCGGAAGCTTCCGATGAAAAGGCGCGGGCGGCTTTGGCAAGGCGCTTTCCGGGCGCCGTCGAGGCCCGCCCGCCCTACTTCGCCGCCGAGGCGATCGAGCGGATCGCGAGCCTGCTGGCCGGCGGCATGACCGACCTCCGCGATATCCAGCTCGATCCGGAGGGCTCGGCGTTCGAGCGCAATGTCTGGCAGGCGGCGCGGCGGATCCCGTGCGGCGAGGTCCGGAGCTATGGCGACATCGCCCGGGAGATCGGCGCTCCGCGCGCGGCCCAGGCGGTCGGCCTTGCCCTCGGTCGCAATCCGGTTCCGATCGTCGTTCCGTGCCACCGGGTGCTCGCCGCCGACGGAAGAACGGGCGGCTTCTCCGCCCCCGGCGGAGTCGCGACCAAGTTCCGGATCCTGGAGATCGAAGGGGCTCGGCGGACCGGCGAGCCTGAGCTGTTCGAATCGCTGCCGATGCGGGTGAGGCCCCGGTAACTCGTCATCCCGGCGAAAGCGCGGGACCTCCTGACAACACGTCACGGCGGGTCTCCCCGAGGCCCGGCTTCCGCCGGGGTGACGGCGGTAGGCTCTCGCCGCTAGGCCGCGGCGGTCTCGCGGTCCAGATCGTCGCGATCCACCCATTCCATGTCGCGGAGGCTGAGCTCCCGGCCGTCGGCCGACCGGACGGTCATCGGGGCGATCGGCTGACGGGTATAGCGGTCGACCAGAACCGGGTTGCTCGGCTGGCCCGAAATCCACCGCTCGCCCCACTGGCGAAGCGAAAGCAGCACCGGAAGCAGGTCACGTCCCTTTTCGGTCAGCCGGTAGGTGACCTTGCGGCGGTCGGCCGGATCGGGATCGCGGCGCAATATTCCATGCTCGACCAGCCGTCCGAGCCGGTTGGACAGGATGTTGCGGGCGATCCCGAGGTTGGTCTGGAACTCCTCGAAGTGCCTGAGCCCGTTGAACGCACCGCGAAGGATCAGGAACGACCAGCGTTCTCCGACTACTTCGAGGGCGGCGCCGATGCCGCACTCCTCGAACACTTCCCGCAATTGCTCCGCACGGCTCATCGGACGACCTTAGCTTTTTTCATCGTTGAAACATAAGAGACAATTTTCCGGTTGCAAACTGAAACTGGTTCTCTTAGTAAGTTGCATATCGCAACTGAAAGGAGCCTGTCATGATTCGGCAACTCACCTCCTCATTGCTCGCCTTCCTGCTCGCGGCGGCGCTGTTCGGAGGGACCGCCTTCGCCGGGACCCAATATCGGGCCGAACCCGCGGCGCCGCCGGGCGCGGCCCGGCTCATCGTCAAGGAGATCGTCTGGAAATGCGGCGCCGGCGGCTGCGTCGCGCCGCAGGGCACGAGCCGTCCGGCGGTCGATTGCTCGGCGCTGGCGCGGGAGGTCGGAACGCTTCGAAGCTTCACCGTCGGCGGCCAGCCGCTCGACTCGGCCGCGCTCGGAAAGTGCAACGCCCGCGCGCGCTAGGCAAGGGAGGTCCGACGGTTTCGCCTTTCCCATTCGGGCTGAGCCTGTCGAAGCCCTGTCCTCATCTCCGCGATCCGGTTAAGAGGAAGCCCTTCGACAGGCTCAGGGCGAACGGAGCGGGGCGCCAATTCCGGGCCGAAAACATCTCGAAGCCCGATTACCGTTGCATCGCAGCACCGCGCCACCCAATGTCGGTGCGGTGCTTCGACAATATGAACTCCTCGAGAAAGTAAGGGCCTACGACCCGGACGCCGACGAGGCGATGATCAACCGCGCCTACGTCTTCTCGATGAAGGCGCACGGCTCGCAGAAGCGGGCGTCCGGCGACCCTTATTACAGCCACCCGATCGAGGTGGCCGGGATCCTCACCGATCTTCATCTCGACGACGAGACGATCGTCACCGCCATCCTCCACGACACGATCGAGGACACGGTGGCGACTCCCGAGGAGATCGAGCGCCTCTTCGGCCCGAGCGTCGCGCGGCTGGTCGATGGGGTCACCAAGCTCAGCAAGATCGAGGCTCAGAGCGAGAGCCAGCGGGCGGCGGAGAATCTGAGGAAGTTCCTGCTCGCAATGTCGGGCGACATCAGGGTGCTTCTCGTCAAGCTCGCCGACCGGCTCCACAACATGCGAACCCTGCATTTCATCGCCAGCGAGGAGAAAAGGAAGCGGATCGCGCGCGAGACGATGGACATCTATGCGCCGCTCGCCGAGCGGATCGGGATGTACGAGTTCATGCAGGAGATGCAGACCCTCGCCTTCCGCGAGCTCGAGCCGGACGCCTACGCCTCCATCTCCCGCCGGCTCGAGCAGCTCCACAAGGGCGAAGGCGACCTCATCTCCCGAATCGGCCGCGGCCTCAAAGCCCATCTCGAAGCCAGCGGGATCGAGGCGGAGATACAGGGGCGCGAGAAGCATCCCTATTCGATCTGGCGCAAGATGGCCGAACGCCACGTCAGCTTCGAGCAATTGTCCGACGTCATGGCCTTTCGAGCCGTCGTCGGAACGGTCGAGGATTGCTACCGGACTCTCGGCCTCATCCACCAGCGCTGGCCGGTCGTTCCGGGGCGCTTCAAGGACTTCATCTCGACCCCGAAGCGCAACGGCTACAAGTCGCTCCACACCACCGTGATCCACGACGAGCAGATGCGGATCGAGATCCAGATCCGAACCCGCGAGATGCACGCGACCGCCGAGCACGGCCTCGCCGCCCATTGGGCCTATAAGGAGGGCGACGAGGAGGATGCGGAGGGCCAGCATCCCTGGATCGACGACCTGCTCGAGATACTCGACCATGCGGCGAGCGCCGAGGAGCTGCTCGAGCACACCCGCATGGCGATGTACCAGGACCGGATCTTCGCCTTCACCCCCAAGGGCGAGCTGATCCAGCTGCCCAAGGGCGCTACCCCGGTCGACTTCGCCTATGCGGTGCACACGGACCTCGGCGACCAGACGGTCGGAGCCAAGATCAACGGCCGGGTTATGCCCTTGCGGACGCCGCTCGAGAATGGCGACCAGGTCGAGATCCTGGTGTCCAAGGCCCAGCACCCCCAGCCGGGCTGGCTCAGCTTCGTCGTCACCGGCAAGGCGCGCGCCAAGATCCGCCGCTTCGTCAAGTCCAAGGAGCGCGAGGAAACCATAGCCCTCGGCCGCAAGATCTTCGACGAGATCGTCCAGCGCCTGCCCCAGCCGCTCGGCTGGGAGGCGATCGCCGAGGCCCTGAAGCGGCTCCATTTCCACGACGATGCGGCGCTGATGGAGGCGATCGCCCTCAAGCGGGTCAGCGACGTCGCGGTGATGGAAGCCCTGATCCCGGGCTCGACCGGCAAGGAGGGCGTGAAGCCGCCGCCGCAGCGCACCGCCATCTCGATCAAGGGCCTGACCCCCGGAGTCGCCTTCCAGCTCGCCGAATGCTGCCATCCGATCCCGGGCGACCGGATCGTCGGCCTGAGGCGCGAGGGCACCGAGATCGAGGTCCACGTCATCGGCTGCGACAGCCTCGCCGACGGGGTCGACGCCGACTGGCTCGACCTCGCCTGGGGCGACGAATCGGACGGCGGCACCGCCCGGCTGTGCGTCGTCATCAAGAACGAGCCGGGCTCGCTCGCCGTCATCGCCGGGATCCTCGGCCGCCACGGCGCCAACATCGTCTCGATGGAGCAGGCGAGCCGCGACGGCAGCTTCCACACCTTCCATCTCGACATCGAGGTGCACGACGTGCAGCATCTGATGCGGATCCTGGCGGCGCTTCGGGCCGCCGACGTGGTGTCGAGCGCGGAGCGTCTATGAGGAGTGCGGTTATGATCGACCGGAGGACGATGGTCGGATTCATCGGCGGGGCCGCGGTCCTTCCGATCCTGCCCGTCCGGGCGCAGGCAGCCGCGGGCTTCGTGATGTGGCGCGACCCGGGCTGCGGCTGCTGCCTCGAATGGGCGAAAAGGGTGGAGGCCGCGTTCGGAAGGAAGCTGCCCGTGGTCAACGCTTCCAACATGGCGGCGGTGAAGAAGGCGCAGGGCGTTCCGGAGGCGCTCCAGTCCTGCCATACTGCCCTCATACAAAACGTGGTGGTCGAGGGGCACGTTCCGCCCGAGGACATCAAACGGCTGATCGCCTCCGGCCGCAAGGGCGTCAAAGGCCTGGCCGCCCCGGGCATGCCGGCGGGCGCTCCGGGAATGGATGTCGGCCACAATGTCCGGCAGCGCTACCAGGTGATGGCTTTCGATTCCGCCGGCCGCCACTCCGTCTTCGCCACCCACGGCTGAGAAGGATGACCGACACGCCCGCCTCCATGACCTATGGCGGCTACCTCACCCTCGACCGGCTCCTCTCCGCCCAGCATCCCGTCTCCGGCCATCATGACGAGATGCTGTTCGTCATCATCCACCAGACCAAGGAGCTGTGGCTCAAGCAGGCCATCCACGAGCTGAAGCTGTCCGTGGACATGATTCGCCAGGACCGGCTGATCGAGGTCCACAAGGCCCTCTCCAGGGTCTCCCGGATCCAGGCGGTGATGACCCTGAGCTGGGACGTGCTCGCGACCATGACCCCGGCCGATTATACCAGCTTCCGATCCGTGCTCGGCTCGAGCTCCGGATTCCAATCGGCCCAGTTCCGGGAGTTCGAATATCGTCTGGGCCTCAAGGACGGCGGGCACCTCAAGTTCCAGGACGAGGGCAGCGGGCCCTATGCGGCGCTGCTCGACGCGCTTCACCAGCCGAGCCTGTGGGACGAGGCCAATAAAGCGGCCGCCCGGGCCGGCCTGGACGTTCCGGGAGAGGCTCTGAAACGCGACTGGAGCCTGCCCTATCGCCCGAGCGAGGCGGTGGAAGCCGCCTGGGCCAGCGTCTATCGCGAGCCGGAGCGGCACTGGGCGCTCTACCAGCTTGCCGAGAAGCTGGTCGACATAGACGATTCGCTCGCGACCTGGCGGCACAAGCATGTGGTGACGGTGGAGCGAATCATCGGATTGAAGCGCGGAACGGGCGGAACGGCCGGGGTGGCCTACCTGCAGTCCACTCTCGGCAAGAGGGCCTTCCCGGAGCTGTGGTCGCTGAGGACCTTGGTCTGAGCGTCCACGTCATCCCGGGAGGGACCCCATCAAAGTAGTACTTTGATGGGAACCCGAAAGCCGGGACCTCGGGACGAAAAGTCTCAGCGGGTCTCCCCGAGGTCCCGGCTTTCGCCGGGGTGACGGTCAACCTTCTCGGCAGACATCCTAAAGCCCCGCTTTCTCCCTTCGGATCGCCGCGATCTCCTCGGCCGCGATACGCTCCCTCGCGCCGAGGCTGGGATGGCTTCGGAAGATTTGCGGGAACCAGTCATATTTGCGGAGATAGCGGCGCCAGAAGGGAATGGCCGCGTCGAGATCGTAATTCGCCGCCGACATCAGGCGGAGCCCGAAACGGTCCGCAGCCTCCTCGCGCTTCCAGACCGCGCTCGGCTTGATCCCGAGGCCGCTCAAAATGCCGTCCTCGTTGCGCATCTGGCGATGGCCGAAAATGTTGTGGGCGAGCTCATGGCCGAGAACGACTGCAAGCTCTCCATCGCTCCTCAGGAATCTCAGCATCGCCGTCGTCATCACCACGCTTCGACCGGTGGCGAAGGCGTTGACCTGGGTCGAACGGGCGAGGCGGACCCGCCCGAGGCAAGCCGGGAGGGAACCCAGGCGAGCCGTGAACTCACGGCCTTCGCGAAGCACTCGAAGCTCCGCAGGGCCGCGGCGAAGGGCGGTCTCGAGCTCCGCCTCGGCCTCCTCGGCGAGCTGGCGCCATTTTTCCCGCTTCGGCTCGGCCGCCACCGAGGCGCCGGTCGGCAAAGGCCGGCCGTTCACGGCGAGCAGGACGTCGCCGGCTGTCAGCCCCGCTCGGGCCGCGGGGCTGTTCGAAACCACGGTCAGGACGCCCGGGCCTCGATCGAGGCCGTAGCGGGCGACCATCAGCGGACGGTCGGCCGGCTCATATTCGGCCAGATGGTGGAAGAGCATCCCGGTGATCGGATAGCGCTCGGTGCACAAAGGTGCGCCGGACAGAGCCAGGCGATAGGCGACGAGCGCTACGCGCAAGTCGTCTTTCCGCAGGGTCGTGGAGGCTGCCGAATCGCCGGGAGCCGCAAGGGCCGATGGAGCCTGCGCGGCTGCGCGGGCCGTGCCCAAAGCGAACGCCGCAACCGGGATCAGGACGATGGAGCGGAGCGCTCCGCGGCTCGGGCGGGGCCCTTCACGCACGATTGCGGCCTCCGGCGCAGGACAAGAAAATGGCCGGATGAAGATCGTCCTCATCCGGCCAAAAACTCAATCCCGATCCAGTCCTTACGGGCTGGTGGGCTGATCGTCGTCGTCGCCGCCGCAAATGTCGGTCGCGGCGCAGATGCCGAGGATGATCGCGATGAGCGCGATCAGCGGAATGATGAATCCGCCGCGCAGCTGCTCACCCTCAACCGTCTCACCCGCCGGCGCGACTTCGCGCGCGTTCGAGGCGGAGGCCACCGCACTGGTGGTTGCCTGAGCAGCCGCCATCGTCGGCGCCGTCATCAACGCAACCGATGCGGTCGCAGCAATTAGTCCCTTGAAACCCACGTCAGCTACTCCCTTCGTACTCGAGACTGATCTTCTCGATTTTCCGGCTCTACCTAATCGGGGGCTTCGAGGCTGTCTACCCTCGAAAATGATCACCCCGGTCGAAAATCCATTGCGCTCCGTAGCCGCAAAGACGTTTACGAAGCCTGACCCGAACGCCGCGCCATGCAATTGGTTCAACGTCCCGAGAGAAGGAAAGCCGTCTGTTGCACAAAAGCGACAGATGCCGATAATTTCGGAAATGGCTTTCGTTTCAGAGAGTTCGCAAGGCGCACCTTTCGTTGCGTAACCCCAAACGGTCGAGCTCGCGGCGCCACAGACGACCGAACGTCCGTTGCGGAGACACGAAAACAGCCGGACGAAGGCGAGCTTCGTCCGGCCGAATTTCAGTTTGAACGACTATTTGAACGACTGACAGCCGCCCTTCAGCTTACGGGCTGGTGGGCTGATCGTCGTCGTCGCCGCCGCAAATGTCGGTCGCGGCGCAGATGCCGAGGATGATCGCGATGAGCGCGATCAGCGGAATGATGAATCCGCCGCGCAGCTGCTCGCCATCGACGGTCTCCGTCGCCGGAGCGACTTCGCGCGCCGTGGAAGCGACCGCCGAAGCGCTCGCCTGCGCCGCCGCCAAGGTCGGCGTCGTCATCAAGGCCACCGAGGCGGCCGCAGCAATAAGTCCCTTGAAAGCCACGTCAGCTTCTCCCTTCGTACCCGAGTCTGATTGTCTCGATTTGAAGACTTCCTAACCGAGCGGCGTCGGTGTGTCTATCCTGAAATGAGACCCTTGGCGGCGGCGGAATCGAGCCGTGCGCTCAAGGACTTAGGGGCTCCGGAGCAGGCTTTGAACGGCAGAGGACCGGGCTCTTCGGTAAAAGCTACGGGACTGTTGCCGCCAAGCGACACCAGGCCCGGGGGATTGCTCGAATTGGCTTTTTGTTTCAGAGGGTTCTGGAAACCCGACTTTGGGGAGTAGCCGGTGATTCTCGCCTTCCGCCTGCCGCGCCTGACCGCCTTGGCGGCCGCGGCCTTGCTTGCATTGACCGCCGCCCCGGGATGGGCGGCCGTCTCGATCACTTTCTATTCCAAGGAATTGGGATCGAGCTTTCCGCATGCCTTCGTCATCCTCGAAGGCACGCTCGACCGCGGCGGGCCGCGAATCGAGGAGGATTACGGTTTCACCGCCAAGACGATCAGCCCCGCCATCTTGTGGGGTAAGGTCTCGGGCGAGGTGATCACCGATCACAGCGTCGGCTATGTAAAGGGCAGCGACCCCCATTTCACCGTCGTCCTCGCCGATTCGGAATATGACCGGTTGATGGCGACGGTCGCGCGCTGGCGCTCCGCCAGGCAGCCGAGCTACGATCTGGACAAGCATAATTGCGTTCACTTCGTCGCGGATCTCGCGTCCGCGATCGGAATGATTCCCGACACGAAGAAGCTGATGAAGAAGCCGCGTTCCTTCCTGGAGGCCCTGAGCGCTCAGAACCGCGCCTGGCTGACGGGCCGAAACGCGACCCTGCATCGCTCCGGCCCCAAGGTCGTCCCCGGCGCTTGACATTTCCTTCACCCTCGAATGTTAGCGCTCCTGCTTCGGCGCTCCCGCCGCCATTCCTTCCCAGAGTGATCCTCGAATGAACGCGTCCCGCTCCGAGCAGATCGTGGTCGTCGGCCTCGGCTATGTCGGCCTCCCGCTCGCGGTCGCGCTCGCTCGAAGCTTCAGCGTCGTCGGCCTCGACATCGACGAGAGGCGGGTCGAGGAGCTGAAGCTGGGAATCGACCGGACGCGCGAGGTAGAGAGCGAAAAGCTCGCCGCCTCCCCGCTTCGGCTGACCAGCCGCTCTTCCGACGCCGCCGGCGCCGACATCTACATCGTCACCGTTCCGACCCCCGTCGACGGCGACAACTGCCCCGATCTGCGCCCGGTGATCAGCGCCACGCGGAGCGTCGCCACCCTTCTCGATCCCGCCCGCAAGCCGGTCATCGTCTACGAAAGCACGGTCTATCCGGGCGTGACCGAAGACATTTGCGGGCCGCTGATCGAGGAGGTTTCCGGCCTCCGGCGGGGGCGCGATTTCTTCCTCGGCTACTCGCCGGAGCGGATCAATCCCGGCGACCGCGAACATACCGTCGACCGGATCGTCAAGGTCGTCGCCGGCGAGAACGAGGCGGTGACCGAAAGGCTTTCCGCGATGTACGGCGCGGTGACCAGCGCCGGCGTGTTCCGGGCCGCCTCGATCAAGGCCGCGGAAGCCGCCAAGGTGATCGAGAACGCCCAGCGCGACATCAACATCGCCTTCATGAACGAGATCACCAAGATTTTCTCGAAGCTCGACATCTCGATCTGGGACGTGCTCGCCGCGGCCGGCACCAAGTGGAACTTCCTGCCCTTCCAGCCCGGGCTGGTCGGCGGCCACTGCATCGGGGTGGATCCTTACTATCTCAGCTTCCGGGCCCAGCAGCTTGGCCTCGATCCGCACGTCATCCTCGCCGGCCGGTCGACCAACGACGGCATGGGTGCCTGGATCGCGGACGGCGTTCATGGCCGGCTCGGGCGTCCGGGCCGGACGCTGGTCATGGGCCTCGCCTTCAAGGAAAACGTGCCCGACCTTCGCAACAGCCGGGTCATCGACGTCATCCGCCGGCTCCAGGAGCTCGGCCACGAGGTCATTGTCCACGATCCGCTCGCCGACAGCGCCGAGGCCCGCCACGAATATGGCATCGACCTCGCCGCCGACGCCTTCGACCGGAGCTACGACCTCGTCCTCGTCGCGGTGCCCCACGCCGCTTATGCCGAGATCGACGATTCGAGGCTTGCGGGGCTGGTCGCGCAAGGCGGCCTGCTCGCCGACCTCAAGCACCTCTACAAGGACCGCGCGCTGCCGGGCGTGGAGCGCTGGACGCTCTGATCACCCCGTCATCCCGACGAAAGCCGGGATCGGTCTCGACCCGGGATGACGGATACGCTATTGATAATCATTCGCAAGTGACTTAGCCCGGCCCGATGCCCGCTCCCACCCGACCCCGTTTGCGAAGCCTTTGGTTCCAGGTCCACAAATGGATCGGCCTTGCCCTTGCGTTGCTGATCGTCCCCATTTCCCTCACCGGCTCGGCCCTGGTCTGGCACGACTGGCTGGACGAAAGGCTCAATCCGGAGCGGGCGGTGGCTGCCGCTGCGAGCCTTCCGCCCTCCGCCTACGCCGTCGCCGCGAGGCGTTTCGCACGGCCCGGCGAGCGGCTTTCGGCTCTCGCTTATCCGAGGCACTCCGGGCCCGTCGTCGCGACGCTCGCGAGGACCGGCCTGCCCGCGGGCGGGCGCCCGGTCCGGACCCTGCTCTACCTCGATCCGGCCTCGGCGCGCCTGCTCGACCGCGGCGCGAGCGACGAAGGCGTCGTTCGAATCCTCCACGTCCTCCACGGATCGCTGATGGTTCCCGGCGTCGGACGGCAGGTCGTCGGCTGGATCGGCGTGGCGATGCTGCTTTCCTCGCTGACCGGCCTGTGGCTGTGGTGGCCGCTCAGCGGCCGCTTCACCCGCGGTCTGAGATGGAGGCGGCGCTCGACCACGAGCGACAACCTTCACCACCAGGGCGGCTTCTGGGTCGCTTTGCCTCTTGCCATACTCTCCTTCACCGGGGCCTGGATCTCCTTCCCGGCCTTCTTCGCCGCCGTGTCCGGCGATCCGGCAGGACCGTCCATGGCCGAGCGCATGCGGCGAGCGGCGGCGCCGCCCGCGGCCGAGGTCAGGCTGACCCCGGACGAGGCGCTGGCCGCGGCTCGGCCGCTGGCGGGCGGCGGACTGGTCAACCTGGCCTGGCCGTCCGGGCCGGAGGCCAGGTGGAAAATCTCCTTCGCCCGGCCCGGCGGCGCGGCCGAGGTGACCGTCGACGACCGCTCCGCCGAGGCGAGCCCGCCGAAGCCCCCGCAGGCCGAGACGACGGCTCGGCTGATGCGGCGGATCCACGACGGCACCGGCACGGGCGCCCTGTGGCAGACGATCATCTTCGTCGGCGGGCTCATTCCGGCGCTGCTGGCCGTCACCGGAATCCTGATGTGGCTCAACGCCCGCCGGGGCAGGCGCCGAGCGGGGACGGCGGCCTGACTCCCTGCCCCGCTGGACAAGGCCCGGGGCGCGATCCACAAGGTTGGAGTGCACAACCCTTTCGACCAAGGTTATTTCAAGTCCGACGAGTTGCGCGCCTTCGGCTTCGCGCGAATCGGCGAGGGCAGCGCGATCGCGCGCACCTGCACGATCGTCGGCCTCGAGAACATCACCATCGGCGACTTCGTCCGGATCGACGGCTTCACCACCATCATCGCATCGGGCGGCCCGCTTCGAATCGGAAACCACGTCCACATCTGCTCGGGCTGCGTCCTGGGCGCCCGGGGCGAAATCGAGCTGGCGGACTTTTCAAGCCTTTCCCACGGGGTGCGCCTTCTCTCGGCGATCGACGATTTCAGCGGGAGGTGCATGACCAACTCGACTCTCCCCGAGGAGCTGCTTGGAGTGCAAGCGGCGCCGATCCGAATCGGCCGCTATGTCCCGATCGGCTCAGGCTGCATCGTCCTCCCGGGCTCGGCGATCGGCGAGGGCGCCGCGGTGGCCGCGATGTCGGTCGTCAACCGTCCGCTCGCCGAGTGGACGATCTACGGCGGCAATCCGGCGAAGGAGCTTGGCCCGAGATCGCGCGATCTGCTCGCTCTGGCTCGGCAGATCGAGGCCGACCCGGCCTTCGGGGACGGCTGACGGGCCGGGCGTCCGGCGCGGCTGCCGCGGCTGCGAAAGCCTTTTGCCAAAGGGCTTCTTCTGCTAGACGGCCGCGACGTTCGCCCCCCGTACGCTCTGGACAGAACCCCTCCCCGCATGAATCCCGAATCGTCGACCCGACTTACCGCCGCCGGAATCGCGGCCGTGGCGACGCACCTGCCCGATCGCGTTCTCACGAACGACGAGCTGGCCCGTCTGTTTCCGGACTGGAGCGCGGACAAGATCCTGGAGAAGACCGGCATCCGCGAGAGGCGCATCGCAGCCGAGAATGAAACGGCCGGCGACCTCGCCTTCGAAGCCGCTCTCAAGCTGTTCGCGTCCGGAGCGGCCTCTCCGGACGACGTCGACTTCATCATCCTGTGCACCCAGGCGCCGGACCATGTCCTTCCGACCACCGCCTGCCTGCTCCAGGACAGGCTCGGCTGCCGGCGCGACATCGGCGCGCTCGACGTCAATCTGGGCTGTTCGGGCTACGTCTACGGCCTCTCGCTCGCCAGTGGGCTCATCGCCGCCGGCATGGCGTCGAAGGTCCTGCTGCTCACCGCCGACACCTATTCGAAATATATCAACGAACGCGACAAGAGCGTCCGCACTCTGTTCGGCGACGGCGCCGCCGCGACTCTCGTAACCGCCTCGGACGACGGCAGCCGGAGCATCGGCCCCTTCGTCTACGGTACCGACGGCAAGGGCGGTCCGGACCTCATGGTCGAGGCCGGCGGGTTTCGGACTCCGCGCTGCGCGGAGACCGCGATGGAGGCGGACGACGGCGCGGGCAACGTGCGCTCGCGCGACAATCTCTACATGAACGGCGCGGCGGTGATGACCTTCACCTTGCGCGAGGTCCCCCAGACCTATCGCCGGCTGCTCGACCGGTCGGGCCTGGCGCCCGAGGACATCGACTATGTCCTCCTCCACCAGGCGAACAAGTTCATGCTCGACGCGCTTCAGAAGAAGCTGCGCGTCGAGGACTCGAAGATGCCGCGCCGTTACGAGGATATCGGCAATACGGTATCGTCGACGATCCCGTTTGTATTATCCGATCTGATCGCGCAGGGCGCGCTGAAGCCCGGCACTCGGCTGATGATGATCGGCTTCGGCGTAGGCCTTTCATGGGCCGGCGCCGTCGTCCACTGGTAGGATTTCGGAGTTCGACATGAACGAATTTTATGAGGGAATGGCTGAGATACTCGAGCTCGAGCCGAGCGAGATCCGGCCGGATCTGAGCCTCGAGGAGGTCAGCTGGGATTCGCTGGCGGTCGTCTCGACCATCGCGCTCGTCGACGACGTCTTCGGCGTCACGCTAAACCCGAATGCCCTCGCCGAATGCTCGACGATCGCCGACATCGAGCGTCTCGCCGAAGGGGAGCGCGACGCGGGATGACCGGAATGCGCGCCGGCCAGCACAGCACGATCTCCGGCGCCCGAATCGCCGGCATCGTCTCGTGCGTGCCGACCGGGACCGTGTCCAACGAGCATTTCAGGCCGGCCTTCAGCGACAAGGTCGACGAGATTGCCAAGATGACCGGAGTCCGCGAGCGCCGCTGGGCCGCGGAAGGGCAGACTACGGCCGATCTCTGCCAGGCCGCCGCCGCCCGTCTCCTGGATCGGCTCGGCTGGGCCGCCGACAGCGTCGACGGTCTCATATTCATCTCGCAGACCCCCGATTACCGTCTCCCCGCGACGGGCTGCGCGCTCCACGGCAGGCTCGGCCTCAGGCCTGGCACGATCGCCTTCGACGTCAATCTCGGCTGCTCGGGCTATCCATATGGACTGTGGCTCGCGTCGATGATGATCGCCGGCGGCTCGGCAAAGCGAATCCTGCTGGCGGTGGGAGACACGATCAGCAAGACCGTCGACCCCGACGACCGGGCGACGGCCATGGTCTTCGGCGACGCCGGCACTGCGACCGCTCTCGAAGCCTCTGAGGAGGGCGCGGCACCGGCCCATTTCATCCTCGGAAGCGACGGCGCAGGCGAGAACAACCTGATCATCCCGAGCGGCGGCTACAAGCGGGCGCCCGAAGCCACGGGCCGCTATGAGGGCCGCAAGCTGGAATCGCTGTACATGGACGGCGGCGAGATCTTCAATTTCACCCTGAAGGCGGTTCCGAAGCTGATCGAGGAAACGATCGCACTGAGCGGTTCCCCCGCCGAGGCCTTCGACTCGTTCCTGCTCCATCAGGCGAATGCCTTCATGATCAAGCATCTGACCAAGAAGGCGCGCCTTCCGGCCGAGAAGGTCCCGATCAATATCGACCGTTTCGGCAATACGAGCAGCGCGACCATACCTCTCCTGATGACGACGGATCTCGCCGAGACGCTCTCGAAGCGTTCGGCACTTCTCGGGCTTTTCGGCTTCGGCGTCGGCTATTCCTGGGCCTCGGCCGCGATCGAGGTCGGCCCGCTCGAATGCGTCGAGACGATCGAGGCCTAGGCATGTCCCAAGGCCCGCTTCACCTGTGGCAGGATTATTGGCATCTCCTGTGCCACCGCTCGGAGCTCGGCGCTCCCGGCGACTTCGTTCGGCTGGACGTCCTCGGGCGGGAGGTCGTGGCCTTCCACGACGGGCTCGACGTCGTCGCTTTCGACAATCGCTGCCCGCACCGGGGCGCCCGAATCTACGACGGCAACCACGGCAGGCAGCGGTTCGTCTGCCAGTATCACGGTTGGTCCTATTCCAAGGGGAAGCTGTTCGTCGCCGGCAAGCAGGATTTCGCTCATTGTCCGATCGACGAGGCCGGGCTCAACACCCTGCAGTCACAATGGCTGGGCGATTTCCTGTTCGTCTCGGAAAAGCCGGTCATGGCCCTGCGCGACCAGCTCGGCGGAGTCGCGGCGCTTCTGGAGCCGATCTCCGCCGACCTCGCCGCCCGGGCGGACTTCAACGCCTATGTGTTCGAAGCGGATTGGCGGATCGCGGTCGAGAACGCGCTCGAACCCTATCACGTGGCGATCATTCACCCTTCGACTCTGCACACGCTCCGGCTGACCCCGGGGCGGAACGAATATTTCGGCCTCAACTCGGTCTGGTACTCGGAAGTAGGAGACGAAAGGGTGGCGAAGCGGCTCAAGTCGCTGACCCGATATTTCGACCTGAAATATCAGCATGAGGGCTATCTCAGCATCTTCATGTTTCCCTTCACGATGCTGTCGAGCACCTTCGGCCTCTCTTACTCACTCCAGAACTTTCTCCCGTCGCCCGAGCACGAGCGCTCGCAGTTCGTCAGCCGGCTCTACACCTCGAGGCTTGCTCCGACGGCCAAGCCCGCCGTGCTTGCGCCGTTCTTCGACTCCAGCGCGAAGCTGAACCGGGCGACGTTCGAGGAGGACCACGCGATCTGCAGGCGGGTGCCGCTCGACAGCTGGACTCCGGAGCCGCCGCGCTTCTGGTCGAGCAACGAGGAGAAGGTCGTCCATTTCCGGCAGAGCTACCGGACCGCCACGGCCGCCTTCGGCGAGCCGGCGGCCCCTATTTGCGCCCCATGACCTTGGCGGGCGCCGTATAGACGGTCGCGCCCGCCGGGACGTTCCGGTAGACGGTCGCTCCGGCGCCGATCGTCGCGCCTTCGCCGACCTTCACCTTTGGAAGGACTTTCGCGCCCGACCCGACCAGGACCGCCTCGCCCAGCGATACGAAGCCGGTGAGGTCGACATGGGCGCTGAGGGTCGAGTAATCGCCGACTCGAACGTCATGGCCGACGCTCGACAGGGCATTGATGATGACGAGCCGCCCGACCGAGGCGTCGGCCGAAATCAGCGCCTGGGGGCACACCACCACGCCTTCTTCGAGACGCGCGCTTCGGGACACGACCGCGCTCGGGTGGATCAGGGTCGCGAACCGGCCGCCGCGGTCGCGAAGCTTTTCAGCGACCTGCCGCTTGGCGGCGGGATCTCCGATCGCCATCACCAGCAGGTCGCCGTCGCCGGGCCGGTAATCCTCGATCCCGGCGAGGCGAGAGGTGGAATAGTCATAGCCCGCGAGCGGATCGTCGCCGTCGTCGATGATTCCGGCGAGCGGCGGCAGCCGGCCTGCCTCCTCGCAATCGGCCGCCCAGGAGATCAGCTCCCGGCCGAAGCCGCCCCCGCCGACGATCACCAAACGTTCACTGGCCATTGCGACATCCCACCTGAGCGAAGAGCCCACGGCGTAGCGCTGGCCCCGGCGCGGGGCAAGCAATTCGGTCTGGAGGCTCGGGCGGCGCTGCGCTAACGCGCTGCCACCGCAGCAAAAGGGGACATGCATGTTCGCCAGTGACGCCTTCGCCGGAGCCACGATCCTGATCACCGGGGCATCGTCCGGGATCGGCCGGGCGACGGCCCGGCTGCTGGCCGGCTGCGGCGCCCGGCTCGTCCTCCACGGCCGCGACGTCGGCCGGCTCGACTCGGCCCTTGCCGAGCTCGCGGGCGGCGGCCATTCGGCGGTCCCGGGGAGCCTCGACGATGCGGACCAGACCGCGGAGCTGGTGAAATCGGCCGCTGCGGCCAACGGTCCGTTCGCCGGGATCTTCCATTGCGCGGGCCGGGAGTTCGTCCGTCCCATCCGGATGACGAAGCGCCAGCAGCTGGACGAGCTGTTCGGAGCCGCCACGTTCGGAGCGCTCGGAGTCGCGCGGGCCGCGTCCCAGAAGGGCGCGGTGACCGACGGCGCGTCGCTGCTGTTCATGTCGTCGGTCGCGGGAATTCGGGGCACCGCCGGGATGGTCGGCTATTCGGCGGCGAAGGCCGCGGTCGACGGAATGGTGCGCTCGCTTGCCGCAGAGCTCGCGCCCCGCCGGATCCGGGCGAACGCGCTGGCCGCCGGCGCCGTCCAGACCGAGATGCACGAGAGGCTGAGCGCGACCCTCGGTGCGGAGGCGATCGCCGACTACGAGAACCGGCACCTGCTGGGTTTCGGCAAGGTCGAGGACGTCGCCGCAGCCGCCGCCTTCCTGCTCGGCGGCGGCTCAGCCTGGATCACCGGCACGACCTTCGTCGTCGACGGCGGATATACCGTCAGGTAGCGAAGGAGCGCTCGACGACGGTCAGCTGAGGCCGTGATACTCGCGATACCATTGCACGAAGCGCGGAACGCCTTCGTCGATCGAGGTGGCGGGCGCGAAGCCGAGGTCGCTCTGGATCGCGCTTATGTCGGCATAGGTGTCGCGCACGTCCCCCGGCTGCATCGGCATCAGGATCTTCTCCGCCGTTCGGCCGCAGGCCTGCTCGATCAGCTCGATCATCCGGCCCAGCTCCTCGGAGCGGTTGTTGCCGATATTGTAGAGCCGATGCGGGCCCCGGCTCCCTCCGGCCTTGGGCTCGCCGTCGTCGGGCGGCGGGTTGTCGAGGGCCGCGACGACCCCGGTGACGATGTCGTCGATAAAGGTGAAGTCGCGGCGCATGTTGCCCTCGCCGAAGACCTGGATCGGCTCGCCGGCGAAGATCGCCTTCGTGAACAGCCACATCGCCATGTCGGGCCGGCCCCAGGGGCCGTAGACGGTGAAGAAGCGAAGTCCCGTCTGGGGCAACCGGTAGAGATGGGCGTAGGTCTCGCTCATCAGCTCGTCGGCCTTCTTGGTCGCGGCATAGAGCGAAAGCGGATGATCGACCCGGTCCTCGACCCGGAACGGCAGGGTCTCGTTGCCCCCATAGACCGAGGAGGAGGAGGCGTAGACGAGGTGGGAGAGGCCTCGGTGGCGGGCGATCTCCAGCAGATTGACGTGGCCGACCAGGTTCGACTGGACGTAGGCCCGCGGATTCTCGATCGAATAGCGGACCCCGGCCTGGGCCCCGAGGTGGACGATCCGGTCGAAGCCGACCGAGTCCAGCGCCCGCTCGAGCGATTCGTTGTCGGCGAAGTCGGTCTCGATCGAGGCGAAGGCCCGGCCATGGTCGCGGCGGAGCTTGGACTCGCGGTCGCGCTTCAGGGCGACGCTGTAATAGTCGTTGAAATTGTCGATCCCGACGACCTCGTCGCCGCGGCGCAGGAGACGGTCGGCGACGTGATGGCCGATGAAGCCGGCGGCGCCGGTCACGAGGATCTTCATTGATGTTCCTGCCGCTGCGGGCGCGATGAGAAGAGTGAAGACGGCCCCCTTAGAAGAGGCACCATGGGAATCCAACCCGCAGACGGTCATGTTGAACTTGTTCCATCACCCAGCGAGGAACCGCATCGCGGCGGAAACTGGACGGTGAAACGAGTTGACGTCTATACCCTTCGGACATTTACGCCCAGATATAGTAGCAAGATCTGGACAGGCCGACACTGCCTCTGAGGCCGCGCTGTGATCGGCGCGGTTCTGAACGCTTTCCTAGTTGGATTGATTGCCGCGTGTGGCCAAAGTCAGACCAGCGTTGTCGTCCGCAATGTTCTCAATATTCAGGAACGCCTTGAATGTCGTGAGGCGTCGTTTTCGAAACACGTCATGATAGACGATCACTCCCGAATAAACGAGAATAGCGTGTTTCGACATGACTGCTGCATACATGCCCGATGGCCATGGCTGCCCCGCAGTTTCACTCTGATAGGTCCAGGCATCGCCCCCAGTGAGGGTGCCTATCCTGATGGCCGGCTCAGTGAAGCGAACCACAACATCCTCTGGCGCATCAGTGGTCCAATTGAGCATGGAAAAAATCCGAACTTTGTAAGCGGGCGTCTGCCCTTGATTCTTAATTAAGACCCCGGACGTGGGCTTTCTTTGAGGGTTCATTCCGTAAGCAAACCCGTTGTTCACTGACAGATAAGCTCTAAGCTGACGTTCTGCGGCTTCCTTCGCGACGGCGACCTGTTGCGCCACCAAGTCAGCATTGCGCTCGGCTATGGCGTAGGCGGCGTCGGCTCTGGCGTCGGCCCTCTGTCGCTCACGTCTCGCCTCACCTGCCGCCGTTCGAGCCGCTATGCGCTCATGGAATTGGGCACTGCGCACCATTCGATTGGCTTCTTGCCCTGCCTGCGCGGCGACCACGGCAGCAGCCGTCCCTTTTTCGGCCTCGCGAGCCATCGCTCTGGTTTCATCCAAAGTGCCTTTGACGTACCAGAGCGCCCACCCGGCTATCGCAGTGGTGACTGCGCTTACAATCATCATCCAAAAGGCCCAATCGGCCATCTGATTTTGGGCGCTCAGATCATACTCATCGCGCTGGGCCTCTCGAGAAGCTGCTATCTCTTTCGTTACGCATTCGTAGAGAGTCGGAACCTCAATATCACGACAGGCCCGCTCTATGCGATCGAGAGTGCCTTGAGCATATTGATGGGCGCGCTCATGGGCGCGCACCTTCTCCGCGCTATGTTCGGCTGAGACGGTCCAGACGAAGCCGATCGCCAGTAATGCCAGCGCAATGGTGGTCGCTATACGAACGGCCACTTCGACTCTGCTCAGCTTGCCGCTTGTCATTTGTCCCAGCCTGACGCCGCGCCTGCCGAGTCGCAAGCACAGGCGTAGATATGCCTCCCGAAGATGGAACAGAGGGATGGCCTGCCCTTCGGGGCGCGTGTATCACAGGCACCGGCTTCGATCGGGTGCCTGCCTCCGACCGCCCTCAAGCCGCCGCGGCTGCTCCGGACTCGCGCGCCTCGATGAACCACCGCTCCTCGCCCTCGAGTCCGATCGCGGTCAGGGTGCCGGAGCGGTAGGCGCCGGTGTCGAGCGCGATCCGGTTGGGATGCTCTTCGGGCCGCTCCACGATGGTGTGGCCGTGGACGACGACGACTCCATGGTCGCTTCGGTCGTCGAGAAAGCCCTCGCGGATCCACCTCAGGTCGCGGCTGACCTGCTTGTCGAGCGCGATTCCCGGACGGATTCCGGCATGGACGAACAGATAGTCGCCGAAGCGGAAGCTGTCGTGCATCCCTTCGAGGAAACGCACGTGGCTTTCGGGCACCTGGCGGACCAGCCGCTCCATGATCGCCGTCGGATTGGCATTCAGCATCCAGCCGCTGGTGAGGCCGTAGCTCTGGGCGCATTCGGTGCCGCCGTAGGCGAGCCAGTGCTGGACTCCCGAATCGTCGCCGCCGAGAACGCCGAGGAAGAATTCCTCGTGATTGCCCTTCAGGAACACGTTGCGGGCGAAGGCCGGCGGACGGTCGACGAGCAGTTCGACGACTCCGCGGCTGTCGGGGCCGCGGTCGACGAGGTCGCCCAAGAAAACCAGCCAGGTCTTGGCAGGACCGCGCCGTGCGTTGTCCTCCTCGATCCGGGCGAGCAGATCGAGCAGGAGGTCGAGACGGCCGTGGACGTCGCCGATCGCATAGGCGCGGCCGCCCGGCGGCCCGCTTCGGCCGCGCGACGCTTGGCGCTTCGAGAACAGGCGACTCAACACTGACGTCACTCCGGCGAGGATGGGAGCGCCGATATTTGGTGTTTTGCCGCAGTTGCAAGCTTTTAGCCCCGGAAAATGCCGGACTCTGGACGGCGACGGAGAAATAAGCTAAGCGGCGCAACGAGATACAGGCGGTTCGCCTTGAGGGGCGGCGCGGACACTGTCTCCGCAGAGGGGGGTGTGCGCCGAATCGGCGTAAGGGCTGTTTCACGGAAGCCATGAATTGTGTAGAGGGCCTCGGCCCCCGACCGGAGAAAGATGAACATGCGAGCGTTTCGGCATGAAGAGCGTAATTTTTCCCTCAGCGGCCTGATGAACCGGGCGCTGCTCGTGGTCGCGGCCCTGGCGTCGGCGGGCTGCATGGGCGGCAGCCGGGGCGGCTCCGTCCCCTACGAGCCGGCCCAGTTCACCGCCCCGGATACGCAGGCGCAGCCGGTGGCCAACGCGTCGCATCCGATCGGAGCGCTCGATACGGTCACCGTCTCGGTCTTCCAGGTCGAATCGCTTTCCGGCGACTACAAGGTCGATGCCCAGGGCAAGATCGATTACCCGCTGCTCGGCTCCGTCCAGGCGCTCGGCCGCACCACCCAGGAGCTGCGGCAGGATCTCGCTTCCGGCCTGTCCCAGAAATATCTGCAGTCGCCCAACGTTCAGGTGGCGATAAAGGAACGGGCCGAGCAGACCATCACGGTCGACGGTTCCGTGCGCTCGCCCGGCCAGTTCATCGTCAAGGGCCCGACGACCCTGCTTCAGGCCGTCGCCATGGCGAAGGGCACTACCGAGGATGCCAACCCCTCGCGCGTCGTCGTCTTCCGGACCATCCGCGGCGAGCAGCTGGCCGGAGCGTTCGACCTTCAGGACATCCGCCGCGCCAAGGCCAAGGACCCGGTGATCTACGGCAACGACATCGTCATCGTGGACGGCAGCCGCGCCCGCCAGATGTATCGCGACCTGCTGAGCAGCCTCCCAATTCTCGGCCTCTTACGCCCCTTCTAAGGGCAATTCGGACTCGAAAGACAGGATTCGAATATCATGAACAATCATGGGGGATATCTCCCGAACCAGGGCGCCGTACTGCCTTTCGATCCGAGCGGACGGCTTCCGGCCCATACCGGGCTGACCGACGTCGCCTTCGGCCGTCCGGCGAAGTCCGAATCCCGCTTCGACGTCAACGAGATCTGGCGGATCGTGGCGAAATGGTGGTGGCTGATCGCCGGCATCGCCATCGCCTGCCTCCTCGCCGCGATCGTCATCTCGCTGATGATCACGCCCCAATATCGCGCCGAGGCGACGATCGAGGTCAATCCCGAGGGCGTGCAGGTCGTCGGCAAGGAGATCGGCGACGTCCAGCCGAGCCAGATGAACGACCGCGCCTTCATCAACACCCAGGTCGGACTGCTCAAGAGCCGTTCGCTTGCGGAACGGGTCGCGCGAAGCACCAACGTCGCCAACGACCCCACCATGTTCGACCCGGAGCAGCCGCGCCAGGCGCGTGAGAGCGCCGCCGCCGCAATGGTCGAGGGCAGCGTCACCATCACTCCGCCGCGGGACAGCACCTTGATCGCGATCGCGGTCGAGGGTCCCAATCGCGAGCTCACCGCGAAGCTCGCCAACGCCTATGCCGACAATTTCATCCAGTCGAACATGGAGCGGCGCTACGAGGCGACCTCCTACGCGCGCAACTTCCTCCAGCAGCGCATCGCGGCGGTGAAGACCCGGCTCGAGCAGTCGGAGCGTCAGCTCGTCGCCTATGCGAAGGCGCAGGGGATCCTCACCCTTGCCGTCGACACCGGCGGCGCCGGCAGCGTCCGGCAGGAGCAGTCGATCGACGCCGCCACCCTCATCCAGACCAACAACGCTCTGGCCCAGGCGAAGAGCGACCGGATCGCGGCGGAGCAGCGCTTTCGCCAGGCCTCCGGCGCCCAGTCGCGCGCGGCTGTGATCAGCGATCCCACGGTCCAGGCGCTCGGGCAGCAGCGCGCGGCGCTGGAAGCGGAATATCAGCAGAAGCTGGCGCTCTTCAAACCGGAGTTTCCGGAGATGGTCCAGCTTCGAAGCCGGATCGACGCCCTCGCCAAGGAAGTTTCCAGGCAGACGAGCAACGTGTCCGGCTCTGCCTCGGGCTCGCTCCAGGCGGATTACCAGGCGGCGCTCGCCCGCGAGAACGCCCTCCAGGCCAAGGTGAACGAAGGCAAAGCGGGCCTGATGGCGCTGCGCGAGCGCAGCATCCAATACACCATCCTTCAGCGCGAGGTCGATACCAACCGAAGCCTCTACGACGCCCTTCTCCAGCGCTTCAAGGAAGTCGGCGTGGCCGGCGGGGTCGGCGCGAACGTCGTGTCCGTGGTCGACCGGGCCCAGGTGCCCGGCGGGCCGTTCAAGCCCAACCTCCCGCTCAACATCATGATCGGCCTCACCGTCGGGCTTCTGCTCGGCCTCGGCACCGCCTTCTCGATCGAGTGGATCGACGACACCATCAAGACTCCGGACGACGTTGGGACCAAGCTTGGCCTCGCCTCGCTCGGAGTGATCCCCGGGGTCAGCAAGGGCCTGGCGGTGCGCGAGCAGCTCGAGGATCCACGGTCGCAGGTCTCCGAAGCTTATCAGTCGGTCCGGACCGCGCTTCAGTTCTCGACCGACCATGGCGTTCCGCGAAGCCTGCTCGTGACGAGCACCCGCGCCTCGGAAGGCAAGTCGAGCACGGCGCTCGCGCTCGCTCAGACTTTGGCAAGCCTCGGCGCATCCGTCCTTCTGGTCGACGCCGATCTGCGCAAGCCGACCTTCCGCGGGCCGAGCTCGACCAGCCAGGGCCTGTCCAGCCTCCTCGCCGGATCGGAAAAAGTCGCGGAATGCGTCCACCCGACCCAAATGGAGCGACTCTTCCTGCTTCCGAGCGGCCCCATTCCGCCCAACCCTGCCGAGCTGCTCGCCTCGGGCCGCTTCAAGGAGATCCTGGAAGAAGCCCTTAGCCGCTTCGACCATATCATCATCGACAGCCCGCCCGTGCTCGGCCTGGCCGACGCTCCGATGCTCGCGTCGAGCACCGAGGGCACGTTGATGGTGATCGAAGCCGGCGCGATCCGGCGCGCCGCCGCGCTCAATGCGGTCAACCGGCTTCGGGCGTCCGAAGCCCGGCTGATGGGCGCCATCCTCACCAAGTTCAACGCGCTGAAGGTCGGATACGGATACGGCTATGGCTACGGCTATGGCGAGGACGCCTATGCCTATCGTGAGGGCGACTCGCCGAAGAAGCAGATCGAGCTCCTGAAGAGCTGATCGTGGCCACAGGCTTACAGGGGGAGGTCCAAAGCTCGGGGCGGCGAATCGCCGCCTGGGCGATGACTGCGGCGTCGCCGATCGTCGTCTGGCTGATCGTGAAGGCGGCCGCTTCGGGCCTTTCCATGTCGACTGCGCTCGCGACGGCCTCGCTGCCGCCCGAAAATCCGGCTCCCATGCTCAAGGGCCTCGCCGCAGCCGTTCAGCAGCCGACCCTTCGAGTGACCGGCGAGATGCAGCGGGCGGCTCAGGAGGGGCTCGTCCGGCTGCCGCTCGCTTTCGAGCCCTTCTTCGTGGCGGCCAGGGCGGCCGAGCAGAAGGGAGACCTTCGCAGGGCCATCGCCCTGATGGAGGAAGTGCGCCGACGGCGCTACTCCCACCCCGCTGCGCGAATGCAGCTGATGATCTATTACATCAAGGCGGAGCGATTTCCCGAGGCTCTTTCTGAAATAGACTTCGTCCTTCGCCGCAGCGAGGATTTGCGGCCGGCGCTGCTTCCCCAGCTCACGAAGCTGGTGTCCGATCCGCGCGGCCGGGCGGCGCTCGCCGCGATCCTCGCCAAAGATCCGGTTTGGAAGGAGGAGTTCTTCGCGGCGGCCGGAGCGCGCAAGCTTTCGACGAGCGACGCGCGCGATCTCTATGAGCGCATCCGGACCTTGAAACCGAACGGCGAGCTGCTTCTGGAGCGCCAGCTGATCCTCCAGACCCAGGCCTCCACGGGCGATTATGCTGGGGCGCGGCAGACCTGGCTCTCCGCGCTTCCGCAGCAGGAGCGCGGGGCCAGCCGCTACATGTTCGACGGCGCCTTCCGCGGCGTGCGTGCCCCGGGGCCCTTCGGCTGGACCTTCAAGGATCTCGAGGCCGGGCGCGCCGAGCCCGCCAAGGACGGCCAGCGCACCTATCTCGACGTCGCTTATTTCGGCGGCCGGAACGTGGTCCTCGCCGAGCAGACGCTGGCCCTGCGGCCCGGAGCCCACACGTTGCGCCTCGTCGCCCGAAGCCCGAACGGGATTACCTCGGGCAGGCTCTACTGGCGGCTGACCTGCCTCCCCGGGGGCAGCCAGATCGGCCTTCTCGACATGGGCCGGTCCGCGGGCGAAAACCGACGCTTCAGCGCGCCCTTCACCGTCCCGTCGGGCTGCCCCGGCCAGTTGCTGGCCCTTGTCGCGGAAGCGGGCGACGTCGCCACCGTCGCCAACCTGGAGATCGCTCGAATGGAGATCGGCCAGTGAGGGGCGGTTTCTGGGCCCTGGCGGCGGCGGTCTATCTCGCCGCCTGCCTTCTCCTAGGCGGAGCGAGCGCCGCGGGCGCTGCGGCGAACGGCTTTCTTCAACTCCTGGGCCTCGGCCTGATCGTGGCTCTGTTGTGGCAGCGGGACTTCGTCCTGCCGGAAGGGGCGAGAGGGCCGCTCTGGATCGGCTCGGCCCTGCTTCTGGTCGGCCTCGTCAGCCTGGTTCCGCTCGGTCTGGGGTCGGGCCTCCCGCTTCGGGCCGAGATCCTCGCCGCCTTCGGACTGATCGGAATGGCGCCGCCTGCCCTTTCCGGCTCCCTGGCGCCGCCATTGACCGTGAACTCGCTTCTTCACCTCCTCCCCGCCGCAGCCATGTTCCTTCTCGTGCTTCGGCTGCCCAACGAGGAACGGCGGCGTCTTCCAACGGTGCTTCTGGCCCTGACCGGGATCTCGGTGGTGCTCGGTGCCTTCCAGCTCATGGGCGGGCCGGGCTCGCCGCTGCGCTTCTACGCCATCACCAACCCTACGTCGCCTGTCGGCTTCTTCGCGAACGCCAATCACGAGGCGACCCTGCTGCTCTGCGCCCTTCCGCTGATTGCGGTCATAGCCGGACGGATGGCCACTCGCCGTTCGCGCTCCAAGCGCAGCGGGGGCGCCATCATCAGCGTCGCCATGGCGATCTTCATCATAGCCGGAATCGCCATCAGTGGATCGAGCGCCGGCTACGGCCTCGCCCTCCCGGCCGCGGTCGCCAGCTTCCTTATCTATCGCCGCACCGTCGCGGGCCGGGTCGGGGTGGGCTGGTGGGGCGCACTCGGTGCTTTGGCCCTGATATTCGCCTTTGCCGGGCTCCAGGGACCGCTGGGCAAGGAAAATCTCCAGGGAGAGGTGAACGCTTCCCATCCTTCCAGCCGGCGGGTCCTGACGTCGACGACCGTGGAGATCATCAAGGCCAGCTTTCCGATCGGAACGGGTCTCGGCACTTTTTCGACCGTCTATCGACGCTATGAAGATCCGAGCCGGGTGACCGGAACATTCGCCAATCATGCCCACAACGATTATGTGGAGGCGGTGCTGGAACTCGGGTTGGCGGGGCTGCTGCTCATCCTCGCCTTCCTGTACTGGTGGGGGCGTCGGGCCTATTCAGCCTGGACCCGGGACTTCGAGGGCGCCGCGCTCGCCCGGGCCGGCTCGGTGATGGTCGGGATCGTCCTCGCCCATTCGATCGTCGACTATCCGATCCGAACGGCTGCGATCGTGGCAGTCTTCGCCTTCGGCTGCGCTCTGATGGTGCCGCCGATAGCGCGGCGAAGCTCGGCCGAACCGAGTGAGGACGAGACCTCCGCGCCGCTGCGGCATATCGAGGCCGTGTGACGATTCGAGATTCAAGCGACACTCAGGGAGGGCCGGCCACGTGCTGATCGAGCAGACCGATCTTGCCGAAGTGCTGGTGCTGACTCCGCGGCGCTTCCAAGACGAGCGCGGCTTCTTCGCCGAGAGCTACAACAAGCGGGCCTTCGCGGAGGCCGTCGGCTCGGACATCGAGTTCGTCCAGGACAATCACAGCCTCTCGATGAAGGGCGTTCTCAGGGGGCTCCACTACCAGCTTCCCCCTCGAGCCCAGGGAAAGCTCGTTCGGGCGGCGGTCGGCGAGATATTCGACGTGGCCGTGGACATCCGCCGCCGGTCCCCGACCTTCCGCCGATGGGTGGGCGTTCGCCTTTCGGCGGAGAACGGCAAGCAACTCTGGATCCCGGAAGGCTTCGCCCATGGCTTCCTGACCCTGAGCGATCGGGCGGAGGTCCTGTACAAGGCGTCGGCTTATTACGCCCCGGAATCGGAAGGGTCCCTTGTCTGGAACGATCCCGACATTGGGATCGAATGGCCGGTCGAGTCGCCCCCGCTCCTGTCGCCCAAGGATTCCGCCGCGCCTGCGCTCGCCGCCGGGGACCTGTTCGACTGAATCGGGCGCTCGCCGGCTCCCGGATGGGCGGCGCCTAGCCGATCTGGGTCAGGACGAAGGCATAGGCTTCGGCATTCTCCCGCAACCGTTCCCACCGCCCCGATTTGCCGCCATGGCCCGCCCCCATGTTGATCTTGAGGAGCTGGAGATTGTCGTCGGTCCTGGCGGCGCGAAGCTTCGCCGCCCATTTGGCCGGTTCCCAGTAAGTCACTCGCGGGTCGTTGAGGCCGCCGGTGATCAGCATCGGCGGATAGGCCTGGGGCTTCACCTGATCGTAGGGGCTGTAGCTTCGGATCAGCTCGAACGCCGCCTCGTCCAGAATCGGATTGCCCCATTCGGTCCACTCGCCGGGCGTCAGCGGCAGGCTTTCGTCGAGCATGGTGTTGAGGACGTCGACGAAGGGGACGTCGGCCACCACCGCGCCCCACAGGTCCGGATCGGTGTTGACCACCACGCCCATCAGCTCGCCGCCCGCCGAGCCGCCCGATATGGCGATCCTGCCGGGACGGCTGAAACCCTCGGCGACAAGGCCTTTGGCGACGTCGACGAAGTCGTTGAAGGTGTTGACCCGGTTCTCGAGCTTGCCTTGCAGGAACCAGTCGTAGCCGAGGTCGTCCCCGCCCCGGATATGGGCGATGGCATAGGCGTAGCCGCGGTCGAGGAGGCTGATCGCGCTGGTCGAGAAGCTCGGCGGTATGGCGTAGCCGTAGGCGCCGTAGGCGTAGAGGTAGAGCTTGCCCTCGCCGTCCTTCCTGAACCCCTTGCGATAGACGATCGAGACCGGCACCTTCTTGCCGTCCCGGGCGGGAAGCATCAGTCGCTCGCTCTCGTAATGCGATCGGTCGTAGCCGGACGGGATCTCCTCGACCTTGAGCACTTCCAACCGGCGCTGCGCCGGATGATAGTCGAAGATCGTCGTCGGAGTGACCATCGAGGAATAATGCAGCCGATAGGCCTCGGGTGCGAATTCCGGGCTGTCCATGTAGCCGGCCGAATAGGCCGCCTCTTCGAACGGAACGCGATCCTCGCCGCCGTCATAGCCCCGAAGCCGGAGCTGATCGAGGCCGTCCACCCGCTCCGAGATGGCGAGATGGTCGCGATAGGCGGAGAAGCCCCGGAGATAGACCCGGTCGGAGCCGGGAATCACGGTCTTCCATTCGCCGGGCCGGGCGGGGTCGGCCTCGGCGAGGCGGAAGTTGACGTGGGCGTCGTTGGTCAGGATCCAGAGCCGGCCGTGAGCGGCATCGGCGGCATATTGAATCTTCTCCCGCCGCCCCGAGATCAAGGTCGGCGGCGCCGTCGGATCGTCGGCCGGAACGAAGCGGACCTCGCTCGTGGAATTGTCCCCGGTGGAGATGAAGATCAGGCTCCGGTCCTGCGACCGGGAGACTGCGACGCTGAAGCCGAGCGCCTCGGTCTCCTCGTAGAGCGTGACGTCCTCCGACACCGGGCTTCCGAGGCGGTGGTGGCGCGCGCGATAGCTGCGCCAATTCTCGTTCACCTCGGTGAAGACGATTCCCCGGCTGTCGCTCGTCCAGACCGGATCGCCGATGGCGACTTCGGTGACCGTCTCGATATCCTCGCCGGACTCCAGATCGCGGATCCGAAGCTTGAAACGCTCCGAGCCGTCGTCGTCGACATGGGTTGCGGCGTAGCGCCCGTCCGGGCTGACCCGAAGCGAGCCTCGCCGGAAATATTCCTTCCCCTCCGCTTCGGCCGACTCGTCGAAGACGATCTGCTCGGGACCTCCTGCCTCCGGGCGCCGGTACCAGGTGCGGTATTGGGCGCCGGGCTTGAAGGCCCACCAATATTCCCAGTCGCCGTCGCGCAGCGGGACCGAGGATTCGTCCTCCTTGGTCCGGCCCTTCATCTCCTCGAACAGGGTGTCGACCAGAGCCGAATGCGGGGCCATCGCCGCCTCGAAATAGGCGTTCTCGGCCTTGAGATAGGCGAGCACCGCCTCGTCCTCGACGACCGGATAGCCCGGATCCCTGAGCCAGTGCCAGGGATCCTCGATCACCTGGCCGTGGCGTTCGAAGCTGTAGGGGCGCGGATCGGCGCGGGGCGGGGGTGGGAGCTTGGCGGTCATGAGGCTTTCTGAGTTGTGGCGCGTAGTTGCAGAGCGCAAGAGAATGGCTAAGGCGGGCCTGCATCCTCTGCGTTCGGGCTGAGCTTGTCGAAGCCCTGCCCTTCTCCGGAGCTCAGGTAAAGAGAAGGGCTTCGACAGGCTCAGCCCGAACGGGTGACCCGACCCGGGAGAAGATTTATGTCGACCTACGAAGCCCGCCTCGCCGCCCTGCGCGAGCAGCTCCGGGCGGATCGCCTCGACGGTTTCGTCGTGCCCCTGACCGACGAGCACATGTCGGAATATGTCGGAAGCTACGCCCAGCGCCTCGCCTGGCTGACCGGCTTCCAGGGGTCGGCGGGAGCGGCGGCGGTGCTTCCCGAGGAAGCGGCGATCTTCACCGACGGGCGCTACACGCTCCAGGTCCGCGACCAGGTCGACGGCAGGCACTGGAGCTACCAGTCGGTGCCGGAGACCAGCGTCGCGGACTGGCTCAAGGCCCACGCCCCCGACGGCGGCCGGATCGGCTACGATCCCTGGCTCCACACCCGGGACTGGGTGGCCCGGGCCAAGGAGGCTCTGGCCGCCAAGGGCGCCGAGCTGGTCCCCGTCCAGCGCAACCCGATCGACGCCGTCTGGGCCGACAAGCCCGAGCCGTCAAAGGCCCGGCTGGTGGTTCATCCCGACGATTTCACCGGCAAGTCCTCCGCCGCCAAGCGCCAGGAAATGGCTGACTGGCTTCACGAGCAGAAAGCGGACGTCGCGGTGCTCTCGGCGCTCGATTCGATCGCCTGGACCTTCAACGTGCGCGGCGAGGACGTCGAGCATACCCCGGTCGCGCTCTCCTTCGCGCTGGTGAACGACGACGGCACGGCCGATCTGTTCGTCGCTTCGGAGAAGATCGGCGAGGACGTCCGCCAGCATCTCGGCAACGGGGTGAGGATCCACGAACGCCGCGCCTTCGAGCCGCATCTTCGTTCTCTCGCCGGGAAGACTGTGATCGCCGATCCTGAGCGGGCGGTACACGCCATCTTCGAAGCCCTCGAGAAAGCGGGCGCCACCATCGTCCAGAAGCGCGACCCGGCTGTCCTCCCTAAGGCGATCAAGAACCGGGCGGAGATCGAGGGCCACCGCGCCGCCCAGGCCCGGGACGGCGCCGCCTTGAGCCGGTTCCTCCACTGGCTTTCGATCGAGGCTCCGAAGGGGAATGTCGACGAGCTGATCGCGGTCGAGAAGCTCCAGCGATTCCGCCAGGCCTGCGGCGACCTTCGCGACACCAGCTTCGACACCATCTCCGGCGCCGGCCCGAACGGCGCGATCGTCCATTACCGGGTGAGCGGGGAGACCAACCGCAAGCTCGAGATGAACTCGATCTACCTGGTCGATTCCGGCGGCCAATATCCCGACGGGACCACCGACGTCACCCGAACCGTCGCGATCGGCGAGCCCACGGCCGAGATGCGCGACCGCTTCACCCGGGTGCTCAAGGGCCATATCGCGGTCGCCAGGGCCGTCTTTCCCGAGGGCACCCGGGGAAGCCAGCTCGACAGCTTCGCCCGCCAGTTCCTCTGGGAGGCGGGGCTCGATTACGCCCACGGCACGGGCCACGGAGTCGGCGCCTATCTCGCCGTCCACGAGGGGCCGCAGCGCATCTCGCCCGCGGGGTCCGGCCAGTCGGGCGGCGACGAGCCGCTCAGGGCCGGAATGTTCCTCTCCAACGAGCCCGGCTATTACAAGGCGGGCGAGTACGGCATCCGGGTCGAGAATCTGGTGCTGGTCGAGCCGCTCGAGATCGAGGGCGCCGAGAAGAAGATGCTCGGCTTCGAGACCCTCACCTTCGCTCCGATCGACCGGACGCTGGTGGAGGTTGGAATGCTGTCCCCGGAGGAGCGGGATTGGCTGAACGCCTATCACTCGAAGGTGCTGGAGATCGTCGGGCCGCAGCTGGACGGCGAGGCCAGGGCGTGGCTGGAAGCGGGATGCGCGCCGCTCTAGCCGTCATCCTGGCGAAAGCCGGGACCTCGGTGAGACCCGCCGTGACTTTCCGGCCCGAGGTCCCGGCTTTCGCCGGGAATACGGATATCCTCCTCCCCCCGAGCCTGGGCCTTCCTGCGCCTCAAATTCTCGCGAAGCGCCTCGGCCAGCCGTTTCGCCCGTTCCTCGTCGCGCTTCGCCATGACTTACCTTGACATTCCACCGCCCCCCCGGCCATAGCGCCGCCTCTCCCGAGGGTCCCCTTCAAAGTACGACTTTGATGGGCAACCCCACTGGCGAGTATGCTGCCGTAGCTCAGTGGTAGAGCGCATCCTTGGTAAGGCTGAGGTCGTGAGTTCAATCCTCACCGGCAGCACCACTCGTCCGTCATCCCGGCGAAAGCCGGGACCTCCCTTCCCCCGTCATCCCGGCGAAAGCCGGAATTTCAGGACGAGAAGTCTCGCGGTCTCCACCAGGTCCCGGCTTTCGCCGGGATGACGGGAGGGAGGTCGCTCTCAGCGCGGGGCGTTTCTCACGATCATGTCGAGCACGGCCGGATGGAGCGGGCGGATGAACTCGCAGCCGAGCAGGTGGCCCTTCATCCAGATCACCCGGGAGTGAAGCGATTCGAGGCCCGGCAGCTTCAGCCAGATGTCGGTTCCATCCATCAGCTCGAGATGGGTGGCGGCCCTGAAGCCGGTGACCGAGAGGTCGAGGACCTGGACGGTGACCGCGTGGGCGCCGCGCTGCCTCAGGCCCGCGCCGAGCACGACTTCGGCCCGGGCGGCACGGCGGCCGTCATCGTCCGGGACGGTCGAAAGCTCGGCGGTGAAGTTCATCTCGAGGCCTCACTCCCCGGGGATGGCGATGCCTACCGAAGCGCCCCAGAGGCGCGCCAGCTGCTTTTCCTGATGGCTCATCGACTCGCCGAACAGCCGCGGACGGCGGAAGCGAGGCTGGTTCTGGTCGCCCGAGTTGCGCTTCAGCTGCACGAGCACTTCATGCTCGTCGATCATGAAGGCGAATTCGAGACCGACCCGGTCCGAGCCGCTCCAGGCGACCCGGGCGGGGATGCTGGTCGAGCCCCGGGTGAACATGAGCTCGGTGCCGACCGGCGGCACCGACTGGCACTCGACCAGGGCGCCCTTGCGCGAAAGATCGCGCAGCCGGGCGTCGATCTCGCCGCCGTTCGCCAATTGCAGCTTCGCGGCGAGCAGGACGCGCGCCCGCTTGGCCTGGCGCTTGCCCGCCACCGGTCCGTCAACGAAATGCTCTACGCCCATGCCCTCAATTCCTCAGTGTCCCTACGACAGGGGGGATAGGCCCAAGGCACCTAAATTGTAGTAAACGCGGGCGGCATTTTCGACTGCCACCGTTGTCAGTACCGAGCGGGGACCCTATGGCGCGGCCATGCGCTTTTTCTCCGACAATGCGGCCGCGGCCTGTCCCGAGGCGCTGGCCGCGATCGCCGCCGCCAACGCTCTCGACACCGCCTATGACGGCGATTCGTGGAGCGCCCGGCTCGACGACGCGTTTTCGGAGCTGTTCGAGACTCGGGTGACTTCGCTCTGGGTCGCGACCGGCACCGCCGCGAACGCGCTTGCGCTCGCGGCGCTCTGCCCGCCCTACGGAAGCATCGTCTGCCACCGCGACGCGCATATCCAGAACGACGAGTGCGGGGCACCCGAATTCTACACTCACGGGGCGAAGCTGCTGCTCGGCGAAGGGGAAGGCGCCAAGCTGACTCCAGCGGCCGTAACCGCCCTGCTCGAGACCGTCCGAAACGACGTCCACCAGACCCAGCCCGCGGCGCTCTCAATCACCAACGCGACCGAATATGGCCTGGTCTATAGCGCCGCGGAGACCGCCGCTCTGGGCGAACTCGCTCGGGCGCGGGGCCTCGGTTTCCACGTCGACGGCGCCCGCTTCGCCAACGCGGTCGTCAGCGCCGGCGCCTCGCCGGCGGACCTGACCTGGCGGGCCGGGGTAGACGCACTGAGCTTCGGATTCGTCAAGAATGGCGGGATTTCGGCGGAGGCGCTGATCTTCTTCGGCGACCGCCATCGCCAGGCGACCCTGTACCGCCGCAAGCGGGCCGGCCACCTGCTGTCCAAGGGCCGATATCTGGCCGCTCAGCTCCTCGCCATGATCGAGGACGGCGTGTGGCTTCGCAATGCGAGAGCCGCCAACGAAGCCGCCGCGCGACTGGCCCGGGCGGGCGGCGCGGAGCGGCTGGTGCTTCCGGTGGAAGCGAACGAAATCTTCCTCAAGGTAAGTCCCGACGAAGCGCAGAAGCTCCGCGACCAGGGCTTCGACTTCTACGATTGGGGCCCGGGCGAGGCCCGGCTGGTGACGGCCTGGGATTCGGACCCGGACCACGTAGAGGCGCTGGCAGCGGCGATCCGGGCCCTGTGAGCGACCCTCGTCGTCCCAGCGAAGGCTGGGACCCCAGTGAGAATCAGGCGCCGAGATCTTCACCCGCCGGGGCCCCAGCCTTCGCTGGGGCGACGGGCGCGGGCGAGGCGCCGAGCCCTTCACCCGCCGAGGCCCCGGCTTTCGCCGGGGTGACGGGAGGGGCGGAGGAGTCCAGCTCCACTCCGACTCCCTCCGCCCCCAGCATGCTCCAGCCGCGGATCCTCATCCCCTTCCTCCTCGTCACCTTGATCTGGAGCTCGACCTGGATCGTCATCAAGGACCAGCTCGGGACGGTCCCGGCGGCCTGGTCGGTCACCTATCGCTTCGTCGTCGCCGCCGCCGCAATGTTCGCCTGGGCCGCGGCGAGCGGCGCGACCCTGCGCATCGGCCGGCGGGGCCACCTCCTCGCCGCTTTGTTCGGGGTCCCCCAATTCTGCCTGAACTTCAACTTCGTCTATGCGGCCGAGCATCACGTCACCAGCGGCCTGGTCGCGACCGTCTTCGCCCTGCTGATGGTCCCGAACAGCGCGCTCGCCTGGCTGGTCCTCAAGCAGCGTGTGACCTGGACGTTCGTCGCCGGCTCGGCGATCGCCTGCGCCGGGGTGGCCCTGCTGTTCGTCCAGGAGATGCGCGCCAGTCCCACTTCGTCAGCCGAGGTCCTGCTCGGAATCGGCCTCACCCTTCTCGGAGTGCTCTCCGCCTCGGCCGCGAACATCCTGCAGGCCGGCCGGGGGGTGAAGATCATGCCGCTCGCCAGCCTGATCGCCTGGGGCATGGTCTATGGGATCCTGGCCAACGCCCTGCTCGCCTGGTCGTCGGCCGGACCGCCGGTCATCGAGACGAGGCCCGCTTACTGGCTCGGACTCGTCTATCTCGGCCTGTTCGCCTCGGCTCTGGCTTTCCCGCTCTACTTCGCGGTGATGCGTCAGGTCGGCCCGGGCAAGGCGGCCTATTCGAGCGTCCTCGTCCCGATCCTCGCGATGGTGTTTTCGACGGCCTTCGAAGGTTATCGCTGGTCGACGCTTGCCGTCGCCGGAGGGGTGACGGCCTTTGCGGGCCTGGTCATCGCCCTGAGGTCGAGGGCGGCCGCCACCTAAATCCTCCCCCGGATCTCCGGGGGAGGGGGATCATGCGAAGCATGGGGGAGGGGTCTTCTCGGACCCAGCAACGACCCCCTCCACCAGGCTTCCAATGGTCCCCCTCCCCGGCAAAGGCCGGGAGGACTTGCGGTCATTGCACCACCCTCTCCCCGCGCCTAAGTCCGCGCCATGCTCGACGCCCAGAACGCTCCCGCCGCCCCGCCTTCCGCAATCCGACGGGAGGATTACCGGCCGCCCGACTGGCTCGTGCCCTCGATCGAGCTGGACTTCGACCTCGGCGCCGAGCGGGCCAGGGTCCGGGCTCGACTGAGCGTCTCGCGCAACGGCGCGCACGGTCGGCCGCTTTTGCTCGACGCCCAGGGATTGAAGCTGCTGGAAGTCACCGTCGACGGCGCCCCGGCCGAGCACAGCCTGGAAGGCGAAGTGCTGACCGTCGCCCTTGCCCACGAGGATGCGGTCGTCGAGACCGTCGTCGAAGTCGAGCCGCGCTCCAACACCCAGCTCATGGGGCTCTACGAATCGGGCGGGATATTGTGCACCCAGTGCGAGGCGGAAGGGTTCCGCCGGATCACGCCCTTCCCCGACCGGCCCGATGTGCTGTCCCGCTACCGGGTGCGGATGATCGCGGACAAAAGCGCCTATCCGGTGCTCCTGTCCAACGGCAACCGGGTGGGCGCCGGCGACCTCGAGGGCGGGCGGCACTGGGCCGAGTGGGACGATCCCTTCCCGAAGCCCTGCTATCTGTTCGCCCTGGTCGCCGGAGACCTGACCGCCAATCGCGACAGCTTCACCACGTTTACGGGGCGCAGGGTCGAGCTCGGGATCTGGGTCCGCGAGGCGGACCTTCCCAAGACCGAGCACGCCATGGCCTCGCTCAAGGCGTCGATGAAATGGGACGAGGAGGTCTATGGCCGCGAATATGACCTCGCCGAGTTCAACATCGTCGCAGTCTCGGATTTCAATTTCGGGGCGATGGAGAACAAGGGCCTCAACATCTTCAATTCACGCTACATCCTGGCCGACCCGGAGACCGCGACCGACGGCGATTTCGACGCGGTCGCGGGAGTCGTCGCCCACGAATATTTCCACAATTGGTCGGGCAACCGGGTGACCTGCCGGGACTGGTTCCAGCTTTCGCTGAAGGAGGGCTTCACCGTCTTCAGGGACCAGATGTTCTCGGCCGACATGGGTTCGGCCGCGGCCAAGCGGATCGAGGACGTCAGAATTCTCCGCGCCGCGCAATTCCCCGAGGACGGCGGCCCCCTCGCCCATCCGGTTCGGCCCAATTCCTATATGGAGATCGCCAATTTCTACACGGCGACGGTCTACAACAAGGGCGCCGAGCTGATCCGGATGCTTCACACCGTCCTCGGGCCGGAGCGGTTTCGGGCCGGGAGCGACCTCTATTTCGACCGGAACGACGGGCAGGCGGTGACCTGCGAGGACTTCGTCCGGGCGATGGAGGAAGCGAGCGGCGAGGACCTGTCGCAATTCCGCTTGTGGTACGAGCAGGCGGGGACTCCCCGGGTCCGGGCCAGGCTCAGCCAGGAAGGCGGGACCGCTCGCCTCGGGCTCGAGCAGGAGGTGCCGCCGACTCCGGGCCAGCCGGTCAAGAAGCCGATGCCGATCCCGCTTCGAATCGCCCTGTTCGCCCGCGACGGCGGGGAGAAGCTGGCCGAGCGGCTGGTGGTTCTCGACAAGGCGCAGGACGAGGCCGAGTTCGTCACCGGCGGGCGGGCCGCCGTGCTGTCGATAAACCGCGGCTTTTCGGCCCCCGTGATCGTCGAGACCGATCGGCCGGCCGCGGACCTCGCCTTCCTGTCGGCGAATGACGACGATCCGTTCGCCCGTTACGAGTCGATGCAGCAGCTGATGCTCGACACCTTGCTGACCGCGATCGGTACCGGCCGGGCCGAACACGGGGCGGTGGTCGACGCGGTGCGCCGGACCCTCGAGGACGAGACTCTCGACCCCGCCTTCATCGCCGACGCGGTTCTGCCGCCGAGCGAATCCTTCATCGGGGACCAGATGGCGGTGGTCGACCCGGAGGCGATCCGCGCCGCCCGCGACTCCCTGCGCGGGGAGCTCGGCCGGGCGCTGGAGCCGCAGTGGCGGGCCGCCTATGCCTCGACCGCGGCCAATCGCTATGAATATTCGCCGGCGGCCAAGGGCGCCCGGCGGCTTAAGACGGTGGCGCTCAACTTTCTGATGGCGGCGGGGGGCGGGGATGCTCCCACGCTGGCCCGGCGGCAATATGACGAAGCCGACAACATGACCGACCGACAGGGCGCGCTCGGAGCCCTGGCAAGCTCGGACTCCCCCGAGCGCCACGGAGCGCTCGACGCTTTCTACGAGCGCTACCGCTCCGATCCGCTGGTGCTCGACAAATGGTTCACCGTGCAGGCGCTCTCCACTCGCGACGACACGCTCGCCGCGGTCGAGGCCCTGGCCGCGCATCCGGACTTCACCCTCTCCAACCCGAACCGGATGCGGTCCCTGGTCGGGGCTTTCGCCGCCAACCAGCGGGCCTTCCACGACGGTTCGGGCCGCGGCTACCGCTTCCTCGCGGACATGATCCTGGCGGTGGACCGATTGAACCCGCAGACCGCGGCCCGGCTGGTGCCCCCGCTCGGCCGCTGGCGCCGCTTCGACTCCGCCCGCCAGGATTTGATGAAGGCCGAGCTCGAGCGGATCGTAGCCACCCCGGGACTGAGCAAGGACGTGTTCGAGCAGGCGAGCAAGTCGCTGGGGTGAGCGGCGGAAGGGCGGAAGGGGCCCGTCATCCCGGCGAAAGCCGGGATGACGATCAGGTCCCTAAGCCTGGATTAACCATTTCCGCCTAAGCCTTTACCCGATCGCGGTGGGACGCGGGTCACCGGAGGCGGAACCGACGTGGGCGAGAAGGGCGAAATAGAACCGGAAGGCGGCGCGGAGGACCGGGTCGCTCCGCGCACCAACCTGCTGCTCGCCGCGACCGCCGAGGTCGGTGGCCGAAGCCTCCCGGTGCGGATCCGCAATCTTTCCGAGACCGGCGCAATGGTTGAAGGCGCCGGCCTGCCGGAGGCCGGGATGCCCTTCGTCCTGATGCGGGGCGATCTCCAGGTCGCCGCCACCGTCGCCTGGGTCGCCGGAGGCCGCCGGGGAGTCCGGTTCGCCGGGCCGACCCCGGTCAACGAATGGACCGGCGGCAAGCCGAGGGCGATCGACTGCACCGGCCTTCGCGACCAGAGGCGGGTCGACGCCATCCAGGCGGAGGCCCGCGCCGACCCGCATTCGCTTCGGGCGCTGCGCTCCACCGAGCCGGACGCGCCCCCGACCGTCTCGCCCGACCTCGACAAGCGGCTTGCGGACGAGCTCGGCTACGTCCAGCGCCTCCTCGAGGGCCTGGGCGACGAGCTGATCGCGGACCTCCTCCTCATCCAGCGCCACGGCAGGTCGCTGCAGAGCTTGGACCTGGTCGGCCAGATCCTGGGCCACGTCTCCGCCATCCTTCGAGCCGACGACAAGGCGGCGGTGGTCGAGGAGATCGGGATGGAGGATTTGAGGGCGCGGCTGAAGCGGAAGGCGATCGGGTAGGACAGAAAGCGGCCAACCCTCGTCATCCCACCCAGGCCGCCACTTCCGCCGCCACCTGGTTGGCCGCCTGATTGAGCGCCGCGGGAGCGCTCGCGGCGTCGAGGGCGGCGACCGGCACTCGCGCTTCGAAGCGCCGAGTCTCCACCGAATCCTTCCCGCGCGAGACGGCGGCGTCGTAGACAAGCACCGCCTGCATCCGGTCGGCGTCGAGGCCGAAGGTCTGGAGCGTGCCCGTGAGGCGCTGGCCCGGATCGAAGGTGAATTGCCTGGGGTCGAGGACGACCCGGCCGGTTCTCGCCGCGATCGTCTCCGACACGAGACGGGCGAAGAGGATGGTCGGGACCTCCACCCATTGCGCGTCCTTGACGTAGGCGACCTGGGTGGCGCCGGTACGGACGGGGACTCGCGGCGTGTTGAGCTCGGCCGGAGCGGTCGGCGGGACGACGGTGATCGCCTCGCCCGCGGGTGCGGTTCGGCTCGACGTCGCGATCTGGGCGTCCGAGGTCAGCCGCATCAGGACCGTCGGAACCTTGGGGCCGAAGCTCAGGCAGCCGGAGACGGCGAGGGCCGCGGCGAGAGCGGCGGCCGGGGCGAGGAAGGTGCGCTTCTGTCTCATTGTTTCCTCGGCTTGTAGTCGGGCAGCTTGGAGCCGCCGATGATCCCGCCCGCGCCCTGGGTGTTGAGGCGCTGGGCGACGGCGTTCAGCGAATCGGACATTTCCCTGAGGTCGCGGACGAGCTGGCCGACCTCGGGGATGGTCTGCTTGGAGAAGGCCTGGAGTCCGGGGCGGGCGTCGCCGAGCGTCGCCTCGAGAGCGCCCATGCTGCTCTCGGCCGCCCGGATGGTCTGCCTGAGGTCTCCGATCATCGGACGGACGTCGCGCGCCAGGGTGCGATCCGCCGTGTCGGCGAGCTGGCCCATCTCCTGGGCGGCGACTCCGGTCTGGCGGATCGCGACCCGCGCCTCGGCGAGAGTCGCGGCGATCTCGTCCGAGCGCTCGGCGAGGTTGCGGCTGATCGTCTGGACGTTCTCGAGGATCGCGGCGATCGAATTCTGGTTGCGGTCGCCGAGCAGCTCGGTGAGCCGCGCGGTCAGCGCCGAGACCCGTTCGAGCAGCTCCGGCGCGCTGTTGAGAAGCTGGCCGAGCGCGCCCGGCTTGGTCGGGATCAGCGGCACTCCGAACGGGCATTGCGCCTCCGGATTCGCCTCGGGACAGACGATCGGCCGGTCGACCCGGCGGCGGCGCGGGTCGCGTTCGGGCGGGTCGAGCTGGATCGAGGCGATTCCGGTGAAGGTCGCCTTCATCGTCGCGGTGGTCCCGACGATGACGGGCGTCTTGTCGTCGACCGAAATCCGGATTCGGACGAATTGCGGCGTCTCCGGCATCAGGTTGATCGATTCGACCTGGCCGACGGGCACTCCCGAGAAGGTGACGGCGCTGCCCTTGGCGAGCCCCTCCACCGCCTGGCTGAACAGGATGTCGTATTTCTTGTCCTGGTCGCCGCCGGCCTGGCTGAGCCAGACGACGAACAGCACCAGGGCCGCGATCATCCCGAGGACGACGGCGCCTACCAGGATATGGTTCGACCGGGTTTCCATTATCTCTCAGTGCCCCCGTTCGTTTCGGCGTTCGTTTCGGCCGTCCGTGCCTCGGCTTCTTCCATGGCCTCCTCGGCCGCCCGGCCGCGCGGACCTCTGAAATACTCCTGTATCCATTCGTGGTCCAAAGCCAATAATTCCGGAATGGTGCCGACCGCGATCACCTTCTTGTCGGCAAGAACCGCGACACGGTCGCAGATCGTGTAGAGCGTGTCGAGATCGTGAGTGATCAGGAAGACGGTAAGGCCGAGCCGCTCGCGAAGATCGACGATCAGCTGGTCGAAGGCGGCGGCGCCGATCGGGTCGAGGCCTGCGGTCGGCTCGTCGAGGAACAGCAGGTCCGGATCGAGCGCGAGGGCCCGGGCGATTCCGGCGCGCTTCTTCATTCCGCCCGACAGCTCGGCGGGAAATTTGGGCCCCGCGTCCGGGGAAAGGCCGACCATGACGATCTTGTAGGCGGCGATCTCGTCGAGCAGCCTTTCCGACAATCGCGGATAGAATTCCCGGAGCGGCACCTGGACGTTCTCTGCGACGGTCAGGGTGGAGAACAGCGCGGCGCCCTGGAAGAGGATCCCCCAGCGCTTGCGGATTCCCTGGAGCTGGACGTCGTCGCGGTCGAGCATGGGCTCGCCGAAGACCCGCACCTCGCCCGCATCGGGCACCTGAAGGCCGATGATCGATCGCATCATCACCGACTTGCCGGTGCCGGAGCCGCCGACCACTCCAATGATCTCGCCGCGCCTCACCTCGAGGTCGAGGCCGTCGTGGATGACGGCGTCGCCGAAGCTGTTCCTGAGGCCCTTGACCTCGATGACGACGTCTTCCCCGGCGCTGCTCACAGCCAGCCGATCTCTGTGAAGAACACCGCGAAGAAGGCGTCGAGGACGATGACGAGGAAGATCGCCTGGACGACGGCGGTCGTCGTCCTGAGCCCCACTTCCTCGGCATCGGACTTGACCTGCATGCCCTGGAAGCAGCCGGCGAGCGAGATGATCAGCCCGAAGACCGGCGCCTTGATGAGCAGCTGCCACAGGTCGGTCGCCGGGACCACCTCGCGGAGACGCTGGACGAAGGTGACGGGCGGGATGTCGAGCGAGATCCAGCAGAAGACCGCTCCGCCGACGATCGCGACGATCGCGGCGTAGAAGCCGAGCAGCGGCATCATCAGGACCGTGGCGAAGATCCGGGGGAGGACGAGCGCCTCCATGGGCGAGACTCCGATGGTCCGCATCGCGTCCACTTCCTCGGCCAGCTTCATCGAGCCCAATTGGGCCGCGAAGGAGGAGCCCGAGCGGCCGGCGACCATGATCGCCGTCATCAGCACCCCAAGCTCCTTGATCGAGCTTCGGCCGATCAGGTTCACGGTGAACACCTCGGCGCCGAACTGCCTGAGCTGGACCGCGCCCTGCTGGGCGATGACGATCCCGACGAGGAAGCTCATCAGGCCGATGATCCCGAAAGCGTGGACCCCGACCACTTCGAAGCGCTGGACGACGGCGTTGATCCGGAAGCGGCGCGGGTGGCGGAAGACGTAGCCGATCGACAGCAGCATCGACCCGAAGAAGCCGAGCAGTCCGACGAAGGTCCGCCCGGCCTCGACTGTGGCCGAGCCGAGCTGGTCGAGCACGCGCTGGAACGGGGGTGGCGGATCGGGGCGGACCTTGACCGGCTGGTCGGCCTTCTCGACCTGCCGGATCAGGCTGGTGACGGAAGGGTCGGCGTTGACGATCTGGCCGCCGCGATCGCGAGCGGTGCGATGGACGAGCCAGGCGCCGATCGTGTCGATCCGGCCCACGCCCGAAAGGTCGATGAGGAAGTCGTTGCCCTTGAGGCGATCGAGCCGGTTGGGAAGAACTCCGAGCCTCGACAGGGTCAGGTCGCCCTGGAATCGGAGCACCCGGCGGCCCTCTTCGACACTGTCAGTGAAACGCGCGACCGAGCTCATTGCCGCGTCATGCTTCAATTCCGAGATGCGGGCAACTATGGACAAAGGCCATATACGGATGCTTGGGCCTGCGGAATGAAGGCCCGGCTCGCTATCTACGACATGGACCGGACGGTCACCCGGCGGGCGACCTACACGCCGTTCCTCGTCCATTCGGCCCTCAAGCTGGCGCCGTGGCGGCTGGTCCTGATGCCCGTCGTGCTTCTGACGATGCTCGCCTATGTCCTGAAGCTGCTCGACCGGGGCCGGCTCAAGGAGATCAATTACACCCTGCTGATCGGCCGCGGGGTCGCGCCCGAGCGGCTCGAGCCGGTGATCGAGAGCTTCGCCGAGAAACAGCTCGCAACCAACATCATGCCCGGCGCCCGCCGGGCGATCGCCGAGGACCGGGCGGCCGGCCGCCGGCTGGTCATGGCCACCGCCTCCTACCGCCTCTACGCGGCCGCGATCGCCCGCCGCCTCGGCTTCGACGACGTCATCGCCACGGAGACCGGAATCGACGCGAAGGGCCGGATCGTCGCACGGATCGACGGCTCCAATTGCTACGGCCCGGCCAAGAAGGACATGATCCTCGCCTGGCTCCAGCGCGAGGGGCTCGACCGCGACGCCGTCCACATCCGCTTCTATTCCGACCACGTCTCCGACCACCACGTCCACCGCTGGGCCGACGAAGCGGTGGCCGCCAACGCGCATTCACGGCTGGTCAGGCTGGCCAGGACGGAAGGCTGGGAAGTGGTGGACTGGACAAAGGGCTGACCGCAACCGGTCCTCCCCGGGCGCGAAGCGCATGGGGAGCAACCGTCTTAGGCATGGGCCCAAGGTAGTTTTGTGTTGAGGATGGCGTTGAGGGTTACGATCATCTTTCGCATGAGTGCGACGAGGGCGACTTTTGGTGGTTTGCCGGCGGCGAGGAGTCTGTCTTTGGC
>DASVSX010000082.1:0-5560 GCA_036387875.1 Allosphingosinicella sp. | reverse complement strand
CGCGCCAGTGGGAGCAGTCCGGCCATTGGGGCAAATATCGCGAGAACATGTTCGTCATCCCGGACGAGGTGCCCAACACCGAGGACGAGGGGCCGATCGTCTCCGACGATGCGGAGTGGATGGCCCTGAAGCCGATGAACTGCCCCGCCCACGTCCTCATCTTCCGCCAGGGGATCAAGAGCTATCGCGACCTTCCGATCCGCCTCGCGGAGATGGGCGTCTGCCACAGGAACGAGCCGCACGGCGCGCTCCACGGAATCCTGCGGGTGCGCCAGTTCACCCAGGACGACGCCCACATCTTCTGCCGCGAGGACCAGCTCGTGGAGGAGGTCCGCCTCTTCATCGAGCTGCTCGACACGGTCTACAAGGATCTCGGCTTTCCCGATTATGCGATCAAGCTCGCGCTCCGGCCCGACAAGCGTTTCGGAAGCGAGGAGATGTGGGACTGGTCGGAGCAGTCGCTTCGGGACGCGGTCAAGGCGGCGGGCCGGGATACCGCCGAATATGGCTGGGAGGAGCTTCCCGGCGAGGGCGCCTTCTACGCGCCCAAGCTCGAATTCCACCTCACCGACGCGATCGGCCGGACCTGGCAGGTCGGAACGATCCAGACCGACACGGTCCTTCCCGAGAGGCTCGATGCCAGCTACGTCGCGGAGGACGGCCAGCGCCATCGTCCGGTCATGCTCCACCGCGCGATCCTGGGCTCGTTCGAGCGCTTCATCGGGATCCTCATCGAGCATCATGCCGGCCGCTTCCCGCTATGGCTCGCGCCGGTCCAGGCGGTGGTTGCGACGATCGTCTCGGACGCCGACGATTATGCACGCGAGGTCGCCGCGAAGCTGACGGCCGCGGGCCTCAGGGTCGAGACCGACCTGAGGAACGAAAAGATCAACTACAAGGTGCGCGAGCACAGCCTCGCCAAGGTCCCGTACCTCCTCGTCGTCGGCAAGCGCGAGGCGGATGAGGCGACGGTGGCGCTCCGGCCGCTCGGAGAGGGTGCCCGGCAGGAAGTGCTCGGGCTGGACGAAGTGGTCGAGAGGCTGGCGAAAGAGGCGCTGCCGCCGGATTTGCGTTAGCCGTCACCCCGGCGAAGGCCGGGGTCCATGAACACCGCCGGTTTTCAATTGCGCACATCCGTGTTCATGGATCCCGGCTTTCGCCGGGATGACGGGTGCCCTGGCGCAACAGACGCCTCACAAAAGCGTTCGCGCTCCGCCCTCTCGTCTTTCATTCGCCTTCCGGAACCACTAGGTGGAACTCTGAACTTCAACGTCAGGAGACATTGTTATACGTCCGCCCATGATCCGGCGCCCGCAGGCGCCGCCCCTGAACGGCCCCCGCTTCAACGAATTCATCTCCGTGCCCAAGGTGCGCGTGATCGATGAGAATGGCGAGAATATCGGGGTGCTGCTGACCGCCGAAGCGATCGAGCAGGCCGCGGAAGTCGGCCTCGACCTCGTCGAGGTCTCGCCCAACGCCGATCCGCCGGTGTGCAAGTTCCTCGACGTCGGCAAGTTCAAGTACGAGGCCCAGAAAAAGGCCAATCTCGCCCGCAAGTCGCAGAAGACGCAGGAGATCAAGGAGATCAAGATGCGTCCGAACATCGACGACCACGATTACGACACCAAGATGAAGAAGGTCGGCGACTTCATCAGGGAAGGCGACAAGGTGAAGATCACCCTCCGCTTCCGAGGCCGAGAGCTGGCCCATGGCGAGCTCGGGATGCGGCTCCTTCAGCGGGTCCAGGCCGACGTCGCGGAGACCGCGAAGGTCGAGCAGCATCCGCGCATGGAAGGCCGCCAGATGCTCATGGTGCTTGCTCCGAAGTAGGATTCGGGTCGCCCGTCGTCATCCCGGCGAAAGCCGGGACCTCAAGACAAGACGTCTCGGTGGGTCTCCCCGAGGTCCCGGCTTGCGCCGGGATGACGGACAGCGCGCGCAGGGTCCCTCGCTTTACCCTTACGGAAACGTCAGCATTCCGTAACGGCAGCCGATTATTGCGAGTTTCGTTTCGAAACTGTATTGTTGCGCGATTGCCATAAGGGCCGAAAACCCGCAGAAAAGTGCGGATTCCGGCTGGCAGCCACTTCCCCTTTTCAGTAGCTCTGGCCCAAACCCAAAAGGGAGAGGGGAATATGTCGAAGTCATTCTGGCTCGTTTCGGCCGGCCTGTGCGCGCTTACCGCCACGCCTGCTTTTGCTCAGGATCAGACCAGTCCGACCGGCGAGCCCAGCCCGCTCGAGGAAGCCGGCGAGGTCAATGCGGACGCCGACGTCGCCCCCGCCGATACGCTTGCGACCGAGCCCAACAGCGAGGGCGACATCGTCATCACCGCCCAGGGCCGCGTCCAGATTCTCCAGGACGTTCCGATCGCCGTCTCCGCGGTCTCGGCCCAGTCGCTTCAGAACAGCGGCGCCTCGGACATCCGCCAGCTGAACCAGCTTGCCCCGTCGCTGCTCGTCTCCTCCACCGGGAGCGAGGCGAACGGCTCCGCTCGGATCCGCGGCATCGGAACGGTCGGCGACAATCCCGGCCTCGAAAGCTCGGTCGCCGTCTTCGTCGACGGAGTCTATCGCTCGCGAAGCGGCGTCGGCCTGAACGAGCTCGGCGAGATCGAGCGGATCGAGGTTCTGCGCGGACCGCAGGGCACCCTGTTCGGCCGCAACGCCTCGGCCGGCCTCATCCATGTGATCAGCAAGAAGCCGAACATGAACGAGTTCGAAGGCTTCGGCTCGCTGACCTACGGCAATTACGACTTTATCCGCGCCGACGCCGGCATCACCGGGCCGATCGGCGACTCGCTCGGCTTCCGGATCGACGGGGTCTATGCCCGGCGCGACGGCTTCTACAAGGACGTCAACAACGACGAGCGCGTCAACGACCGCAACCGCTTCTTCGTCCGCGGCCAGCTGATGTTCCAGCCCAATACCGACCTGTCGGTGCGCCTGATCGGCGACTATACGCGCCGCGAGGAATCCTGCTGCGGCGCAGTCTATCTCGACCGCGACTTCAACCCGGCGATCGGCAATCTCAACGAGCCGGCAACTCCGCTCCTCCAGCCCGGCGCAGCCCCCGCCCGGACCAACGACCAGGGCAACAACATCATCAACGTCCTGCGCGATCTGGGCACCCCGCTGGTCGCCTTCAACGATCCGTTCAGCCGCAACATCTACGTCTCTCCGGGCCGCACCTACGAGGGCGACACCAGGGATTGGGGCCTGTCCGCCGAGGTCAATTACGACCTGACGCCCGGAATCAGCCTGACCTCGATCACCGCCTATCGCGACTATGTCTCCGGTCAGCCGGGCGACATCGACTACAGCCCGGTCGACATCCTCTACCGCTCGCCGGTCAACGGCGGGCTGGAGCGCCAGTTCAAGACCTTTACCCAGGAGCTTCGGCTCCAGGGCAAGGCGTTCGGCGACAAGCTCGACTGGCTGGTCGGCGGCTATTTCGCGGACGAGAGCCTGACGGTCACCGACAACCTGCGCTTCGGAACCCAATATGGCCGCTTCGCCACCTGCCGCCTGCTCTCGGGCACCGGCCTGGCCGGCTTCTACAGCCCGACCACGCCGGGCTGCATCAGCCCGACCGGACGCGCGGTCATCAGCAATTCGCTCGCCCCGGGGATCCCGTCACCGTTCGGAGCCGCCGGCCCGGGCATCCTCGCCGCCTTCGACCGGCTGGAGTCGGTCAACGACAAGGGAAGCACGCTCGACACCTATCGCCAGGACAGCCGCAATTACGCGATCTTCACCCACAACATCTTCCACCTGACCGACAAGCTCGCGCTTACCGTCGGCCTTCGCTACACGAACGAGAAGAAGGAGCTGAACGCCACCTTCGGCAACGACAATACGGCCTGCGTCGCTCAGCAGACGGCCCTCACCCCGTTCCTCGCCAATCCCGGCCTGGCGGCGCTGGCGGCCGGCCTGATCGGCCTCACCTGCCAGGGCAATTCGACTGCGGAGCTGAACGGAGTCTCGATCGGCGACGAGCGCAACGAGGACGAGTTCACCGGCACCGGCATCCTGTCGTACAAGTGGAGCCGCGACCTCATGGTCTATGCGAGCTATTCGCGCGGCTACAAAGCGGGCGGCTTCAACCTCGACCGCTCGGCGCTGAAGGGGCCGATCACGGCGGTCGGCGGCGTTCCGACCACCACCTTCGCCGCCCTCGGCGGAGCCCAGGCGCTGGTCGGCAATCTCCAGTTCGATCCGGAGATCAACACCGCCTACGAGCTCGGCGCCAAATTCTCGCGCGGCCCGATCACTCTCAACGCGGTGCTGTTCCGCCAGAGTTTCAAGAACTTCCAGCTCAACACGTTCAACGGCTCCGTCTTCCTGGTGCAAACGATCAACGGCTGCGGAGTCGATCTTGCCGGGGCGGACCGCGACCAGAGCATCCTGCCCGGGGCTCCGAACTACACCCCGCCGCCGGCGACCGTTCCGTTCGCCAATCCCGCCGCCGCGACGGGCGCCTGCCCGGCCGCCGAGGTGGGTTACGGAGTCCGCTCGGAAGGCCTCGAGCTGGAGAGCGCCCTTCGGGTCCACCGCGATCTCAACGTCACCCTCGGCCTCACCTACGCCAACACGCGCTACCGGTCGCAGCTGGTCGGCAACGACACCGGCGCTCCGCTCGACCCGGCGCTTCGCAAGCTGCCCGGCGACAACCTCTCCAACGCACCGGAGATCGTCGTCACCAGCTCGCTGGCATGGACCCCGCGCATCGGCAATTCGGGCATGACGGGGCTCTTCTATATCGACGGGCGCCTCACCGACGACTTCAACACCGGCTCCGATCTGTTCCCGCAGAAGGAGCAGGACAGCTACGCCGTGTTCAACGCCCGCGTCGGAATCCGCGGCCCCAAGGAGCGCTGGGCGATCGAGGCCTGGGCGATGAACCTCTTCAACGTCGGCTACACCCAGGTTGCGTTCAACTCGCCCTTCCAGGAAGGCGCCCGCACCGCGGCCTTCGCCGATCCGCAATATCCGGGCGGGCGGCAGATATTCTCCGCCTTCCTCGCCGAACCGCGCACCTTCGGACTGACGGGCCGGTTCCGGTTCTAGCCTTTGGAAATCCTCCCCATCGCGAGATGGGGAGGGGGACCACCCGAAGGGTGGTGGAGGGGTAGAAGGCGCGGACATGAACGGTTCGCGCGCGATCCTCCTGCGGCCGAGCCAGTTACCCCTCCACCAGGCTTCGCCTGGTCCCCCTTGTATTTTCGATTTGTGGCAGAAGGTGGGTCGCAGGCGGCCCCGCGGGGCCGCCTGCGGCGCCCGGAAGCCCGCGACCCCCTTGGAGTTGCAGACCGCTGGGGAGCATGGTGCTCCGGGCGCATCTTCATCAACCCGTACGGTTGCGAGGGGTTTTAACCCCGCACACGCAAGGCAGGGAGTGGAAGATGGCACAGGAAGAGGTCTTTGTCGGCATCGATGTATCGAAGGTCCGTCTCGACGTGGCGGTGCTGCCTTTGGGCGGCAGGTTCGAAGTGGCCAATGACCCGGGTGGCTGGAGAGAGCTTGTCCGCCGGTTGCGGCCGCTCAGGGCAGCGGCGATC
>DASVSX010000081.1:0-7494 GCA_036387875.1 Allosphingosinicella sp. | reverse complement strand
CGCGTAAAGCTTCCATGTGAAGCGGCCCGGGCCGCATAAGGATTTCGTAAAATCGCCCGGGCAGGCCTCGACGGCGGCGGCACGGGGCTGGCAGAGCGAATGAAGGAGGACAAGGGCATTCGAGATCCGCTGACGAGGGATCGAGGAGAGGTGCCGCGCCCGACGGGTCGGGGAGCGGTCGGCTATGCCGTGACCTTGCTCATGGTGGCCGCGGCGACTGGCTCCGCCCTTCTGCTCGCGCGGAGCCTGGGGCCCGGCCCTGCCGACCTGCTCTATCTGCTGCCGGTGCTAGCGGCCTCGATCCTGTACGGCCTTCGCCATGGCCTCGTCGCAAGCGTCTGCTCGGCCTTGGCCTACAATTTCTTCTTCACCCAACCCCTTTATTCGCTCCGGATCAGCGAACCGGACAATATCTTCACGGTGCTGATCCTCCTGGTGGTGGCGGGGGTGGCAAGCCAGCTCGCCAGCCGGATGCGGGGGATGGCCACGGCCGCGCAGGAGAGCGCCGCGCTCAACGAGACGCTGGTGGGTTTCGCCCGCCGGCTTCTCCGCTGCGCCGGGGAACAAGAAGTGGGTGAGGCCACATGCTGTGAGGTCGGGCGGCTTTTCGGCCTCAACGCCATCTTCCTGACCGGCGCGGGACTGGAGCTGGAGGCGAGCCGGGCCGGCGGCGCCGTCGGCGCCATTGACCGCGGGGCGGCGTTGGAGGCGCTGCAACTGGGCCGTCCGTCGGGGCGCGGCACGGGCCATTACAATGCGGCCGACTGGACCTTCTATCCCTTGCAGGCGGCGGACCGGGTCGTCGCCCTGCTCGGCGTCGCCCGCGACGACGGGGGCGTGCCCGTCCGTCCGGATCGGATGCCGCTGCTCGAGAGCATGCTCGACCAGGCCGCGCTGGCGCTGGAACGGGCCAGACTGGAGACCGAGATGCAGGGCGTCGAGCAGCTGCGCGAGCGGGACCGACTGAGGGGAGCGCTGCTCTCGTCCGTCGGCCATGACCTGAGGACTCCCCTGACGGCGATCCTTGCCTCCGCCGCCGAGCTGAAACGGCGCAGCGCCGGCGGCGACGGCCTGGTCGAGGCCCTGGAAGGCGAGGCGCTTCGGCTGGACCGGCTGATCGCCAATCTGCTGGACATGGTAAGGGTCGAGGCCGGCGCGATCCGGCTCAACCTCGAGGCGCTGGACCTCACCGACTCCATCGCGAGCGCCGCCGGGGACGTCCGCCGAAGCCTCGAGGGCCTCGATTTCCGGGCGGACGTGCCGCCCGATCTGCCGCTGGTCACGGCGGATCCGCAACTGCTCCACCACTGTCTCATCAACCTCATCGAGAACGCGGCCCGGCACTCGCCTCCGGGCTCGACGGTCACGGTGGCGGCCGGCATGGCCGGCGGCGCAGTCGATCTGGTCGTTGCCGACGAGGGCTCCGGAGTGCCGGAGGGGATGGAGGAGAGGATCTTCGAGCGGTTCACCCGCCTCGCGGGGTCGGACAGGACGGGAGGCGCCGGGCTCGGCCTCGCCATCGTCAAGGGTTTCGCCGAGGCCATGGGGCTGCAGGTCCTGGCGGCGAACCGGAGCGGCCCCTCCGGTGCGAACTTCGTCATCCGCTTTCCCGCCTCGAAGCTGGTTCCGCTGCCCGAGGCGGCGTCCGCATGATCCAGGACGCCAGGATCCTGATCGTCGACGACGAGAGCCAGATACGGCGGCTGCTCCGGGTCGCGCTGACCCGGTCGGGCTATTCCTGCGTCGAAGCACGGGACTCGCGTGAGCTTCTGAACGCGCTGGCGATCGACAAGCCCGACCTCGTGCTTCTCGACCTCGGATTGCCCGATCGTGACGGGCTCGAGCTGATCCCGCTCATCAGGCGGGCGGGCCCGGCGAAGGTTATCGTCGTAACCGCGCGCGAGCGGACCGAGGAGAAGGTCACCGCCCTCGATCTGGGCGCCGACGACTATGTCACCAAGCCCTTCGATACCGAGGAGCTGCTCGCGCGGGTCCGCGCCGCGCTCCGCCGGCGAGCTCCGGACGGATTTGGGGGCTCGAAGCTGCGCAGCGGCGGAGTCGAGATCGACCTGGCGAACCGGACCGTCCGACGTGACGGAGCCGAGGTCCACCTGACCCCTAAGGAATATGGAGTCCTCGCCGCCCTCGCCGCGGCTCCGGGGCGGGTGATCACCCACCGCCACCTGCTGACTTCGGTCTGGGGCCCGGGGCAGGCGGATCGGAGCGAGTATCTGCGGGTGGTGATGCGAAGCCTTCGCCAGAAGCTGGAGCTGGAGCCCGGGCGCCCGTCGCTGCTCATCAATGAGCCGGGCGTGGGCTATCGGCTGCGGCCGGACGATTAAGCTGGCATGCCGGGGGCAATGGCCGGATAAGCCGCCGGTGGAGGAGCTTTCCCAGGACGCCGGAATCGGCCTGTCCGCGGTCATGAAGACTGCGCTCGACGCCGTCATCGTGATGCGGTCCGACGGCCATGTCGCGGGCTGGAGCGACAAGGCTGAGCGGAGCTTCGGCTGGACCCGGGCCGAGGCCATGGGACGCCGCCTCAGCGACCTCATCATCCCGGCCGAATTCCGCGAGGGTCACGAGCGCGGAATCACGCATTTCCTGGCGACCGGCGAAGGCCCGGTCCTGGACCGCCACATCGAGGTCACCGGTCTGCACCGCTCCGGCCGCGAGCTGCCGCTCGAGCTCTCCGTCACCTGCAGCGAGCAATTCGGGGAAAAATTGTTCATCGGCTTCGTCCGCGACATCACCGAGCGGCAGGAGGCCGTGAGCCGCCAGGAGCGGATGCTCCGGGAGCTCAGCCATCGAGTCAAGAACATGCTCGCCCTCGTCGCCGCCATCGCTCAGCAGACCGCCCGGTCGTCAGCCGACGTGCGGGCATTCCAGGACGCCTTTCTCGGCCGGCTCCAGTCGCTCGCGCGCGGCCACGACCTCCTGGTCCAGGGGGAGTGGCGAAGCGTTTCGATCCGTTCACTGGCGTCGGAGATCCTCAAGGCCGACGTCGCCGACGGCCGGGCGGAATTCACCGGGCCGGAGTTCATGCTGGGCCAGCGGCAGCTGCTCGGCCTCGCGATGACGTTCCACGAGCTTTACACGAATGCCGTCAAATATGGCGCGCTCTCGGCGCCTGGCGGACGCGTTTCCCTTCAGTGGAGCCTCCTGGACGACGGCGAAACCGTCGAGGCGATCTGGAACGAGACGGGACTGAGGGGCATTGAACCCCCGACACGCAGCGGCTTCGGCCAGAAGATGATCGCGCTCAGCGTCAGGCACGATCTGGCCGGAGAGCTGTCAAGCGAATGGCGGAACGACGGACTATCGATGAGGATCCGGTTTCCCGCCCAGGATCGAAGCGAAGACACAAGGAACGCCCAATGAGAGCGTACACCGACATCCTGCGCGCCGCCCCTCCGAAGGTGCCTCCGGCCGTCCTTCCCGACGGTGCGGGAGCCTTTGCGTCCGCCTCTCCGGGCCCGCTCAGGATCCTCATCGTTGAGGACGAATCCGTCATCGCCTGGGCGCTTCAGTCGCTCCTCGAGGATCTCGGCCACGAGGTGGTCGAGGTGGTCGCGTCCGGCGAGGCCGCGCTCGCTGCGGCCGCCGCGCATCGGCCGGAGCTGATCCTGATGGACATCAACCTCGGGCGCGGCCTCGACGGCATCGAAGCGGCCGAGCAAATACGGGCCGATGGTCCGGTGACGGTGATCTTCGTCAGCGCCTATGGCGATCAGAGCACGATGGTCCGGATCGAAGAACGGGTCCCGGGCGCGCCTTTGCTGACGAAGCCGGTTTCCGCCAAGGTGGTCAGGCAGGCGATCGAGGCGGCGACCGGGACCCGCCATTGACCGAATGCTGATGCTTCGTCGGGAGGCCCCAGGGGCCGCGCTTGCTTTCTTCGAGCTACCTGGAACCCGCTTTAACATAGATCGTATCAATGGCCGGCGTCACCCTTCGCCGAGTAACGGAGGCGCCCCCTTCAGCTTCGGGGGCGCCTCTTTCGTTTTCGGCGGCTCCGCGGTGCCTGCGAGAACAACCGCTGCCTTCGGGCGTCCCGCCGGCTTCCCGCTCATCAGCTTCTTGAGCTGCGCGCGCAGCGAGGGCCCGCTCAGATACTGGGAAACGTCGGTGAATCCTTCGCTGCTCAACGCTCTTTCCAGGTCGCGTATGTCCTGAAATCTGCCGGAGCCCGCCAGCCCGAAAGCCCGCTCGATGATCCCCTGTCCGCGCACCCGAACCTCCCGTCGCAGCTCCCTAGCAAGGCTGTTACCGGTCCGGAACGACCTATTTCTCCGCGCGTCGAGGAAAATGGATGGAGGTGGCATGTTCTAAGAGGATGGGAACGGGCGAAGCGTCGCCGCCATGATAGCCGGCGGCTGAGACCGGCCGGCTCCGCACGAGATGGGTGCGCTGACCTGCATCAGGGCCTTCGCGACTCATGGCGGGACGGCCCTCACCCAGAGAGCCACACCCACGCGCGAGTGGAGCGTTGCGAGGGAACCGTCCTGCCTCCGCGGCGCTATCACCGGCGAACCAGAGACCGCCGCGGAAAGCGAAAGACATGACACAGCCCAGGCAAGCGAAGCTCTACCGGATGGTCCTTCCGGAGCATATTTGTCCGTTCGGGGTGCGGGCCAGGCAGCTGCTGGAGGCCCACGGCTTCCAGATCGACGAGCATATCCTGGCGACCCGGGACGAGGTCGAGGCTTTCAAGTCCGACCAGGCGGTCGACACCACGCCCCAGATCTTCATCGGCGGCGAGCGCATCGGCGGCAGCGACGACCTCGAGCGGTACCTGGCGGAGGCTTGAAGCCGTCGATCCAGACTCGGGGGGCAGGCATGGCTGACGACCGGCGCGATCCCTGCGCCCGGCGCAGCGACGTCGGCCCGACACGAACCGCGAAGCCGCTCCAACGTAACGGCGGGGACATTGCGGAGCGCACTTCCCTGGGTTTTCCGTATGACCGACGACTTCTGATCAGGGGTCTCGCCGTTTTGCCTGAGCGGCTTTGCCGGCGGCGCGGCGGATGGCGATGGCGGCGACTCGGCGCCTGGTAAGGAGGTCGTCGACCGTGGCGGGGTCGTAGGTGCCGCCGTAGCATTCGCCATACCATTCCGTCAGCTCGGCATGGTCGGGGTGCGAGGGGTCGCCAATGGCTTCGAGGAAGGTCTCGAAGCCCGGCGTGCCGCCGACGTCTTCGGGCGGACAGCGGCGGGCGCCGTCGACGTAGCGCGGATATTTTGTATTGCGCTCGGCCGGCTCGACGGCCTCGATGGTGACGCAGTGGTGCCAGCTGTCGCCCATGTCGTACATGTAATCGAGCTGCCGGATGCCGCGGTCGAGCAGCGCCTTGAGTCTGACGTTCCTGGCCGCCGCCAGGGTGTCGTCGGGCCAATCGGGGTCCGGCAGGCCGTAGCGCCGGCCGTCGGCTTCGAACTCCCAGAGGTGGTAGTCCTGCCACCCCATCGCGGCCTGGATGACGTCGTGGAGCATCTTGAGGCTGGCCTCGACCGGCATTTCGACCCGCCGCCAGATTTCCGGATCGGTGTCGGACAGCGCGATGCGCAACCGGGCGACAGTTTCCGTCATGGCGCTATTCTGCCGACTGCTTCCGACGCTTGCCAGTCTCTCCGCGCGGCCGGCAGCTAGGCCGCCGCCCGCTCGAGCTGCCGCAGCCGCCCGGCCGTCGCCGCCCGCACGGCGTCGTGGATTGCGCCGGGAAAGGCGGGCGGCAGCTGGCTTTCCAATGTGTCGAAAGCCGGCTCCGCGGCTGCGCATACCTCTTCGATCGCCCTTTCGGCCAAGCTTCGCGGCAGCCGCGCCTTTTGCGCCGTCTCGACAAAATGCCGCCCGGTGATGTCGTGGATCCGGTAGTGCGCGCTATTGCCCAGCGACATCGCCAGCTTGAAGCCGTTGCGCCTGATCTGCCGCGCATCGAGGCTCGGCTGGGCCGTGAGGACGTCGTAGAAGGGGGTTAGCCGGAAGCGCCCGCCGGGCCTCAGGAAGAGGCTGAAGTTCTTCGCGTGGCCGTCGGTAGCGCCGATCAGCCAGAAGATGATCTGGCTCTTGAAGAAGGCGAGCTGGTCCTCGAGCGGATCGTCGCTTCCCCTCAGCAGATCGGCGATGGCGGCCACGCCCGGCCCGCCTTCGCTCTGGTACTTTTGCGTCGGCGGCACCGAGAGGGCCTGGCAGCAATCCTCCTGGGGAAGCCGGATCAGGCGGCCGTCGCGGGTCCACGTCCGGTCGAACCGCTCGATGACCAGCACCTTCCTTTCGCCGAATTGCGCGATCTCGGCCTTGTTGGCCGGCAAGCCGAAAGCCTCCATCAGCTTCAGGCAGTAATATTCGTTCTCGACGCTGTCGGAGAGGTCGATCGTCCCTCCGGCGGTCTGGATGTGGCCGATCTGCGGCTTGAAGATGTGCGTCGTCGGCGTGCGCCCGTGCGGGCGAAGCCACCGATCCTCATGTCGAAGCAAGGCGGTCTTCTCCTGGGCGCCGGCGACGGAGATGCGGAAATCCTCGTCGATGTCGGCGCCGACTCCGAGCGGCGCTCGCTTCAGGTTCGCGAGCATGTCCGCGATCTCGCCGTCGCCGACGACTGTGCCGCTGATCCCGGCGCCGCCGTCGGCGACGCCGTCGGCGCGGTCGTCGTCCGGGACGAACTGCATCGCTCCCACGCAGTCGCGGCCGATCGCGGAAAGGAGGCTGTAGGCGTCGACGCCGGCGGCGCCGACGCGCTCGGCGACGCGCCTGCGGATCGGGTCGGAATCCGGAAGCAAGTTCTCGAAGACGGCCACGACCGGAGCGCCGATGTAGCGCGCCTCGCGCAGCGGCAGCGACAGGGAGACCGGCATGGCGTGCTCCCACGCCAGCCACTCGGCATCGTAGGCGAAGTCGATCGCTCCGCTCGGTTGCTTGCTGAGTCGGCCGACGAGCCGGTCGTTGAGGAACGTAAGGAGAGGCGTGTGAGCGCGGCGCCGAGCCATCAGAAGATTTCCTCGATGTCGTCGGATGAGCTCTTGCTTCGCCGGGAGATGGTCAGCTCGAGGTCGAGCGCCGCGAGAAGGTCGCAGATCGTGGCGATCCTGGTGGCGCCGTGGCCGCTCTCGATTTCGGAAATGGTCGCCTGGCGAAGGCCGACACGGCGTCCGAGATCGGTCTGGGTCAGGTTGGCGAGCCGGCGCTGGCGTCTCAGGATCACTCCAAGCTGCTTGGGGGTTCGTGCAAGCTGGGTCATGGCTCCTCCTCAGGAAACCGCTATACGCCACCCCGTATAATAGAGCAATATACTATTTGCCGTATATTTGAAACATATCCGCTCTAGCGTATATCTCTTAGATATTCGTATTAACGTATATTCCTACGATGAAAAAGACCTTGAAAAATTGTGCCAATTCACTGTACGTTTGCGGCGTAAATCGCGTTTTTTGCGTCAATGAAATCAATAACTTAGCACCGATAAAAACCGGCTGCGAATCCTGCCGCCCCAGCCA
>DASVSX010000080.1:0-14956 GCA_036387875.1 Allosphingosinicella sp. | reverse complement strand
CCCCCCCCCGGCGCCGTTCGCCCCTCCACCGCGCTTCGCGCGGTCCCCCTCCCCATGGGCTTCGCCCACGGGGAGGACGAGGAAGGAGGCCGATCATGCTGAGCCGCCACTACGTCCTCGCCGCAGGCGGAACCGGCGGGCACATGATCCCCGCCCATGCCCTGGCCGAGGAGCTGATGCGGCGCGGCCACCGGGTCGCGCTCGTCACCGACGATCGCGGCGCTCGGATCCCGGGCCTGTTCGAGGGCGTGCCCGTCCACATCCTTCCGGCCGGCCGGCTGGGGGGCGGGCCCGTCGGCTGGGTCAGGGCGATCAGCAAGATCTTCACCGGCCGGGCGATGGCCTCGCGGCTCTACGAGACGTTCGAGCCGTCCGCGGTGATCGGTTTCGGCGGCTATCCGGCGCTTCCGGCGCTGATGGCGGCCCAGCGCGACAAGATCCCGACCCTGATCCACGAGCAGAATGCGGTCCTCGGCCGGGTCAACCGGATCGTCTCCGGGCGGGTCGACGCCATCGCCACCGCCTATCCCAACGTCCGGCGCCTCGCCAAGAGCCGCGAGGGCAAGACCCATCTCGTCGGCAATCCGGTGCGCGACGAGGTGCTCGCGCTTCGCGAGCAGCCCTATCCGGAATTGACCGACGAAGGCGTTTTCCGGCTGCTCGTCACCGGCGGGAGCCAGGGCGCGACCATCCTTTCCGAAGTGGTGCCCGAAGCGCTCGGCCTTCTTCCGGAGCATTTCCGGCGCCGCCTGCAGGTCACCCAGCAATGCCGGGCCGGGGATATCGAGGGCGTCCGCGCCCGCTACGCCGCGCTCGGGATCGCCGCCGACCTCGCGACCTACATTCCCGACATGCCCGACAAGATCGCCTGGACCCATCTGGTCATCGCCCGAGCGGGAGCCTCGACCATCGCCGAGCTGACCGTGGCCGGCCGCCCGGCAATCCTCATCCCGCTCCCCTCGGCGACCGACGACCACCAGACCGCCAATGCCCGCGAAATGGCCAGGGCCGGCGGGGCGCGGACGATCGGTCAGAGGAACTTCACGCCCGTAGAGCTCGCCAAGCAGATGCAGAAGCTCGGCCTGGAGCCCGCCGCGCTCGCCAATGCGGCGTCGCGGGCCTGGGCCGTCGGGCGCCCGAACGCGGCGAGCGACCTCGCCGACCTGGTCGAGCTGACCGGCCGCGACCTCGGCTCGGATCCCGTGCCGGCCGAGGAGATGATTCTCACCCCCATCCCGAGCGGTGCCTTCGCCTGATGCCGAAGCGGGGGATGAGAGGGGTCGCCAAGGACATCGGCACCATCCATTTCGTCGGGATCGGCGGAATCGGAATGTCGGGGATCGCCGAGGTGATGCACATCCTGGGCTATCAGGTCCAGGGCTCCGACGTCGCCGAAGGCTATGTCGTCGAGGGGCTGCGCAAGGCCGGGATCCCGGTCAAGGTCGGCCATCACCCGGACAATCTCGGCGACTCGGCGGTGGTGGTGATCTCGACCGCGATCCGGAAGGACAATCCCGAGCTGGTCTGCGCCTATGAGCGCCGGATCCCGGTCGTGCGGCGGGCGGAGATGCTGGCCGAGCTGATGCGGCTGAAGTCGACGGTGGCGGTGGCCGGGACCCACGGCAAGACGACGACGACCTCGATGATCGCTGCGATGCTCGACGCGGGGGGGATCGACCCGACCGTGATCAACGGCGGGATCATCAACGCCTACGGCTCCAACGCGCGGCTCGGAAGCTCCGACTGGATGGTGGTCGAGGCCGACGAGAGCGACGGAAGCTTCCTGAGGCTGGACGGGACCCTCGCGGTCGTCACCAACATCGATCCCGAGCATCTCGACCATTACGGCTCCTTCGAGAAGGTCAAGGACGCCTTCGTCGAGTTCGTCGAGAACGTGCCCTTCTACGGCGCGGCCCTGCTCTGCGTCGACCATCCCGAGGTCCAGACGATCATCCCGCGCCTTCGCGACCGGCGGGTGGTGACCTACGGCTTCGCGGCCCTGGCCGACGTCCGCGGCGAGAACGTCCGGCCGGTGCCGGGCGGCAATCTGTTCGACGTCTCGCTGCGCGACCGCTCCGGCGAGGTCGCCGTCATCACCGACGTCGAGCTGCCGATGCCGGGACGGCACAACGTCCAGAACGCCTTGGCCGCGATCGGGATCGCGGCGGAGCTCGGAATCCCGCACTCGACCATCGCCAGGGGCTTCGAGAAGTTCGGGGGCGTCAAGCGGCGCTTCACCAAGGTCGGCGAGATCGAGGGCGCGACGATCATCGACGATTACGGCCACCACCCGACCGAGATCCGCGCCGTTCTCTCGGCCGCCCGCGAGGGCGCCCAGGGGCGGGTAATCGCGGTCGTCCAGCCGCACCGCTACTCCCGGCTTCGCGACCTGATGGAGGAGTTCCAGGGCGCGTTCAACGACGCGGACGTGGTCTATGTGACCCCGGTCTATCCTGCCGGCGAGGAGCCGATCGAGGGAGTGGATTCCGAAGCCCTGGCCGAAGGCCTCAAGCAGCGCGGCCACCGCGCGGTCAAGGCCGTCGCCGACCTCGAGGAGCTCTGCCTGGCCCTTCGCGACCTCGCCGCCAGCGGCGACATGGTGATCTGCCTGGGCGCAGGCGACATTACCAGGTGGGCCGCGGCCCTCGCCGACGGAATCGCCTGCGCGAGGCGCGAGAAATGAGCGACCAAAGAATAATGGTGCCAGGCACCAATTTATATCCTGTTGATTTTAAAGGGGGCGGCTGGCGAAAAATGGTGCCTGGCACCAATTTCGGGGCGGCGCTGTGAGCGGCGTGATCGATCTGCCGCGGCTCGAAGGCAGCGTCGAGCCCAAGGGTTCGCTCGCCGACTTCATCTGGTTCCGGACGGGCGGTCCGGCGCAGTGGCTGGTCCGGCCGAACGACGTCGAGGATCTCGCCAGCTTCCTGAGCGAGCTCGACCCCTCCGTCCCGGTCATGCCGGTCGGCGTGGGGTCCAATCTGATCGTCCGCGACGGCGGAGTTCCGGGGGTGGTCGTCCGGCTGCCCAAGGCGATGAGCCAGGTCCGAGTCGAGCCCGGCAACCGGGTCCGGGCCGGCGGCGGCGCAATGGGCATCACGGTCGCGTCCAAGGCCCGCGACTCGCATATAGCCGGGCTCGAATTCCTCCGCGGGATACCGGGCACCGCGGGCGGGGCGGTTCGGATGAACGCGGGCGCCTACGGCCGCGAGGTGGCCGACATCCTCGTCGAGGCGACCCTGGTGCTTCGCGACGGCCGCGTCGAGACCTGGCCTGCGGAGCGGCTCGGCTACACCTACCGCCACAGCGAGGTACCCGAGGGCGCGGTCGTCGCCGATGCCCTGTTCGAGGGGACTCCCGGCGACCGTGCGGCGATCGGCGCGGAGATGGACCGGATCGCCGCCGAGCGCGAGGCGAGCCAGCCGCTGAGGAGCCGGACCGGAGGTTCGACCTTCAAGAATCCGCTCGGCACCAGGGCATGGAAGCTGATCGACGAGGCAGGCTGCCGGGGCCTGACGATCGGCGATGCGCAAGTCTCTGAAAAGCATTGCAACTTCCTATTGAATCTCGGCAAGGCGAGAAGCGCCGATATCGAGGCGCTGGGCGAGGAAGTTCGGCGGCGAGTGCTCGAGCATTCGGGCGTTGAGCTGGAATGGGAGATACAGAGGGTGGGGGTGGAAGCGTAATGAGCACCGTCATCCCGGCGAAAGCCGGGACCTCAGGTCGGAAAGGCACTGCGGGTCTCCCCGAGGCCCCGGCTTTCGCCGGGGTGACGAACCATGGCTGAGCCCCGCCACATCGCCGTCCTCATGGGCGGCTGGTCGGCCGAGCGCGAAGTGTCGCTGTCGAGCGGGGCCGACGTGGCCAAGGCGCTCGAGAGCCTGGGCCACCGGGTGACCCGGATCGACATGGGCCGGGACGTCGCCGAGCGGCTTCGCGAGGCGGCCCCGGACATCGTCTTCAACGCGCTGCACGGGACTCCGGGCGAGGACGGCACGGTGCAGGGGCTGATGGATCTGATGGGGCTGAAATACACCCATAGCGGAGTCGAGACCTCCGTCATCGCAATCGACAAGGAGCTGACCAAGATGGTCCTCGTCCCGCGCGGCATAAGGATGCCGGCGGGGACGATGGTCGAAAGCGAAAGCCTGTACGAGGCCGACCCGATGGCTCGGCCCTATGTCCTCAAGCCCGTCAACGAAGGCTCCTCGGTCGGCGTGGCGATCGTCACGACGGAGGGCAATTACGGCGACCCGATTGGACGCGACGTTCCGGGACCGTGGCAGCATTTCGAGCGGCTTCTCGCCGAACCTTTCATCCGCGGCCGCGAGCTGACCGTAGCGGTCCTCGGGGACGAGGCGCTGGCCGTCACCGAGCTCCAGCCCAAGACCGGCTTCTACGATTACGACGCCAAATATACGGAAGGGATGACCCAGCACGTCTGCCCGGCGGAGATTCCGGAGGAGATCGAAGCGGCGGCCATGAGGATGGCGATCGAGGGTCACCGGGCACTCGGCTGCCGCGGCTGCTCTCGGGCCGATTTCCGCTGGGACGACGAGCAGGGCGAAGCCGGCCTCTATCTTCTGGAGATCAACACCCAGCCGGGAATGACCCCGCTCAGCCTCGTGCCGGAACAGGCGCGATATCGCGGGATGAGCTATGCCGAGCTCGTGCAGAAGATCGTGGAGGAAGCATTATGAGCAAAGCTATCGCTCGCGGCTCCGGACAGCGAGGCAAGGCCAAGGCGCCGGCGCGCGGTTCCGGCAAGGGCGGGGGACAGCGCGGACGCGGGGCTCCGGCCCCGGCGCTTCCCGATGCGGTTCGGCGGCTCAGCTGGTTCATCTTCCTCGGTATGATGATCGCTCTCGCCGGCGCCCTGCTCTGGGCGCTCAGGATCCCGCAGATGGTCGGCGGCACCATGGGCGAAAGCGTCGGCGAGATGGGCTTCGCGATGAAGCGGGTCGAGATCAAGGGCGCCGACCATATCCGCCAGATCGACGTCTACAACATCGCCTTCGACCAGCCTTCCACCGCGATGCCCCTGGTCGACCTCGATGCGACCCGGCAGCGCCTGCTCCAGTTCGGATGGGTGCGCGACGCGCGAGTGTCGAGGCGCCTGCCCGACACCCTGGTCGTCGACATCGTCGAGCGCCGGCCCGCAGCGATCTGGCAGCACAACCAGCGCCTCGCCTTGATCGACATGGACGGGGTCGTCCTCGAAGCCGTCAAGCTCGACGCCATGCCCGATCTGCCGCTTCTGATCGGCCCCGCCGCAAATCTCCATGCGAGCGAGCTCGCGCGGCTCACGCAGTCGGCGCCCAATCTCAAGCCGGCCATGGCGGGGGCGAGCTGGGTCGGAGGACGGCGCTGGGATCTGCGCTTCCAGTCGGGCGAAGTGCTCGCGCTTCCGGAAGGCGAAGCGGCGGCGCGCAAGGCTCTCGCGAAGTTCGCGAACATGGACCAAAGCGTGCAATTGCTCGGCAAGGGCTATGTCCGGATCGACATGAGGGACCCCAAGAGGATGCTGATCCGGCTGCCCGGCGATCCGGGAAGCACGGTCCCCGACATCGTTCCCGAGGCCCCCCCGGCGGCCGTCCCGGCGAGCGGCGACGTCGACACCGCCCGGACGATCTGATGAAGCGTCCGACCGTCCAGGCCCAGCGCAGGCTCGTCACCGCCCTCGACGTCGGCTCGTCGAAGGTGTCGGCGCTGATCGCCGAACCGGGCGACGACGGCCGGCTCAAGATCCTCGGCACCGGCCAGCGCCAGAGCCAAGGGGTGAAGCGCGGCTTCATCGCCGACATGGAGAAGACCGAAGGCGCCATCCGCGAAGCGGTCGAGCAGGCCGAACGGATCGCGGCGACCAACATCGAGGACGTCTTCGTCGGCTTCTCGGCGGGCGGTCTGGTCAGCACCGTGGCGAGCGTGGAGCTCCAGATCGGGGGGCGGCGGATCGAGAAGGCGGATATCGATCAGCTGCTCGGAATCGGCCGGGAGTCGATCAGCGGCGACGGCCGGATGATCCTCCATGCTCTGCCGGCGCTCTACACGGTCGACGGGCTCGAAGGGGTGAAGAAGTCGCTCGGCCTCCACGCCGACAAGCTCGCGGTCGACATCCACGTCATCGCCGGCGACCCGTCGCCGGTCCGAAACCTCGATCTGTGCGTTCGCTCCGCCCATCTCGGAGTCGAGGCCATCGTCGCGTCGCCGGTGGCGGCGGGGAAGGCCTGCCTCAGCGACGAGGAGCGCGAGCTCGGAGTGGCCCTGGTCGAGCTCGGCGCGGGGGTGACCAACGTCTCGGTCTTCGCCGGGGGAATGCTGCTCGGCCTGAAGTCGATTCCGGTCGGCGGGATCGACATCACCGACGACATCGCGTCGGCCTTCGGCACCCGGCGGGTCGAGGCCGAGCGGATGAAATGCTTCTACGGGTCGGCGACGACGAGCCCGCGCGACAATCACGACATGATCGAGCTGTCGCCGATCGCCGGCTCGGAGGAGGGCACCGAAGCGGCCCGGATCACTCGCGCCCAGCTGATCGCGGTGATCCGCCAGCGGCTCGAGCATCTCACCGGCGAAATCGCCGCGACGCTCAAGGACATGGGCTTCGGCGGGCCGTTCGGACGGCAGGTGGTACTGACCGGCGGAGGCTCCGAGCTCAAGGGTATCGCCGATTATGCGCAAGGGGTGCTGGGCCGCGCGGTGCGGATCGGACGGCCGAATTTGCCGGGCCTGCCCGACGCCCATTCCGGCCCCGGATTCACCACGCTCGTCGGGCTCGCTTTGTTCGCCGCATCGGACGAGCTGGACCTGAGATCGGTGATGTCGCCGGACCGGATCATGCCCCGCGAGACGGGGGGCAATCTGGTCCAGCGGCTGATCAGCGCGGTAAAGAGTGGCTTTTGAGATTCAAGGCGTTGCCCACGGGACTCACAACGTGACTTTTGGGACTCACACGGGGGTCTCCACACCGAAAAAATACCGGTTCGTTAACTTTTTGCTCGCGCCCAAGAATCGCTTCGTGCAAAGTGAGTTAACGAGTTGGTCCCGTTGAGCGAATACAGGGGGAGAGCAAGAATGAGCATCGACTTCATCCGGCCGGAAGTAGATGAACTGAGGCCCCGGATCAGCGTCATCGGCGTCGGCGGCGCCGGCGGCAATGCGGTGGCGAACATGATCGCCAACGACGTCCAGGGCGTCGACTTCCTGGTCGCCAATACGGACGCCCAGGCGCTCAACGCCTCGCCCGCCGACCAGCGGATCCAGCTCGGCCTGAGGATCACCCAGGGCCTCGGCGCCGGCTCCCGTCCGGAGATCGGCAAGGCCGCCGCCGAAGAGGCGCTCGAGGAGATCGAAAAGGCGCTCGAGGGCGCCCATATGTGCTTCATCGCCGCGGGAATGGGCGGAGGCACCGGCACCGGCGCCGCGCCGGTCATCGCCAAGGCGGCGCGCGACCGCGGAGTGCTCACCGTCGGTGTCGTCACCAAGCCGTTCAGCTTCGAGGGCAACCGCCGCGGCCGCTCGGCGGAAGCGGGCATCGAAGAGCTCCAGCAGCATGTCGACACCCTGATCGTCATCCCCAACCAGAACCTCTTCCGGATCGCCAACCCGAACACGACCTTCAAGGAAGCGTTCATGATGGCCGACGAGGTCCTGCAGCAGGGGGTCCGCGGGATCACCGACCTGATGGTGATGCCCGGCCTCATCAACCTCGACTTCGCCGACGTCCGCTCGGTGATGGGCGAGATGGGCAAGGCGATGATGGGCACCGGCGAAGCGTCGGGCGACAACCGCGCGATCGAGGCCGCCGAGAAGGCGATCGCCAATCCGCTGCTCGACGGCGTTTCCATGAAGGGCGCCCGCGGGGTCATCATCTCGATCACCGGCGGCGAGGACATGCGGCTGATGGAGGTCGACGAGGCCGCAAGCCACATCAAGGAGCTGGTCGATCCCGACGCCAACATCATCTGGGGCTCGGCCTTCAACAACGAGCTCGAGGGCAGGATCCGGGTTTCCGTCGTCGCCACCGGAATCGACGCCGAGGCGGCCACCCAGGCGCCGCCTTTGCCGGCCAAGGTCTTCACCTTCCCCGGGGCCCGCACTGCGTCTCCGGCCGCCGAGGCCCGGAAGATCACGCTGACCCCGCCGGAGCCGGCTGCAACGGCCGATGTGTCGGATACGGCAATGGCCGAGCCCGAGACGGACGAGTCGGCCGCCGACGAGCTGACTCTCGACGAGCCGGTCGCCGAGGAAGCGGGCGAAGAGCTTCTGCTCGACGCCGCGATGCTCGGCGACGAGGACGACGGCGGCGAGTCCTTCATCGAAGAGGATTTCGCCGGCGGTCCCGAGAGCGTCGCTCCCGGCACCCGCAGCTGGATCGACGGCGAGCCCGAAGCGGCGGCGGAGTCCGAGGCCCGGCCGGCGCGCGAGGGGGGCACCCTGTTCGAGCGCATGTCGAGCATCGCGCGCGGCGCCGCCAAGGCCCAGGTCGAGGAAGAGCCCCAGCCGCGCCTGCGCCGGGACCCGCTCGACATACCGAGGTTCCTCGGACGGCAGAACAACCAGTAAGTCTAAATCCTCCCCTGCATTTGCAGGGGAGGGGGACCATGCGAAGCATGGTGGAGGGGCCTTGCCGAGTCCGAGAACCCCTCCACCGCGCTTCGCGCGGTCCCCCTCCCCGCGAAATCGCGGGGAGGATTTGTTAGGCCCCCAATTCGCCGTCTCTCCTAACCGATTGAACGCATGGGCATTGCCCCCCGCGGAACCAAGCGCTCTAAGCGCGTCATGACTTCATTGCGGAGGGGTATCCGGTTCGGCCTGGCCGTCCTGGGTGCGGGGACAATGTTTACGGCCGCGCCGGCCTCGGCGCAGAGCGGCACCGCAACGGGCGCCTTCACGGAGGGCCCGAACGCGGCGCTGTCGCGCAACCTTCGAAGCCTGGCCGCCAATCCCAAGGCCGTCACCGCGCTGATGGGCGCGGGCAAGGCGGCGCTCGAGCTCGGCGACCCGCAGGCCGCTCTCACCTTCTTCGCCCGGGCCGAGGAGCAGATGCCGCGCGACGGCCGGGTCAAGATGTGGATCGCCTCGGCCCTGGTCCAGCTCCAGCAGCCGCACGCCGCCCTCAAATTCTTCCGCGACGCGACCGACCTCGGAGTCCCGGCCGCGGAGACCGCCCGGGACCGCGGGCTCGCCCACGACATCGCCGGCAATCCGCGCGAGGCTCAGCGGGACTATCGGATGGCGCTTCAGAAGGGCCGCGACGACGAGACGACCCGGCGGCTGGCCCTCTCGCTCGCGATCAGCGGCGAGCGCGAGCCGGCCTTGCGGCTGCTCGAGGATCAGCTGCTCGTCCGGGACCGCGCCGCGGAGCGCGCCCGGGCGCTGATTCTGGCTCTGACTGGCGACACCGCCGGGGCCGCCCGCGCCGTCCAGGCCGCAATGCCGGGACAGGCCGGCGCGATGAGCCCCTTCCTGGCCCGGCTTCCGAGCCTTTCCCCGGCGGATCGGGCGCTTGCCGTCCACCTTGGAGTCTTCCCTCGCGACGGCCGGACCGCCGCCCCGTCCACTTACGCGGCAAACGATTTCGCCAACGCGGTCACCAACGCCGGCCGCCCGGATCCGAGCCAGGGCTCGCTCGCCCGGCGCTCGTCGCCCCCGCCCGCACCGGTCTCGACCGAATCGGGCCGGCGTTCCGGGTCGGAAGGGGGGCTGGCCCCGGCGGTGCGCCGAACGACGGCTGCGCTCCGTCCGGTCGCCAAGGCTCCAGCCGAGGAATCGCTCGCCGGAGTGAGGCAGCGCAAGCCCACGAACCGGCCCTCCGCAAGCCCGGGCTTCGCCGCAAGCAACTCGCACTGGGCCATGTCGCGCGGTCTCGACCTGGCGCCGTCGCGGCGCAAGCCGGACCCGGAGCCCAAGCCGGCCCAGTCCGCTCCGGCGCCGACTCCCGGTCCTGCCCAAACGTCGACAGCCCAGGCTTCTGCGCCCTCGACCGTCGGCGTCACTCAGGACGCGTCCGGATCCGCGCCCCTGCTTTCCTCCTCGACTCCGCTGCCTCATTTCCAGCTTCAGCCTCGGGCCGAGCCGAAGCCCGCCGAGACCATAGTCGCCGCCCTCCAGCCTTCGGCGCCGCAAGCGCAGCCGCAACCGGAGCCCGAGGCACGGCCGGCGGAAGTCCAGATTGCCGAGGCTCCGCCCTCCGCACCCCCGCCCCAGGCCGAAGCGGTTGCGGCGGGCAGCCGGCTCGCCGACCTTTCCGCGACGATCGCGGACATCGGCGAGCCCGAGCGCGCCTCCGCCCGGACGGCCGAGACGAAGCCCAAGCCCGCGACGGCCGCGGCGAAGAAGCCCAAGCCGGCGACACCCGCCGAGCCCAGCCGGGTCTGGGTCCAGGTCGCCGGCGGCGCCGTCAAGAGCGCGCTCCCCGGCGAATATGCCAGGCTAAAGGGCAAGGCGCCGAAGCTGCTCGGAGCCCGCGGCGCCTGGACCACCCCGCTCAACGCCACCAATCGCCTGCTCGTCGGCCCCTTCGCCACCGCCAAGGAGGCGCAGGCCTTCGTCAACCAGCTCAAGGCCGAGGATCTGAGCGGCTTCGCCTGGACCAGCGCGGCCGGGCAGAAGGTCGAGAAGCTGCCCGCCAAGTGAGGCCCCAGGCCCGCTATGCCTGCGATCCCGCGGCTTCGCGGGGGCGGCTTCACCGCGAGCCGGAGACGGGTCAGCGGGGCCCGCGCGACGCCTTCCAGCGCGACCGCGACCGGATCATCCATTCCGTTCCCTTCCGCCGCCTCCGTCACAAGACCCAGGTCTTCGTCGCCCCCGACGGCGACCACTTCCGGGTCCGGCTGACCCACAGCCTCGAAGTCGCCCAGATCGGCCGCACCATGGCGCGTGCGCTCGGTCTCAACGAGGATCTCACCGAAGCCCTGTGCCTCGCCCACGACATCGGCCATCCGCCGTTCGGCCATTCCGGCGAGGAGGTGCTTCAGGCCGAGATGGCCGAGGCAGGCGGGTTCGACCACAACGCCCATACAATCCGGCTCCTGACCCGGCTCGAAAGCCCCTATCCCCGCCACCGGGGCCTCAACCTCAGCTGGGAGACGCTGGAGGGGCTGGCCAAGCATAACGGACCGGTGGAGGATCCGCCCTGGGCGCTGGCCGAGGCCGATTGCCAATTCCCGCTGGACCTGGCGACCTGGCCCAGCCTGGAGGCGCAGGTCGCCGCGATCGCCGACGACATCGCCTACGACAATCACGACATAGACGACGGCCTGCGCTCCGGCCTGTTCACCCTCGAGGCGCTTCTCGAAGTGCCGATGATCGAGCGCGGCTGGGCCGAGGTCCGAGCCCGTTTCCCCGACGTAGAGGAGGCCCGGCTGGTGCCGGAGCTGGTGCGGGACCAGATCGGGCTGATGGTCGGCGACGTGCTCGACGAAACGACCCGGCGGGCAGCCGAAGCCGGGGTCGAGACGGTTGGGGACGTTCGAGGCGCCGGCCGGCCGCTCGCCGGCTTCTCGCCCGCAATGGCCGAAGAGGAGACAATTCTCAAACGCTTCCTCCATTCGCGAATGTACAATGCGCCGCCGGTCATGGCGGTTCGCGAGCAGGCGCAGGCGGTCGTCGCACGGCTCTTCGCCGCCTATCGCGACGATCCGCGCCGGCTGCCCCCGGAATGGCTCCCCCCCGAGGCCGACGAAACGACCGTGCTTCGGACGATAGGCGACTTCATCGCCGGGATGACCGACCGCTACGCCGTCCGCCAGCATCGCGAGCTGGTCGGACCGGTCGAGCTGCCAGAAGGGTTCTGACAATGCGGGTCGCGATGATCGGCGCGACCGGGCTCGTTGGCTCGCTCGCGCTGCGCCGGCTGCTGGCGCAGGGGTTTGGCGTGGACGCGCTGGTTCGGGGCCCAAGCGGCCTCGCCGATCCCCACTTGGCCGAGCATGTCGCCCCGGCGGCGCAATGGGCCGCCATCGTCGCTCGGCTGGCCCCCGAGGCGGCGATCTCGGCGCTTGGGACGACGATGCGCCAAGCCGGCTCGCGGACGGCGTTCCGGGCGGTGGATCTGGACATGGTGGTCGCCTTCGCCCGCGCGGCGGCTGCGGCCGGCGCCCGCCGGATGGTGGCGGTCTCCTCGGCGGGCGCGGACGGCGGCTCAAGTAATTTCTACCTGCGGATCAAGGGCGAGATGGAAGCGGCGCTGGAGGAGGTGCGCTTCGAGCGGCTCGACATCTTGCAGCCGGGCCTGCTGCTCGGTCCGCGAGGCGGCGACCGCCGCCCCGGCGAGCGGATCGCAATCGCCCTGAGCCCGCTCACGAACCTCGTCCTTCGCGGCCGGCTCGACCGCTACGCGGCGATCGGGGCCGACGTCGTGGCGGGTGCCGTGGGCGGAGCGCTGCGGCAGAGCGAGCCGGGCGTATACCGGCACGAGAACCGGGCCATCCGTCGGCTGGCGGGGACCGCGTAGCCCGTCATCCCGGCGGAAGCCGGAACCTCAGGCCAAGAAGTCGCGGCGGGTCTCCCCGAGGTCCCGGCTTTCGCCGGGATGCGGGTGGGGGCGCCTGCGCCTTCAAATCGGCGCGGACATCGTCTAAGCCGCGCGCTCCTCGAATTTCCGGAACCATCGTGACCCTTTACGCCCGCTTCGCCGAGCATCTCGACTCAATCCTCGACGCTCTCGAAGGCGAGGGCGCGCTTCCGACCGGGCTGGAGCGCAAGGCGGTGGCGGTGGAGCCGCCTCGCGATCCTTCCCACGGCGATCTCGCGACCAATGCCGCGATGGTCCTCGCCAAAGGCGCACGGACCAACCCGCGCGCCCTGGCCGACCTGATCGCACCGAGGCTGGCGGCGCTCGACGAGGTGGTGGGCGCCGAGGTGGCGGGGCCGGGCTTCATCAATATCCGTCTAACCCCCGCGATCTGGCACGACGAGCTGCGCTCGATCCTGTCGGAGGGCGCCGCCTACGGCCGCTCGGCGGTCGGCGCCGGAAGGCGGGTGAACGTCGAATATGTCTCCGCCAATCCTACCGGTCCGATGCACATGGGCCATTGCCGGGGGGCGGTGGTCGGCGATGCGCTCGCCAGCCTGCTCGAAGCGGCGGGCTACGCCGTGACCCGCGAATATTATGTCAACGACGCCGGAGCCCAGGTCGACGTCCTCGCCCGCTCGGCGCACCTGCGCTATCTCGAAGCGCTCGGCCGCCAGATCGGGGAGATCCCCGAAGGCCTTTATCCCGGCGACTATCTCAAGCCGGTGGGCGAGGCGCTGGCCGCCGAATTTGGCGACCTGCATGCAGATGCGCCCGAAGAAGCCTGGCTGGAAATTTTCCGCCGGCGCACGGTGGCGGCGATGCTCGATCTGATCCGGGCGGACCTGGCGACGCTGGGGGTCCATCACGACCTCTTCGCCTCGGAGCGCGAGGTGCAGGATTCGGGCGCCGTCGATCGCGCCTTCGAGCTGCTCGGCGAGAAGGGCCTGGTCTATCGCGGCACCTTGCCCCCGCCCAAGGGGAAGGCCGTGGAAGATTGGGAGCCGACCGAGCTCACCTTGTTCCGCTCGACCGAGTTCGGCGACGACCAGGACCGGCCGATCCGCAAGTCGGACGGCAGCTGGACCTATTTCGCCGCGGACACGGCCTATCACATGCAGAAGCTCCAGGCTTCGGACGAGCTGATCAATGTCTGGGGCGCCGACCATACGGGGACCGTCAAGCGCACCCAGGCGGCGGTGCAGGCGCTGGCCGGCCGGCCGGCGCTCGACGTCAAGCTCGTCCAGATGGTCCGGCTGCTGAGGGCCGGCGAGCTGGTCAAGATGTCCAAGCGCTCGGGCAGCTTCGTCACCCTCGCCGAGGTGGTCGAGGAGGTCGGCAAGGACGTCGTCCGGTTCACCATGCTGACCCGCAAGAACGACGCCCAGATGGATTTCGACTTCGCCAAGGTGGTGGAAGCGTCGAAGGACAATCCGGTCTTCTACGTCCAATATGCCCATGCCCGGATCCGGTCGCTTCACCGCCGGGCCGCGGAAGCGGGTCTCGATTTGGGACACTCGGCCGATCTCGCCCTGCTCGACGACGAGGAGCTCGGGCTGGTCCGGACCGCCGCCCAGTTCCCTCGGATAGTCGAAGCGGCGGCCCAGGCGCACGAGCCGCACAGGGTCGCTTTCTACCTTGGCGACCTCGCGGCGGCCTTCCACGCCTTGTGGAATCGCGGCAACGACGACCCGTCCCGGCGCTTCCTGCTCGAAGATAATCCGGAATTAACCAGCGCTCGCTTACAGTTGGCGGGCGCGCTCGGGCAGGTTATCAGGAACGGCCTCAATATCATGGGCGTGGCGGCCGCCGAGGAGATGCAGTGATGACCGACATTCGCGCCGATGAGCCCGCGCTCGACAATGACGATCGTCTTCCCTGGCTGGAAGCCGTCGAAGAAGAGGGCAGCGAAGCCGGGCCTTCCGCGCTCAAGCTGATCGTCGCGGTGCTGATCGGCCTTGCCGCCATCGGCGGGATCGTCGGCGGCATATTCTGGATGGGCAATCGCGACTCCGCCGAGAACGGAGCGCCCGAGGTGATCGCCGCCGCGGAGGGTCCCTACAAGGTCAAGCCCGACAGCCCGGGCGGAATGACGGTCGAAGGCCAGGGCGAGACGGCGTTCGACGCCGCCCAGGGCGGAACCCCCAATGCGAGCATCGATACCGGAGCTGTCGCCGAGGCGCCGGTGACGGCTCAGCCCAAGGGACAGGCCGCGGCCCCGGCCGAGAAGGAGCCCCTGCTGAAGGCACCGGCTCCGAGCAATGCCCCGGCCGCGAAGGCCAATACGCCCGCCGCTCCGGCCGCCGCCGGCGGTGCGACCATCCAGCTCGGCGCCTTCCCGAGCGGCGCCGCCGCCGAAAAGGCCTGGAAAGCCCTGTCGGGCCGCTTCGCCTATCTGGCTCCGCTGTCGCACAGCGTCGTCCAGGCGAACGTCAACGG
>DASVSX010000079.1:0-17978 GCA_036387875.1 Allosphingosinicella sp. | reverse complement strand
AGGCCGACGCATCGACTGCGAACCGGAATCTCATCGAGGAGATTTCCGCATCCTGGGAGCTTATCCGCTCCAGCCTTCGCCGCGATTGCGGCGCCCGCACCTTCGACGGCTGGCTTCGTCCGATCGCGCTCGGGGCTTTCGACTCGGAGAGCGGCACGCTTCGCCTCGAGCTCCCGTCCCAGTTCATGGCCGATTGGGCCCAGACCCACTTCTCCGAGCGCCTTCAGCTCGCCTGGCGCGCGGCCTGCCCGGCCGTTCGCCACGTCGTGATCAAGGTCGGCGCCGCCGCGCCGCGCACCGCCGCCGTCGTCGAGATCCCCGCGCCCCCGCCCTCCGAAGAGCCCAAGGCCGGCGAGGCGCTCTACGCCGTCGCTCTCGAGCCTCGCTACCGCTTCGAGAATTTCGTGGTCGGAAAGGCGAACGAGGTCGCGTTCAGCGCCGCCCGAACCCTCGCGGCGGCGGACAATGTCGCCTTCAACCCGCTTTTCCTTCACGGCGGCACCGGTCGCGGCAAGACCCACCTTCTCCACGCCATCGGCCACGAATTCCACCGCCTGAGGCCTCGGGCGAAGATCATCTACATGTCGGCCGAGAAGTTCATGGTCGAGTTCGTCGCGGCGCTCCGCGCCAACGACACGATCAAGTTCAAGCAGCACCTGCGCGCCGCCGACCTGCTGATGATCGACGACGTCCAGTTCATCGCCGGCAAGGAATCGACCCAGGAAGAATTCTTCCACACCATGAACGAGATCATCTCGGCGGGCCGGCGCTTGGTCATCAGCTCCGACCGGGCCCCGCAGGATCTGGACGGGATCGAGCCGCGAATCCTCTCGCGCCTCTCCTGGGGCCTCGTCGCCGACATCAACCAGGCGGACCTCGAGCTGCGGCTCAACATCATCCTCAAGAAGCTCGAGGCGCTTCCCGAGGTGAAGGTGCCCGAGGACGTCGTCATGTTCCTCGCCAAGAGGATCAGCTCCAACGTCCGCGAGCTGGAAGGCGCCCTCAACCGGATCGCCGCCTACGCGACCATGCAGAACCGCGTGATCGACCTCGATTTCGTCGGAGAGGTGCTCGCCAACACCCTTCGCGCCAACCAGCGCCGGATCTCGATCGACGAGATCCAGACCCGGGTCTCCGAGCATTACCGGATCCGAAAGGCGGAGATGACCAGCGCCCGCCGGGCCCGCGAGGTCGCCCGCCCGCGCCAGGTCGCCATGTACCTCTCCAAGCAGCTCACTCCGCGCTCGCTTCCCGAGATCGGCCGCCGCTTCGGCGGACGCGACCATACGACGGTGATCCACGCCGTCCGCCAGATCGAGAAGCTTCGCGCCCTGGATTCGGAGCTGGACTCGGACATCCGCCTGCTGACCCGCCAGCTCGAAGGCTGAGCCCGGCGAGCGGGACGTCCAAACGGCCGTGAACCCCGCCCTGATTTTCTCGCTGGCGGCCGCTTTCGTCGGCGGAAGCCTCATCGCCCTTCAGGCGCCGACCAATGCGCTCCTCGCCCGCGGCGTCGGCTCGGCCGTCAACGCCGCTTTCGTGTCCTTCGTCGTGGGCACCCTCGCACTGCTCGCCGTGGCCGCCGCCCTCGGCGCGCGTCCCGCCGCGAGCCAGGCGGGGGCTCTTCCCTGGTACGCCTGGGTCGGCGGATTCTATGGCGCCTTCTTCGTGGCCGTCGCCGCCTTCGCGGCGCCGCGAATGGGGGTGACTTTCTTCCTGATGGTGGCGATCGCCGGCCAGCTCGCAATGGCGCTTCTGCTCGACCGCCTCGGCGCCTTCGGCCTCGCCCGGGTCGAGATCAGCCCGACCCGGGTCGCCGGGATAGTCCTCGTCCTCGCCGGAGCTTACCTGGTGCGGCGGTGATCGGTCGCCCCAGCGAAGGCTGGGGCCCCGGGGGGTGAAAGGCCGCAGCGTTCTTCACCCACTAAGGTCCAGCCTGCGCTGGGATGACGGCTATTTCCAGGCCGGCCCCTGGATGTCGAAACCGGCAGCCGCGAGCCCGTCCAGCACCCCGCCGGCCTCGGCGAGGGAGCGCAGTGTGAGCACCGCCACCGTCACTTTGGGCTGTGACAGAAGCTGCTTCATCTCGCCGATCAGCGCCGAACCCGGCTCGATGATCTCCGCGGTCGGCCAGCAAACCCTCTCGAACTTTTCGGCCGGTGAGGCGAGCACCTCGGGCACCCGTCGGGCCGCCCAGGCGTCCGACCGTGCCTGCACCGCCGCCGGCCCGGCCTCGGCCATCGCGATTGATGCGTCCAGGCACGGAAGATGCTCCTGGGGAGTTGAGGCGAACAGGTCCTTGACGAGCGGCTTGGCCTTCGACTTCTCGATCGGCACCAGGTTCAGCTTATACTGCTTGATTGCGCGGCGGACGTAATCGTCGGCGCCCCGCCCGAACTTGATGCTGTCGGCTGCCCGTTCCCGAAGGTCCCGGCCGAGGTGGAGGGGGTGGCGTCCGTCATAGTCGCCGCGAACGGAGCCCTTGGCTTTCAGCGCCGCCAGCCGCCGCATCGCGCTAGGGCTCGCGATGGCGGACAGCCTCTGTCCCTTGGGGAGGCTGCCCATTGCGTTCCACTTCGCGATCCAGCCGATCGCCGAGAAAAGATTGGCGGTGAAGATGTGGGATTGGGGAAAGGCGACCTGGTCGGCCTTGCGCAGCGCCGCGGTCAGGGCATCGGGATTCCAGTAGGTCGTCTTCGAGACGCCCTCGATCGTTCCGACCAGGACCAGCGTGGTGGTGTCGCTCCGGACTGTCCACATCGGCACTCCGCTCTTCCGGCCGGTGACGATGATGTCCTCTGCCTGGCCGCGGTCCACGACGGTTTTCTGCGCCGGCGCCGCGGACGCAAGCATGATCGCGGCCAATCCGGCCGCCCCGATGATTTTCAGCATTCACCCTCCCCGAGACTTTTTTCATTCCCCTGTCGGGCGGGAAATCCGGGTCCGCCGATGAACGGCCGTTGAATGCTCAAAGAAAAGGGAGGGCCGCCGCCGGCCCTCCCTCATTCTTCCGATCGGACGATGGCTTAGCGCCGGCGCTCCGGCGCCACCGTGATCTTCACCGTCTCGCCGCTGTTGCCGGGGAAGCCGGTGAACATCGCCTCGACGAGGTTTGGAACGAGCACGCTCAGCTCGTCGGTGCGCGAGCGCGCTCGGGCGGTGCCTTCGAACACGGCCTGCCCGTCGGGACGGCGGATGTCCATGTCGAGGTAGCTGGTATAGACGGTGTAGACGTCGATCTCGTCGCCGAAGCCGCCGCCGCGATACCAGAAAGGATCGTCCCAGCCGTAGTAGAAGGGGGAGCGGAGCCGCCCGTAGCCGCCGAAGCGCGACCAGTAAGGCCGGTAGCCGAAGCCGCCATAGCCGAAGCCGCCATAGCCGAAGCGGTTGTAGCCGAGCCCCGGGCGGGTGACGACCTGCTGGCGGCCGTCGTCGACCCCATAGCCCACCGAGACGATCAGCGACGCCTGCTGCGGAGAGCTCGCCTCGCTATAGCCCTGGGCGATCATGTGCCGGCGCACCAGATCGGCATAGCGCGAGAATTCGAGGCCGCCGCGATCCTCGGGATCGGCGGCCTGGATGACGAAGCTCTGGCCCGCGGGGGCCGGCATCGCCTGGAAGCGCGAGACCTGGGTCGGAAGACCGGTCGCGCAGCCGCCCAGGGCGAGCAAAGCCGCCGGAGCGGCGAGTGTCAGGAATTTCTTGGCGAGAGACATGGGACGCATCCTCTTGGAAACGGGGCCGTAGCTGTAACTATATAGGAAACCGCGCCTTTCTACAAAGGGCGGCTGAATAGGGGGTGAAGCGCGGCAGGGGAAAGAAACGGAACGCTCGGGGCGCCGGACAACCGTTCGGGCTGAGCCTGTCGAAGCCTTACTGCCCTGAAAAAAAGGCCTTCGACAAGCTCAGGCCGAACGGAGGTGGGCTGCGCTACGCCGTCTTCTTCCGCCGCAGCAGCGCCTTCAGCGCTTCCTTGTCCATCCCTCCAAGCAGCCAGGCCGCGGGAAAGTAGACCGCCAGTCCGACTCCGACGATCGCAGCCACGCCCACCATCCGGCGCCCGACCCCGCCGGTGAACCAGCCGCCGAGCAGAATCCGCACCGCGATGAGCGCCGCGACCATGGCGGCGCCGGCCAGAAGCTGCCGGAAGATCCGGCCGGCGAGCCAGGCCTCGATCCGGAAATGACCGCGCCGGTGAAGGATGACGTAGAGGATGGCGCAGTTGAGCCAGCTGGCGATCGCGATCGCCGCGGCGAGTCCGGCGATCCCGAAGGGCGGGATGAGGAGGAAGTTGAGTGCGACGTTGGCGAGGAGCACGACGCCCGCGGTCTTCACCGGGGTGGCAGTGTCCTGGCGCGCGTAGAAGCCGGGGGTGAGGACCTTGACCAGCACGTAGGCGGGGAGGCCGAGGACGATGATGCTGAGCACGAGCGCCGTGATCCGGGCGTCTTCGTGCGAGAATTCGCCGCCCTGGAACAAAGCCCCGATCAGCGGCCCGGCCGCGACGCAGAGCGCGAGCGCCGCCGGAAGGCAGAGCAGCATCGCGAGGTCCGCCGCCTCGCCCTGGACCCGGGCCGCCTCGGCCGGCTCGTTCGCTCCGACGTGGCGGCTGATCTGCGGAAGGATCGCCGTCCCGAGCGCCGCCCCGATCACTCCGAGCGGAAGCTGGTTGAGGCGGTCGGCATAGTTGAAATAGCTCATCGCACCGGTGCCGATCCGGGCGAGGAAGAACGTGTCGATGAAGGCGCTGATCTGGTAGACGCCCGCTCCGAGCGTAGCGGGCACGACCACCCGCACGAACTGGCGCACGCCCGGAGTCATCCGCGGGCGTCGAAGCTTCAGTGAAACCCCGGCACGGCGGCAGGCGGCGATGAGAAGCGCGAGCTGGAGGACTCCGCCCGCGGTGACTCCGATGGCGAGTGCCGTCGCGGTGACCGCGCCGCCGTCCCTGACGAGCACCAGCGCGACCAGCATCGACAGGTTGAGAAGCGCGGGCGCGAAGGCGGCCGCGGTGAACCGGGTGAGGCTGTTCAGGATCCCGGAGAAGAGTGAAACGAGGCTGATCAGGATCAGATAGGGGAAGGTGATCCGGGTGAGAAAGGTCGCGAGGCCGAGCTTCTCCCCCTCATAGCCCGATATGGCCGCGACGAAGAGCGGCATGATGATCTCGAAGACCAGGGTGAAGAGGATCAGGGTCGGGACGAAGACCGCAAGCACCTCCTCGGAGAAGCGCCGGGCCTGCGCTTCCCCGTCCTCGCCGTGGAGGCGCTGGCTGAACAGGGGCACGAAGCCGGCCGAGAACGCGCCCTCGCCGAACAGCCGGCGGAAGGTGTTGGGAAGCCGGAAGGCGACGAAGAAGGCGTCGGCGGCGCCGCTCGCCCCCATCACCCGCGCCATAAGCATCTCGCGGGCGAAGCCGAGCACTCGGCTCACCATGGTGAGTCCGCCGATCGTCCCGGTCGCCTTCCAGAGGTTCATGTCGCCGCCCCCGGGGCCGGGAGACGTCAGGCCTGCCCGATCTCGCCGGTCGAGGCCCCTTCGCCGCCGAGCTCCTGCTGGGCGCGGGCGATGTAGAGGGCGTGGAAGTCGATGGGGTCCAGCATCAGCGGCGGGAAGCCGCCTTCCTGCACCGTCTGGGCGATGATGTGGCGGGCGAAGGGGAAGAGGATCCGGGGCGCCTCGGCGAGCAGGAAGGCCTGGATCTCGCCCTCGTCGGAGACGTTGCGCATTCCGATCAGGCCGGCATAGAGGAGCTCGATCGCGAAGGCGGTCTGGCCGTCCGCGGTGGCGCGGACATCGATTTTCAGGGCGACTTCGTAAATCTCGTCGTTGAGCTTGCTCGATCCGATGTTGAAGTCGACCTCGATCTTGGGCTGGGTCTGCCATTGATAGACGGCCGGCGAGTTCGGGTTCTCGAACGAGAGGTCCTTCACATATTGCGAGATGACCCCGACCTGCGGCGCGGTGTCGTTGCCATTGGGCTGCGTCTCGGCAGCGTTGCCCTGCTCTTCGGCCATTTGATTCGCCCTTGAAAAGAAATGGATTAAGAAAAAGTTTGGGTTGAGACGGGCCGCGAGGCGCGGGACCCGGTGCGCCCGGGCGGGTAGCAGGCGCGGCTGGACCGTGCAACAGGCCGGCACGGCGGATCGGACCCGCCCGCCATTTGAATCCTTGGCGCCGACAGCCTATGTAGAGGCTCGTTGAGTTCGGAGAAAATAGTGACCGAGATTGTCCTCCTGGCGATGGTGGCCTTGTTCGTTGGGCTGAGGCTCTATTCGGTCCTCGGCCGGCGTACCGGCGCCGAGCAGCAGCCGATCCTCCGCCCGGCGGAAACCCCGGCGGCCACCGAAGCCGCCGCTCCCACGGCCGACCTTGCCGTCGACCGGCCCGAGACGAGCGGATTCGTCTACGAGGAGCCGGCCACTCCGGGCATCCGCGCCATCGTCGGCGCCGATCCGAGCTTCGACGTCGCCCGCTTCCTGGAGGGCGGCCAGGCGGCCTACCGGATGATCCTCGAAGCCTTTTGGCGCGGCGACCGCGAGGAGCTTCGCCACCTCGTCGGCGGGGACGTGCTCGCCACCTTCGAGGAGGCGATCACCGCTCGCGAGGAGGCCGGCGAGCAGCTCGACAACCGGCTCGTCCAGATCGAGAAGGCGGTCATACAGGATGCCCGCCTCACCGGCCGGACCGCGGAGATCGACGTCCGCTTCGACGCCGACATCGCCGCCGTCACTCGCGACCGCGAGGGTAAGGTGATCGCCGGAACCCTGAGCGACGCAATCCCGACCCACGACGTCTGGACCTTCCGCCGCAACCTTTCGAGCGGCGACCCGAACTGGCTCCTCGTCGAGACCGACGAAGCGGACTGAGCCCCCCTCGCTAATTCCTCCCACAGCTTGCTGGGGGAGGGGGACCGCGGCGCGAAGCGTCGTGGTGGAGGGGCGATCCCCAGTTCGAACCTCCCCTCCACCGCGCTTCGCCCGGTCCCCCTCCCCGAGGCGAGCTCGGGGAGGAACATTCGGACCGACAGAAACAATTTTCCTACACCCCCTCCCAAGGGGTATCCTCCCTCGATGAGCGGGGGCGAATCAGGTCGAGTGGATCGGAAGGCAAGGCTCCGCCGCTCCGGAAGTTTCCGCGGCTCCAGGGAAGGCGGAACTTCGGAATTTCCGGCCCGCTTTTCCCTAGTCCTGGCCATGGCATTGCTGGCCAGCTGCGTTCCTAAGCAGCAGCGGCCTGCGCCCGCGCCGCCCCCGACCCCGGTTGCGGAGGCCCCAATTCCCCCGCCCGACAAGCCGCCGACGGCCGCGCTGCTGGGAGTATCGGCCGGCCCGGTGCTTCCGCCGCTGCCCGAGGCTCAGGCGGCCCGCGCCCTCGAGGCCTTCCGGATCAGCTGCCCCGCTCTGGTCAAGCGTACGGACGCCAGCGGCCTCACCCGGGCCGAGGACTGGCAGCCGGGCTGCGCCGCCGCCGCGACCGCCTCCTCGGCCGCGGCCTTCTTCGAGGAGCATTTCGAGCTCGTCCAGGTCGGCGACGGCACAGCCTTCGTCACCGGCTATTTCGAGCCCGAGATCGCGGGCTCGCGCACCCGGCAGCCTGGTTTCGAGGTGCCCGTCTACCGCAAGCCTCCCGACCTCGCCGAAGTGGACGCCGCGACCGCCGAGGCGGCCGGGATGCCACGCCGCGGACGGCTGGAGAACGGGGTCATCGTTCCTTATTTCGAGCGCTCCGAGATCGAGTCGGGGGCGCTCGCCAACCGCGGCCTCGAAATCGCCTGGGCCGCCGACGAGATCGATTTCTTCTTCCTCCAGATCCAGGGCTCCGGCCGCCTCCGGCTGCCGGACGGCGGAGTGATGCGGATCGGCTATGCCGGGCAGAACGGCCGCGAATATATCGGAATCGGCAAGCTGATGAAGGATCGCGGCCTGCTCGGCCCCGGCCAGACGACCATGCAGGGCATCGTCGCCTGGCTCCGAGCCCACCCGGAGGAGGGCAGGGCGATCATGCGCGAGAACAAGAGCTACATATTCTTCCAGGAGCTGACCGGTCCGGGTCCGCTCGGAGCCCTCGGCCTCCCCGTCACCGGCCGGGCCACCGTCGCTACCGATCCCAAATATGTGCCGATGGGCGCGCCCGTCCTGCTCCAGCTCGACCGAACGGAAGCGAACGGTCTGTGGGTGGCGCAGGACACCGGCGGTGCGATCAAGGGCTCGAACCGATTCGACACCTTCTGGGGCGCGGGCGCCGAGGCGGCTCGGATCGCCGGCGGAATGCAGGGCCGCGGCCGGGCCTATGTGCTTGTGCCGAAGGGCACCCTGGCGCGGCTCGATGCGACGACGACTCAACCCTGACGAAGCCAGATTGTGGGCGAAGGTCGTCGAATCGGTCCGCCCGCTCGACGGCGTCGCCATGCCCACAGCCCCGGCGGAGGCCGGGGCCGAGGAAGCGCCGAAGCCGGGCCCCGGCCTTCGCCGGGGAGCGCCGCCGCCGCCGCCGCCAGCCCCGCCCGCTCGAAAGCCCCCTGGGGAGACGCTCGACGGGACCTGGGACCGCCGGCTCGGCCGCGGCTTGGTGTCGCCGGATGCGATGGTCGACCTTCACGGCCACAACCTCGCCACTGCCTACGACCTGCTCGACCGGCGGCTGGAGCAGGCCGTCGGCTCCGGCGCCAGGCTGATGCTCCTCGTCACCGGCAAGGCGCCCGGCGCCGAACGGCCGGTGAAGCGCGGCGCAATCCGCGCCGCCGTCGGCGACTGGCTTCACGCCTCGCGGCATTCCGACCGGATCGCCGCCGTCCGCAACGCCCATCCCCGCCACGGCGGCGCCGGGGCCCTTTACATCGTCCTCAGGCGGCCGCGAGATTGATGGATACCGAATGGTAACGCTTCCGGCATAACCTGCATCGGCAACACGCGCCTGTGGGGGGCAAGTGCGACAGGCCGGACAGGAACAATCGCCGATCATGACTTCGACGGTCGGAAAGATCAGCAATCGCCTGCTCTCCGTGACGGCGGGCCTGTCGGCTTTCGCCCTGACGCTTCTTGGCTTTCTCCTGCTTGGAAGCCTCAACCAGCAGGTGGCGGCTTCCGTCGTTTTCGGCCTTTTCGCGCTCACCATCGTCTATCTGGCGGCCGAGCGGCCCAACAGCGCCCATGCCCGAGCCGTCTCAGCCCTGATCGACCGTCTGATGGCGGTCAGCCGCGGCGACCTCGCCTCCCCCGCACCGCCGGCCCTGAAGCGCGAGATGCCCGCCCTCGCCGCCGCCGTCGAGGGCCTGTTCGATCAGGTCCGCTCCAATCTCGACGACGCCCAGGCGATGGCCATGTACGATCCGGTGACCGCGCTCCCGAACCGGGTCCATTTCCGGCGCGAGGCGGAGCGGATCCTGGCGTCGCGCGACAGTGGCGCGGCGCTGCTCTTCGTCGACCTCGACGGGTTCAAGGAAGTCAACGACCGGCTGGGTCACGCCCACGGCGACCAGGTGCTCGTCATGGTGGCCAACCGGCTTCGGGTCGTACTCAAGGCCGAAGTTGCCGACGGCACTCTGGCCCCCCCTCTGCTCGCCCGGCTCGCCGGCGACGAATTCACCATGCTCCTTCCCGAAGTCTCCACCCGGGACGAGGCGGAGCGGATCGCCGCCAGGGCGCTCGCCGCGCTGGCCGAGCCCTTCAAGTCGTCGGCCGGATCCGTCCTCATCGGCGGCTCGATCGGAATAGCCCTGGCGCCGGAGCACGGCAGCGACCTCGCGGGGCTGATGAAGGCCGCGGATGTCGCAATGTACCACGCCAAGGCGTCCGGCCGCTCGCGCCTGTGCAGCTACGAGCCGAGCCTCGCCCGGGCCTCCGAGGAGCGCAGCGCCGTCGAGGCATCGGTCCGCCGAGCCGTCGAGCGGCACGAGCTCGAGCTCGTCTTCGAGCCGCGTCTTTGCCTTCGAACCGGCGCGATCACCGCCGCCGAGGCGCAGGTCCGCTGGAACGGAGCCGGCGGAAGCCGCCTCCTTTCGGGCGAGGAGCCGATGCTTCAGGAAACCGGCCTCGCCGTCCGCCTCGGCGAGTGGACCCTGGAAGCCGTGTCAGCGGCGCTCGAACGCTGGCGCGCCGCCGGGCTCGACCACCGCCTCTGCTTCCCGGTCGCCGCCCGCCAGTTCGAGCGACTCGACTTCATCGAGCGTCTGCGAGCCGCCTTGACCCGGGCCGGAGCGGCGCCCTGGGGAGTCGAGATCGAGCTCAACGAGGCGGCGGCGTCAGGCTGCGACAAATGGGTGGTCGCGGAGCTCGAACGCCTTCGCGGAGATGGGGTCGAGGTCTGCGTCAGCGACTTCGGATCGGGCCGCGCGCGCCTTTCGGGCTTTGCGACCCTGCCCATGAACCGGGTCCGGCTGGACAGCGGGATCGTCGCCGACATCGACCGGTCGGAGCGGGCCAGGAGCGTCGCGGCCTCGCTCATCCATCTCGTACACGGCCTCGGCTGCGAGGCGGTCGCGGCCGGGGCGGTGCGGCAGGACCAGGTCGAGGTGCTTCGAGCCCTGGGCTGCGACAGTCTGCAGGGCTTTCCCGGGGTCGCTCCGATGCCGGAGGACGCCTTCCTGGCCTGGGCCGAAGCTCAGGACTGCGCCAGGAGCCTCGCCCGTGACGTCTATCCCAACGCGGCCCTGACGATGCGGGCGTAAATCCGGGCGAGGGCGCGCAGGTCCTCGACCGAAGCCGCCTCGTCCAGCTTGTGCATGTTTGCGTTGGGAAGCCCGAAGTCGACGACAGGGCAGAGCTCGATCAGGAAGCGGCCGTCCGAAGTCCCGCCGCTCGTCGAGAGCAATGGCTCGACGCCGGTCTCGTCCCGGATCGCCTGGGTCACCAGCGCGTAGAGTGGGCCGGCGGGGGTCAAAAAGGCCTCGCCCGAGATCATTGCGTCGACCCTCGCCCCCGGCGCCTCCGCTTCCGCCGCCCGGCGGACCAGGTCGACGAGATCCTCGCCGCGATGAAGATTGTTGAAGCGGATGTTGAGCTGGATCCGGGCGCTTCCGGGGATGAGGTTGGTCGCCTTGGTGTCGGTCTCGACCGAAGTCACTTCGAGGTTCGAAGGCTGAAAGGATTCGTTGCCGTCGTCGAGGTGGAGCGCCTCGAGCGCGGCGACCACCCGCGCCAGCCTGGGGATCGGATTGTCGGCCCGGTGCGGGTAGGCGACGTGCCCCTGGACTCCCGGGACCGCGATCCACATGTTGACCGAGCCGCGTCGGCCGATCTTGACGGTGTCGCCGAGCCTCGATTCCGAGGTCGGCTCGCCGATCAGGATCATGTCCGGCCGGATCCCACGCTCAGCCATCCAGCCCATGATCGCCCGGGTGCCGTGGATCGCCGGGCCTTCCTCATCGCCCGTGATCAGCAGGCTCAGGGTGCCGCGATGCTGCGGCACCTGCGCCGCGGCGGCGACGAACGCCGCGATCCCGCCTTTCATGTCGACCGCGCCCCGCCCATAGAGCAGCCCGCCGCTTATCTCGGCCCGGAACGGATCGCTGCTCCACCCTTCGCCCGGTGGAACGACGTCGAGATGCCCGGCGAACCCGAAATGCGGGCCGCCGGAGCCGCGGGTGGCGAACATGTTCTCGACCTCGCCGGCGACGAAACGGTGCACCTCGAACCCGAGCGGAGTCAGCACGGCCTCGAGCGTGTCGAAAACCTCGCCGCGGGCCGGGGTGACGCTGGCGCAGGAGATCAGCTCCGAGGCGAGCTCCACAGGGTCGATTGCGCGCGTCATTCCGCTTCGCCTAGCAAGGGCCTGGCGGCTTGCCCAGCGAAAGGCCCTTCATGCCGAAGCTCGACCTCGACTCCATCCCGCAGATCAACACGACCGGCTATCCCTCGCCCTGGCGCGAGCAGATGGCGAAGCGCCTTTACCGCCGGCTGGGGCCCGTCTCCGGCCTGAGCGATTTCGGAGTCAGCCACGTCATTCTCGAGCCCGGCGGGATCTCGAGCCAGCTTCACTGGCATGAGGGCGAGGACGAGTTCGTCGTCCTTCTCGAGGGCGAGGCGGTGCTCGAGGAAGACGATGGCGAGACTGAGATGCGGGCCGGCGACTGCGCCGCCTTCCCCAAGGGCGTCGCCAACGGCCACCGGCTCGTCAACCGAAGCGACTCGCCGTGCGTCTTCATCGCGGTCGGCAAGCTCGCGGCGAGCGACTGTCACTATCCCGGAATCGACCTGCATCTCGACGGCGCCTCCGGCCGCTTCACACGCAAGGACGGCAGGCCTTATTGAGGGCTCGCCCCGTCATTGCGAGCGAAGCGAAGCAATCCAGTGCTGCGCCTGCTCCCGCTGGATTGCTTCGTCACTACGCTCCTCGCAATGACGGCTACTCCGCCGCGGTCTCGTATTTCTCGATGACCCAGGCCTCTTCCTGCGCCGCCTCGACCCATTCGCGAAGCCAGGGGTGGGAGAGCATAACTTCCATATAGGCGGCGGCGAAACGCGGCACCGGGATCGAATAGGTGACGAAGCGGGTAACGACCGGAGCGAACATGATGTCGACCGCTCCGAATGTGCCGAACAGGTAGGGGCCGCCGCCGCCGTGCCGGGCCCGAGCCTGGGCCCAGAGCTCGAGGATCCGGACAACCTCCGCGCGGACGTTCTCGGACATCTCTTTGGGCGGGAATTGCTTCTTCAGGTTCATCGGGCATTCGCGGCGCAGATTGTCGTAGCTCGAATGCATTTCGGCCGCCATCGACCGGGCCATTCCGCGGGCGACTTCGTCCTTGGGCCAATAACGGTCGCGGTCCGTCCTGTCGGCCAGCCACTCGACGATGGCGAGCGAATCCCAGATCACCGCCTGGTCGTCCCACAGCACCGGAACCTTGCCGCCCGAGGGCGCGAACTCATTGCCCTCGCGGGTCTTCTCCCACTCTTCGTCGAAGAGCGGGACGGTAATCTCCTCGAAGGCGAGGCCCGACTGCTTGACCGCTAGCCAGCCGCGCAGCGACCAGGAGGAATAGGCTTTGTTGCCGATGATGAGCTTCAGCATGTCGTCTCCCGTGGACCGCCGCTGCTGAACATCAGCTTGGGCCCAGGTGCAACGAAAAAGGAGGCGGGAGCGGGGGGCGGCCAGGGCGGCCTGGCCGCCGTCGGACGGGCTCGGCGGGCGGACCCGCCGACCCGCCGGCCGGCCTGCGCCGACTCCGCGCGCAGCGAGCTGCGCGAGGGCGACTTGGCTGGAAGTTCCGAAGTTGGGCGGTGAATAAAAATCCATCCGATCAGTCTCCGCCCTTTGATCGGATCCTTCGATAAGTGACTCCGCGAGTCGGCTTGAAGCCGAAGAAAGCGTCGCGCGCCAGGGCGCCCGCCTCCAGCCGGGCTTTCGCCCGGCCGGCGACCGCTTTCTCCTCCGCCTCGGTGAGGCGGCGATGGAAATGGGGATCGAGCGGATCGCCGGCCTCGCCCTTGAAGCCGGGCGGCGGCGGAAAGTTGGTCCGCCACGCGCCTTCGCGGTCGCGCCACAGGCGGTAGCCGCCGTCCAGCCCGCCGCTCTCCAGCCGCTCCATCGACTCGCTCCAGTCGGCCGCGATCGCCTCGCTCTCGGCGGCTCCGGGGCCCGCGAACAGGGCTTCGGCTTTCTCGAGGAGGGCCATCAGCAGGCGCGGCGAGCGGATCCTTTCCTCGCTGATCAGCTCGCCGTGATAATAGCGGCGGACGAGCCGCCCGTTCACCGCCTCGTCGATCAACGCGGCCCGGCCGCGCTCGGAAAGCCCCTTGCGAAGCGCGGCGTCGCAGGCCGCGTTGAGCCCTTCCGAGCCCGGCCGCCGGCGAAGCCGCCGGACGCTCTCCGCCGACATGCCGACCAGCGCCGCCGCCGTCTCCGAGCACAGCGTCTCGGCGAGATGCTCGACATAGGCGCGCTGCTTCTCCGGCGTCCAGCCGTCCGCCCGGTAGCGCAGGGGGACGGGGTCGAAGCCGGGCAGGGGCGGGCCCTCGGCGGGGGAGGGGAGGGGGATTAGCGGCGTGGGCGCGGGGGCGGGGGCCGGCTCCGGCGGTGGGGCATCGCTCGGTCGGCAGTCGTCCGGCTTGCCGTCGTCTTTCTGGCCTTGTTCCACTCCTGCCATTTAACATAGGAAACTGTCTTGGACAATTCCTATCTTCATCCTATCCGCAATCGGCCAGACCTCCGCCGGATCGATTCGGGGCGGCTGCCGGGCACGTGTGGCGGCGGTGCGGGGGCTTTGTGGGGACGCCGCGGAGCCGATGCGTGGCAAGCGTGGGAAGGCGGTGGGAGGGATGTGGGCGAGAAGTGAACAGCAAATGGTCGCGGGCCGGCTCGGTCGGGTGGAGCTTCCAGTGTGTCGGCCTTTTTTTGCCCGGGTGGAATTAAGTGGATTTTCACCCGGGCAATTATGTGAGCCTGAGGGATTTTGATCACGCGAAGGACGCGAGGGAAGGCAGGCGCATCCGGTGTATTTCCGCTCTGCCCGTGGGCCAATCGTTTTTCAACGCAACGACGCAACGACGCAAAGATGTCGTGCGGTCGCAGAGGTCGTGCGATCCTGGGAGGGCCGGAAGGTGCGGTCGTGTCACGGCGTAGGGAAAGGATCTCGGGAGCCATTGAAAGCCGCTCCCTCTTAGCGTCGTTGCGTCTTTGCGTTGAAAAATGAAGGTCGACGCGTCTGCGGCTTAGCACAGCGGATGACCCCATCGGGAACCGGGACAGTGTATATTTTTCGCGCTCGGTCGGAGGTCAGCGCTGGGTCCGGTTCAAAAATGTATACTGTCCCCAATTTCCCGCGCCGCGTGCCCTGAGGCGACACGGTCAAGCGACCGAAGCGGGACCCGCAGCGCCCGGGAAAATATATACCGTCACCCGGTTAGCTGTCTTAAGGGTTCTCTATGAGTGCAATCTATCTTTCCCAGCACCAGAAGGAGGCATTGAGGGCCGTCGACATTCGCAACGTCGAGCAACTCGTCGACCAAGCATTATGGGATGGGCGGGCGACTGCGCTCTATGACCTCCATCTCTCTAGCTGTGGCTCCTACGTCGCGGAAAGACTGCGGCGGTTTGAGCGGGATCTGGCCGAATATGCAAAGTCGAAAGCTACAAAGAAACGTGAACAGACACGGTCGCGTGCGTGGAGCACGGGTCACGATCTCCTCTATGCGGTGCGCGACATGATCCAACGCATGGAAGACGAAGAGAAGGAGATCCAACTCTTTCGCATCGATGACATGATCCACACGCCCTATCGGTTTAGCGAATATTTGACCTTGCGCGTCAACTACCAGTGGCGATCAACGACCGAAAATGAGTGGCGCTTCGGTACCATTACCTTCACTCACAGCGTCGATTCGCGTCCCGACTACACGCTGCCCCAGCCGAGGCGAAGGCCGAGCGCTGCAAAGGTTGAAGAGAAGCGTCAGGAGACGCTTTACCGCCAGTGGGAGCATCTCAGGATGCTGGCGATAAACGCGGTTCGGGAATTCCTGAAGGCCGGTGGAGACGGCGGAGCGATTCCCGAGACCTTCGAGGCGAAACCCGCTGCTCGCGATCGTTATCTGAATAACTTCAGCTGCGATTTCTGGCGGGGGGAATCGTCCGGCCAAAGCTGAGCGAGGCCCCGGTCGGAAGCAGCAGAACGGACCCGACCCTTGGCGAAAGTGGTATACATTGGGCGGAGGGATGCTGCGACAGTGATCAATTGGCTGAGCAGGACGCGTGAACATGGGGCTAGTGGACATCGATACGTTGCGCTGGCGGATTTTAATGGCTGGGCGAGGTTGGGACGAGCTCGGCCGCAAGAGCGACACGTCAGGAGGCATGCTAGCGCGGCATGAGACCTGGAGTCGCGAGTACTTCCATGATCCCTATCTGATTGGCGCGAACGACGAGAGGCTCGCAGAGCGCTTCAGGGACGTCTTCATCAATCAAACGGAATTGACCGATGAGGCGCAGATTGGGATGCTTCGCCCAGGCAAATCAGACTTCATGCGCAAATTCAAACATGTGATGGAGGAGTATTCCCTTCGCGGAGGCGTGCCCGGAGAGGTGGTCGAGAATGCACGTGCTCCGTTGCACCGCTATTTCGAGAATGGCGGTCCAATCGCCAATCGGATTTTCAATGGCTTCAATCGTCCAAATGACCCGTTCTACGTAAAGTATGGTCGGCGCGAGTTTCTTGAGCCGATGCTTCGTGAAGGCAGGGTGCGGATCTGTCCGGCCAGCTATTACGGCGATGCCAGCCACAACGAGGCGGTTCGGGACGACGAGATCAGTCGAATCTTCTATGTCTCAACCTACCTGGAGCGGCTTCAAGGAATCTCGCATGTCCAGGTCCAAGGACATCGGATTCCCATCGGCGATGACGACATCGTGCTGCCAATTAGGTTTCCGGACTACTTCCTGATGAGTCTGTGTGATGACATTTATTACCGGATGCCGACCGATTTCGATGCAGACGCCGCGCTCATCATCACTGATCCTCACCGGTTCACGCAGCGCGTGATCTCGACGTTTCTCGCTCGCTTTCCGGATTGGCGCCCCTTGCACGGCCCAGTGACATATTTCGATCCCTACAGAGATTATTCCGCGTTCACGGTCCCGGAGATGGGTAAGCCGTTCAGCTACTCCTATCAGCGGGAAGTCAGGATAGTGTTCAAGCCAACCCGCCGCGTGACTGCGAAGTTACAGCCTGAGATGTTCGAGATCGGTCCCATCGGCGACCTCGCTGTGCTGCTATCGGTCTGAGCATCGTCGCGCGTTCCAAAGGGTTACCCCGGGGTACTGAACCGGATCGTTTCCGTAGGTCCATTCGGTGCGCCACCGCCCGTTCGGGCGAACAACACGCACCTGGGCATTATGACCTAGGCCGTAGTCACGATTGGCGGCACCGCGATCGGCGTTCCCCGCGTCAGTCTGGGTGTTGTAGTAGGTCACTTCACCGACCCCGTCCGTAAGCTTCCAAAGGGCTTCGGACGGATGAACATAATAGTGCAAACGAGCCATGGCGGGCCTCTCTTTTAGCTCCACCGATACGTCTACTCATTGGTCGGTTCAGCGCGATGTTCCGGTTGACCACAAATTTGCGACAAACTGTGTACGCATTGGGAACGCTGGCAGCTTCTTCCGGGTGGATCAGCTTCCAGAGCGATTGCTGCCCGGCGGCACAGAGTTCAAAGAAAAGGCCGCCGGCTCGGGGGAGCGGGCGGCCTTTCCTGGTCGGGGCGGAGTGACTTTTCGTCCTGAGGTCCCGGCTTTCGCCGGGATGACGGTTACGCCTCTTCGGTCTCGTCCGAATCGGACGCGGCGCCTTCGCCGGCTTCCGCCGCCGAAGCGTCCGTCGGGATTTCGCCCGGCTCGGCGTTCGGATCGTAATCCTCGGTGAAGCCGGCGGTGTCCTTTTCGAACATGTCGGCCATCACGTCGACGCCCTGCGCCTGGAGCTCGGCTTCTTCCGGCGAGCGGGCGACATTGACCTTTATGGTCACCGAAACCTCCGGGTGGAGGGCGATCCGGACGTCCTGAAGGCCGATCGACTTGATCGGACGGTCGAGGACGATCTGGTTCCTGGCGATCTTGTGGCCTTCGGCTTCGAGCAATTCGGCCAGATCGCGGGCCGAGACCGACCCGTAGAGCTGGCCGGTGTTCGACGCCTGGCGGATGAGCTGGACGGTGATCCCGTCAATGCCCTTGGAATCCGCTTCGGCGGCGGAGCGGCGCTCGGCGTTCGTCGCCTCGATCCGCTCGCGGTTGCTCTCGAACACCTTGCGGTTGGACTCGTTGGCCCGGAGCGCCTTGCCGTTGGGAAGGAGGAAGTTGCGGGCATAGCCGTTCTTCACCTTCACCACGTCGCCGATCGCGCCGAGCTTCTCGATCCTCTCGAGGAGAATGACATCCATTGCTCGCGCTCCTTATTTCACGACGTAGGGGAGAAGGCCGAGATGGCGGGCGCGCTTGATCGCGGTGGCCAGCTCGCGCTGCTTCTTGCCGGAGACGGCGGTGATCCGGCT
>DASVSX010000078.1:0-31750 GCA_036387875.1 Allosphingosinicella sp. | reverse complement strand
CTCGGAAGCCACAAAGGAAAGGCCGTCCGAAACGCGATCCGGGCTGCCGGCGCCAAGCTCTTCTTCCTGCCGCCCTACAGCCCCGACCTCAACCCGATCGAGCAGGTCTTCGCCAAGCTCAAGCTGCTGATGCGCAAGGCCGCCGAACGAACCGTCGAAGCCACATGGAAGCGAATCGGCACCCTCCTGGACGCCTTCCCACCCCACGAATGCGCCAACTACCTGCGTAACTCAGGATACGCTTCAATATGAGCAGGATCGACTCTAGCTACCCGTCATCCCGGCGAAAGCCGGGACCTCAGGCCGAATAGTCTCCGTGGGCCTGCCCGAGGCCCCGGCTTTCGCCGGGGTGACGGGTCCGGCTTAGCCGCCGGAACCCTCGGAGCCGCCTCCCGCACCGCCGCCGCTGCTTCCGCCGGAAGCCGATGCGCCGGCGCCGGCGCTCTTGCGGCCGCCGCCGCGCCCGCCGCCGCTGCCCGCGCTCTTGCCGGAGCTTCCGGTCGAGCGGCTCGCGCCGGAGCCGCCCTTGCCGCTCGAAGCGGCTCCCGAAGCCTTGCCGCGCCCGCCCGAAGCGGCCTTGCCGCCCGAGGCCGAGGCCGAGGCCGCGCCCGACTTGCCGCCCCGGGCCGAAGCCGGCGGCTTGGCGCGGGTTTCGCCGGCCGAGGCCGGGGCGGCCTTGCCGCGCGACCCGCTCGCCGGGCCCGCGGCCGCTTTGGACCCGCGCCCGCTTGTGCCCGAAGACTCGCTCTTCGCCCGGCTCCCGCCGGCCTTGGCGGCTCCGCGCGAGCTGCCGGCCTTGGTCGCGGACGACCTGGCCGAAGCCTTGCCGCGTCCCGACGAGGAGGCCGCTTCAGGAGCGGATTCGGCCCCGCCCTCCTCGCTCCCGGCCAGCAGTCGACGGACGGCATCGGTCGCCGCGGTGACGATCGCCGCTCCGATCTTGCTTGCGCCGTCGGCGGCGGCCTCGGCCGTGTCGAGGGCGTCGCGGCCGGCGTCGCGGACGGTCTTCCTCACCCGCGCATTGGCGGTGAGCGCCGCGGCGGCGGTGACCAGGCCGGCGGCCAGCATGGACCGGGCGACCGGATTTTGAGCCAGTTCGGCCGCGCGCGCGCCGGCCTCCTTGAGAGCGTCGGGAAGGACGTTGGACGAGCCGCCCTTGCCCTTCCCTTTCGATCCGCCCGAGCCGTCCTGGCCCGAATTCCTATCCGCCATGTCCGTCTCCTGATTTGTAACTGATGCGTAACAAGACTCGCGGAGCGGCCAGTGGTTCCCTTTTGCGCCGCTCGCAGGAACGGCCGCCCCAGCGGGGACGGCCCTCCCAAATCATTCGCTTCGGAGAAGAAGGCCTAGCTTTGGTCGCTCTCGAATTCGATCCCGGCCTGGCCCTGGCCTCGATCCTGGTGGGCTTGCTGGTCCTGCTGGAATTCGATTTCGGAGCCGCCGCGGCCGCCGCCCTGGGCTTCGTCGAAAGCCTCGCCGCGCGACTGGCCGTCGGAGCTTCCGCCGCCTTGGCGGAGGTCTCCGCCGCCGCCGAGGCCGCTTTGGCCGCCTTCCTCCTGCTGGCCCTGGTGATTTTGCTGGTTCTGGCCGCTGCCGTAGCCGCCGCCGCCGCTGCTTCCCCCGGCCTGATCCATATCGGAGCTCGACGCGCCCCCGCCTTGCTGGCCGCTGCTCTGCTGCTGATCGCGGTTGCCGCCGAACTCGCCGCTACCGCCGCCGGACTGCGACTGCTGAAGCTCGCTGCCCGACAAGCCGCCGTCCTGATTGTTCTGGTTGGCCATGATCATGCTCCCGGCTGATAGGTGGTGAGCTCGATCAACGTTAAGCCGCTTGGTCGGCTCCGGGCCGAGCGCCGGAACGGTGCGGCGCCGCGCTAAACCTAAATCCTCCCCTGCGTTGCGGGACCTTTGCATAAGTCGCTGGGTGCTAGCCCCTCCCCTGAAGGGGAGGGGTTGGGGTGGGGGTTGTCTGCTCGCCTCACCGGCGTCAGCGAACATTCTCCCCCACATTCCCCACCCCAACCCCTCCCCTGAAGGGGAGGGGCTTTGTCTGCGAGCGCTTCGCAGGGGTTAAGCAAAGGTCCCGCATCTGCAGGGGAGGCGGACCAGGCGAAGGCTGGTGGAGGGGCCTTGCTGACTCAGAAGAACCCCTCCACCGCGCTTCGCGCGGTCCCCCTCCCCGAGAAATCTCGGGATGCAAGTTTCAGACCTCCTCCGCCCGGCCGTTGTCGTCGTAGCGGTAGCGCTCGCCGTCGGGGTTCACGGCGTCGCGGCCCGGCTGGACCACCGGCTTGCTGTCGTCCCCGCGGCCCTTCTCCCGGGCCAATTCCTCGGGAATCTCGTTGTGCCGGGCTTCGTCGCTGCCCGGCAGCGGATGGCCTTTGCCGGTCATCTCAAACTCCCTCGTCAGGATCGATCGGACGGTCGGCCGCCGAGTCCGCCGAGCGGGGCCCGTGCGGCGGCTCGGCGCCCGAGCCCGCCATCGGATCCCGGTCGTAATCCTCTTGCCGGTTGCCGCCGCCGCCGGCCCCCGAGCCCGAGCCGTGGACCTCGCCGGTCTTTCGATCGAAGGTTGCGGGCTTTCCCCGTTCGCTTTCTTCTTCGGCCATGTCGGGCTCCTTTTCGCGGCTTTGAACGTCCTGGCGCATATTCCCGTTCCGGCACGGACCCTTAACGACCTGCCGTGGGTTGAGTGCCCCGAACCCCAAGACAGGAGAAGCCCATGTTCAACGAACATGACGTGACCGTCCTCAACAGCCTCATCGAAACCACGATCGACAGCGTCGACGGCTACCGCCATTCGGCCGGCGAAGCGGCCAACGCGCAATTCGCCGAGATCTTCCGCAAGCGCGCCCAGGAGCGCGAGGAAGTCGTCGGCCTCCTGCGCCGGCGAGTCACCGAGCTCGGCGGCAATTCGGAGGACGACGGAAGCCTGCTCGCCAAGGCGCACCGCCAGTTCCTGTCGCTGCGCGACGCCGTCACCGGAAGCGACGACAAGTCGGTGATCGCCGAGGTGGACCGCGGAGAGAGCTATCTGAACGGCAAGTGGGAAGCCGCCCTCGCCGACGACGGCGTGTCGGCCGAGACCCAGAGCCTGCTTCGCGAATGCTACCAGTCGGTCCGCTCGGGCCACGAGCAGTGGGAGCAGATGAACAAGAGCCTCAGCGCCAGCTGAAGACCGGTCCTGCCTCCCGTGCGCGCGCGAGCGCGTGGGGAGGCAGGACCATGCGTGCCGCCAGGTTTACTCCCAGGTCAGTCCTCGTCCTTTACCGGAACGAGGAGGTCGAGGCGCTGTTCGACCCGGCTGAGCAGCATCTTCTCCTGCTGCCGGCGCCGGAGCTGCTCATCGTGAGCGAGGAGGCGCGGCCTTGGTCCTGAGGGAGCAGGTCGGAAATCGGTTTTTCGGTCATAGCGTGAGAACGCCCGGATCAGGCTCGCCGTTCTGGGCCCGGACAAGTTGAAGGGCCGCCGCGCCTTCGCGCGACGACCCTCCGAACATGGTCAGCGGCCGGATGGCTCCAGCCCGGGAGACCTGAAGAAGGCTAGGCCTTCATCTCCCGAACGAGCAAACCCGACCTCCTAGCTGAACCATGAGACATCGGATCACCTCCTTTCGCGTTGTTGTGGCTTGGCGAGGATGAATCATCGCGAATCGCGGCGCAAGACTTGTTTTGATGTTTTTCGCCCTTAGTCTTTCCGCTTCCCTCGGCCCGACGGGGCGCGTGAATATCTCACCCGCGGCAATCGTCGATCACCCGGGCCGGCTCCGGCCAGGCCGGAAGAATCAGCGGCTCGAGCCCCTCGGCCTCGACGGTGAAGCGGCCGCGGCTGAAGGCCATCTCGTCGAGCAGCGGGTCGTTGGCGGGCAGATCGGCGGAGGGCGCCAGGGCGCGCTGCCCATAGGTCGTGCGCATCCTCAGAGCGGCGCTCGATCCCGCCCGGGTCAGGACGATCCGGCGGCGGCCCGGGTCGCAGCGCAGGCTGAACGTCTCGGCTCCGGCCGGACCGAACCGCGCGACGCTTCCGCCCACGGCTTCGGCATAGGTCCAGTCGCCCGGGGTTAGCGGCGGATCGGGCGAATCCTGCCGGCCCTGCTCCGGCGGCGCCGGATCGGGCGGCGGCAGGGGCGCGGGACGGACCGGCGGCGGCCGCTCGGGCGCCGGTGCCGGAGCGGGCTTGCTCGCGCAGGCGGACAGCAGGAGGGCGGCCGCGGCCACCGAGTAAAACCAGCCTTTCATTCCGGCCCCTCAGCACGGCGGCGCCCGCGAAGCCAAGGCCGAAGCGACGGACCGTTACTTTCGTCATTCCGGCGAAGGGACCTCCGGCCTCTCCCGCCCACCTGCTCCTTCCACCGCCCGGGCGCATTCATGGGCTATTCAATGGCCGGGCTCTATGCCAACCCCCGAACAGCAAAAGCAGTAACCTTCGATGCGTATCCTTTCAGCCCTTCTCGCGGCCGCCACGGCCCTGAGCGCAGCCGCCTCCGCTCCGGCCGCGGCGGGCCCGCGCGAGCGCGACCAGGAGTCCGCCTTCAGGGGCACTCAGACCGGCCGGATCATCCCGCTCCGGGCGATCGAGGCGCGGATCGTCCCGCAGATGCGCGGCTTCGCCTATCTGGGCCCCGAATATTATGCCGACATCGGCCGCTACCGCCTGAAGTTCCTTCGCGGCCAGCGAGTCGTCTGGATCGACGTCGACGCCCGCACCGGCGAGGTGATCGGCAAATCGGGGTTCTGACGGGCTCGTCGCCCCAGCGAAGGCTGCGGCCCCCGGCGGGTGAAGAACGCCGAGCCTTTCACCCCCTGGGGTCCCAGCCTTCGCTGGGACGACGGGAACGGCCATGAAACAATTGGCCAGCATGCCGGTTGGGCGGCTATTGACGCCTCGATACAGAAACAGGGGAGTGCGATGCGGGTCCTGATCGTCGAAGACGAGCCCAATTTGGGGCGCCAGCTCAGAGCGACGCTCGAGGGCGCCGGCTATGCGATCGATCTCGCCACCGACGGCGAGGACGGCCATTATCTCGGCTCGACCGAAAGCTACGACGCGATCATCCTCGACCTCGGCCTGCCCGAGATCGACGGGCTCACGGTGCTCGACCGCTGGCGCAAGGAGGGGATCGCAGTCCCGGTCCTGGTCCTCACCGCCCGCGACAGCTGGTCCGACAAGGTCGCCGGCCTCGACGCCGGCGCGGACGATTATCTCGCCAAGCCCTTTCAGACCGAGGAGCTGATCGCTCGGCTTCGAGCCCTCATCCGCCGGGCCTCGGGCAACAGCTCGTCGGAGCTCACCGCCGGCGATGTCCGCCTCGATACCCGCTCCGGCAAGGTCACGCTCGACGGTGAGCCGGTGAAGCTGACCGCCCAGGAATATAAGCTTCTCTCCTACCTGATGCACCACAAGGGCAAGGTGGTCAGCCGAACCGAGCTGATCGAGCATATCTACGACCAGGATTTCGACCGGGATTCGAACACGATCGAGGTCTTCGTCACCCGCATCCGAAAGAAGCTGGGCCCCGACGTCATCACCACCATCCGCGGCCTCGGCTATTCGCTGGAAGATTGAGGGCGGCTGAGATGCGCACCGTCGCCCCAGCGAAGGCTGGGGCCCCAGGGGGTGAAGAATACCGGCGCCTTTCACCCGCTGGGATCCCGGCCTTCGCCGGGATGACGAGTGCTAAACCCTGCGTTCATGACCCCCGGATCAAGTCCGGAATGACGAAGACATGAAACGCCTCAGCCTCCCCCGCCTGTTCCGCCGAGTGCCTCGCGCCGCCCGCACCGGCTCGCTGACCCGTCGGATGATCGGAGTCTCGGCCTTGTGGATTCTCGTCCTGCTTGGGGCCGGCGGCTACGCGCTCGACCGGGTCCTGAGCTCGGCCATCTCCAACTCGTTCGATGCCCAGCTCGAATATGTCCTGACCGCCCTCGTCGCCTCGGCCGAGGTCGGGACGGAGGGCGAGGCCCTGCTCAACCGCCCGCCCGCCGACCAGCGCTTCCTCGAACCTTATTCGGGCCTCTATTTCCAGATCAGCGCCGTCGCCAACCGGCCGGCGGGCGCCTCGGCCGACATCGATATGCTGTCGCGCTCGCTTTGGGACCGCAAACTTCGCATCACCAACGCCCATAACGACGTCGGACTCCACACCTATGACAGCCGGGAGCTCGAGGGCGAGACCCTCAGGGTCGTCGAGCGCGACATTCAGCTGCCCGGCTCGCAGGTTCGCTGGCGCTTCCAGGTCGCCCAGAGCCGCGAGGATCTCGACGACCAGATCAGCGTCCTGAGGAAGACCCTGGTCCGCTCCTTCGGGATCCTCGGCCTCGGCCTCCTCGTCCTCGCCGCGCTCCAGGCCCTTTACGGCCTGTGGCCGCTTCGCCGGGTCCGCCGGGCGATCGCGGCCATCCGCTCCGGCGAGAAATCGCGGATCGCCGAGCGCTTCCCGACCGAGATCGAGCCGCTGACCGAGGAACTGAACGCCCTTCTCGAGCATAATGAGAAGCAGGCCGAGGAGGCTCGCCGCCATGCCGGCAACCTCGCCCATGCCTTGAAGACCCCGCTCACCGTCATCACCAACGCCGCCACCGCCCGTGCGCCCGACCTCGCCGACACAGTCTGCCGGGAGGCGACGACGATGCGCCGCCAGATCGACCACCACCTCGCCCGCGCCAGGGCCATCGGCCGGCGCTCCTCGGCCCAGGCGCGCTCTCAGGTGTGGCCATCGCTCGAAGCGGTCGAACGCGCCGTCAGCCGGCTCTACGACAACGTCACGGTCGACCTCGCCGGCGACAAGGCCGCCTCGGTCCGGGTCGAGCGCCAGGATCTCGACGAGATGCTCGGCAACCTCATCGAGAACGCGGCCAAATATGGCGGCGGCCGGGTCTTCGTCACCGTCAAGTCCACCCCCGAATGCGTCGAGATCGAGGTCGAGGACGACGGCCGCGGGATTCCCGAGGAGGAACGCCAGAGCATCTTCGACCGGGGCGCCCGGCTCGACACCGGCAAGCCGGGCACCGGCCTCGGCCTAGCCATCGTCCGCGACGTCGTCCAGATCTACGGCGGCTCGATCAGCCTCGAGGAGAGCGAGGATTTGGGGGGGCTGCTTGCAAGGCTGAAGCTGCCTTTGTGCAGTTAGCCGGAAAGTTGCGTGGGGACCACGCCTCTCCCGGAACAGAAAGAGTCAATCATTAGTTGAATCTTCACGGCAAAAGACCTAGATCGTTTCTAACGCGGGTTTGAGAGGTGGGAAGCGCCGCCCCACACACTCTCTCCTTTCGGGGAGGGAGTAGAGGTCGAAAGACCGAGAGATCGCGGTTGGCAACGCGCTCAAACCCATTAGGGGGAGGCTGAGGCCTCCCTCTTTTTTTATGTCAGCGGCACCAGACGGCCCGTTTGCAGCCTACCTGCGAACTGAGAAGCCTTGAGGGCATAAGCACTTTTCACCCTGTAGTGGCCAGCTTTATCCCGCTGAAAGCCGACAGCGACCAACGCGTGGCTACCAATCGGCGACGTAACTGCCTCCACGAGATAGAAGGCGTGAGGGTGCTTAGGATCCTGTCCGACGAAGGCTGGATTCGCCACGATATTAGCCAGCGCAGCCATAATCGCCGGATACTCGGTAGGATGATCGAGAGCGATGTGAGCGTGTGCGGCCTTGCTCACGGTAACCTCACCAGGCGCGAGACTCGTTCCGAGGGTGGCATTGATTCGACTTATTGGCAGCGGCCCGAGGTTCAAAGCTGGGTAAGTGGACAAAGGAGGCTCCCGAGCCGCGGAATAGTTCCAATTCCGTATGAGTCGAGCGGTTTTGGCCGGGGCGGCGGACCGGATCCCTCGTGCCTTGATCGTGCGCCTGCTTTGCTCGTCTCTCCATCCCTTGCCTTTCAGCTTAACCCGGCGCAAATCGCGGCGCGATGAGCGCCTCCGTCCATCCCATCCGCCCCTCCCGAGCGCCCTCGCTCGATCCGATGATCCAATTGGTCTCGGCCGACCTGAACCACGTCAACGCGGTCATCCTCGATCGAATGCAGAGCCCGGTCGCGCTCATCCCCGAGCTTGCCGGCCATCTCATCGCCGGCGGCGGCAAGCGGATGCGACCGATGCTGACCCTCGCCTGCGCCCGCCTGCTCGACTATCAGGGCGCGCGCCATCACAAGCTCGCCGCCGCCGTCGAGTTCATCCACACCGCCACCCTTCTCCACGACGACGTCGTCGACGGCTCGGGCCTGAGGCGCGGCAAGCGCACCGCCAACATCATCTGGGGCAATCCCGCCAGCGTCCTGGTCGGCGACTTCCTCTTCTCTCGAAGCTTCGAGCTGATGGTCGAGGACGGATCGCTGAGGGTCCTGAAAATCCTCGCCCGGGCCTCGGCGGTGATCGCCGAGGGCGAGGTCGACCAGCTCACCGCCCAGCGCCGCATCGACACCGGCGAGGACCATTATCTGGAGATCATCCAGGCCAAGACCGCCGCTTTGTTCGCCGCCGCCTGCCGGATCGCCGCGGTGGTCGCCGAACGCGGCGAAGAGGTGGAGACCGCGCTGGACTGCTACGGCCGCAATCTCGGGATCGCCTTCCAGCTGGTCGACGACGCGATCGACTATTCGTCCGATCCGGGGACGATGGGCAAGGGCGTCGGCGACGACTTCCGCGACGGCAAGGTGACCCTGCCCGTCATCCTCGCTTATGCCCGAGGAACCGCCGACGAGCGGCGCTTCTGGCAGGAAGCGATGGAAGGCACCCGCGCCTCGGACGAAGACCTTAGTCACGCCACCACGCTGCTCGAGAAGAGCGGCGCCCTCGCCGACACGGTCGGCCGGGCCCGAACCTACGGCCAGCGCGCCATCGACGCGCTGGGAGCCTTCCCCGCCGGCAAGGCGAAGGCGGCGCTGGTCGAGGCCGTCGAATTCGCGATCGCCCGGGCTTATTGACGGCCACCGGCCCGTCATTGCGAGGAGCGAAGCGAAGAAGCAATCCACGCGTCTTCGCCGCCGCAGACTGGATTGCTTCGCTCCGCTCGCAATGACGAAGTGGGTGAAATGACGAAGTGGGTGAAATGACGACATTGCTCCCCATCCACGCCGTCCTCCCCGACCTCCTCGCCGCCCTTCGCGAGAAGTCCAACGCCGTCCTCGTCGCCCCGCCCGGCGCCGGCAAGACCACGTCCGTCGCCCCGGCCCTCCTCGCCGAGCCCTGGGTAGCGCAAGGCGAGATCCTGCTCCTCTCCCCCCGGCGCCTCGCCGCCCGAGCCGCCGCCGAGCGGATGGCGGAGATGGCGGGGGAACGGGTCGGGGAGACGATCGGCTATGCGACCCGGCTCGATTCGAAGCGCTCGGCGCGCACCCGGATCCTCGTCCTCACCGAGGGCATTTTCAGGAACCGGATCCAGGCCGATCCGGAGCTGGCCGGAGTCTCGGCGGTTCTGTTCGACGAGGTCCACGAGCGAAGCCTCGACAGCGACTTCGGGCTCGCCCTCGCGCTCGACGCCCAAAGCGCGCTTCGCCCCGATCTGAGGCTGGTCGCCATGTCCGCGACCCTGGACGGCGAGCGCTTCGCAGCGCTGATGGCCGAAGGGGGAAGGCCTGCACCGGCGATCGAAAGCGAAGGCCGAAGCTTCGGAATCGAGCTTCTCCACCTCGGCCGCTCGGCGGAGAAGAGGATCGAGGACGAGATGGCGGCGGCCATCCGCCGCGCTTTGGCGGAAGCCGAGGGAAGCCTGCTCGCTTTCCTTCCCGGGGTCGCCGAGATCGAGCGGACCGCCGAGCGCCTCGAAGGGCTGCCCGACGGGGTCGACCTCCACCGACTCCACGGAAGCCTCGAGCCGGGCGCCCAGCGCTCCGCCATCGCCGCTCCGCCGCCGGGCCGGCGCAAGATCGTGCTCGCGACCTCGATCGCCGAGACCAGCCTGACCCTCGACGGGGTCCGGATCGTCGTCGATTCCGGCCTCGCCCGCCGGCCCCGCTACGACCGGGCCGCCGGAATCACGCGCCTGGTCACCGAGCGCGCGAGCCGCGCCGCCATCACCCAGCGGGCCGGGCGAGCCGGGCGGCAGGGGCCCGGCACGGTCTACCGATTGTGGGAGGAAGCGGCGACGGCGGGCCTGCCGCGCTTCGATCCGCCGGAGATAGTTGAAGCCGATCTGAGCGCGCTCCTGCTTGATTGCGCACTCTGGGGAGTGTCCGATCCGCTCGAGCTGCGCTGGCTCGATCCCCCGCCCGCCGCCGCGGTCGACGAAGCGCGCCGCCGCCTCCTCTCCCTCGGCGCCCTCGGCCAGGACGGCCGCCCGACCGCCCACGGCAAGGCGATCGCCGCATTGCCCTTGCCGCCCCGTCTCGCCCACATGCTGGTGGAGGCGCAGGCGCGCGGCTGGGGGCGAATGGCGGCCGAGGTGGCGGTCTTGCTGTCGGAGCGCGGGCTCGGCGGCAACGACGTCGACCTGGAGTCGAGGCTGAGGCGCTGGCGCGGGGAGCGGGGGCAACGGGCCGAGGCGGCGAGGGGGCTGGCGAAGCGGTGGGAGCAGCTCACCCGTCATCATCCCGGCGAAAGCCGGGACCTCGGGACAAGAAGTCACAGCGGGCCTCCACAAGGTCCCGGCTTTCGCCGGGATGACGGCAGCGAAATCGGCCGCTGCCTCGCCCTCGCTTTCCCCGACCGCCTTGCCAAGCGCCGGGATGCCTCCGGCGAAAACTGGATCAGCGCCGGCGGCCGCGGCTTCCGGCTCGACCCGCATTCGCCGCTCGCCCGCGAAACCTGGCTCGCGGTGGGCGAGGTGAGCGGAACCGCCGCCGGAGCGCGGATCCTCTCCGCCGCCGCGATCGGCGAGGCCGAGGTCGAGGCCCTGTTCGGCGACCGGATCGAGAGCGGCGCCCGGCTCAGCTTCGATTCCGCCACCGGAACCGTCCAGGCCCGCCGCGGACGCCGCCTCGGCGCGATCACCCTCTCCGAAGGGCAAGATTCGAAAGCCTCCCCGGATGAAGTCGCCGCCGCCCTCGTGGAAGGCGTCCGCGCCCACGGCCTGCACCTCCTGCCCTGGAGCGACGCCGCCCGCTCGCTGCGCCGCCGCTCCGCCTTCGCACGGGCCCACGATCCGTCCCTGCCCGACCTCTCCGACGAAGCCCTGCTCGAGTCGCTCGACGAATGGCTGCCCTTGCTCGTCGCCGGCCGGCGAAGCCTTCGCGACGTCGATTCCGCAGCCCTGTCCGGAATGCTCGACGGCCGGCTGGGCTGGGAAGGCCGCAAGATTCTCGACCGCCTCGCCCCTTATGCCTTCGAAACGCCGGCGGGCAGCAGCCACCCGATCGACTATGAAGCCGAAGCCGGCCCGACCGTGACCGTCCGTGTGCAGGCGCTTTACGGCCTGTCGGCGCACCCCGCCGTCGCCGGCGGGAGGGTGCCGCTCGTCCTCAGCCTGACCTCGCCGGCCGGCCGCCCCATTCAGACCACGCGCGACCTTCCCGGCTTCTGGAGCGGCAGCTGGTCGGCGGTCGCGAAGGAGATGCGCGGCCGCTACCCGAAGCATCCCTGGCCCGACGACCCCGCGACTTCGGACCCGACATTGCGGACGAAGAACGCGAGCCAATCCCGTCATCCCGGCGAAAGCCGGGATCCCAGGGGGTGAAGGACACCGCGCATTTCACCCGCCGAGGTCCCGGCTTTAGCGGGATGACGGAGACACACGGTTGATTAAACTGGAAAAGCCGGGCACCAACGAAAGACGAAAAGGAGCTTCGAACAATGGCGGCGGCGCGGATCTTCCAGCGGTCGAAAAACGCGATGCAGTCGGGCAACGCCCGCACCGGCGAGTGGGTGCTTCAGTTCGAATCGCACCGCCCGCACGTCCCCGATCCGCTCACCGGCTGGTCGGGCGGCGGCGACACCCAGGCGCAGGTGACGATCGCCTTTCCGACGCTCGAGGCGGCCCGGGCCTATGCGGAGAAGAACGCAATCACCTGCCACCTCGTCCCCTCCACCGAGCGCAAGCTCAAGCTCCAGGCCTATGCCGACAATTTCAAATGACCGGATTGGCGTGAGGAAGGCCGTGGCCCTGCTTTTGCTGTGCATGGCGGGAGCCGCATCGGCCAGCGGAACGATCGAGATCGATCCGAGGACCGAGGCTTTCGCCAGCCGCACCGCCTGCGAAAAGGCGCTGGAGCGCCGGCATGAAGCGGCGCTTGCGCGCTTCGCGGCCTTGCCGGCGGAGGAGCGGCGGACCAGCCGGGTCGACGCTCTGAAACGGGACGGCGGCGAGCTCGGCTTTTCGGAAGTGCTCGGCCTCACTGGTGAAGCGCTCGAGATAGGGATGCCGGGCAGCCAGACCGAATCCTTCACCTGCCGCGGAAGCACGCTCGAGCACCGCATCGATTACAAAGCCGGCGGCTAGCATCCGTCATCCCGGCGAAAGCCGGGACCTCGGGGAGACCCACCGAGCCTTTTCCGTCCTGAGGTCCCGGCTTCCGCCGGGATGACGGATCAAGGGTTCAGCATCCCCGCTCCCAGCAGAAGCAGCAGCTTCGAATCCATCGCCACCCCCGCGGCCCTGCGCCCGGCGGCGAAGGCCGCCACCTCGTCCAGCTTCACCCGGTGAACTTCGATGTCCTCGCCGGCGACCCCGCCGCCCTCGCCGACCCGGGTCAGCCCCTCGGCGCGGAGCAAGGTGAAGCCTTCCGACGACATTCCCGGAGAGGCGTGGAAGCGCCCGAGATCGACCGCCCGCTCGGCCCTGTAGCCGGTCTCCTCCTCGAGCTCGCGGATCGCGGCCGACGCTGCCGCCTCCCCTTCCTCCTCGTCGCCGACCAGGCCGGCGGGGAGCTCGAGGCAGCGCGCGCCGATCGGCACCCGATATTGCTCGATCAGGAGGACGTGCCCCTCGTCCACCGCGAGGATCACCGCGGCGCTCACGCCCCGCGTCCGGGACACGAACTCCCATTTGCCGAGCCTCTTCGCCTCGATGAAGCGGCCGCTCCAGACGACTTCAGCCTCCGCCTTGTCCCGATCGGGTGCGGCGGCGCTCAAAGCTCGATCAACCGGTCGGGGAGCTCGTTGGGATTGTCGAGGGTCGGGGGAAGGCATTGGGCCAGGACCTCGCCGATCTTCCCGACCGCGAGCGCCATTCCCTCGCCCGGCCGTCCTGCCTTCACCCCGTCGACCAGGGCCGCCATCGCCTCCCCCCACTCGTCCGGCTCGACCCGGCCGTGGATCGCCTCGTCGGCGACGATCTCCGCCCGATGCTCGAGCAGGGACAGATAGAGGAGAATTCCCGTTCGGCCCTTGGTCCGCTTCTCGGTTCCCGCCCGGAACAGCTCGACGGCGCGCCGCCGGACCCGGCGGGTCTTGGTCGTCGCCGGGGTCAGCGCCATTCGAAGCGGCATCCAGGCGAAAGCGAACCGGACGATCAGGAAGACGACGGCCATCTTGACGATGAGCAGGAGCATCAGGAGCCGAAAGCTGAGCGACGCGTTCCAGCCGAAGACCAGGGCAATGGCCCAGTCGATCCAGGCCTGCGGAAGCACCGCGCCGACCGTCGGCACCAGAAGCATCGCCAGGACCGCATAATGGAGGCCGACGTCGTGATAGGCGTCCGACCGCGGAGCGACGATGGTGACGATCTCGCCGTCGCTCGAGCGCTCCGCCTTTGCCACCGCATCGGTGACGAGGGCGTGATCCGACTCGCTGAACCTGGGAATCACCATCCTCCCGACGCTCCCCCGCCGCCGAACGAGCCGCCGCCGCCGCCGAAGCCGCCGCCTCCGCCCCCGCCGAAGCCTCCGAAGCCGCCGCCGCTCGAGCCTCCCCCCCAGCCGCCTCCGCCGCCGAGCCCCGGTCCCCAGACCCAGACCCCGGAGCGGCGGCGATGGCGCCGCCCCCGCCGGCCGCCGCGAAGCATCGGCAGGATGAAGAAGAAGAACACCACTCCCCAGAAGATCAGCGGGAAGATCGAGCCCCCACCGCCGCCGCTCCCCCTCTGCCGCTGCGCCTGCTGAGCCTCGAGCGCCTTCTTCTCAGCCTGCTCGGGGGGCGCCTGGAGCTGTGCGATGATCGCGTCGGCGCCGGCGTTGATCCCGCGCGGATAGTCGTTGGCCTTGAAGGCCGGCAGGATCTGCTGGGCGATGATCTGGTGGGACAAAGCGTCGGTCATGATGGGCTCCAGGCCGTAGCCGACGTCGATCCTCACCTTGCGCTCGTTGGGAGCGACGAGAAGGATCATCCCGTTATTCGCCCCCTTCTGGCCGATCCCCCAATGCCGTCCGAGCTGGTAGCCGTAATCGGCGATGTCGTTGCCCTGCAGGCTCGGCACCGTCGCCACGACCAGCTGGCGGCTGCTCGCCGCCTCGACCGCGGCCAGCTTCTGGGTCAGCGCCGCTTCGTCGGAATCGGGGATGATGTTGGCTGCATCGACGACCCGGCCGGTAAGCTTCGGAAAGTCCTGCGCCGCTGCGGGCGCCGCGACGAGCAGAAAAAGCAGGCAAAGCAGGCGAATCATGCCGCCCCCCCTTTGCGCTGTGGCCGCCTGCCGTCGCTCCGCAGCAGCTCGTCGATGGCCGCGACTCCGTCCGCGATCGCGCGGTCGCAATGCCCCTGGCGGCACGCCGGGACGATCTTTTCGTCCATGATCCTTTCCGCCCGCTCGTCGGTGAGCAGACCTTCGAGACCGTAGCCGACCTCGATCCTGGCTCGACGGTCCGCCGGCGCGACGATCAGGAGCACGCCGTTGTCGATGCCCTTCTGTCCGATGCCCCAGCCCTTGCCGAGGCGCAGGCCGAGCTTTTCGATCGGCTCCCCCTCAAGGCTGTTTACCGTCACCACCACCAGCTGGTCGGTGGTCTCCTTCTCGAGGGACGCCAGACGCTCCGTCAAGGCTGCTTCCGCCTTCGGTTCGAGCAGATCCGCCTGGTCCACGACCGGTCCCGTCAGTGTCGGCAAGGGGTTGGCCGAGGAAACCTGCACGACGGGGGGCGGGTTCTGGGCCGGCGCATTGCCGACCGGCGCCTGCGCGTCGCACGCGGCGCCGCCCAGGACGAGCAGGGGCAGGAAGAGGAAGCTCCGGATCACCGGCCGGGTCAGGCGCCGGTATTCGTGTCGAAATTGACCTCGGGCGCCTGGTCCGCGTTCGGAGTCGTCGCCTGGAAGGTGGCCATCGGCTTGGCCCCGTAGATCACCTTGGCTCCGATCACCGCCGGGAAGGTCCGGATCGTCGTGTTGTAGCTCTGCACGGCCGTGTTGTAGTCGCGGATGGTGATGTTGATCCGGTTCTCGGTGCTCTCCAGCTGGCTCATCAGGGTCGCGAAATTGGCCTGGCTCTGGAGGTTCGGATAGGCCTCCTGGAGGCGCTGGAGCGGGACGATCGAGGCGCTCAGGCGGTTCTGGGCGTCGGCATAACGCTGCATCGCCGCCGGATCGGTGAGCTGGTCGCCGCTGACGGTCACACTTGTGGCGGCGGCCCGCGCCTGGGTGACCCGGGTCAGGATCCGCTCCTCCGACGCAGCGGCGCCGCGGACGGTTGAGACCAGGTTCGGGACCAGGCTGGCGCGGCGCTGATAGGCGGCCTGGACGTCGGCCCATTTGGCCTTGGCCTCCTCCTCGGCGGTCGGGATCGAGTTCACTCCGCAGCCGGAAAGCGAAACCGCCGCCACCGGCACCAGAAAGGCGGTCATCAGGGAAGTGCGCTTCATGTCGGGGCCCCGTCGTTTACTGTGGGCAAGCAAGTAGGGATTTCGATCCGCCCCCGCAACATGCAGGCCGGGTTTCACTTTAAATTCAGGCCGGATCGCCTATATGGGTCCTGCCGGGTTCGCCCGGCTATGGTGATAAAGTGCAGCGTGCAATAGACGCAGCGGACCCGGGGGCGGTACCCGGCGGCTCCACCAGGTGGGCCGAGCCTATAGGGCGACACGCATGAAGCGTGCCGCCCCTGCGGCTCAGCTGATGGGGCCGAACTAGGATCGACGTGTGTTGAAAAGCGCTGTTTTTGCCCGGCCTGAATGCGCCGTAAAACCGTTCATAACCACAAGTGCCAACGATAACGTAGCACTCGCGATTGCCGCGTAACCCGGTCCTCACGGACTAGGTTACAAGGACGAAAGCGCGGTTGGGCCGAACCGGGCAACAGAATCGGTTCCAGCGGTACGGGGAGCACCGGGCAACAGAAGCTCCCCACTTTTCTCCGTCATCCCGGCGACAGCCGGGACCTCGTCGAGACGGTTACCATCACCCCGGCGAAAGCCGGGCCTCGTCGGCGAAGGGCGCGCGGCCTGCCTCGCTGAGGTCCCGGCTTTCGCCGGGATGACGAGTGCCCTTCGAATGCCGTATGGACCTTCCATGCGCCCCCTCCTCCTCGCCCCCCTCCTCCTCCTCGCCGCCTGCGAGCCCGAGCCCGAGAACTTCCAGGCCAAGGCCGAGACCCTGTCTCGCGAGCTCGAAGAGCGCGCCAACCAGATCCGGGCGGAAGCCGAGAACGGAGTCGACGCCCAGGCCGCACCGCTGGAAAACGAGGCCGAGGCCCTTCTCAACCGGATCGCCGACAACGCTGCCGGCAACGAATCGCTCGAAGCGGCCAACGCCCGGTAGGAACGGGCTTGGAAACCCTGTCCGCTTCTTGCGGAAGCCGGGTCACGCCACCGCGCAGACCCGCGGTTCGGTCCCCGACGTGCCGGGCGGCAGCGGCTCGTTCACCCAGCGGCAGCGCCGGAGCACCGCCTCGTGTCCGCGCCCCGCGAGCCGCAAGATGCCGTCCTTTCCCAGCTGCAGCGAGACCGGGTCCGCAAGCGCCAGCGCCCAATAGGCCTTGCGCATCGGATCCTCCTCGGGACAGCCGACCAGGGTTGTGGTGATCGTGCGCTCTCCGCCCTCGACCTCCGGCTTGTCGAAGCCCCAGTCGTTGCAGCCGTCGCGCCCGCCCGCCACCTTCCCCCGGGCGACGCTGATCCTCCACTCGCGCCAGGGCACCGGCCGCCCGTCGATCGATAAGGCCGCCCAGGCGCCGTCCACCTCCGGCGCCGTCAGCCGCTGGATGATCCGGCCCTCATGCGCGACCTCGAGCAGGCCGAGGCCGATCAGGAGCCCCAAAAGCGAGAGCCCCACTTTGGACTGCCGCCGCCGGTAGGCCGCCCGGTCGAGGCCGAAGCCCTGAATCTGCGCCCAAATGGCCACGCCCAGCCCGCCGAGGGCGACGAGCAGCAGGGCGAAGGTGAAGCTCATGAAGCACCAACGCGGGGCGCGTGCTGCGTCTCCCAAGCCACCCGGCCCGGCGGCCCGCCGATCATCCGGCATTCAGCTACGGGGCCGTAACGATCGCTCGCAACTCAGGAGGAGCGCCCAATGCCGTCCCGGATCCTTTTCGCCGCCGCCGGCCTTTCCCTTGCCGCCGCGACGGCCGCCGCCGCCTGCGGGGAGCGGCCCGCCTCGCTGCGCAGGCTGACCGACTCCGACATCGCCGCCTACGCGTCGGCCCCTTTCGACAAGCGGGCGATGATGTTCAAGCGGGTGGTGCTCGGCCGCCACCGCGGCTTGCCCGTCGTCGCGATCCATCCCTGCGGCGACGTCTGCCCGGTCTACACGCGCCGAATCGTCCATTACGAGATCCCCGTCTCCGATTGCGCGCGACTCGGCGGGATCGTCCGCGAAGAGCTGATGCCGCGAGGCCCGGCGGTCGCGCGGCAGCCCTTCTGCGTACCGGCCATCCTCGCCGCGCCGGCCCCTCCGACGCACTGAGCCAGGCTCCGCAACGGCCCTCCCATGCCCCCCCCTTGCGATCCCGGAGTGAAGAATGAGAATCGCGACCTCCGGCGCCTTCCGCCTCGCTTTCCTCCTCGTCCTGCTCGCTCCGCCGGCCGCCGCCCGGACGCCTTCGGCCGAGGACGGAATCCGGGTGACCCTGTCGCGCTGGTACGAAGAGCTTGCAAAGGGCGACAAGGGCCGGCCGAGCGATTTGGTCACCCCGGGGTTCATCGAAGCCTCGCCGCCTTATCGCCATGCCGATAACGGCTCGCGGGCGCTCGGCCCGCGGATCTACGACTCGCTGGCCGCACGGGCCCTGAAATTCGCCTGGGAGATGGACTCGATCCGCCGCGACTCCCGCTTCGCCAGGGTCGAAGTGTGGGAGCGCGGCTATTTCTACGCTTATGCGGCGCGGCGGACCTACGAGAACGCCGCCGCCGCCAGCTTCATCCTCGAGCGAAGCGAGAAGGACGGGCGCTGGCGGATCGCGGCCCATCAGTCCGGCGGCTACGGAATTCCGCCGAACAAGGTCACCGAACCGATGCCCGACCTGAGCGCGCTCTATCACGCCACCGAAGGAAAGAATCGCGGTCCCGCCACCAACCCCTCGGACGAGCCGCGCTGAGCAGGCTCGCCTCAGGATGACTCACTCCGTCATCGCGAGCGAGGAGAAGCAATCCAGTGACCCTGTGATAGAATTTATGTTGCGTCCTCGATACGATAAGGATCGCAACCCTCTACTGCCTGGAGCGCTTAGGCGGGGAGGAGAGGCCGATGACGACGAATTTCTCGAAGGGCGACAAGGTAAGCTGGAAGAGCCACGGCGGCGAGGCCCACGGCAAGGTGGTCAAGAAGCAGACCGAGCCGACCAGCATCAAAGGCCACAAGGTCGCAGCAAGCCCCGAAGAACCCCAGTTCATCGTCGAGACCGGGGAGGGCAGGCGCGCCGCGCACAAGGCCGGAGCTCTGAAGAAGGATTGAGCGCCGGCGGCCCGCAGGTACGGCAATCGGAGCGCAGTCGGCGACTGTCACCCGGAGCCCATCCTTAATGGCTAGAGCGGTTCCCACATGGCGGCGCCTTTCGCCGCAAAGGTGCCGACGGGCGAGCTGGGTCCGCTCGTCCGAAGCAAGAATTCCTTCACCCGGCCGTGCTAGCGCCGCCGCCCACGCAATCGCGCATCGGAGCCGACCCATGGCCGACGCCTTCCACCGCCGGGACGGGATAATCTTGCAGAAGCTGACCGACGAGCAGGTCGCCGACCGCCTTCGCGCCTACAATCCCGACGGCGAGTTCGAGCGGGAGCTGCGCTGGCTTTGGGCCCAGGCGGGCGACCTCATCGAGTCGGCGGTCATGGCCAGCGGCGGCGAGGCCGCCGCGACCCGCACGCGCGAAAGCTTCACCCATCCGGTCGATTCCGCCTGGGTCCACGAAGTGGCCGCCCTGGGTTTCGACATCTATGCCCGAGGGACTTCGGTGCCGAAGGAGATGGACCGGCGAGCCCGCCTCGTCGCCTCGCTCTGCACCGGCTTCCGGGACCGATTCGAGGACGAAGCCGGCTTCTGCCGGGCACTGGAGGCGCTCCAGCGCCTCGCCGCCTACGAGAGCGACATCATCCTTGCCCAGCTCGCCTTGCTCGAGGCCAACGAGGCCGCCTCCGAGCGGGGGCGGAGCAGCGATGCCTTCGAGCGCGACGTCGCCGGCCTCGTCGAGGCGACGACGGCCGAATCGGCCAGGCTCCGCGAGAGGACGGGCCGGACCGCCGCCTCCGCCCGGGGGATGCTCGGGAAGACCGCGGAAGTCGCGGAGGCTGCCGAGCAGTCGGCGCTTGCGATGCGCGACGCCGCCGAGACCGCCGCCGGGCTCATCCGGGCCATCGAGGATGCGAGGGCCGAAGTGGAGGTGGCCGCCGGGGTCGCAGTCCGGGCCGGCGAGGAGTCGCGCCAGGCCATGCTGGCGAGCCGGGCGCTTTCCGGCCACGTCGAGGCGATCGAATCGATCCTCGGCCTGATCCGGGACATTGCCGGCCAGACCAACCTGCTCGCCCTCAACGCTACGATCGAGGCCGCCAGGGCCGGGGATTCCGGACGGGGCTTCGCAGTCGTCGCCCAGGAAGTGAAGTCGCTCGCCGCCCAGACCGCCCGGGCGACCGACGACATCACCGGCAAGATTTCGGCGATCCAGCAGTCCACGCGCGAGACGGTCGAAGCAAACGGCTCGATCCGCAAGACGGTCGAGGACGTCCAGACATCCGCCGAGCGGATTCGCGAGGCCATGGAAATCCAGGCCCGGACCGTCACCATGATCACCGCCGCCGTCGACGAGACCGCTCTGGCCGCCGACTCGATGTCGGCCACCATCGCCGCGATTCGCGAGGATACCGAGAACGTCGCCCGCGAAATCGACTCGGTGGAAAGCGGATTCGCCAATGTCGACGACCGCCTCACCCGCTTCCGCGCCGCCACCGCCGAGTTCGTGACCGGATTCGCCGCCTAGTATCGGGTGAAACCAACGGGTCGGCGGTTCGTTTTCTGTCCCTGAATTGCGGGCTCTACCTGCCCCATTGTGCAGAAGCCCGTCCTAAGCGATAATCCCATTCCGCCATGGACTCGAAACGCATCGCCAGGCTTACGGAGCAACAGCGTGCCTGCCTCAGGCACGTCTACGCGCACCTGACGTCCAAGGAGATCGCTCCGATCATGGGCATCGAGCCCGGTTCGGTCGACCAGCACATCAAGGCGGCGATGAAGACCCTGGGAGTCGGCGACCGGCGAACCGCGGCGAAAATCTTCGCGGAATTCGAAGGACGCGACGATTCGCCGGCGGTGGCCTACCCGCCGCCCGAGCCGAGGTCGCCGACCGATCCGTACAATTTCGTCCCGCCGATCGTGAGCGGCTGGCAGCCGAACGAATCGGCCGGCGGATCCATGCGCGAGGAGCAGGCCTTCTTCCGGGTCGCCACTCCGAGCGGGAGCCCGACCTTCCAGTTTCCCATCGGCTCCTCGTCGAAGCCCGGCGACCTCAACTGGGCGACCAGGCTGATGTGGATCGTCGCGATCGCCATCGGCGTGGCGCTGGCCTTCGGAGCCCTGGTCTCCGCGATCGAGGCGCTTGGGCGGCTGACCCAGAATTGAGGCCGCGAGCCTCCCGGCGCGCTTCCTTACCCATCCTTCAGCACATTCGGCGGACCTTGGTGCCATCCTTCGCCCTTCGTCACCCTGAACTCGTCAGGGCTTGTCCCCTTCCAGTATGTAAGATGCCTGGTGATTTTCGTGATCCCGGCGAAAGCCGCAATCCATGACACGGCCGGCCGGAATCTCACGCAGCGGCGATCAGGGATCCCGGGTCAAGCCTGGATGACGGACTCGAGGACCTCTTCCTTGTCGCAAGGGGATAAGCGCCAACTCGTTTCAGGGTCCAGCGCGCCGCCCGCGAGGCGGTCCGACCCCCGGTGCTGACAAGTTCCAGCGGGGCGGGTGAAACCTCCCAATTCGCGGGCCTTCGGGGCCCCTCCTTTTCTCTGGCGCGCCCGTCAAAGGATACCCAGCCGTTGGTATACCAACCATTGGACATTGCCCCGATGCGGGTTTGCCGCTCATTCGGGGCGACCGATCGAGAGCGGGCAGCGACAAGCGGGTGTCCGGCGTAATGCCGGGAGGGGCTCCCAAGTTTCCCGCTCTCGAACGGCACCGAGGCCTGGTGACCTTGCGTGGTTGACAAGGCAGGCGGTGGAGACGGTGCCAGGGGTGGCATCGGCCTCCAACGCCCCGGGCCTCGGACTTAGAGCCGGCGAGCTGATCGCAGCCGGTACCGACAGAACCGGGACACTAATCGCAGGGCCATGCCCTGCGAACAGGGAGATTTTATGCTCAAAGCACGCCGCGACGCCGCCATGAAGGTCGCTGAAAGCCTCTTCGCAGCTGAGGAGGCAATCGACCTCGCTCTGGCGCGCACTGCGGATCTGAATGGCACGCTGGCAACGGCTCGCCGCGAGGCCAATCTGTCGGCCGTCGTTGGTCAGGACGCCTTTGATACGGCCGCTTCGGTTTTCGCCGCCCTCGCACGAGCCCGTTGCGACATCGTTGAAACGCATAAGCGGCTGAGCGAAACGAAGGATCAGATCGGTCTTCGGACTGTGGCTATCGGTGATCTGGGTAAACCGCAAGCCACCCCAATGGGCAAGGGAGACGGCCGTCACCTCCAGGCCGTTGCTTGAAAATCCTAGGGCCGTTGCCGGTCGGAGGAACGTCGTGATTTGCACCACTAAACCGGACTCGACCTCTCAACCTATGAGGAGCCCGTCGGGCTTGACCGGTCGGAGCGCGCGTGGTCCGCTGGGCCCATGCTCCCCGCATATGCTTACCTCACGATCTTACTCGTCTGCTGGACGTATGCCCTGTTCAAGGGCGGCGCACCCGAACAGATTGGCGTCTCCGTCATTGGGGTGGGCTCAATCCTTTCCTTGGTCGCGGCTTCTGCCCCAGGCGTCCGCTTCGGGTCAGTCGAGGTCGGCGTCTTCCTCGTGGACCTCGCGGCGTTCGGTGTCTTTTTGGGCCTCGCGTTACGTGCAGAAAGGCACTGGCCACTGTGGGTAGCAGCGCTTCAAGCTATTGGGACGGCCGGTCATGCAGCGAAGCTGGTGGACCCGGCGGTGATCCCAGTGGCCTACGCTTTCGTCCTAGCGTTCTGGGTCTATCCGATGTTGCTACTAATCGTGATGGGTACGTGGCAGCACCAGAGGCGCCTGGCCAAATTCGGTGCAGACAAATCCTGGTCGAACTCCTTCGGCCGCTCGGCGCCGCGGCCGCCGACTGGGCCGATCGGTTAGTTTCCGAGTTCGGCTCGCTCGCCGGGACCCTGGCGGCGGCTCCGGCGGCTCAGGCTCGCGCTCTGGGCGACGGGGCGGCGGCGGTCCGGCATCTCGGGATTGTCCGGGACGCCATGCTCCACTCGCTCCGAACCGAGGCGTTCGCGCGGCCGACGCTGGACGATTCCCAGAAGCTGATCGACTATCTGTCGCTCGACATGGCCTTGCTTCCGACGGAGCGGCTTCGGGTCCTGTTCCTGAACAGCAGCAACCGGCTGCTCCATGACGAGACCCACACCCACGGCTCGGTGAGCGAGACCCCCGTCTACCCGCGCGAGATCATGCGCAGGGCGCTCGAAGTGGGGGCGACGGCCCTCATCCTCGCCCACAACCACCCGTCGGGCGACCCGACGCCCAGCCGCGGCGACGTCGAGGCCACTCGGCGCATCGCCGAGGCGGGGCGGGCGCTCGATATCTGCATCCACGACCACGTTATCGTCGCCCGATCGGGCTGGTCGAGCTTCCGGGCCCTGGGCCTGCTCCAGCCGGCAAGGAGGAATTGATGAGAAGCGAATTAAGGCTCTATGCAGAGCCGCGGAAATCGATAATGTGCCCGCGGGGAAGAATACGTGGTGCGCGAAATTCATTCAGCAAGATTGGAAGCAGCGCTGGCGATAGTCCGCCAGGCGTCGGCGCGTCTTGCCGTCCTGTCCGACCCCTACTCGGTCGAAGCCGGCCAGTCGTTGCGCACCGTGGCTGAGCGGCTTTACATGGAGCGCCGGAGGCGCGACGAATATTTCCCGGTCGGCCTGTTCGGCGAGCCGGCGTGGGACCTGCTCCTGTCGCTGTTCATCGCCGGCGACGACGGGCGCGAGGTCCCGCTCGACGAGGCTTATGCGGCGGCCAAGGTCGATCCCGAGGACGGGCCGGCGCTGATCGAAAGGCTGGTCGACAAGCATCTCGTCGAGCGCAGCCGAACCCGGCGCAACTCGATCGCTTTGACTCCGCACGGCATGGACCGCCTCAGCGACTATCTCGCGGACATGATCTGAAGTCGCTCGTCATCCCGGACTTGATCCGGGATCCATGGACACGGTGGGATGAACGACCGGCAAGGGCCGTTTTCATGGATTTTGGCCTTCGCCGGAATGACGGTTCAGACCGTCGCCGCCACTTCGAAGCGGCAAGGTCCCTTCCCTTCGACCACCTCCACCTCGATCCGGTCGACCTTGGCCGCCCGCGGGCCGGTGCGGCACTCGGATATGAGCGCTTCCACCGCGGCCTCCTCGCCATAGGCCGCCAGCTCGACGCTCCCGTCGCTTCGGTTGCGGACCCAGCCCCGAACTCCGAGCGCGAGCGCCTTGTCCTTGGTCCGTTGCGGAAGAACACGCCCTGGACCCGGCCGTGGACCCGCACCTTTCGGCCGATCACGAGCAGCCCTCTATGAGTTGGACGCTTCGCCAATAGCCGACCCGGATCGACCGGGCGAGGCCGCCCCAGGTCTCGACGATCATCGCCAGCGGCTCGGCGCGGGCGCGGACGATCAGATATTTGCCCTCGGGACCCATATAGGGATGGGGCTCGACCTTCATTCCGGGGCCGTAGCGGGCGCGAAGCTCGGCTTCGGCCAGTCCGACCCGGGCGCCGCCGGGCGTCCGGTAGCGCGGATCCTCGGTCTCGATCCGGACCAGCCGACCGCCGGAGACCATCATCGCAACGCCGGGATAGGAAGGCGAGCTCCAGTAGGCGCAGTCCACCTCCGGGTCGGGATCGGCTTCCTCCGGGGCCGCGCGATGCCGGGCTCGAAGCTGCGCCTCGGAAAGCCCGATCCGAAGCGGTCCAAGGCCGTTCAGGGTGATGACCTCCGGCGCCGGGGTGGCTGCAAGGAGCGCGAGCGCGACGAGCGGCCGTGCCTTCCTCATCCGCACTGGGCCCGATGGAGGAGCTTGTGATCTGCGAGGACCAGAGCGACCATCGCCTCGACCACCGGCGCTCCCCGGAGGCCGACGCAAGGGTCGTGCCGTCCCGCAACTCCCAAAGCGGCCACCGAGGAGGTCGGCTTGAACGCGGCCCGGAGGGCGATCGGATCCCCGGTTGAGATTCCGCCCGTGATCCCTCCGGCCAGCCCCGGATTAGCATTGTCCTCGCCGCGAAGCTTCGCCGCCTCGAGGCCGGCTCCGATCTCGACGGCCTTGACGGCGTTGATCGACATCAGAGCCCCGGCCAGGTCGGAATCGAGCTTGGCGTAGACGGGCGCACCCCAGCCCGCCGGGACCCCGGTCGCGGTGCATTCGATCACGGCGCCCAGCGAGCTTCCGGCCGATCGGGCCTCGTCGAGCATTGCCTCCCACCGCGACTCGTCGGCCGAGCCTCCGATCCCTGCCACCAGGGCGGCGATCTCCACCTCCGGGATGACCCGCCGGGCGACGGCGCCGGCCGCCACCCGGGCCGCCGTCTCGCGCGCCGAGGCCCTGCCGCCGCCGCGCGGATCGCGAAGCCCGTATTTGGCTTCGTAGGCGGCGTCTGCGTGGCCTGCGCGGTGCGCCATGCCCTCGTAATCCTTCGGCCGGGCGTCGACATTGTCGATGACGAGGCTGATGGGAGCCCCCGTGGTCACACCTCGGTAGGTGCCGGAGAGGATCCGCACCCGGTCCGGCTCCTGCCGCGGCGAAGTCTGCGGCGATAGGCCGGGGCGGCGCCGGTCGAGCCAGGGCTGGATGTCCGCCTCGGTTATAGCGAGGCCGGGCGGGCAGCCGTCGACGACCGCGCCGATGGCCGGGCCGTGCGACTCGCCCCAAGTGGTGAAGCGGAAGACTCGGCCGAACGTGTTGAAGCTCACGCGGCGCGAGAACGCGCCCGGGTCATGTCACCGCGACCCGCGAGAATACCGGCAAGGGAGATATCCTCATCCAGCTCGTCCCAATGCAAGCCAGACGGACTGATCCACACTTGAGCGCGTTCCTCCGGGGAGCCGTGCAGCAGCCGCGGGTACCAAGCAAGCGGCACGCCTAGAGTACGTCCGTCGTCCAGATGGACCCACATCTGAACGTCGTCGAACTCAATTTTAGTCGCCTGAACCGAAATGCTCATGCCACGCGCTCTCAATTTCTACCCGACGGTCCTCGACGAGCCGAACGATCCAGGATTGAGTCCGGGCGTCGAAGCCATGGTTATACGCGATGGTGACCGCAGGGTATAGCCAGAGCTTGGCATCGCCTGCGCCGCGCTTGGCGACGTGAACGTGGATCGGTTCGAGCGGGTCGCCTTCGCTGGAATAGAAGTGGAACTTGAAGCCGCGCTCCCAGAACACGGCCGGCATCACGCCTTCCTCAGCGCGTCGGCGATGGCCGATCGGCCCGTCTCATCGCGGAAGAACCCGCGGAAGCTGTTCCAGCTCATCTGCGCTTGTTCCGTAGCGCGTCGGCTTTTACCCATTTGCCGTCGGGTTGCAGAACTTCCCAGAAATGCCATCCGTTCGCCTGGTGCCCGGCTCCGTAGGCGGCCGCAGGCGACAGACCGGGAAATACGCGGCCGTTTACCCGCACACCGCCTTCTTCAATCTCACCTGTTTCGGTGCGCCCGCCTCTGAAGCGGTGACGTAGCTTCGTACCCACCGAAAACCCAACGCCCTCTGAGAACCAAATCTTCGACGCCTCGCCGGACGTCCCCGTTGCGGTTGTTAGAGAGAGGCCAAACGCCTCGCGGACCACGTCACCTTCACTGACGCCCTCGTGGGGCCTACGCGCCGTGATTTCCTTGAAGGTCTCGAAGTCCACTTCGATCATTGGCATCGCGAATCTCCTCTGCTCAGCCATGTGCCAGCAAATGAGAGTTCTGCAAAGTACTTTATAGAGAATTAGGTCGTCGCGATGTCCGGGGCGTCCTCCGCCTTCATCCCGACGACGTTGTAGCCCGCGTCGACATGGTGGATCTCGCCGGTGACGCCGGAGGCGAGGTCGGAAAGGAGGTAGAGGCCGGCGCCGCCGACGTCCTCGATGGTGACGTTGCGGCGCAGCGGGCTGTTATATTCGTTCCACTTGAGGATGTAGCGGAAGTCACCGATTCCGCTCGCCGCAAGGGTCTTGATCGGGCCGGCGGAGATGGCGTTGACCCGGATCTTCTCCGGCCCCAGGTCCATGGCCAGATATTTGACGCTGGTCTCGAGCGCGGCCTTGGCGATGCCCATCACATTGTAATGGGGAATGACCTTTTCGGCGCCGTAATAGGTCAAGGTCACCAGCGCTCCGCCGTCGGGCATCATCTCGCGGGCGCGGCGGGCGACGGCGGTGAAGCTATAGGCGGAGATGTTCAGCGACATCAGGAAATTGTCGAGGCTGGTGTCGACATATTTGCCTCGAAGCTCGTTCTTGTCGGAGAAGCCGATGGCGTGGACGACGAAGTCGATCGTCTCCCAGCGTGCCTTCAATTGCTCGAACAAGCGATCGAGATCCGCCATATCGGCAACGTCGCATTCGATCAGGAAGTCGGATCCCACCTCCGCGGCGAGCGGCCCGACCCGCTTCTTCAGAGCCTCGCCCTGATAGGAGAAAGCCAGCTCGGCGCCATGCTCGGCCAGCCTCTTCGCAATGCCCCAGGCCAGCGACTTGTCGTTGGCGAGGCCCATGATCAGGCCGCGCTTTCCGCTCATCAATCCGGTCATACCTTGTCCCCCTCGGCTTCGGCGCCCTCACCGGGTTCCCCGGCCTCGTCCTCAGCCACGTCGCCAGCCTCTTCGCCGGCCGCTTCCGCCTTCTGAACGGCTTCGTCCGCAGCGAGCTCGAGCCTGGCTTCTTCTACGGTCGGCTCGGGCGGTTCGGCCAGCGCCGCGTTGAGCTGGGCGCCAATAACCACCCCGAGCCCGATTATGTAAAAGAAAATCAGCGCGATTATGACCCCGGCGAGGCTGCCGTAGGTCAGGTCGTAGCCGCCGAGGCTCGAGAGCGCCACCGGGAGCAGCGCGGTGGTCGCGATCCACCAGCAGGTGACGAACAAGGCGCCCGGCCATTTGCGGCACTTCATGCGCCGGTAGCGGCGCGGGGTGAGCGACATGAAGATCAGGTAGACGGAGCCGAACAGGACCAGCGCCGGCACGATACGGAACAAAGCGAGCAGCCCGAGCACGTCGTCGGCCCAGGGCAGCGCCGTCCGGATGAACTGCTCGACCGAGGCGAGCAGGATGGAAGCGCTGAACGACACCAGCATCAGGATCACCGAAGCGACGATGAGCCCGATCGAGCCCAGGCGATATTCCCAGAAGGGCGCTCCCCCGGTCACCCCGTACGCGCGTCTCAGGATGTCGCGGATCGTCTCGATGAAGCTCCCGGTGGTCCACAGGCCGACGAGGGCGCCGAGCCAAAGGAGGTTTCCCGAGCGGGCCTGGAGGACGTCGGTGATCGGCTTGCGCAGCACGTCGGCGACGTCCGGCGGCATCGTTCGGAGCAAGGCGACGACCGCCTGAAGCCCGCCCTCCGTCTGGCCGAAGAGGCGAGCCGCCGCGGCCGCGACGATGACGAAGGGGAAGACCGTCATCAGCGCCAGGTAAGCGAGGTTGCCGGCGTGGATGAAGCCGTCGTTATAGGTGCCGATCCCGACCCGCTTCATGACCTCGAAGCCATATTGGCCGGGCCGCATGTTGTCGCGGATTCGCCCGAACCGCGCTTTCGCGGCGGCGAGCCGCTTTCGCCTGGCTTCTGGGGACTCGGGGGAGATCGTCGGCTGCACGAGGGGCTAGACGCCCAGCCCCGCCCTCGGGTTTCCTCGGCCCCGTCCGCTCCAGCCTTCGACGAAGCGCTCGAGCTCGGAATCTCCGGCCGGAACGTCGATCATCAGAGTCACCAGCTGGTCGCCGCGCTGGCCCGTTTTCGTGCTGAAGCCCTTGCCCTTGAGGCGCAGGACCTTGCCCGAGCTGGTCCCGGCCGGAACGCTCAGCATCACTGGACCGTCGACGGTCGGCACCTTCACCTTGGCGCCGAGGATCGCCTCGTCGAGCGAGATGGGCAGATCGAGGCGGATATGGTCGCCGTCGCGGCTGAAGAAGCGATGGGGCTTGATCGAGATGGCGACGATGGCGTCCCCAGTGCCTCCGGGTCCCGGCTGCCCCTGTCCGGCGAGACGGATCTTGGCGCCTTCCTCGACTCCGGCGGGAAGCTTGATGGAAACCGTCTTGCCGCCGGCGAGCGTCACTCGCTGCTCCTTGAGCGCGGCGGCGTCCTCGAAGCTGATCGGGAGGCGATAGGCGGTATCCGCGCCCTTCTGCGGCGGCGGCGGGGGCCGGCGGGTGCCGAAGCCGCCGAAGCCGCCCAGGCCGCCGCTGGGCCCGCCGCGGCGCTGGCCGGCCGCCCCCCCGAACAGGCCGTCGAACAGGTCGGACAGATCTATTTCCTCGCCGCCGCCGAAATCGGGGCCTGGGCCCCGGCCAAAGCCGGCGCCGCCCGGCCCCGCCCCGGGCCGCCCCGCGCCGCCGCCGCCGCCGAAGCCGAACGGCGCCCGCGGATTGCCGTCCTCGTCCAGCTCGCCGCGGTCGTAGCGGGCGCGCTTGTCCTTGTCGGTGAGGATATCATAGGCGCGGGTCACCTTGGAGAAGCGCTCCGAGGCGTTTGGATTACCCTTGTTCTTGTCGGGATGAAGCTCCTTGGCGAGCTTGCGATAGGCCTTCTTGATCTCGGCCTCGCCCGCGTCGCGCTTCACGCCCAGCTGTGTGTAGAGATCCGCCATCGCTTAGCTTCGTTCTCCAGGCCGCAGCAAATGTCCACTGTTGCGTCGTGATCGCGCTGTATCAGATGGGTAACGCACCTTCGAGGTGCAACCTCCGACGTTCCGGCGAAGGCCGGAATCCATGAACACCGCCGCGATCGAATTCCCCCGGCCGTGTTCATGGATCCCGGCCTTCGCCGGGATGACGGGCGGGCAGCGCTTGTGCCCCTGCCCCGCACGCGGCAAGAGGCCATCATGGCCCCGGATCCGCACGCATTGTTCGAGGAATGGCTTGCCGAAGCGCGGCTGTCCGAGCCGAACGATCCCACCGCCATGGCGCTTGCCACCGCCGACGGCGCGGGGCGCCCGTCGGTGCGGATGGTCCTGATGAAGGGCCATGACGAACGCGGCTTCGTCTTCTACACCAATCTCGACAGCCGCAAGGGCGGGGAGCTCGCGGCCAATCCCGCGGCCGCCCTGCTCTTCCACTGGAAATCGCTGCGCCGCCAGGTGCGGATCGAGGGGCCGGTGCAGCCGGTCGCCGAGGCCGAGGCGGAGGCCTATTTCGCGACGCGCGGCCGCGACTCGCAGATCGGCGCCTGGGCGTCGGACCAGTCCCGCCCGCTCGACGCCCGATCCATCTTCGAGGCCCGATTCGAGGAGGTCCGCCGCCGCTTCGAAGGCGGCGACGTGCCGAGGCCGCCGCGCTGGTCGGGATGGAGGGTGGCTCCCGAGCGGATCGAGTTCTGGAGCGATCGGGCGCACCGCCTCCACGAGCGCCGGCTCTTCACACGCGGGGCGGCGGGCTGGAGCGAGGGGCTGCTCTACCCGTGAGCGGGGACGCTTCCACGCAAGCGAACCGCGCCATCCTGACCCGCCGCGCCGCGCTGGCGAGCGTCTCGACCGCATTATTCCTGCTCTCGCTCAAGGCCTATGCGGCCTGGGCGACGGGATCGGTGGCGATGCTCGGCTCGCTCGCCGACACCGGCCTCGACGTGCTGGCCTCGCTGATCACCCTCTACGGAGTGCGGATCGCCGCCGAGCCGGCAGATCGCGACCACCGGTTCGGCCACGGCAAGGCCGAGGCGCTGGCGGCCCTCGCCCAGGTCGGAATCATCGCTTTCTCCGCCCTTGCCATCGGCTGGAGCGCCCTCGACCGGCTCCTGGGCCAGGAGCCCACCGCCAATGCCGAATACGGGATCGGCGTCTCGCTGGTCGCGATCCTGGCGACGCTCGCCCTCCTCGCCTACCAGCGCCGGATCATCGCCCGCACCGGATCCGTGGCGATCGGCACCGATTACGTCCACTATCAGAGCGATCTGCTGCTCAACCTGTCTGTGATCGCCGCTCTCGTGCTCGACGAGCTCCTCGGCCTCACCGGCGCCGACCCCGTCTTCGGCATCCTTATCGCCCTTTGGCTGCTGTGGGGCGCCTGGCGCGCCTCCAGCCGCGCGGTCGACCAGCTGATGGATCGCGAATGGCCGGAGGAGAAGCGCCGCCGATTCGTCGAGGTGGCGGCCCGCCACCCCGCGCTCAAGGGCCTTCACGATCTCAGGACCCGCACCAGCGGCGCCCGCGATTTCGTCCAGTTCCACGTCTGGGTCGATCCCACCATGAGCGTCGCCGAGGCGCACCGGGTAATGGACGAGGTCGAGCACAAGCTCGGGGCCGAATTCCCCGGCGTCGAGATCCTCATCCACATCGATCCTGAAGGACAGATCGACCAGCCCGGCAACCGGATGGCAGAGACGGATCTGACTTCGGGGGAGGGAGGTTGACGGTCCTTGGAGACGTCCTTGGTTACGCCGTTTCGCCAGGCTCAACGGCTACTCAGGATGAGCGGTCGAGGTTGTTCTCCACCGCTCATCCTGAGTAGGAACTGAGCCTGGCGCAGGCCCGTCTCGACGGACCCATCAGAGGAGAACCGACCAATGCCCCAGCTTCGCCTCGTTCAGGTCGACGCCTTCGCGGACCGCCCCTTCACCGGCAACCCGGCGGCGGTCGTACCGCTTGAGGAATGGCTGCCGGACGAGACGCTCCAGGCGATCGCCGAGGAGAACAACCTTTCCGAAACCGCCTTCACCGTCCCCTCGGCGGACGGCGAAGCGGATTACGAGCTGCGCTGGTTCACCCCTGCTGTCGAGGTGGCTTTGTGCGGCCATGCCACTCTGGCGAGCGGCCATGTCCTGATCGGCGCGCGCGAGCGGGTGAGGTTCCGAACGCGCCGGGCGGGAGTCCTGGTCGTCAGCCGCGACAGCGCCGGCTATCTGCTCGACCTGCCGCAGACTCGGGTCCGCCTCGCCACGGCGGAGCAGATACGCGACGTGGTGTCCCGCGACAGTGCGGGCATCGTCGACATCATCACCCATGACGGCGCCAGCGACGCCGCGCCGCCCGAGCTCCACCTCAGCTATGAAGGGTCCGAGGGCGTCGCCATCCTGCTGTTCGCCGACGAAGGCTCGGTGAGGAGGCTCCGCCCGGACATGAAAAGGCTCGCCGAGATCGACTTCATGGCGATCGCTACCGCGCCAGGAACTGGGGAGCATG
>DASVSX010000077.1:0-1869 GCA_036387875.1 Allosphingosinicella sp. | reverse complement strand
GGCGGCCACCGCTTCGTGGTCCTCTCGCTGGCGGAGTGGTCGCCGGAGCCCGACCCGCTGGAGCTGCTGACCTCGCGCGAACTCGAGATCGCGCTCCTGATCGCCGCCGGCCAGGAGGCGAAGGCGATCGCCCGGCGGCTGCGCATCAGCTTCCATACCGTGCGCGTCCACACCGGCCGGATCTACGCCAAGCTCGGCCTGCACAAGCAGACCGAACTCGCCGCCCGCGTCGCCGCCCGCTTCGGCGCGGCGGCGGTGGCGTGAGCGCTACCCTAATCCCGCGCCGGGCTGTGCCCCGGGTGGTGGTGTAGGAGGCCGCGCGCGGAGCCTTCGGCGTAGCGCAGCGCGCGGCCGTGGCACGGGCGGCCACCGCCGGTCCTCGGTAGGTTCGGGTTGCGAAGCCTGGAACCGGACCGGAGACACCGACGATGACCGACGAGAGGATGGCTCTGCTCGAGCTGATCGAGAAGGGGGCGGATGCGGACTTGGTCCGCGACCTCCTGGCCTATGCCAGTGAGCGGCTGATGGCGGCCGAGGTCGAGCAGCTCACCGGCGCCGCGGCCGGGGCTCGGAGCCCGGGCCGGATCAACCACCGGAACGGCTATCGGGAGCGTGGCTGGGAGACCCGCGTCGGCCGGATCGAGCTGGCCATCCCGAAGCTGCGCAAGGGCTCGTACCTCCCGGCCTTCCTGGAGCCGCGCCGGACCGCCGAGAAGGCCCTGACAGCGGTCATCCAGGAGGCCTACGTGCATGGCGTCTCGACCCGGTCGGTCGACGACCTGGTCAGGGCGATGGGCGGCACCGGCATCTCGAAGAGCCAGGTCTCGCGCCTGTGCGAGGACATCGACGAGCGCGTCCAGGCCTTCCTCGGCCGGCCGATCGAGGGCCATTGGCCCTACCTGTGGATCGACGCCACCTACCTGAAATCGCGGCAGGGCGGTCGGATCGTCAGCGTCGCCGTCATAGTCGCCGTCGGCGTCAATACCGACGGCCGCCGCGAGGTCCTGGGCGTCGCCACCGGCGCCTCGGAAGCCGAGGTCTTCTGGACCGAGTTCCTGCGCTCGCTCGCCGACCGCGGCCTGCGCGGCGTCAAGCTCGTCGTCGCCGACGACCACAAGGGCCTGCGGGCGGCCGCCAGGCGCGTCTTTAGCGCCGGCCTCCAGCGGTGCCGCGTGCACTGGGCCCGCAACCTCCTGGGTCACGCAGCACCCAAGCAACGCGCCGCGGTCGCGGCCATGATCCGCACCATCTTCGCGCAGGACACCAAGGCCGAGGCGACCGCCCAATGGGACAAGGTGGCCGACGCGCTCCGCGAGCGCCACGCCAAGCTCGGCGCCCTGATGGACGCCTCGCGCGAGGACGTCCTCACCTACATGGACTACCCCAAGGAACACTGGGCCCAGATCGCCAGCACGAACCCGCTCGAGCGCGTCAACAAGGAGATCAAGCGCCGCGCCGACGTCGTCGGCATCTTCCCGAACGATGAGGCCGTCATCCGCCTCGTCGGCGCCTTGATGCTCGAGCAGTCCGACGAGTGGGCGGTCGGCCGCCGCTACTTCAGCCTGGAAAGCCTCGCCAGGCTCGCCGATACTGAGCCCTATGGGACGCCTGCCTTGGCGGCCTGATCAAGCCTCGGACCGAACCGAGGACAGGCGCTCCTACACCACCACCCGGGGCACGGCCCTGCCTTAAGTGTGAATAGACCGAACGCAGCTGTAGCCAGCCATCTGCGCGAACAGGCGCACGAGGCTTTGGGCAGCAGTGAAGCGGCGGTTCAGTTGCGGGCAATCGCGACGTTGAACTGGCTAGGCTTAGTGGCCGAGGATTTAGGGCCAGTGTTGGCCCGGCTTGATGATTCAAACAGCGATG
>DASVSX010000076.1:0-64203 GCA_036387875.1 Allosphingosinicella sp. | reverse complement strand
GATTAGATCGTCGATGTCGAGCGCGGGCTCGCCGAAGAAGCGGTCGCCGCCCTGCGAGCGCAGCTGGAGGAGCGAGCGCTGGATGGTCCCGACGCTCGGCTTCGAGACGTTGCCGTAGGTCACGGTCAGCTCGTCGGCGCGGTTGGCGCAGTCGGCGAGCATCGCCTGCAGATCGTCGAGGTCGAGAAGCAGCAGCCCGTCTTTGTCGGCGACGTGGAAGACGATGGTGAGGACTCCCTCCTGGACCTCGTTCAGGTCCATCAGCCGGGCCAGCATGAGCGGTCCCATTTCGGAGACCGTGGTCCGGATCGGATGGCCCTGCTGGCCGAGCAGGTCCCAGAACTGGACCGGATTGTCGCCATAGGCCCAGCCGGAATCGCCGATCTCGGCGGCCCGGGCGGAGAAGGCGTCGTGAAGCTTGCCCATCGGCGATCCCGCCATTGCGAGGCCTCCGAGATCGCCCTTCACGTCGGCGACGAACACCGGCACCCCGGCGCGCGAGAAGCCCTCCGCGAGGCCCTGGAGGGTGACGGTCTTGCCGGTGCCGGTCGCTCCAGCGATGAGGCCGTGGCGATTGGCCCGCTTGAGCATGAGCCGCTGCGGCTTGCCTCCGCCGAGGCCGATGAAGATGCTGTTCTCGTCGTCCATGGCGGATGCTCCCTGGCTGGTTGCATCCTATCTGCGAAGTCGAGCGGAGCGGCAAGCGAAGCGAAAACCAATTCCTCCCCGAGGCAGGCTCGGGGAGGAATGAAGGGGCTACCGTCCCGCCAGCGCGATCCCGTAATAAGCCGGCGGAGTGTTGGCCCGGCGGACCAGAAGAAGCACGGTCTTGCGCCCCGCGGTGCGCGCCGCGGCGACGGCGGCCGCCGCCTCTTCAGGAGTTCGAGTGGCACGCTGGTTGATGGACAGGATGATGTCGCCCGGCTGGATGCCCTTGGCGGCCGCATCGCTGCCGGGATTGACCGAAGCGATCACCACGCCCTTCGTGTTCACGTCGTTGAGCCGAAGCGAGCGCGCGATCTCCGGCGTCAGGGTCTGGACCGTGACTCCGAGGCTTTCGCGGGCGGAGCGCTGGCTGGTCGACTGCTGGGATTCCGTAGGCTCGGCGACCGGAGTCTCTTCCTCGGCGCCGTTGAGCCGGGCGAGCTCCTCCTCGGTCGGACGCTCGCCGACGGCGACGTTGACCGTCTGCCGGCGGCCCTCGCGGACGACCTCGATCGGAACCCGCGAGCCGATCGGCTGGCGGGAGACCAGATAAGCCAGGGATTCGTCGGGAGTCACCGGCTGGCCGCCGACGCTGACGACGACGTCGCCCTGCCGGATTCCGGCGCGCGCGGCGGGACCGCCGGCGGTGACGCTCCGGATCAGCTCGCCCTGATTCTTGGGGATGCCGAGCGACGCGGCGATATCCTCGTCGAGCTCCTGGAGGCTGACCCCGATATAGCCACGCTGCGGGCGCTGCCCCTTGCGGAGCGAGTCGATGACCGGGAAGGCCTGCTCGGCCGGAATCGCGAAGCCGATGCCGACATTGCCGCCGGTCGGCGAGATGAGCGCCGTGTTGATCCCGATGACGTTGCCGTTCAGGTCGAACATCGGTCCGCCCGAATTGCCCATGTTGATGCTCGCATCGGTCTGGATGTAGCGGTCGTAGGTCCCGGCGCGGATGTTGCGGTGCAAGGCCGAGACGATTCCGGCGGTGACCGTTCCGCCCAGGCCGAACGGATTGCCGATCGCCACCACCCAGTCGCCGACCCGGGTCTGCTTCGAATCGCCGAACCGGACGAAGGGAAGGTTGTTGCCCTTGATCTTGAGCAAGGCGAGGTCGGAAGCAGTGTCGCGGCCGACCAGGGTCGCTTCATACTCCCGGCGGTCGGAAAGGATGACCGTGATCTGCTCGACGGTCGCGCCGGTGCGGGCCGGCGAGACGACGTGGTTGTTGGTGACGACATAGCCGTCGGCGGAAATGATGAAGCCGGAGCCGAGCGAGCCGCCGCGCTGGGTGACGGGCGCGTCGCCCCCGCCCTCGGGGACGGGAACTCCGAACTGGCGGAAGAAGTCCTCGAAGCCGGGAGGCACCTGGCGGCTCCGGTTGACCTGGACCGACTGCTTGGTCGAGATGTTGACCACCGCCGGCTGAAGCCGGGCTGCGAGGTCCGCGAAGCTCATCGGCGCTCCGGGGCGCGGAGCGGCGGCGGACATGGTGCCCGGATCGTTTTGGGCGGTCTGGGCACCGACCGGGCCGACCGTCAGCGTGGCGGCGGCACCGCCCAGAAGAATGGCGGCCGAGATGCCATAGACGTAACGCACGATTGCATTCTCCTCATTTTCTTCGACCCGGTTGGGCGGATCCGGGCAGTCCTGATCGATTACAACTGTATTTGGTGCTGCTGAACGGGATTTGAATAGCGCCGGCGTAACGAGGCCGCTTTTTCGGCCGCTACCGATTCTTCCCCTTGAACTCCTGCAGATACTGGTTGTCGGGCGACATGATGATGGTCGAGCGGCCCTGGTTCTCGCCGGGGGCGAAGGTCGTCTCGTAGCTCTGCATGGCGCGGTAGAAGGCGTAGAAGTCGGGATCCTTGCCATAGGCCTCGGCATAGGTCTTCGCGGCTTCGGCGTCGGCGTCGGCCTTGATGATCTGAGCCTGCTTGTAGCCTTGGGCGCGGATCGCTCCGGCCTCCTGCTGGCGGGCGGTGCGCATCCGCTCATAGGCGGAATCGAGCGGGGTCCCCTCGGGAAGGTCGGCCCGCTTGATCCGGACGTCGACGATCTCGGCGCCGTACTGGCGGGCGACCCGGTCGAGCGCCTGCTTGATGTTCGCCATCAGCTGCCCGCGCTCGGGGCTCAAAAGCCTGGCGAATTCCCGCTTGCCGAGCTCGTTGCGGATCGCCGAGCCGAGGATCGGCTTCAGCTGGTCGCTGACCCGCTCCTCGGTCTTGGCCGAGATGTACATCTGGAGCGGATCGACGATCCGGTAACGGGCGAAAGCGTCGACCTGGAGCCGGAGCTGGTCGGTCGAAAGCACCTGCTGGCGGTCCATCTTGACGCTGAGGATCCGCTTATCGATCCAGACGATCTGCTCCATGAACGGGACTCGGGCGATCAGCCCGGCGCCGGTCTGGCCGAAATCGACTCCCGGACGATAGGCGTTGATCACCCGGTCCGGATTGCCGAAGCGAACGATCACCGCCTGCTTCGTCTCCGGGACGGTCGCGAACGTGCTTCCTGCGAGGACGAGAAGGACGATCGCGATGAAGGCGATTGCGATCGGGTTGCGAAGCGCCGGGCTCATCGGGCGGCTCCTTCCTGGGCCTGGCGCTGGACCTGGGGCAGCGGCAGGTAGGGTGTGACTCCGTCGGCCTCGACCACGGTCTTGTCGACCTTGGAAAGCACCCGCTCCATCGTCTCGTAATACATGCGCCGCCGGGTCACTTCGGGAGCCAGCTTGTACTGGGCGTAGACCTTGTCGAACGCCGCCGCGTCGCCCTGCGCCCGGGCGGTCTGCTGCTGCGCATAGGCCCGCGCCTGGTTGATGTAAGATTGCGCCTCCTGCTGCGCCGCCGACACTTCCTTGAAGGCGTTGTTGACGGTGGCGGGCGGGTCGGACTGCTTGATCGCGATTCCTTCGATCCGGACGCCGGCGCCGTAGCGGTCGAGAACCTGCTGCATCACCAGCGAAACCCGCGATTCGATGTCGCTTCGGCCTGCGCCGATCGCGTCGTCGAGGGAGACGGTGGCGAGCACGGCCCGCATCGAGCTCTCGGCGACCTCCGCGATCGTCGCCTCCGGATCGTTGATCTGGAAGAGGTAAAGCTGCGGATCGCGGATCGTCCAGCGCACCGAATAAGCGACGTCGATGATGTTCTGGTCGCCGGTGAGGATGAGATTTTCCTGCGCCGCGTCGGACGAGCCGATGTCGCGGGTCCGGATCTGGCCGACGTCGACCTTCTGGAGCCGCTCGATCGGCAGCGGCAGGGTCATCGCGATTCCGGAATTCACCGTCCGGCTATATTTGCCGAACAGCGTGACGACGCCCCTCTCCTGCGGGCCGACGAGGTGGAAGCAGGTGAAGAGCAGCCACAGCAGGACGAACACGCCCAGGCCGTAGAGCCAGTAGGGGCGGCCCTCCTGATGCGGGAAGCGGCCGCCGAACTTCTCGCGGCTGCGCCTCAGGAAATCGTCGATCGAGCCGACGTTGCCGCCGACTCCGGGAGCGCGGCGCTTGCGCGGAGGCTGACCCCAGGGGTTGCGCGGTCCGCCGCCTGCGCCATCGCCCCCCCCGTCGCCGGAAGGGCCCCAGGGCCCGCCGCGATTTTCATTCAACACGGCGCCGAGACGCGCGCCCCACCCGAAAAATCTTGCCATAGGGCCTTTATAGGAAGCGGCTCGGCGGAAAAACAGTGGCAAGCCCAATCGCGCGCCCTATCTGCATCCGATGAGCGAAGAGACCGGCCCGCTATCTGCCGCGCTTTCCACCGTCGGCGAGGCCGAGGGCAGAGTGGCGGCGCCTCGGATCAAGGACGGCGTGGCCAGCCTCGTGCTCGATGTCGGAGGTCTGTCAGAGGAACAGCGCACCGGCCTCGAACGCCGGATCCGCGCCGTCCTGGCCGCCGTTCCGGGGGTCCGCGAAATCCGGATCGCGATGACAGCGGACAAGCTCGCTCGAACCATTATCGCCGTCGGCAGCGGCAAGGGGGGAGTCGGCAAGTCGACCGTGGCCGCCAATCTCGCCGTCGCTTTGGCCCGGGCCGGCCGGAAGGTCGGCCTGGTCGACGCGGACATCTACGGCCCGTCTTTGCCCCGGATCATGGGCAATTTCGATCGGCCCGAGCTCGACGGGAAGAGGATCGTGCCGGTCGAGGCCTACGGCGTGAAGATGCTGTCGATCGGCCAGCTGGTCGAGCCCGGCACCGCTTTGGCCTGGCGAGGCCCGATGATCGCAAGCGCGCTCGGCCAGCTGATGGACGGCAATTGGGACGATCGCGAGCTGATGATCGTCGATCTTCCGCCCGGCACCGGCGACATCCAGATGTCGCTCATCCAGAAATGGAAGCCTGCGGGAGCGGTGATCGTCTCCACTCCCCAGGACCTCGCCCTCATCGACGCCACCCGGGCGATCGACCTGTTCCGCAAGATGGGCGTCCCCCTGCTCGGCCTCGTCGAGAACATGTCCGGCTACGCCTGCCCCCATTGCGGCGAAGTGTCCGACCCCTTCGGCGCCGGCGGCGCCGAGGCGGCCGCGAAGGTGATGTCGATTCCGTTCCTGGGACGGATCCCGCTCACCCTGTCGATCCGAAAAGATTCGGATGCCGGAATTCCACCGGCGGCGGGAAAAGGCGCCGAAGCCGACGCTTTCGCGGCCATTGCCACTCGGCTGCTGGAGTCGACACCCATTGCTTAGCGATGATTGTCGCGACCTCTTACATCTGTTATGAAAAGAACGTGGCGGGGCCGCGTCGAATATCCGAGACTGTGAAAACGGAAGCCTCGCCGCGTTGGTGGGCATCTGTCGCCGTGTCGGTCGGTCTCGGAGCCTTGGTTACGGGCTCGTTCGGGCTGGCGGGCCAGTGGCTGGTGAGCACAGCTCAAGGCAAGGAAGGGCAATGCGCCCTGGCCCAGCAAATCGTAGGAGATGAGGCGCTTAATCCGGCGTTGAGCGTGCCAGATCGAAGGCGTACATCGACTGTCGCTGACGCTCGCCTGCTGCGCTGCCTTGGAGAATGAAGATGGAATGGTTCTTCCTTGCTATGATCTTTCTCGGAGTCACCGGCTTCACCTACGGGCTCCTGTCCCTTCGCAACGTTCGCCAAAATTCCGACTCGCCGGCCGAGTAGTCCTCATGCCCCTGACCCGCGACGAAGATATTTACGAGCTGCTCGCCGCCACCCGGACCATCGCCATGATCGGAGCGTCCGACCGGCCGAACCGGCCGAGCTTCGGAGTGATGAAGTTCCTCCAGGACTGGGGCTACCGGGTCCTCCCCGTGAACCCGCAGATCACCGGCGAGCATGTCCATGGCGAATATGTCTGGCGCGACCTCGCCCAGATCGGCGAGCCGATCGACATGGTCGACATCTTCCGGCGGCCCCAGGCCGCCGGCGAGGCGGTCGACGAGGCGATCGCCGCCGGCGCGAAGTCGGTGTGGCTCCAGATCGGAGTGATCAACGAGGAGGCCGCGGCGCGGGCCGAGGCGGCCGGCCTCAAGGTCGTGATGGACCGGTGCCCGAAGATCGACATTCCGCGGCTGGGCGTTCCGCGGGTCGGCTAGCGGCCCGTCATCCCGGCGAAAGCCGGGACCTGGTGGAGGACAAGCGCCTCAATGACCCGAGGTCCCGGCTTTCGCCGGGATGACGGGCTGATCCGAGGCGAACCGATCCCCCTCGAGCTGCGATCTCGATCCGCCGAGCAGCCTCACCCGGCGGTTGGGGAAATCGACAGAGACCCGCTCGAACAGGCGAAGAGCGTCCATTCCGAGGAGCAAAGCCGGCTTGTTCGAAAGGCCGAGCTTGGAGAAGGGGTGAACGTCGGCGAACGCCACCGGCATGTCCTTGATGTCGATTCCGCCGAGGCGGATCTTCTTCACCACCGTCTGGTCCGCCGCCATCTGTCCGCCGGTCACGCTCTGCAGCATGATCGGAACGGTCGTCCGGAGCCGGCCCCTTCCCTCGAGCTTGCGCCTCAAGACGTTGTTCGCGACGGTCGTCTGGGCGCCGGTATCGAGGATCACCCAGACCTTCTGCCCGTCGACGGAAGCGTCGACCAGGACGAGATGCCCGAGCCGGTTGCGGGCGGTGACGACGATCGTGTCGGACGGCCAGGATTCTTCCCGCCGGCGGCTGTTGGTGACCGTCATCTGCTGCCGGACGAAATCGAAGGAGACGCGCTGGGACTGGAGCGAATCCACCCCCAGGATCCCCTCGGCCCCGATATAGCGCCGCTGGAGCGCGGGAGCGTGGATGTCGCGCACGCTCCTGCCTCCGACTTCGAGAGCCGGGATCAGAACGGTCTGGATCTGGCTGACTTCGGTCATGCTGTGCAATCGGGCCCGGTTGCCGAGGCCGAGCCGAAGATCGCGCGCCAGCTCCTGGGCGATCGACGTCCGCTCGGCCCCGGTGTCGACGACGAACGCGAAGGGCCCGCTCTTGCCGATATTGACCGGCACGGTCATCCGCGCCCAGCGATCGTGCTCGGTGCCTAGGACTGCGCCGCTTTCCTCCGGGGCGGCGGGCGCCGCGGGCGCCGGTTCCTGACCGCTCAGCGGTGCGATCCCCGCTATGGCGGCGGCGATGGACGGAACGAGCAGCCTCAGCTTCATGGGTGATCCTCCTGGCACCGCGGTCTTAGCAGCAATGGAGACGGAACTGAAACGAGCGCTGCGAAGTGAGCGGCCGGTGCGACAAAGCTCTCGTCACCCCGGCGGAAGCCGGGGCCTCGGGGAGGCCCGCCGCGACTTCTCGCCCGAGGTCCCGGCTTTCGCCGGGATGACGAAGGCTCTCAGACCAGATCCATGGCCCGGTCGCGAAGCCGCTCGACCGCCTCAGCGTGGATCCCCGGTGCCGCGACGAGCACTCCGAACGCCTCCCCGCTGGCGCTGTTAAAGGCGAGCGGCTGGCCGAGCGCTCCGCTCACCGTCGCGCCCGCTTCGGCGGCGATCAGGGCCGCGGCGGCGATGTCCCACTCGAAGCCCCATCTGAGAGTCGCGACGAGGTCCGCCTCGCCCGCTGCGACCAGGGCGATCCTGAGCGCGATCGAATTGGGCTTGGCGACCGCGACGAGGTCCCGGTCGATCCGCGGCAGCTGGTCCGTCGGAACCCGCGCCCCGGCCAGCTCGGCCCGGCCGCTGGCCCGGAGCCGCTTGCCGTTGCGCCAGGCGCCGAGCCCCTTTTCGGCCCGCCAATGCTCGCCCCGCATCGGAGCGTCGAGGACTCCGAGGAGCGGAGTCCTCTCCTCGACCAGGGCAACCGAGACGCACCAGCCCGGACGGCCGCGCAGATAGTCGCGGGTCCCGTCGATCGGATCGACCACCCAGATGCGCCTTCGCTCAATCCGGTCGGAAGAATCGAGCGTCTCTTCCGACAGCCAGCCAGCCTCCGGATCGAGGGCGGTCAGCTTTTCGCGGAGGAAGGAATCGACCTCCAGGTCGATCTCGCAGACCGGGTTTCCAGGCGCTTTCTCCCAGCTTTTGTAGTCCGTGCCGAAGCGCGCCGCGGCGATTCCTCCGGCGTCGCGGACGATCGCTGAGACGGCTTCAAGCACCGGCGACCGTCATCCCGTCGATCCGCAGGGTCGGAACGTTGGCCGCGTAGCGGAATTCGAGGTCGTCCGCCGCCACGAGCCTTGCGAACATGTCGATCAGATTGCCGGCGATGGTGATCTCATCGACGGGCGGTCCCAACCTGCCCTTCTCGATGATGAAGCCCGAGGCGCCGCGGCTATAGTCGCCGGTGACCGGGTTGACGCCCTGGCCGATCAGCTGGGTGACATAGACGCCCAGCTCGACGTCGCCGATAAGCTGCTCCACGCTCAGCCGGCCCGCATCCATGTGGACGTTGGTCACCCCGACGCTCGGAGCGCCGGAACTTCGAGTGGCGTGGCCGGTCGGGGCTCGGTCCAGCTGCCGGGCGGAGGCGCTATCGAGCAGCCAGCCGGTCAGCCGGCCGGAATCGACGACGTTCACGGGCCGGGTCGGCAGCCCCTCGCCGTCGAACGGCTTCGAGCGCAGGCCGCGAGGCCGGTGGGGGTCGTCGCTTATGGTGATTTCCTCGCCGAACAGCGGCTCGCCCTCCTTGTCGAGAAGGAAGCTTGTCCGGCGGGTGATCGAAGGCCCGCCGATCGCGGTCATGAGGTGGCCGAGAAGCGAGCTGCCGACCCGCGGGTCGAACACCACAGGCATGGTTCCGCTCGCAAGCTTGGCAGGGTGAAGCCGCGCGACCGCGCGCTCCGCGGCCCGCCGGCCGATCGTCTCGGGATCGTCGAGCTCGGAATAATGCCGGACGCTGTGATAGGCATAGTCGCGCTGCATCTCGCTTCCGGCGCCGGCGATCAGGCTGGCCGACGCCGAATAGCCGGTGGTCGAATAGCCGCGGCAGAAGCCGTGGCTGGTGGCCAGAGCGAAAACGCTTCGACCGGCGCTGACTCCCGCGCCTTCGCTGTTGGTGATCCCGGCGACCGATCTTCCCGCCCCCTCGATCGCCAGCGAACGGTCCTTGAGCTCGAGCGGCGAGGGATCGCCGCCGTCGTCGCCTTCGACGTCGGGGCCCGAGTCCCGCATAAGCAGCTCCTGGGGGGCAAGGCCCGACCAGGGGTCCTCCGGGGCCTCGCGAGCCATGGCCGCCGCCCGCTCGACCAAAGCGGTGAGAGCCTCGCTCGACAAGTCGGAAGACGAAACGCTCGCCGAGCGGCTTCCGACGAAGAGGCGCAGCGAAACGCTCTCAGCCTCGTTCCGGGCGACGTCCTCCAGCTCTCCGAGGCGCACCTGCACCGAGGTTGAGGCGTTGGCGGAATAAACGGCGTCGGCGGCGTCCGCCCCGGCCCGAGAGGCGCGCTCGACCAGCGCGGCGGCGCGCGCCTCGGCTTCTTGGATACTCAGCATCCATGCCACCTAGGGTGGATGACCGCTGAAATCTAGGAGGTGCCTACGACCAGGCAGGCGAGGAAGAGGATGAAGCCCGCCATGCGGTTCGACCGGAACTTGGCCAGCGCGTCGGCACCGTCGTCCGGACTGAGCCTCGCCGCTTGCCAGGCGAAGTGCCCCGCCACCGGCAGCAGGGCCACGAGCGCGAGCCCGTCGGGCCTGACCAGCCACAAGGCGATCGCCCAGAAGGCCAGCGCAATGGCGTAGCACAGCGCCACCCCCGCCCGGGCGTGCCGGCCGAGGGCCAGAGCGGAGGACTTCACGCCCGCCAGCGCGTCGTCCTCGCGGTCCTGGAGGGCATAGATGGTGTCGTAGCCGATCACCCAGAAGATCGACCCCGCCCAGAGGATGACGGGGATGAGGTCCAGCTCGGAGCGAACCGCCGGCCATCCGACCAGAGCGCCCCAGGAGAAGACCAGGCCGAGCCAGGCCTGGGGCCACCATGTGATCCGCTTCATGAAGGGATAGGCGGCGACCGGAGCGAGGCTGGCGAGCGCCACGATCTGCGCCGTCCGCCCGAGCTGGAGAAGAACGGCGAGCCCGATCAGGCAGAGCGCCGCGAGCAGAGCCGAGGCCCCCTTCAGGCTGGCGCGCCCGCTCGCCAGCGGACGAAGCCTGGTGCGCTCCACCCTGGCGTCCAGGTCGCGATCGACGATGTCGTTCCAGACGCAGCCGGCGCTTCTCATCGCCCAGGCGCCGAGCGCGAGCCACAGGATCAGAGCGGCCCCATCCGGGCCCATCCCCGCCAGAGCCACGCTCCACGCGCAGGGCCAGAAGAGCAGCCACGCCCCGATCGGCCGGTCGAGCCGCATCAGCGAGGCATAGGGCCGCAGTGGCCTCGGCAGGGCGCCGATCAGTCCGCGCCGCTCGGAATCGGGGACGATATCGGTGTCGGACGGGGTGGCCATGCCTTGCAATAACGTTCGGCCTGAGCTTGTCGAAGGCCATTCTTTCCTTGCCCTCGAAGAAGTAACGGGCTTCGACAGGCTCAGCCCGAACGGATTGGAGGATCACGAGCCCTTGCCCGCAACCCCGGCCTGGCCGCCGTCGAGCCTGCCGCGCCTGTTCGTGGATCAGACCCTTGCCGAAGGGTCGACTTTGATCCTGGACGGCCCCCCCGCCAACTATCTCGGAAATGTGCTCCGCCTCGGCTCGGGCGCCCAGGTGAAGCTGTTCGACGACCGAACCGGCGAATGGCTGGCGGAGATCGGCGAAGCGGGGAAGAAGCGAATGACCCTCGCCGTCACGCAGCAGCTGCGCGCCCGCGAACCGGCCCCCGATCTGTGGCTCCTTTTCGCTCCGATCAAGCGCGGGCGGATCGATTGGCTGGTCGAGAAGGCGACCGAGCTCGGGGTCGCCCGGCTGATCCCAGTCATCACCCGCCGGACCATCGTCGAGCGGCTCAACCTCGACCGGCTGCGCGCCCATATCGTCGAGGCCGCCGAGCAATGCGAGCGCACCGCGCTCACCGAACTGGCGGAGCCTCAAAAGCTCGGCGTCCTCCTTGCTTCCTGGCCGGGGGACCGCACCTTGTATTTTGCCGACGAAAACGGAGGGGAGCCGCTTTCCGCCGAGCCGGGGCCGGCCGCGATCCTGGTGGGGCCCGAGGGCGGCTTCACCGAGGATGAGCGGGCGGCGATCCGGGCGATGCCTGCGGCCCGCCCGATCGGCCTTGGGCCTCGGATTCTCCGCGCCGACACCGCGGCGCTGGCGGCGGTGGCCGTTTGGATGCGCCTCGCAGGCGATTGGCCGACCTCGCCCCGGAAGTAATTGGTGCCAGGCACCAATTTCTAAGTCTTTGAATCGGAAGGGCGCGTGTCGCCTGGAACTCGTCATCCGGGTTTGCTTTCGCCGGAATGACGAAGTTGATCCATTCCGGTTTCGTTAGGCAACGGGAAGAGGCTGGCGGCTTTTCGCGACCGGAGCTAGAGGGCGGCGATGACGACCCGGACCGAAACCGCGCGCGCGGACCCGCAGATCGAGAGCCGCGAGGATCTGCTCGCCCCCTTCGGGCGGGGCGAGAAGCCCGAAAGCGCCTGGCGGATCGGAACCGAGCATGAGAAGTTCGTCTACCGCCGCTCCGACCACCGAGCGCCCTCCTATGACGAGCCGGGCGGGATCCGCGACCTGCTGGAGGCCTTGACCGAGTTCGGCTGGGATCGGGTCGAGGAGGGCGGCAAGGTCATCGCTTTGTCCGGCAAGGACGGCAATGTCAGCCTCGAGCCCGCCGGCCAGCTCGAGCTCTCCGGCGCGGCGCTGCAGAACCTCCACCAGACCTGCGCCGAGGCCGGGCGCCATCTCGACCAGGTCAAGCAGGTGGGCGACAAGCTCGGTCTCGGCTTCCTCGGACTCGGAATGTGGCCGGACAAGAGGCGCGACGAGCTGCCGCGCATGCCCAAGGGCCGCTACGAGATCATGCTCCGCCACATGCCGCGGGTCGGCAGCCTCGGCCTCGACATGATGCTCCGGACCTGCACCATCCAGGTCAACCTGGACTATAGCTCCGAGGCCGACATGGCTCAGAAGTTCCGGGTGGGGCTGGCGCTCCAGCCGCTCGCCACGGCCCTGTTCGCCAATTCGCCCTTCACCGAAGGCAAGCCCAACGGCTTCCTCTCCTTCCGAAGCCATATCTGGTCCGACACCGACCCGCACCGCACGGGGATGCTTCCCTTCGTCTTCGAGGACGGCTTCGGCTACGACCGCTATATCGACTACGCGCTCGATGTTCCGATGTACTTCGTCTACCGCGACGGGCGCTACATCGACGCCGCCGGACTCTCCTTCCGCGATTTCCTCAAGGGCGAGCTTTCCGTCCTGCCGGGCGAGAAGCCTCGGCTCTCCGACTGGACGGACCATCTCTCCACCGCTTTCCCGGAAGTCCGGCTGAAGAGCTTCCTCGAGATGCGCGGCGCCGACGGCGGCCGGTGGAGCAAGATCTGCGCGCTTCCCGCTTTGTGGGTCGGCCTGCTTTACGACCAGTCGGCGCTCGATTCGGCCTGGGACGAGGTCAGGCACTGGTCGCTGGAGGAGCGCCAGCGCCTTCGCGACGAGGTGCCGAGGCTCGGTCTCGCAGCCCGGACCCCCGCCGGCGAGCCGTTGCGGGACCTCGCGGCCCGGATCCTCGCAATCGCCGAAGCAGGGCTCAAGGCGCGCGGGCGGCACAACCACGCCGGCGACAACGAATCGGGGTTCCTGGATCCGTTGCGCGAGATCGTCGCCCGGGGAACCACTCCGGCCGAGATGCTGCTCGAACGTTATCATGGCGAGTGGAAGGGCGACGTCAGCCGGATCTACGACGAGATGAGTTTTTGATTCCCAGCGCCCCGTCATTGCGAGCGTAGCGAAGCAATCCAGCGCGGAGTATGACACAGGCGAAGCGACTGAATTGCTTCGTCGCTGCGCTCCTCGCAATGACGGCCCGGGTCGCCGACGCAGGATGATCCGAATGACCGAACTCCGCACCCTCTACCCGTCTATCGAGCCCTATGAGACCGGCCGCCTCGACGTCGGCGACGGCCACAGCCTCTATTGGGAGCGCTGCGGGACGAAGGGGGCCAAGCCGGTGGTCTTCCTCCACGGCGGCCCCGGCGCCGGCTGCGGCCCGGACCACCGCCGCCAGTTCGATCCGGAGCGCTACGACATTCTTCTCTTCGACCAGCGCGGCTGCGGCCGTTCGACTCCGCACGCCTCGCTGGAAGCCAACACCACATGGAATCTCGTCGACGACATCGAGCGGCTGCGCGAGCAGGCGGGGCACGAAAGCTGGATGGTGTTCGGCGGCTCCTGGGGCTCGACCCTCGCCCTCGCTTATGCCGAGACCCATCCCGGGCGGGTCACGGAGCTCGTCCTGCGCGGGATCTTCACCTTCCGGCAGAGCGAGGTGGACTGGCTCTACCGCTACGGCGCGTCCGAAGTCTATCCGGACAAGTGGCGGGATTTCCTCGAGCCGATACCGGCCGCGGAACGGGACGATCTGGTCGCGGCGTACCAGCGGCGGCTCACGAGCGAAGATCCGGCGACTCGCCTGGCCGCCGCCAAGGCCTGGAGCCAGTGGGAGGCGGAGACCGTGACCCTCCTGCCCAGCCCGGCGACGATCGCGGCCCACACCAGCGACGATTTCGCCGTCGCCATCGCCCGGATCGAGAACCATTACATGGCCAATCGCGGCTGGCTCGAGGAAGGGCGGCTGATCGCCGATGCCGGCCGGCTGAAGGCCATCCCGGCGGTGATCGTCCAGGGCCGCTACGACATGTGCACCCCGCTCCCCGCCGCCTGGGACCTGCACGAAGCCTGGCCCGAGGCGAGGCTGGAGATCGTCCACGGCGGCCATCTGTTCAACGAACCGGAGGTGCTGGACGGGCTGATCCGGGCCTCGGACGAGTTCGCCGCTTAGTCCTCCCCGCCGCGAAGCGGTGGGGAGGGGGACCACCCGAAGGGTGGTGGAGGGGTCGCTGCCGTCTCCTGTGAGGATCGCGCGCGAGCCTCGAGCTCCGGCGCCATTTACCCCTCCACCATGCTTCGCATGGTCCCCCTCCCCATCTCACGATGGGGAGGACTACCGGCCCGGCCGGTACACCCGTTCGGTATGCCCCTTGAGCTGCTCGGGATAGAAATAGACCTCCCGCAGATCGCCCTTCGAGTAGCGCTCGGCCTGGTCGTTGAAGTGCGGCGAGCCGGGATGCCCGCTCTCGCCGCCCGCGGTCACGGCCATCGCCCGCACCCTCGGCCCGAACTCTACCACTGCGACGAAGCTGTTGCCGCTCGTCCCGTACCAGCGCTTCGAGCCGTTCCTCGGCGCCGCTCCGAACGAAGCGAGCGAGCCCCAGCGGCCCGAGGTGAAGGCCACCGGGAGGCTGGGCGCGGAATCCGAGAAAGGATGGGCAATGTCTCCGGTAAGCCGCTGGAATCGGTTCACCTCGCCCCAGGGCGTGTGCCAGCGGCCGAAATCGCGCTTGAGCTGGTCCGACACCGACGCCAGGGCCTCGAGCTTGCGGCGGGCCGGCAACGCGTCGATCAGACTGATCGGGACCATCGGCGCCTGCCCGTCCCGGCGCACCTCGGCCCACAGACGCTCGCCCCAGAACATCGCGAGCGTCGTTTCAACGGAGCTGGCGCTCCAACGATAATCCCAGCTCCTCAACATCGCGACCTGCGCTCGCAGGCGGCCTTTGAGCGGGTCCGATTCGGCCGCCCTGTCCCAGGCCGCGACGAGCCCGGGTATCAGTCGCGCGAAGGCGGTCTGGTAGGGATCGTAAGCCGCGTCGCGCAGCCCTTCGAGGGTCAGTCGGCTTTTCCCTTGAAGCAGGCGCACCGCCTGCAGCCCGCGCGGAGTTTCGCCGAACATGTCCATGTAGCGCGGGAAGTCAGCCGGCCGGGGGCTATCGGGCCCGGCCGCCGAATAGGGCCAGTTGTTGGTGTTCTGGATCCAGCCTCCCTTCGGGTTCAGTACCCGCGGCGTATCCATGAGGGAGTGCAGGCCCCGCCAGTCGGTGCGCGGATCGCTTCCGTCGACGGGCTTCGTATAGTCGAAGCGGTCGTCCCGCACCGGAATGAAGTGCGGATGGTGATAGGCGATGTTGCCCTGGGAATCGGCGAAGATGGTGTTGTTCGACGAGTTGGCCTTCAGCTCCGCAACCTTCAGGAAGCCGGCATGGTCGAGGGCCTTGGTTCGAAGGAAGCTCTGCTGGAGCGCCTCGACCGGCCTGTGCATCATCGCGAAGGCGACCCACTTGCCGCCCTGCTCCCGGACGATCGGCCCGTGATGGGTGCGGTAGGTCTCGAAGGTGCGGCCGGCCATGCTTCCGTCGGGCCGGCGATAGGAGACGGTGACCGCCTTGGTCTCGACTGGCCTACGCTCGTTGCCGTAGCGATAGAAGAGGCTGTCGCCCTCCTGCTCCACAGTCTCCAGGAACTCGTCGACGACGTCTACTCCGCTCGACGTGTGCATCCATCCGGCCCGCTCGTTGAAGCCCTGGTAGATGAAGAACTGGCCCCAGGTGGCGGCCCCGTAAGCGTTAAGCCCTTCATCGCTCGTCACCTGAAGCTCCGAGCGGAAGAAGAAGCTGGTATGCGGATTGATCAGCAGCATCGCTTGCCCGTCCGCGCTCTTCGAAGGGCCTATCGCGAACCCGTTCGAGCCGCGCGGTTCGTTGTCGGTCCCGTCGCCCCAGCGAAGGCCGGGGCCCCGGGGGGTGAAGACCGCGGCGCCCTTCACCCCCCGGGATCCCAGCCTTCGCTGGGATGACGGCCTGGTGTAGAACGCCTCGAGCGCCTCCAGATCGATCCGCTCGATGTCGCCGCCGATGCTGCCTTCGGTGAAGCTCAAGGCCATCCACGGCTCGAAGCGGGCGATCGCGCGGGGCCGTACCTCGGGATGCCTGGCCAGATAATAGTTCAGCCCGTCCGCCCAGCTGTCCATCAGCCGCTTGAGCCAAAGCGGGCTGGCCGAGTAGCGCGCGCGCAGATCGTCCGGATCCATGTAGAGCCTGGCCCGAAGGTCGGCCCAGATCGCCTTCTCCCCTTCCGCCTCGGCTGTCCGGCCGAGCGCGGTGAGGTAATTGGATTCGACCCGGTTGAAGTCGTCCTCGGCCTGGGCATAGATCATCCCGAACACCGCGTCGCCGTCCGTCTTCCCGCGCACGTGGGCGATCCCCCAATCGTCCCGGGCGATCGTCACCCGCTCCGCCTGGGCGCTCCAGCGGCCGAGCTCGGTCTCGCCGGACGGAGTGGAGGCGCAGGCGCCGGCGAAGAGCAGCAGGGCTGGGAGGAGGAAGCGCATGGCCCGGAGCTACGCCCGGGGCCGGGCGGCGGCAATCGCAAATTCCTCCCCCAGCTTGCTGGGGGAGGGGGACCATGCGAAGCATGGTGGAGGGGTAATTGCTGACTCGGAAATTCCCCTCCACCACGACGCTTCGCGCCGCGGTCCCCCTCCCCGAGCAAGCTCGGGGAGGAATGAATATGCGAGAGGCGAAGGATGGCGACCCAACACCGAAGCGAAGACTGGAAGCCGGCACGGCTGCGCCGGGTCGTCGCCGCGAGCATGATCGGGACCACGATCGAATGGTACGATTTCTTCCTCTACGGCTCCGCCGCCGCGCTCATCTTCAACAAGCTCTTCTTCCCGTCCTACGATCCCTTCACCGGGACCCTGTTCGCCTTCGCCACCTATGCCGTCGGCTTCGTCGCCCGCCCGCTCGGCGGGATCGTCTTCGGCCATTTCGGAGACCGGATCGGGCGCAAGCGCCTGCTCATGCTCAGCCTGATCCTGATGGGCGTCGCCACCGTCCTGATCGGCCTGCTTCCGACTTATTCCCAGATCGGAATCTGGGCGCCCGCGGGTCTCATCCTCCTTCGGCTGGTCCAGGGCTTCGCGGTGGGCGGCGAATGGGGCGGAGCGGTGCTGATGGCGGCGGAGCATGGCGACAGCGCCCGCCGCGGCTTCTGGGCGAGCTGGCCGCAGGCGGGAGTCGCGGCGGGAAGCTTGCTCTCCGCGGGGGTGCTGGCCCTGATCGCCGGCGTCCAGAGCGACGCCGATTTCCTCGCCTGGGGCTGGCGGATCCCCTTCCTCCTCTCCGCGATCCTGGTCGCGGTCGGCTGGTACATCCGCAACCGGGTCGAAGAGAGCCCGATGTTCGAGAGGGCGCTCGAGGAGGCGGAGGCGCCGCCGAAGCTTCCGGCCATTGAGGTTCTTCGCGAGCGGCCCGGAGCGGTCGTCCTCGGCGCGGGCCTCAGGGTCGGCGAGAACATCTCCTATTACATCCTCACCGTCTTTTCGCTGACCTTCCTCGTCGACGTCGCGGCGGAGACTCGAAGCCTCGCCCTACAGGCCCTGCTCATCGGCGCCGCCGTCCAGTTCTTCGCCATCCCGCTCTTCGCCCGCCTGTCGGACCGGATCGGCCGCCGCCCCGTCTACGCCTTCGGAGGCCTGGGCCTTGCCGCCTTCAGCTTCGCCTTCTTCCCGATGCTGGCCAGCGGCGAGGCGGTGCTGATCGTCCTCGCCGTGGTCATCGGCCTCGTCCTTCACAGCGCCATGTACGGCCCCCAGGCCGCCTTCATCACCGAGCTCTTCCCGACCCGTATCCGCTATTCCGGAGTCTCCATCGCCTACCAGCTCACTTCGATCCTCGCCGGCTCGCTGGCGCCGATCGTCGCCCTGTGGCTCTACAAGGAATATGATAGCGCCCTGCCGGTCGCGATCTATGTCGGACTGGCCTGTCTGATCAGCGGAGTCACCGCGCTGCTGGCGCGAGAGACGAAAGGAGTGGAACTGAGCGCGATCCGCTGACTCCGCAGGTGCTGCCGCGCAGCGGCGCGTCGCGTAGCCCCGGCCTTGCACTCGGTCAGGCGCACTTCGCCTTCGCCTCTGGCGTGTCGTCACCCGATTTTTGAGAGAAGGCACGAAGGGACAAGGTAGAAGGGGGGAGGCCCGCTTCGCGGGGGGCGAAGGCCTGGACGCTCCTCCCCCCCGTCATCCCGGCGAAAGCCGGGACCTCGGGGAGACCCGCTGTGCGTTCTCGGCCTGGGGTCCCGGCTTTCGCCGGGATGACGGGAGTGGGCGGCGTGACGGGCGTGGAGGCGCGTTGATCGGGCCGACTCGGGTAGGGTCTATATGGCGGAGAAATGAGAACAAACTAAGAATATTCCAAATGCCGTCACCCTCAACTCGCCTCGGCGACGTAGCGGTCGATCACGGTCTCGAGCAGGGTGAGGGGAAGGTTGCCGCCGAGCACCAGTGCGTCGTCGAAGGTCCTGAGGTCGAACTTTCCGCCCAGCGCGCCCCTCGCCTTCTCCCTCAGCCGGGCGATCTCGCTGTGGCCGACCTTGTAGCCGCAGGCCTGACCCGGCCAGGCGCAATAGCGGTCGACCTCGCCCTGGACTTCCTCGACCGTCGAGCCGTTGGTCTCGGCGAACCACTGGATTGCCCGGGGGCGGGTCCAGCGCTGGGCGTGGAGGCCGGAATCGACGACGAGGCGGCAGGCGCGGAAGGACAGGGACTGGAGATAGCCGAGCTGGCCCAGGGGATCGCCTTCATAGGCGCCGAGCTCGTCGGCGAGCTGCTCGGCGTAGAGCGCCCAGCCCTCGGAATAGGCATTGAAGGCGAGCAGCGAGCGGAGCAGCGGCAGCTTGTAGGTATATTCGCCCTGCCAGATGTGGCCCGGAATGCCCTCGTGATAGGTGAGCGTCGCGAGTGAGAAGCGCGGCCACATCGCGGTGTCGCGAAGGTTGATGTAATAATTGCCCGGCACCGAGCCGTCGATCGTCCCCGCTGCGGCATAGCCGCCCGGAGCGCCCGCCTCGATCTCGACGGGGACCCGCTTGATGACGAGGTTGCCCCTGACCAGGGTCGCGAAGGCCCGCGGAAGCCGGGTGCGGATGTCGGCGACCCGGCCGTTCAGATATTCGAGGATCTGCGCCCGGCCGGCATCGGTGTTCGGGAAAAGCTGCTTCGGGTCCTTGCCGAGCGCAGTCATCCGTTCTCCCACGGTTCCGCGGGTCAGCCCCTGGGCTCGGAGCAGCGGCTCCATCCGCCCCTGGAGCTCGGCGAGCTGGTCGAGCCCCATCTTGTGGACCTCGGCGGGCGTCAGGCTGCTCGTCGTCGCGGCCCTGAGCGCCCAGGCGTAATAAGCCTCGCCGTCGGGAAGCTTCCACACCCCGGCGCGGCTGTCGGCGCGGCTCCGGTGGCGGTTAAGCTCCGCGATCTGACGGTCCATGGCCGGAGCGACCTTGTCCCGAGCCAGCGTGAGCGCCCTTCCCCGCCAGTCGCCCGGGATCGCCGTCGTCCGCCGGGCCAGGGATGTCACCAGCCCCCACTCCCCCGGCGGCTGGGCCCGGGCGCCCTTCATCTGCTTCAGGGTCTTGTCGAGCAGGAATTCCGGCGCGACGACTCCGATCCCGCGGTCGTGCGCCAGCCGCTCCGTCTCGCCGTCGAGCGCGCCCGCATAGGCTTCGAGCCGGTCGAGATAGGCTTCGGCGTCGGCCGGGCCGGCGACCGAATGGTTGCTGTCGAGGAAGTCCGGCACCTCGACGAAGGCACCGGTATTCTGGGCCACCACGTAGGGCGCGTTGCGATAGGAGTAATTCTGGTTGAGGGTGACGACGTCGCCGTAGGGGAAACGGAAGCCCTCCACCGCCAGCTCGTGCGCGGTCTCCGCGACTCCGAGATGGATCCGCTCCGCCGGGTCGAGGCCGGAACGGTCGACCGCCTGGAGACGGCGAAGCCGGCCGGCCGCGGCACCGGCGAGGCGGGCGCGGCCGTGCAGCGAGCGATCGGCGAGCTTCGACTTCAGGCCCGCGCGCGAGTCCTTGTCGAGGCCGAGCGTGGTCGCGTTCTCCGGATATTCGGCGAGGATCTGCTCGGCCATCCCGGCGAGCAGGGCGTCGATGGACCCGCCCGCCGCCCCCGGTTTCCGAGCGGCGCAACCGGGAATCAGCTGAAGGGCGGCGACCGCTCCGGCGGTGCCGAGGAGTTGGCGGCGGGTCAACGGCTGCATTCGGCGATCCTTCCGGAACCGGGTTAATTACTCAAGCTCTCATCCGTTCGCCCTGAGCTTGTCGAAGGGCCCTTCTCCTTACTCCGTCCCGAAGAAAGAAAAGGGCTTCGACAAGCTCAGCCTGAACGGAATTGGGAGCTCAATCCTCCAGCCGCACCCAGGTCGGTGCGTGGTCGCTCGCTTTCTCGCGGCCCCGGTGGCTCTTGTCCACGCCGGCGTCGAGCATCCGGTCGGCGGCTTGCGGGCTGAGCAGGAGATGGTCGATCCGGAAGCCGGCGTCGCGCTGCCAGCAGCCCGCCGTATAGTCCCAGAAGGTGTAGACCGCGCCGTCCGGATGGCGGGCGCGGATCGCGTCGGTCCAGCCGGCGTTGAGGATCCGGCGGAAGGCGGCCCGGCTCTCCGGCTGCATCAAAGCGTCGTGGGCCATCGCCCGAACCGAAAAGACGTCGTCATGGCTGTCGGTGGGGATGACGTTCCAGTCGCCGGCCAGGACCACCGGCTTCTCCTCCGCGAGCAGGGCCTTCGAATGCTCGCGCAGCCGCTCCATCCAGGCAAGCTTGTAGGCGAATTTCTCGGTGCCGACCGGATTGCCGTTAGGCAGATAGATGGAGCCGATCACCACCCCGCCGACCTCCGCCTCGATATAGCGGCTGTGGGTGTCGTCGGGATCGCCGGGAAGACCGGTCCTCCGAAGCTTCGGCGGCCCCCCGTCCACGGGCGTGAGGATTGCCACTCCGTTGAAGCCCTTCTGCCCGTGCCAGACCCCGTCATAGCCCGCCGCCCGGACGTCCTCGATCGGAAAGGCCTCGTCGGCGCACTTGATCTCCTGCAGGCAAAGCGCGTCGGGCTTCTCCTCCTGCAGATACTCGACGAGGCGCGGAAGGCGGGCGCGGATGCCGTTCAGATTGTAGGTGACGATCTTCATGGGTGAGCGATAGCGGCGCCATTTCCGTCATGCCAGCGAAGGCTGGCATCCCAGGCCGGAAAAGCGCCGGTGCGGACTCCCGCTGGAATCCCAGCCTTCGCTGGGATGACGCTAGACCGAGAAGCTGGACCCGCAGCCGCAGCCCGACGCCGCGTTCGGGTTCCTGACCTGGAACGCCGCTCCACCGAGGGATTCGACGTAGTCGACCGCTCCGCCCTTCACCAAATCGTGGGTCATCGGATCGACCACCAGCGTGACCCCGCCCTCGCCGGCGACGAGATCCTCCGACTCGACCTCGTCGGCAAGGCCGAAGCGGTAGCTGAAGCCGGCGCAGCCGCCGCCCTCCACGCTGAGGCGCAGGATCGCGGGCTTGCCCTGGCGCCGGGCGATGGCGGCGACGCGCGCGGCCGCAGCGGGGGTTAGGGCGATTTCGGAGGGCTCGGCCATGGGAGGAAGATAGGGCTTGGGCGGGTTGGCCACAAGCGCGGTCCGTCATCCCGGCGAAAGCCGGGACCTCAGGACGAGAAGTCTCGGCGTCTCCCCGAGATCCCGGCTTCCGCCGGCATGACGGGGCCGCGCGGCAGCGGCCCTTGTGCCGGCGCTTGCTTTGGCGGCATAGGGCGGCCATCCACCGCCACGGAAAGCTCCCATGAAGACCCGAGTCTACGTCACCTTGAAGAACGGAGTCCTCGATCCGCAGGGCAAGGCCATTCACCATGCGCTCGAGGGGCTCGGCTTCGAGGGGGTGAACGACGTCCGCGCCGGCAAGCTGATCGAGCTCGACCTCGCCGAGACCGTCGGCGACGATGAGGTGGAGGCGATGTGCCGCAAGCTGCTCGCCAACATCGTCATCGAGAATTTCAGGATCGAGCGCGAGGCGGCGCAAGGGGCGGCCGAGTGAAGAGCGCGGTCATCGTCTTCCCCGGCTCCAATTGCGACCGCGACATGGCCGTGGCGCTGGAGCAGGTGACGGGCGAGAGGCCCGCAATGGTCTGGCACCGGGAAACCGAGCTTCCCGAAGGCCTCGACCTTATCGCCATCCCCGGCGGCTTCTCCTATGGCGACTATCTGCGTTCCGGAGCGATGGCCGCTCGCTCGCCGGTGATGCGGGCCGTGAGCGAGGCGGCCGGCCGCGGAGTCTCCGTGCTGGGCGTCTGCAACGGCTTCCAGATCCTGACCGAGGCGGGGCTTCTCCCCGGCGCCCTGATGCGCAACGCCAACCTCCACTACATCTGCCGCGACGTTCCGCTGAAGGTCGAGAACGGCCGGACGGCCTTCACCCGCCGCTACGAAGCGGGCGAGGACATTATCATCCCGGTCGGCCATCACGACGGCAACTACCAGGCCGACCCCGACACTCTCGACCGCCTCGAGGGCGAAGGCCGGGTCGCCTTCCGATACGCCGACGCCTGCAACGGCTCGGCCCGCGACATCGCCGGGATCGTCGGCGAGGGCGGCAACGTGCTGGGAATGATGCCGCACCCCGAGCGCGCGTCGGAGCCCGCCCACGGCCGGACCGACGGCCGCCGCCTGTTCGAGGGCCTGCTGGAGGGACTCGGCGCCTAACCGCTCCCGACCGCCTGGAGCGCGAGGAAGAGAAGGAACCCGGCCGTCGCGCAGCGGGTGATTCGCATCGCAGGTCGATAAAGCCCGGTCTCCTCCGCACCTGGCGGCCGCCTCGCCAGCCTTTCCAGGGCGACGACCAATGCGCCATAGCCGAGCCCGATCAGGAAAGCGTCCGGCGGCCCGAAGCGGCGCGCCGCGAGCCACGCCGTGATCGCTCCGCCGAGCGCAAGGCAGGCGGCGCCGAGACGGAGCGCACCCGCCGGTCCAAGGGCGACGGCCAATGTGCGATCCCCGCGCATCCGATCCTCCTCGCGCTGAAACACCTGGGTGGCCGGATAAAGGCCGAGCGCCGTCAGAGCTGAACCCGCCGCGCCCGCGAGAAGGGTCTCGTCGCCCGGGTCGAGCGGCCCGGCCGCCATCCAGCCGGCGACGAAGCCGAGCGCGCCCTGACCCAGCGCGATCGCGGCCGAGCTCTTCCACGGGCTCGACTTCCACCGGGTCGCCGGGTGGCTGTAGGCCGCGGTCCAGACGACGATCAGCCCGTAGGCGAGCAGGAAGCCGAGCCCGGAGAACAAGGCGGCGAAGGCGCCCGCGGCCGCCAGGAAGATGGCGAAGCCGAGCAGGCCCGGCGGAACTCCGGGAGGCCGCTCAAGCCCGCTCACCGGTCCCTTGTCGTCGTCATAGGCCGAGTTGAAAGCGGTGGCGGCAGGGTAGAGAAAGAGGTGGAGAGCGACGAAGGCGGCGACCGTCCCCTCGTTCCAGGGTCCGCCCGAGAGCAAGGCGCCCCAGAGGAAGATCGGCGCAAGCGTCAGCTGGAACGGCAGGCGCAGGTGGACGATGTAGAGCGCGGTTTGGCGAAACGAGGCCATTCCCGTCCCTATGCACGGCGCCTCCGGCTCCGCAAGGACACGGTCCGGATGCTTCCGAACCGTCATCCGGGCGAAAGCGGGGACCTCGGGGAGACCCGCCGAGACTTCTCGGCCCGAGGTCCCGGCTTCGTCGGGATGACGGGAATAGCAAAAGGCCGCTCCCTCTCGGGAGCGGCCTTCGCTTTTGCGGTCGGGCTGGCGATCAGGCGATGACCGCGTCCGCCACCAGCATGTGGCCCATTTCCTGCATCGCCGGGAAGCTGGCGAAGGCGTCGTCGTCGATGTGCGACATTCCGCCGCCGACCGGGAGGAAAGCCGACAGGATCGACTCGCCGCCCATCATCGCCATCGAAGCCGAGCCGTTCGCGGTGCCGGTGATGGTGACCGTGACGGTCGCGGTGTCGGACGAGCCCCAGCCGTCCGTCACTGTGTAGCTGAACGTGTCGGTGCGGGTCTCGCCCGGCGCCAGGTCGATCCCGGCCGCGGAATAGGTCAGGGTCTGCTTGAACGTGTCCATGAAGACCGTGCCGTCGGTGCCGGTCGTGTCGAGCGAGACGATCCGGCGGCTTGCGACGCTGCTGTCCGGGTCGATCTCGTTCGAGATGAGGCTCGTCCAGAGGTTGCCCGTGGTCGCGCCTTCGCCGACTGCGACGACGTCGTCGACCGCGACGATCTGGTCGTTCTGGCCTTCGATGACCATTCCGATCAGCTTCTTCTCGCCGTTCGCTCCGACGATCGTGAAGTAGCTCTCCATCTTCGAGTCGGGGAGCAGCCGGTCGAAGCTGTCATGGTCCGCGGCGAAGGAGAGGATCCCGTTCAGATCGTCGAACTTGACGGTTCCGCCCATGGTCGGCTGCTCGACGCTCTCGATGTTCATGTTGAAATAGGGCTGGAGGATCGACATCATTCCCGTCTTCTCGCCGTCCTCGGGGACGTAGAAGTAGAAGTCGGGAGCCTGGGTGATTCCGCTGATCTTCAGAGTCGCCGTGGCGGTCGAACTGGCCCCGGCGGCGTCCGTCACCGTGTAGGTGAACGAGTCCGTGGCGGTCTGGCCGGCCTTCAGGTCCGAGAAGATCGCTCCGGCGTCGTAGAGGACCTTGCCCGTCGCATCGACGCTGACCGCCGCGCCCTGGGCGCTGACCGCCTGGACCTTCGTCACCTTCAGCGCATCGCCGTCGGAGTCGGTGTCGTTTGCGAGGATCAGGGCGGTGAGGTCGGTCTTGCCGGCGTCCTCGGCGAGCCCGAGCAGGTCGTTGACCGCGACCGGGGCGCTGTTCTGCGAGATGCCGGTGATGGTCACCGTCGCCGTCGCGGTCGACGTGAGGCCCTTCGAGTCGGTGACCGTGTAGGTGAACTTGTCGGTCGCGGTCTCGCCGTTGTCGAGATCGGCGAAGATCGAACCGGAGTCATAGCTGACCTTGCCGTCCGGGCCGACGGTGACGGCCGCGCCCTTGTCCGACACCGCCTGGACGGAGGTGACCTTGAAGGAATCGCCGTCCGGATCGCTGTCGTTCGCGAGAAGGTTCGAGGTTACGTCCGTCTTACCGGCGTTCTCGGCGAGGGTCAGGGCGTCGGGCATGGCGACCGGGGCCTGGTTCTGGGTCACTCCGGTGATCGTCACCGTCGCGGTGGCGGTGGAAAAATGGCCGGCGCCGTCGCTAATCGTGTAGGTGAAGCTGTCGGTCGCGGTCTCGCCATTGTCGAGGTCGGCGAAGATCGAGCCGGAATCGTAGCTGACCTTGCCGTCCGGGCCGATGCTGACGGCGGCGCCCTGGGCGGAGACGGCCTGGACCGAGCTGATCATAATCGAATCGCCGTCCGCATCCTTGTCGTTGGCGAGCAGGATGGCGCCGATTTCCGTCTGGCCGGCGGTCTCGGAGAGGGTCAGCGCGTCGTTCTTGGCGACCGGCGCGACGTTGGCGGAGATGAGGTCGCCGAGCTTGAAATTGCCGTCGGCCAGCTGGACCCGCTCCATGTTGAACAGGCGGTCGGTGCCGTCCGGGCCGCCGGAGCGCAGGTCGCGCATGATCACCGAGCCGTTCGCCCCGGCAAGGAAGCGATAGTCGGAGCTTTTGCCGGTGAGCATGAGGGTATCCTGGCCGTTGCCGCCCTGGATCTCGTCGTTGCCGGCGCCGCCGGCGAGCATGTCGTTGCCGTTGCCGCCGTCGAGCACGTCGTCGCCGGCGCCGCCGTTCAGGAAGTCGTCGCCATTCTCGCCGAAGAGGCGATCGTCGCCGGCGCCGCCGTCGATGACGTCGTTGCCGTTGTCGCCGAAGATGCTGTCGTTCTGGGCGGTGCCGTTGATGGTGTCGGCTTTGTTGGTGCCTTTCAGGATTGCCATTTTCTTACTCCGTTACTGGCCCTCGAGGGGCGGGTTGGGTCGGCCCGCCAAGGCGGGGGGTGGTGCGTGATGCCAAGGGGGCGGGAGAAGCGTTCGAGCGCCCGTACGGGTCAGTCGACCCTTGTGCGGATACGGTTCAAGTTCGGTTACTCCACGAACCGTCGGGCGAAGAAGCCCGGGCGGCGAGACGGCTTTTGCGTCCGCCGTTTTGCAGCCCGATGTCGCGGTGCCGGGAGAAGTGTTTCAATTATGTCCGGGCGGCCCTCAGGCGCGGCGGCTTAGCAATCGCGTGTAGCGGGCGAGGACGAACAGCACGCTTGGCCAGAAGCAGGTGTTCCAGACGTCGTGCCAGTTGCGGTCGAAATGCGCTCTGGCGCCGGCGGCTTGGGTCTCGATCAGGTCCCAGGCCTCTCCGATCAAGGCGGCGGCGATCACCGCGGCGATCGGAACCCAGCTCCCGAGCGGCCGGCGGAGCAGGGCCGCTGCGCCGAGGAAGGTTGCGAGGCCGACATAGATATGGAGCGCGTCCTTGGGCAGGCCGAGCAGCTGAACCAGCGCTATTTTGGCCTGCTGGAAGGGGCTCACGAATTCAGACCCGGGCACGGAAAGGCGTGAAATCGGTTCCGGAATCGTAGACGTCGAGACCTTCGCGCCTCTTCAGGAAGCCGACGACGGCATAGGTGACCGGAGTGAGAAGCGCTTCCCACGCGACCTTGAGCGCGAACTGGGTCGCCATCACCGCGAGCATCGCCTCGACGGGCCAGCCGGCCGCTCCATAGAAAGCGAGCGGGTAGAAGATCAGGCTGTCTATCCCCTGCCCGACCATTGTCGAGCCGATGGTGCGCATCCACAGGTGCCTGCCCTTCGACATCAGCTTCATCCGGGCGAGGACGTAGGAATTGGCGAACTCGCCGGCCCAAAAGGCGACGACCGAGGCCAGGACGATTCGAGGCACCTGGCCGAACACCGATTCGTAGGCCGCCTGGCCCGGCCAGTCGGAGGCGGGCGGGAGGGCCACCACGACCCAGCTCATCAGGGCCATGAACAGGGTCGCGACGAATCCCGCCCAGATGCAGCGCCGGGCCCGCGCATAGCCGTAGACCTCGGTCAGGACGTCGCCGATCACGTAGGAGAGGGGAAAGAACAGGATACCCGCTCCGAACGGCCAAAGCCCGACCAGGGGAAGCTCGATCTCGGCCCGCTTCCCGGCGCCAAGCACGTTTGAGAGGAGGAGGATGGCGACGAAGGCGGCCATGACGAGGTCGAAATAACGAAAGCCGGCGCCCTTCAGCGCCGCCCCCTCGACTGCTTTGACCTCGTCCCCGCCCATGGCCGGACGCTAGCGCCGTTCCGTTCCCCGGGAAAGCGCGCTACACGCCCCCCGGTGCGCGCCCGTAGCTCAGTTGGATAGAGCACGAGCCTTCTAAGCTTGGGGCCGCAGGTTCGAATCCTGCCGGGCGCGCCATCCTTTTCGACATCCGCCGCTCTAGACGATGGTCGCGAGCTTGGCTCGAATGTCGGCTTTCAGGGACTCGTTGAGCTGCGTGACCAGCCCGACCTGGTTGGGGGTGAGCGTTGCGAACAGAGCCGGATTGAGGGCAAGCGATACGAGCAGGGAGGCCATGGCGGGGCCGACGCCGTCAACCTCGTCGACCTTGCGTTCGACCAATGCAGGAACGCGCGCGCGCGCAATCGCGTCTAGCGTCGCCTTCGCCAGATCCGAATCGAGTGCCGTCGTACCGTCGCGCATGCGGGTGCTGAGCGCGACCGGCCGCGTATTGTCGAAGGCCTCTGCCTTGTGGCCGATCAAGGCGGTTTCATCCATCCGGTTTATCGTGACACCTTCGGGAGATGCCGCCGTGCTCGTCACATTGACTTGGGCGGCGCCGGTCGCTTGGGCGGGCGGCGCGACCGTATCGACGGAGGCCTGCGATCGGATGGTGACGGAGGTGTTCGAGATGCGTTCCCCGCCGACCTTGAGCACCGCTGCCTGGGTGACGATATCCGCGCTTACGTAATTCGGGCCCGGACCGCCGAAGCTTTCTTTCTCATTTGTGATGCTGACTTTGTAATAGCACCAGAAGCGGTCCTTGTTGACCCATTGCTTTATTTTCCGCTCCATCTGTTCCTCATGGAGACGATTGGCTTTTTGAGTGATCGGGAAGAGATTGTGGGGTGCCCCGGGTCCCCCGATATTGTCGTTGAGCAGGTGACCCCGGATATAATTGTCCACTTCGGATCCGGTGCGCTTGGGCAGCTTGCCCATCAGCACGTCCTGGCCGGAGGGACCGCTGCCGGCCGGATGATCGGGGCCGAGCAGCTTGGCTTCCATCTCGGTGCCGACGGTATCGCCGCCGAGCGTGCCTTTCTGGAAGGCGATTTCGGTCTTCAGTGCGAACCCGTCGGGCCGTGCCAGGCTGTCGCCGCGGAGCAGCTCGGTGACCGGCTCGCGGGCGATCGGATTGATCTCGACCTTGACGCAGGCGCCGCCCGAGTCCCGCGGCTCGAGCGCGATCGCGCTGAGCTGAAAGCGGCGCTTGATTCGGGGAAAATAGCTCTCCAGCTCGGCCGTGTCCTGCACATTGCTCTCGACCAGCCTCACCATTGCCGCCGCCTGGTCGACGTCTTCCTGCTGCTGCGCGGGGGTACGAGGCAAAGGCACCGGCGGCTCGTCGACCGTTCCCATGCCGAGCGCCGTCGGGAAGCGCGGCGCCGTCGTCGGCGGCGCCTGCCCCGGCGGCAGCGGATGTTCGGGCGTCGCGGGCTTCGTGGCCGCGTCCTGAGCCGAGTGGGCGTCGGCCGAACCCGCCGTCGGCGCGCGCCCGGGGGCAGGCCCGATCGCCGCAGCGGCGGCATCGGGCGCCCCGCCCGGCGCAGTGCCGGGGGGCGCCTTCCCTTTGCCGGCCGCGTCCGCTGCCGCGCTGGGCGACTCGACCGTCGGGGCCCCCGGCGGAGCGACGACTCCCGGCGGCTTCGGCTTTGCCGGCGGCTTGGGCGGCGCGGGCGGAGCGGGCGTGCCGGCGGCGGCCTGCTGGGCGAGCTCCGGCGGCACCGCGCCGGCTGCGGGTCCCGGCGCCTTGAGCTGGCCCTTCCATTCGCTCTTGTTCTGAAGCGCCTCTTTCGCGCCCGAAGGCGCGGGTCCGTCTTCCGGCATCGCCGCCTTGATCAGGCTCTCGGTGTCGATGTCGCTCGTGCTGAACTCGAGCGTCGGCGGGGCGGGGTTGGAGAAATTATAGGCCATGTGCGCCTTCAGCCCCAGGTCCGGGCCGATGTTCCACATCCACTCGCCGAGCCGCCAGCTCTTCTCCCACACGTTGATCCAGCAGGCCTCGATCTCGGCCCAGGCATTGAGGCCCACCTTGAACCGCGCTCCGGCGGCGAGAGTCGCGTCGCCTTCGATCATATAATCGCCATTGGCGTAGCTCAGCACCGGGATCACCGAAACGGCGCCATAGATGCCCGCGGTCGCGACTCCCTCGATGCCGCCGGTGAGCGAGCCCAGGAGCACGTCCAGCCCAAGTCCCGCCCCGAACGAAACATAGCCTTCAGCGAAGGCGGGAATGAACAGCTCGCCCGATATGCTGAAGCTCGGTTCGCCTTCCTGGCCGATCGTGTAGGAGCCCTCGACCTTGATGTTGCGGAACACGCCGGGCCCGATGCCGGCGCGGATTCCGGCGCGCACCCGGATCACCGCGACCAGGATCGCCCAGAGCGGAATGTTCTTCGAAAGGCTGAAAAGCTCGCGCTCGGTGCGCAGCTCCGGAAACAGCTCGAGCGGCTCGCTGACGGTGATCGAGCCCGAGACGTCCACCCCGCCTTCGGCCAGGATTTCGGCGTGGAGCGTGCCCTGGAGGCGCGGGGCGATCTGGGCGGTGACGTCGCCTCCGCCCGTCACCTGGAGCGCGCCTTCTTCGGTCTGCGCCACGCGCACCCGGACGGTGCCGGAGAGCTTGCCGTTATCGGCCTCGTAACCGAGCTCGGTTTCGCCCGCCCAGCGGCCTTCGCGATACTCGACGTGCACCGCGCCGGTGATTCCGGGCAGCAAGCCCGGGTCTATCGGCACGTCACCCGAGCCTTCGAGCCGCCCCTCCAGATAATTGATCGTGAAGGTCGCGCCCTGAAGCCCGGGAACGGTGAGGTTGACGGTCGCCCCGATCGCGAGCTGCCCGGCCTCGTTATAGGCGGCGCGAAGCTCGCCGGAGCCCGCCGGCCCGAGCGTCACCCGGACCGAGCCGGCGAAGCTCACCGCCCCCGCGGGCCCGAGCGTGGCGGTGATCGTGCCGGCCTGTACGGGCAAACCGTCCGGGAAATCGCTCGAGCTTATGGTCACCGAACCGGTCAGCTGCCCCTCGCGGAAGGCCCAGGTCCCGGCGACGTCGGCAAAGCCCGACAGCGCCAGATTGAATGCCCCCTGCCCCTCGACCTGGCCCCGGGCGATCGTCGCCGTCACTGTGGCCGAGCCGAGGCCGGGATAGCTCAGCACCAGCGCATCGAGCGCCCCGGAGGGCTGGCCGTTGGCGTAAGCGAGCCGGACGGTTCCGCTCTCGATCCTGAGCCCGGCGATCGACGGCGCGATCCGTGCCGCGGGGATCTCGGCGGCGCCGGTGAGAGCCCCGGCCTCGTCGACCGCGAGGTCCGCCCGAACGCCGGCAAGGAAGGGCGCCGTCATCTCGATGTGCCCGGAGCCGGACAGGCGTCCGGTCTCCGCGAAGACGAGCGCGAAGGAACCCGAGCCGAGCCGGGGATAGTCGAGCGCGGCGTTGACGGACCCCGAAAGCTTGCCGGCGCTGAGGCGAATCTCGCCTCCGCCGGTGACGGTGAGCCGCCGCTGCAGCGCGCTGGGCGTAAGGTTGGCGCCGGTGATCGTCGCGACGGCGGTCAGGTTCTTGCTCTCGTCGATCGAAACCGTCAGCCGGGGATTGTTCAGCGCCGGGAGGTTCGTCGCGGCTTCGGCGGCGAGCGAGGCGCGCCCCTCACGGGTGACGTCGACCGTGAAATTCCCCGCAACCACGTGCGGGATATCGAAATGACCGGCGATGCGCAGCGCCCGGCGTCGGTCGGCGGCGGAAAAGGTGGCGCTGTCGAACGCCAGGCCCGGAAGCACTCGGCCGCGCTCGTGCAGGTCGATCCGGCGCTCCCCGAGCAGGCTCGCCGGGATCCGGAAGCCGGGCGGCGGGCCGAGATCGACCACGAAATCGCCGTTGTCGAGCAGGCCGAACAGGGCGGCATTGCCCGCAGCTGCGAGATCCCCGGTCGGGGCGGGCGTGGTCTCCCGCGCGGGCGTCGCCGCCGGCGCGGGCGCCGCGACCCGGGCCGGCGGCACCGCCTCGGCCGAGGGCCCCGGGCCGGTCAACGCGCCGCCTTGCCGGGGTCGACCGGCACGGCGTGAAGATCGGCGAACAGCGCCTTGCGCAGCGGCTGGCCCTGCTTGACATATTCGCGCGCCACCGCGGCCACCAGGTGGCGCATCGCGATCGCGACGCCGTCGCGCGCCGCGGCGTGGGCCGCGGCGAGCGCGCAGCTTCGGATTTCGCCTCCGGTCAGCTCGTAGCGCTCGGCCAGCGATTCGAAGTCGATGTCGTCGGCGAGCGGCGCCCGACTCTGGGTGAGCTTGCTCCACAAGCGCAGCCGGTCGGCGGCCTGGGGCACGGGGAAGTCCACGACGAAGTCGATCCTGCGCATGAAAGCGTCGTCGAGATTCTGCTTGAGATTGGTTGCCAGGATCGCGACCCCGTCGAACCGTTCGATCCTTTGCAGCAGATAGCTGATCTCGATATTGGCGTAGCGGTCGTGCGCGTCCTGCACTTCGGAGCGCTTGCCGAACAGGGCGTCGGCCTCGTCGAAGAACAGGACCGCGGTCGCGCGTTCGGCGGCCTGGAAGATGCTTTCCAGATTGCGCTCGGTCTCGCCGATATATTTGGAAACCACGCCCGACAGATCGATCCGGTAGAGATCGATTCCGAGCATGTGCGCGACCGCCCCGGCGGCCATCGTCTTGCCGGTGCCGGGCGGTCCGGCGAACAAGGCGACCAGCCCGGCGCGGCGGCCATAGGTCGCGCCAAGCCCCCATTCGACCAGTACGCGCGGGCCGGTCGCCCGGCTCCCGACAAGGTCGCCGAGCGACGCCATCGGCTGCGGGGGGAGGACCAGCGCGTCGAAACCGTGGGTAGTCTCCAGCCGCTCGGCCAGGTCCGCCAGTGCGAGACCCGCATGCCGGCGAGCCGCCGCTCGGAGCGCGGCGCCGAAAGGCTCTTCGGCGCTCGCCGCCTGGCGCGCGAGAGCGCCCATCTCGTCGAAGCGCATCGTGAACGTATCGGCGAGCTCGGCCGCGAGCCCGGCATCGGCGTCGGGCATCTCGGCCTCGATGGCGGCGGACCAGGCGGCGACCTGGGCGGCCGGCGGGGCGGGCGGAACCTGGCGCCCGATGGCGATCAATCCGGTCTCGGCCCAGAGCTCGGCGCTCCCAGTGACCGCCAGCGGCGCCTCGGCCGACGCGACCGCGGCGCGCACCGAGGGTGGAGCCTTGTCCCAGCCGCGCAGGAGCGGCACCGCGCCGGCCAACCGGGAATCGCGAAGCGCCCGGGCGAGCAGCGCCGGGATCGTTGCTTCGGGCTGCGCCGCCCAGCGCGGCCAGTCCAGCCGGTCGACTCCGAGGCCGAGGCGATGCGCGGCGGCAAGCGTCCAGAGCAAGGCATCGGCTGCGCCCGTCTCGACCAAGGCGATCGGGCGGTCGAGCGGCGCCTCGACCGCGCCGAGGGCATCCGCGGTCGCCGAGTCGATGCGGTCGCGCTCGACCAGCCTCGCGAGGGCGGGATCGCAGCGCTCGCGCCCCATCAGCAGGTCGAGCACGCGCTCGTCGCAGCGCAGCGGACCCGCCATCAGCGGTTGATCGCCCGCCTCCGGCGCGACGAGAGCATTCCGGCTCAGCCGCCCACCCGCCTCGCAAGCGGCCCGAAGCGCAAGCAGGCCGACTCCGGTATCGGCGAGGATACGCTGCGCAAGCGCCGGAGTCAGCGCCCGCCGGCTCAAGTCGTCCGCGAGAAAGCCGTAGACGAGTCCGAAGCGCGGATCGATCGCCGGGGCCGCGGCGAGGACGAGCAGATCCTGCTCGAGACGGTCGAGCCCGAACGCGGCGGCGAGGCGGTTGATCGCCAGCGACGGATCGGCGCCGCGGGATTGGCGGACCAGCCGGTCGGCGCCGGCGACGGAGGCATCCAGGCCGCCGGCACTGCCGGCACCGGTCCGCCCGGCGATTTCGTCGCAGAGCATCGCGGCATCCTCTTCGCCGAGGATCAGGCCCAGGAACTGGTCGCGCCGCTCGGGCGAGCGCAGAGCGCGCATCACTTCGATCTCGCGCCGCAGCCGAAGCGCGAGCGCCCCGAGCGCGAGCTCCAGATGCGCGGAGTCGCTCATGGCATCAGGATCATCAGCTCGCGCTCGCGGCGCCATGGAAGCGGGCCCTGTTCGCCGGTCATTCCGGCGATTGTAAGGACGATAGCCAGAGGCGGCCGCAACAGCCGCACGACCAGCCGTTCCGGCTCGAGTTCGAGCATGCCGCTCACATGAAGGAACTGGCGCCTGAGGTAGGAGGCGCTGCTGCCGTGCAGGCCTGGCAGTCTATCGGCGAAGGCGCTGAGCAGGTGCGCCGCCCAAGCCGTCGCGGTGTCGCTGGCGGGATCGTCGGGGACCGCCCTCGGCCAGGGCGGAGGCTCGGGCTCGATCGGCAGAGGCAGCAACAGGTCCGCGAGCGCCTCCCCATGCGGGGCCATCCGGTCCGGCGGATCGAGCGCGGCGAACGTCAGGGCGCGGGCCTGGCCGGGCGAGAGCAGGGTGTCGATCTCAAGCCTGCGCAGCGTCGGCAGCAGCAGGGCGAAGCCGGCGAAGGGCGAATCCAGCGTCGGCCTGCGAGCGGCGGCGCTACGCTTCGAGCGAGACCCGCTCTGTGCCGAAGTCTCCGGCTCCCAGTGGCGCCTCGTACCCAGGCCGGAGTGGACCGCGGCGGCGACCCGCCTCCCCGCCCGGCCGGCGAACAATGTGCGCGCAAAGGTCGCCTCGCGGCGCTGGCCCGGAGCCAGTGCCAGGAATTCCAGCGCATCGGCATTCTCCGCCTCGAGCAGATCGATTTGCCCGGGCGCCACCGACGCCAGATGCGCGACCGCCGCGACCGCGCGGGCCAGGGGCGCGAGCGTGTCGAGCGCGGCCGCCGCGTCCAGCGAGGGCTCGGCCAAACCTCCCAGCAACAGGGCTAGGGCGGACGCCGCGCCGGCCAGCGAGCTCCAGCCCGGCGGGGCGTGCGCGATCAACCGCCGGACGAGCCTTGCCGCGGCCGCGTCGGCAACCGCGGGCGAAGGAGCCACACGATCGAGGATGCGCGCGCTCGGCACGGGACCCAGGCGGCGGGCGAGCCAGGCCGGGTCGCCCCGCCCGGCGCCGGAGCGCGCGAGCGCGACGAGGATTTCAGGGCGGGCCGCAAGCAGCTCCGCCGCCGCCGTCTCCGGGGCGACGTGCGCGAGCGGAGCGAAATCGGCGAAGGCGAACGAAGCGTGCCTTGCGACTCCGAAACGATGCTCCAGATAGGCGGCGGCGAACTCGGCGTGGCTCGCGAAACAAGCGATATTGGCCTCGTTCGAGCGCTGGAGCGTCGCCGCCAGGGCCGTGCCGATTCGGTCCGCCCATAGCCGCGCCAGCGCCGAGCTTTCGAACATCTCGCGCGACATCGTCAGGTCGAGCTCGATCCTGTCGATTCGAATGACTCCGTCTCGCGCCCCGAACACCTGGGTGACCGCTGCCGCCAGAGCATCGGGCAGCCCCTCGCGCGCGACCCTCTCGAGCCGGCGCTCGGCCGCGAAGGCGTCCGCGGCGGGGCCGACGAACTGGCACCGCGCCTCGACCGAGCCGAGGGTCAGGCTGTCGCTTGCCGCCTTGCTCATGTGTCCCTTATCTCCGGAAGGGAGAGCAGGTTGTTGGGCGGCAGATTGTCCCCCTCGGTCTGCAGATATTTGCCCGACTTGCGGCGGCGCACCACAACTTTGCGGCCCTCGAAGCCGAGCGGCAGGGTCTGATAGACGAGTCCGGCTTCGATCGCCGCGATCGCCTGGTCGAGAGTCTCGGCGAAGAAGGTTCCGCTGCCGTCGAAGCCGGCGAGCTTGTCGATCGAGCGGTCCTGGTCCTCGCGGTCGCGCTGGATGTGGGTGACGTAGCGGATGCCGGAGTGATGAAGCGAGCAGACCAGCCGGCCCAGCGAGTCGAGCCTCGGGATCAGCCGGCGGTCGCGCGGCGTGGCGAAGACGCCCTCGGGGACGATCTCGACCGCGCCGAGCACGACGTAATTGGCGGCCTCGGTCACGGACCCGGCCAGAGGCGGGCCCCAGGGGCCGCAGACGGCATTGTGGAGCTGGGCCAGATCGAGCGGCGTCGCGCCGTGCGGAGGGAGGAGCGAGCAGGCGATCTCGACCGCGGCTCCGCCGCAGCGTCGGCTTGGGTGCGTGTTGTTGCCCGGATGGCCGCACCCTTCGGGCATTGCCGGACGCGGACCGCCGTTCAGGGGCGCCGGGCGGGCGATGATCCAGGCGCGGGCGGCCTGGACCGCCTTGGCGCCATCCGCGCTCTCGATGATGGTGCAATCGGCCGGAGTGCCGCAGGCGGCGGCCATCGCGGCGGTGATGTCGTCGATCACCACTTCCTGGCTGAGATAGACCTCGTCCCCGAGCGGGGTGAGCGCGAAGCCGGGGCTGATCGCAAGGTCGAGCCCGGCCGCGACGGGACTGAGCGGCCTCGTCGACAGCTGGAAGCCGGCCGCCACGCCCCAGCCGACGACGTTCCGGGCGAGCAAGGCGAGGCGGCGGTCCTCGAAACCCTGTTCAAGCGAAAGGTCCTCGGCGACCAGAAGCTGGCGATCGAAGTAGAGCGGCCGGTCGAGGCCGTTGGCCCTGCGCATGGAGACAGGCGGGCTCACGGCGCCACCTCGATCGTGAGCCAGCTTTCGAACAATCCGCCGGCGATCCCGTCGCCGGTCGGAAGCTTGGCGGCGAGGAAGTTGCCGTCGATCGGCGTTCCCGCTTCGTCGAGCACGAAATCGCAGCGCAGGACCACCCGGACCGGAGCGCCCGAAACCAGGTTGTTCGGCATCAGGCGGATGCCCCGCACCAACGGGGTCCCGGCGGCCGCTACGGTGACCTTGGAGATGAGGCCGTTCGCTTCCACCACGGTGCTGATCAGCTCGATCTTGCCCTGGACCGGACAGAGGCAGGAACTCTGGCCGCCGGTGACCGACAGGACTTCGAAGGCGAAGCTGACCAGGGGAGCGTTCGGCCCCGCCTTCGTGGCCAGCGAGTCGGCCGATACCAGGCGGTCGAAGTAGATCGCGAAGCCGAGAGTGTTAAACGCGTTGGCGCCGCGCGTCTTGCCGTGGGTCCAGCTGAGCGCCGAGACCTTGCCGTAATTGCCCGCCGGAAGGGTTCCGTCCTTGCCGCGGGGAATATTGAGAGTGAGCAGTTGGTCGTTTTCGGGATCCAAGCCGATCGGCGTGAGCACCGCCGTAGCCGGCTGGCCCGGATCGAGGGTGTTGACGAAGACCTTGTCGATTCCCGGACCGCGCGGACCGACCGGACCGACCGGACCGATCGAGCCATTGGCTCCCTTCGGAATGCCGAGGGTCAGCAGCTGGTCGCCTTCCGGGTCTCCGCCGATCGCCGACAGGACCGCGGTGGCGGCGGCCCCGGAGTCCAGCGTCTTGACCGCGACCGTCTGGATGCCGGGACCGTGCGGACCGACCGGGCCGATCGGGCCATTGGCTCCCTTTGGGATGCCGAGGGTCAGCAGCTGGTCGCCTTCCGGGTCGCCGCCGATCGCCGAAAGGACCGCGGTGGCGGCGTCTCCGGATTCGAGCGTTTTGACCGCGACCGTCTGGATGCCGGGGCCGCGCGCTCCGGTCTCGCCCTGGTCGCCGGGATCTCCACGGGGACCCGGCGGCCCTTCGGCCACGCCTTCGTCGAGTATGCATTCGACGACCGCCCGCAGGTTCTGCGCCGAGGGAATGAGCGGGCGATAGGTGAAATTGTCGATCGCCACCTCCCCGTCGCGGGGATCCCGGTCGCGGATTCGCGGCCGCTTGGCGGCGTCGTAGCGCGGCAGGTGCGCGAGAACGACATGATGAACCTGGTCGTCGCACACCGGGCAGCCCTCGACCGCCGCCCGGAAGCGGGCTCCGCAATCGGCCTCGTCGGGCTCGATCACTGCCACCAGCCCTCGGTCGGGCTGGCTTTCGCCGCTTTCGTCGGCGAGCGCGACGTAGAGCTGGCGGCCCGAAAGGGTGAGCCGTTGCGACAGGCCGACCCCGGGAAGCGGCTCTTCGGTTCGGACGCCCTCGATCGACGGCGTGTCGCCGGCGCGCTGCGCCTCCTCCATGTCGAGCGCGACGACGGTCGCCTCGATGGCGTCGTTCTCTACCCGGCCGACCAGAGCGTAGGCCCAGCGCTCGCCGGGCGCCACCGCAAGGTCGATCGCGTGCGAAGCCGGGACCGCCAGCCCCTGCCCGCGCTGGTGGAGCGAGCCGTCGGCGTCGAGCCGCTCATAGCGCCGAAGAAGGGCCTGCGGCTCCTCCGCGGTGCCCGCCTCGGAGAGCAGGAAGATGTAGCGGCCGTCGAGGCTCCAATTACCGGCCACCAGGCGCTCACCCGCCGGAGTCGGCAGAAGCGGCTGGTTCGGGTCGGACGGCACGACTTCGGCGGCCTCGCCGCCGAACAGCAAGGCGACCTCGACCATTCGGACGGCAAGGCTTCCGATTCCGTCCACCACAAGGAGCCGTGCCCCGTCCGGCGAGATGGTGAAGATCGCGCCGCGATGGTTCTCGGCATCGCGCGCAGTCCAGTCCTTGAGCTTGAGCTCGACCGGGGACGAGGGGCCGGCCGGCGGCGGCGGGTCCTGGCCTGCCCATTCGGCGATCGCCTCCTGCGACCAGGCGAGGATCACGCCCTCGTCGAGCCGAAGCGCGAACAGAGCGCCGGTGCGCGGCGACACGGCGAGCCGCGCCTGGCCCTCGAGTTCGATCGTTCCGAGCGGGTCCGCCACCGTCCGGATCTTCGACTTGCGATAAACGGCGATTCCGGAAGCCCCGGCGTTCGCGAAGGACAGATAGACCTGGTCCCCGACCGGCGAGACGGCGAGGTCGACCGGGTTGCCCGGACCGTCGAGCGCGGTGACGATGTCGTGGTTGCGGCGCTCGTAGACGAGAATTCGGGAGGATACTTCCTCCTCGTCGTCCGGAACGATGGCGACGTAGGCATAAGCCGTCTCCTCGTCGACGGCCACTGCAGCGGGGGTCGATTCGGAGAAGGTCAGGGTCTGGCGCCAGTCGAGGCGCGGCTCATGCTGCTCGTAGGCGGGGGCGAGCGCCCCGGCCTCGGCGGCGAAGAGGTGGAAGTCGAAGCCTTCGAGGATCCTCCCGGGCTTGCCGCCCTCGGCCGCGCCTTCGCAATCCGCCAGGATGATCGGGGCCAGCTCGCCGGGACGGTCGCAGCGCTTCAGGGCGAGGACCAGATCGCGCGTTCCGTCGAGCTTCTCCACGAGGTCGGGGTTCGAGTCGAGAAGTTCGCCGATCGGGATCGCCACCTTTTTCGGAACGATGATCTCGCGCCCGCAGCAATCGAGCGCCAGGCCGGGCTGGAGCAGGGCGAACCTGGCCCGGCAATCCTCGGCCGGGTGCTCAACGACCTTCAGCCCGCAGGCCGTGCCAGTGCCGTGGAGAGTCGCGTTCAGAAGCTGCTGCTTCGCGATGTGATAGACCTGCTCGTCCTCGAAATCGCGGGCGAGCAGCAGCTTTCCGTCGAAATAGACATTGCGGCGGGGTTCATGGAGTCCGCACGGCACGCAAAGATGGGCATCGCAGGTCATATCAACCCCCCGGAAGTGAAAGATAGGCGGCACCGAGAGCGGGCGGCCCGCCCGCCGCGGTGCCGAGGCCCTGAGCGAGATGCCCAAGGCCGAGCGGAAGCGCCGGCGCCGAACCGATCAGCGTGTCGACGCCGATCGAGCTTTGCCGGCCGATTCTGAAGCTGGGATCGACGAGGCGCAGCGAAGCGATCGTATGAGCGGGCTTCTGGGCCTCGATCAGACGCTCGAGCTGAGCCACGTCGGCGACCGAGGCGCGCGGCATCACGACGGTGAAAGTGTGCGCGAGCGCGGCCGGCGCGGGATTGAGCGGCAGGCCGCCGATGAACAGGGGCGGCAGCGCCGGCCGGCCCCTGAGCCGGAAATGCTCGATGATCGTCGGCCAGGGATCGGGGGCGCCGCTGTGCCACCGGATCAGGCGCCGGAGCCCGGCAACGGTGCCGCGCGCCCGGAAGAAGGGGATCGCGTCGCGGATCATGTCGCGCCGCACCGCTTCCGGCCATTGGGCGAGGAAGCGCCAGTCGAACCAGGAGCCCAGCCAGTCGAGAAACGCCCCCGCCTCGACCGAGTCCGGATCGAGATAGCGGGCGATCTGCCGGCCCTTCTGCGCCGGTTCCTGGAGCATCGAATCGAAGAAGGTCAGCAGCCGGTCCAGGAAGCTTGCGCTCTCCGGGTCCTGGTGGAAAGGCGCCGGCAGGAAGCGAAGCGAGGAAGCGCGCGGGCCCGAAAGCTCGACCGCGCGCATCCGGGGCGTCGCCTCGCCGTCTCCGACGAACCGAAACCGCACCCACAGGTAGCGCCCGGGCGGGCTCTGGATCAGAATCTCCGGGAGGTCATGTTGCTCGATCGCGAGCGGCGCGCTCCAATTTTCGAGCGGCAGATCCGCGACCCGGGCGGAATCCAGCCGGGCGTCGTCGGCATAGGAGTCCACGACGATGCGCGTACGATCGGGCGTCTCTGAATCCAGCACCAGCCGGTCCCACGGGAAGCGATCGCGGGCGCCGTCGAACGGGCCGGCGATCCAGCTTCCGGTCTTGGGCAAGACGATCCTTCGGGGGCGGGCGACCAGCGCAAGCCCGCCGATCCGCCCGCGTCGGTCGACCGCTAGGCCGGGGAGCCGAAGCGCCTGCCGCGGCGGGCGACGGAAGGCCAGCGACTCGTCCGGCCCGACCGAGATCGGCGGCGGATCGAGAGCCTCCGGCAGAATCGCATCGCCCGGCCGGCCGCTCGGGTCGAGCGCCTTCACTTGGGCGCCGTCGAGCACGAAGGCGGTGCCGTTGGGCAGGCCGGGGTCGCCCGCGGCGCAACCGCAGGGGTCGCCGGCGCGGCACAGGCAGACCGGACCGGCCACTACCGTTATGGCGCTCGGCGCCGAAAGCGTGCCGGCGCCGGCCCGATATTCGGAATCGATGCTCCAGTCCGGGTCGAAGCGAACGACCTTCCCTGACTCGGCGAGCACGACATAGGCTCGGCCGCCGCCATCGAAGCCGAGCGCTGTAGGAGCGCCCTTGAGGGGGATCACTCGCCGCACGGCGCCGCTGGGCATGACCAGCACCACCAGCCGCTCGGCTCCCGGATCCGCAATGACCAGGTCGCCGTTGCAGGCGAGCTTGACGTCGGTCGGTCGGACCAGAGCGTAGGGGTCGCCGCCGGCCGCCTCGGCGTCGGCCGCCGGCCTTTGCCACAAGGGCCGGAAAGGCCAGGTCGGCAAGGCGTCGGAAGGCCGCTCGGCCTCGCCCCAGGCCGGCACGAGGACCCGCACGCACTGTCCCTGGGGATCGGCCAGGAACAGCCGCCCGTCGGGGGCGATGGCTACTCCGCGCGGCAGGGTCCGGCCGCCGAAGCTGCCGCTCGCCTCGGAGTCCGGGATCGGGCGCACCTGCGCTCCAAGCCGAACGCCGTCGCCTGCGAAGACCAGGCCCGAGGCGTCGCCCATCGCTCGCCATCCGTTGAGCGGGTCGAGCCGCGCGAAGGCGTTGGGAAGGGGCTCAGAGGCTATCATAAACGACGTTCAGGCTGATGCGTTCTGGACGAAGCCACGGCAGGCTGCCCTCGGGAATGCCGATCACGTCGAGGACGGGATCGGAGTCCGGGCTCGCCGCCTCCATCGTCGCGGCGAGGCCGGTGACCCGGCGCACGTCGGGCACGGAAAGCAGCCGGTCGTAGAGATCGGCGAGGTCTATCGGCGCTCCGAACGGCCAGCCGCGCCCGTCGCGGCCGCCGCGAAGCGGATGGAGGAATTGAAGCAGCGCCTCCGACGCCGCCGACCCCACCGTCCCGAGATCGGCGCTCTGGGCGATCGCGATCGTCGCCTGCAGCTTGGCGAGCGCGACATAGCGCGGACCGGTGAGGTAGAGCTCCGTGGTGATCAGCCGCCGGTCGTCGAGATATTCGCAGATCGCGCGCAGCTGGGCGTCGCTCGGCTGCGGAGTCGGGTCGCCCGAGATCGGAAGCACGACGAGGCTCACCGCTCCGGCCTGGACCTGGAACTGGCCTTGCAGGGCCGGATCGGTGCGCCGGTTGGCGAGCGCGAAGGCGCGTTGCACCGCGACTCCCGGAACGCTGCTGGCGAGATCTGCAAAATCCTCGGCGCTGACGGCGCGGTCGCGGGCGCGCAGATCGTGGGGAGCGCGAAGCAGGGTCTCGTCGAGCGACTCGGCGTCCATTCCGCCCGACGCGGCGCGTGGATTGGCGACGCTGTCGACGTTGCGGATCGAGCCCTTGATCTTGGTGATCGTGCCCGCGCCGACATTGCCGATCGTACCCCCGCCGGCGCGATAGCGGGCCGCCATGATCGTCGCTCCCGCGATCGGGACCCGGCCGCGCGGGGCGAAGGCGATCGCCCCCGTCACCGGGTCGAGCGTATAGACTTCCGCCGGCTCCGGGCGCGGCGCCCCCGCTCTTTGGGCGTCGGTCGCCGGGACATAGAAATCGTCGACACGCTTCCAGCTGCGGGTCTCGCCGGCTTCTTCCACCGTCAGATCGAGATCGGGAGCGCCGGTTTCCGGATCGATCAGCACCGGAGTCTTGGACAAGGTGAAGCGCTGCGTCGGCCGGCCGTCGGAGGTGCCGAGCCGCTCGGCCGGCCTCGTGGCCGCCGCCGTCGCTGGCACGGTGTTCAGCCGGATCGCCGAGACTAGGCCGGCCCCGGCGCTCGGATTGGCGGGGACGGCGCGGATCCAGTAAAGCGGCCGAGCCATGCCCTGGTGGCGCGGCGTCGGCAGGACGGCGAGGCGCGGATCGATCTCGGCCCAGGCCTCGGGAGTCAGCGCCGCCGGATCGAGCGCGGTGGTGACCGCGGCGGGCATCGCGTCGAGCTTGTCGGCAACCTGGGAATCCTCGGTGCACTCATTGACCACCGCGTTGAGATGCTCCTCGGGCAGGCCCATCTGCGTCCAGTGATCCTCGGTCAGTCCGGCGACGAGATCGGTGTCGCCGGAGCGAAGCAGCGTCTTGAGCTCGGAATAGTGGGTCGGAGGCTTGATCAGGCCCATTTTCTCGAAGAAGGCTTGCGGCAGCAACTCGGGCGAGAAACGGATGGCCCGCTCCGGCAACTGGAGCCGCAAATGTCCGGTGCGGGCGAGGCCCGCAGTGTCGTCGCCGCGTAGCGGAAGGTCCGTCCACTGGTCGACCGCGCCGGAGGGGAAGGTATCGAGCGCCACCGCCGCGCCCGAATAAATCTGCCAGCGCACCGCGGCCGTTTGCTCGGCAGCGGCGGCGCCGAGACACTTGCGGACGAGCGGACCTTCGATCTCCGCCCCGCTCGAGTCCGGATCGCCGATCCCGGCCATGTCGACGAACAGGTCGAGCTCGATCGCCGGAAGCACGTCCTGGCTGTAGGCGCCGATCGCCTGCTTCGAATCGAGAATCGGGCGCAACGCCAGGCCGATCAGTAGCGGCGTGGAGGCGGAAGGTGCGGGCCCGAAAGGCCGGAAGGCGTGGAGGAAGGTCCCCTCCCCCTTGGAGTCGTCATAGGTGGTGACCAGCTCGAGCGGGTTGCCGCCAGCGCGCGGAACGATCACCGCGCCCGGCGCCGCGTTCAGAGCGACCATGGACCGCTCGGTCTCGAAAGTGACGGGGCTGGCGAGATCGGGATCGTCGACGTCGACCGCCGCGCCCTTGGGGATCGGGACGGTCAGCGGGTCGGTCGGGGCTTTGAGCTTGGCAAGGCGGAACTGCAGCTCGGTGCGCGCGGCGCGCGCCGGCCGAGGCTCGACATGGAGCAGGTTGAGGAACTCGATATAGGTCTTCTCGGGCAGGCGGTTGAGCTCGAAGAGGATCGTGTCGGTCAGCCAGGCCTGAAGCTTGACCAGGGTCATGCCCGGGTCGCTGTCGTTCAGGTTGGTCCATTCGGGCGTGAAGCGCGGGATTCGCTCGCGCGCTTCGCGGACGAGATCGTCGAACGTGCGATGGTCGAGCCGGGGGGGCTGCAGCGGCATCAGGCGCGTCCCTCGTTGAGGTAGAAGGGATAGACGATGTTGTGTGCGGCGTTGTTGGAGCGCACTCGATAGTCGACTTCGACCAGGAGCAGGTTGGGCAGGTCGGCCTGGGCGTTGACCCGCACGTCGAGCACGTCGATCCGCGCCTCGAAGCGGACGAGTGCGCGCATCACCTCGTTCTGGACCATCGCAACCGTGGTCGCATTGTTGGGCGCGAAGACGTAATCGTAGGCGCCGCAGCCGAATTCGGGCTCCATCACCCGCGAGCGTTTGGGCGTCGAGAGGATGATCCAGATCGCTTCGGCGATCGCCTCCTCGCCCTCCGACCAGCTCAGCCCGCCGCGCCCGTTCACCCGGATCGGGAACTTGAAGCCGCGGCCGAGGAATTCGGGGAAGGCCATGGGTCAGCCTCCCACCAGCACGGTGACCGGCGACGACAAAACCGATCCAACGGCATTGCCGCCATTTTGCGACGTCGAGTCCCCGAAGCGCACGACCTCCTTGCCGTGGATCTTGACGGTGCCGGAGAAGCTGGTGAACTCGGCCTTGCCCTTCGTCGGGCTTGCCGAGCCTGCCTCGTCGCCCGTGCTTTGGGGGATGACGCCGCCCTTGAGCAGGATCGCCTTGCCGGCGGCGTAGACCGCGTTGCCGCCGTCCGCCGAAGTGCCGGTGGCGTCGGCGAGCTGGGCGATGTTGGGGTAAGGCACCGGCACCGGCGGGCCCCCGGGGGTGGGAGTATTGCACACGTCCGGCATGGCGAAGGCGATACCGTCGGCGATGGCGATCGGCTGGGCCATCAGGCGCCTCCCTCGCTCACCACCGCCCTGCGCAGGGTGTCCGCGCCGGGCGCCCCCCACGGCCAGGACTTGCGCCAAAGCGCCGCCGCTGTGCCCGCCGCGGGCCGGACCACAAGGGTATCGAATGTCATCGCGCCCTGATCGTGAGGGCACCAGCGCGGCTCGCGATCGGGACCGCGGCCCTCGTGGAGGTACAAGGTGAGAGAGAGTGCGGGCATCGTATAACTGAAGCTCAGCAGCACCGGATCCTCCGTCTCCGGGGCGATCTTGCTGTGCGTGATCCGGACGATTCCCTGACCCGGCAGAGGCGCCGCAAGCGCCAGCGAGACCGAGCCGGTCGCCCGGCGCTGCGCGTTATTGAAGCGATCCAGGCGGTCGCCCGCCGCGGGCGGCCCGCCGGCCAGCATCCGCGCGTCGTCTTTCCGCGGCGGATCGGTGCGCGGGTGCCAGCCGAACAGGTTGGCGGCGAGGTCGAAATCGCCGTCGTCGCCGGCGCCGCGCCGAAGCCGCGCCGCGCCGTCGATCGCGACCGTACCGCCTCGTCCCGGAGCCCTCCCTCCAAGCACGATCAGGTCGCCGTGGCGCTTGGTGACTGCAAGGTCATTCTCGAGCGTGACCCAAGGTGTCGAATCGACGATCTGGATCGTGTCGGCCATGTTGATCGGTTCCACCGCGCGGTCGGCTCCCAACACGCCGCCGGAGATGGTGAAGGCGCGCCTGACGATGACCGCCCCGGCTCTTTCGGTCGCGTTGGTGTCGCCGAGGCTGCGCAAGCCCAGCACGAAGGCGCCGCTATAGCCGGGGCCGGACGGGAGCTCGACCATCGTCATGGGTTCAACTGGATCGGCGAGCCCTTCACCGTCGCTTCGCCCGAAGCTTCGATGGTAGCGGTCGATCCTGCCTTGATGTTGAGCGCCTTGCCCGTTTCGATCGTGATCCCGTCCTTGTTCATCAAAATCTTGTTGCCGTTGGCGTCCTCGATCAGGATGCCGTCCTCGGCGTCGTCGGAGAGTGTGATGGCGTGGCCCTTGCGGCTCTTGAAGATTCGCTCCTGGGGAGTCGCGCCGGGAGGCGCTCCGTCGCCGCTCCAGATGAAACCGACGACGATCGCCTGGTTGATGTGGCCGGCAACGAAGCCGACGACCGCGAGATCTCCCGGCTCCGGCATGAAATAGACGCCGGCATCCGGCGCCGCGCCGATGCTGGCGACCGGCACCCAGTCCGATGGCGCTTCGTCGCCGAGCGTGTGGTAGGTAAGCTTGACTCGGCCGAGCTGCTCGGGATCCTCGACGTCGATCACGTGGGCGAGGCTGAGGCCGTTCATCAGGCGGCTCATCGCAGCACCAGCTTCTTGGCCTGGAAGCTGACGGTGTACCCGCTCGCTCCCACGGTGTGGGTGGTCTGGCTCAGGCGGTACAGGCCGGAAAAACGCGGCCCCAGCTTGGCGATTTCGATCACCCGCCCGGCGCGAAGCTCGGGCATTCCGACGCAGGAGCCGGTCGCCTTGACCAGCTCCTTGGCGATATCGGTGAGCACGCCCTTGGCCCGTTCCTTGGCCGCGGCCTCGGTGCGCACCTCGGCGTCGTCGACCGTCTCGACGGTGCCCGACAGCGCCTGCTGAACCCCGGCGATGCCGCGCGGACCGAGCGCCGACTCGTCGACGTTGAGATCGCTCCAGGTCGCTTCGCCGATCACGCGCTGGGCGCTGCCCGCCTGTGTCGGATCGCCGCCGCGGACGACCACCTTCTCGACGGCCCGGCGGGTGGAGAGCTGGGGCGCGAAGCTCACCAGGTTGACGCCCCAGCTCAAAGTCGCGACCGGCGAGTCCCCGGCCGGCGCCTCGAAATGAAGGACCGGACCGCCGTCGACGTCCTCGAGCCACAGCACGAGGCCGGACTCGCGGGCGCGCTTGACGATCTCCTCATAGGCGACCACGTTGTTGAGGGTGTCGGTCGACTGCTCGCCCATGTCGTAACCGGGCGGCATCTCAACCTTGTCGATCCCGACCTTGTTGGCGATCTTCGTCGCGATATCCATCTTCGAGCCGGTGAAGGTCTCAGTCACTTTCTCGCGCTGCAGCCGGTACAGGTAGTTCAGGGCGCGGATTCGACAGACAGGAGGCCCGGCGGCGGGGAAGCTGGGCGTGATCGACACGACCTCGCCCTTCAGCATCAGCACAGGTTCGCCCTCGCCCATGTAGGAGAGGTAGAGCTCCACGTCGGCGCCGGGCTCGAAGTTCGGCGCGTCGATGCCGTCGATCTGATAGGGGCGGCCGCTCTCGTCCCATGGGCTCGAATATTTCGGTCGAAGCTGGATCGGGTCCCAATCGCCGAGGCTGAACTCGAACGAGTCCAAATTGGCCTCGTCGTCATTGTAGGTCACTTCGGTGACGTCGGAGATCACCTCACGGCCGATATTCTGGCCCTTGAGCTTGATCTGGAACTGAGGCGCGTAGAACGCGCGGTTGGGATCGAGCGGGACGCGCGCGGCCATCATGCCACCGGCGGAAGCTGGAGGATGAGCCCGGCGGGCAGGTCGCGGGTCTGCGACAGGCCGTTATGCTCCGCAATCACGCGCCACTTCGAGACGTCGGAATAAGCGTCCCAGGCGATCAGGGGCAAAGTCTCGCCTTCGCGCACGGCGTGGGTGCGGGTGTGGTCGGCCGACTGATAGTTGAGCAGCTGGGTCTGCTCGCCGATGGTCCAGTAGACCCGCATCTGCAGGGTCACCGTCGCTCGCAGCGGACGGCCGGTGGGATTGAACAAAGTGTAGCGCCGCGCGACGCTCGTCACGATGACGTCGACTTCGGTCATGCGCGGGCCTGTGGCGATCGCCGGACCGGGCAATCCGTCCCCCCAGGTGATTCGAACGATCGGCGGGGCATGGAGCGCCCCGTCGATGCTGACCAGCTTCTGGAACTGCATCACCTTTTCGGTGACCGACGTCGCCCCGTCGCCGGTGCCGCCGTCGGTCGAATCGAAGAACAGCTCGAGCGAAAGGGTCTCGGCATCGCCGCGGATGAACTGGATGATCGGCGCCTCGAGCCCGGGCACCGCGATGTCGGCGAACTGGGCGGATTTGCTGAAGGCCAGCTCGGTCGGATTATAGCTCACCTCGAAAGGGAGCCCGTCCTTGGACTTGTCGAGCTTCAGCCGCTGGAAGGTGAGCTTCGACATCTACCGGTCCCGATGATCGACATTGGTGTCGCGCGCGCGCTCGCCCGCGATTCGCGCCTCATCCTCGAGTCGCGCCTTCACCGCGGCCACAACCATCTCGAGCACCTCCGGCGACAGCAGCACCGAACGGTCGACGACGCCGAGCCTGGTCGAGACGCTGTTGACTCGGACATCGACCGCCACGCTTTTCCCCCTCAGAACAACGATTTGACGGCGCCGAGCGCGGCGTCCGCAAGCTTGCCCGGCGACATGACGAGCGACAGCTTCTCGTGCGCGATCTCGAGCTTCTCGATCGCCAGCGCGCTCTGCGAGGCGTTGAAGGTGGGGCCCACCCACTTGACCGGGATTCCGCGCTCGAAGGTCCAGGTCTTGATCGGAATGCCCAGCTCGTTGCCGATCATGACGAGCCCGTTGCGGCGCTTGCCCTCGCCCTTGAGAAACTGCTCGTGCCAGAGATAGAGATCCTCGCCGAAGCCGACGCCGCGGGTCAGAACGATGTTCGGAAAGGTGAAGCGCCCGGGAAAGCGGTGGACTCGGTCGTTGACCCCGCCTTCCTGGAAGTCGACGACCGACAGCTCGCTGTCGAGACCCGAGCATTCGGAGAAGCCGCCGAGCGCCAGTGAGGCGAGCGAGCCGATTGCCGCCAGGGCCGAGGAATCGTCGATCAGCGCGACATAGAAATTGAATGCCGGGAGTGGACCGAGGCTGGGCAGGTCCATGATCAATCCCCCACATTGAGGTGATCGAGGGACTTGGCGATCCGGAACAGGATGAACTCGAACGGGATCGCCGGAGCGACGGCGACCTCCGCGACCAGCTCGCCGCGCGAGCGGTCGGAGTCCGGATTGTTGTCGAGATCGCATTGGACTCGGTAGGCCGCGGCCGGAGTCCCCCCGGCCAGCCCGCCGCCGCGCCAGAGCCGCTCCAGCAGGGTCTCGATCGTGAAGGCGACCGCCTGGCGCGTGATCAGGCTGTTGGGCTCGAACACGACCCACTGGAGCGTCGCCTCGAGCGTCCGTTCGATGGCGTCGACGACCCGCCGGGATGTCAGCTGCCGCCATTCCGGGTCCGAGCTCAAGGTACGCGAGCCCCAGATCCGGAGGCCGCGCCCGGGGAAGGCGCGGATCGCATTGACCGCGGAGGCGTGGAGCACCGCCTGCGTGGACTCGTCGATCGCCAGCGAAGGCGCGATCGCGTGGCGCAACGGCAGATTGGCGGGCGCCCGGGCGATCCCGCCGGCGATCTCGCCCGCCGCCAGAGCCCCGCAGACATGGCCGGAGGGCGGCACCGGGACGTTGTCGGGCGCGATCACCCAGGGCGCGAAGAAAGCGAGCCGGTTGCTGTCGCCCAGGCGCGAACGCCAGGTGAGCAAGGCGTCGGGCTTCATGTCGGGGCTCGGCGGGTCGACGATCGCCACCCGATAGGGCCCGGCGTCGCTCGCCATCGCCCGCTGGATCTCGAGGATCGCGGAGTCGGCGAGACGCGTGGGGAAGGCGAGCGGCGCCAGCCGGATCGTCTCGGGGATCGGTGCGGCGAACTCGGCGCTTTGAAGCATCAGCTCGGCGATCTCATAGCCGGGCTTGGTCAGCCGCACCGTGAACAGGCCGGGCGGCAGCGGCGCGAGCGTGAAGCCGCCGTCGGCGCCGGTGAGGGCGCTCGGCGCCTCCCCCGCGGCCTCGACCCTCACTCCTGCGACGGCGACCCCGGTCTCGCCGTCGACCACCCGTGCCGACAGCGAAGCGACCGGCGAGGGTTCCAGATTGCAGCAATCGGCCGGCCGCGGCGGCGACGGGCTCGCGGGCACGAGATCGGGCGGCTGAAGGACCAGATCGGGCGCCGCAACCAGGGCCGCCTCCTCGACGCGCGACGCCGCCTCCAGCGCCAGCAGATAGGCCTCCCGCATCTTCTGCCAGGGCTCGGCGCGGACTCGGTCGCCGCCTCCCCCAAGCGCGAACACGCCCTCGGGGAGCCACTGTTGCTCGAGCGCCGGATCGAAGCCGGCGGGCGCCTTCAGTGCGACATAGCGGCTCGACGCCATGGCGGCCGCCACGGCGCGGGAGTGTCCCGGCGCCAGCGACACGCGCTCGAACCGCTCCGCAAGGCGGCCGTCCAGCAGCACGTCGATCCGGAACTCGACGCTCGTCAGCCGGAACGGCCGGCGCGCATCGAGTCCGAGCTCGGCGATCGGCCTGGCGAGCTCGACGGTGAGCATCGCCGGGTCGACCGCGGCGAGAGTGGCGGCGGCGGTCGTCGAGTCCTGGAACAGCTCGACTATCCCGCCCGCTTCGAGCCCCGCCAGGCTCGGCACCAGCACCCGCCGATCCTCGCCGTCCCCCAGCGGCTCGGTCTCGATCAACGGCTGCGAGCCGCGCGCGATCGACAGCGATAGGCGATTGCCCCACTGGCCGGGGTCGGGCGTGCTCGCGCCGTCGCGGATCGCGGCTTCGACCATCGACGACCAGCCGGGCGCGTTGAGGCCCGTCGTCCCGCTCAGCTTGCGCGGATCGATCAACCTCCAGTTGAACGCGGCCGACGCACTCCAGCCGTTGGCGAAAAGATGCCCGGCCACGCCTTCGTCCAGGTCGGTGCCGATGGCCAGCCGCATCACATAGGCGCTCGCCCCTCCCGTTTCGAAGAAGCCGCGCAAGGCGGGCATGAGGTGGCCGACCGCCAGCGGCTCTCCGAACAAGGTCGCCACCTCTCGGATCGACTCGACCCGAACGGCCTGGCGGACCGGCCCGCGCCGAGTGAAGCCGATGAACAAGGGCACGTCGCCGCGCGCCAGCGGCCCGTCCGCTCGGACCGGCTGCACGGGCTCGTAATAGAGCCCCGGCGCAAGGTTGGCGACGCGCACGTCAATTCCCCCCTAGACGAGCTTCACGTCTTCGACGGCGATCTCGATCGCCTCGATCGCCGCCTCGTTGGCGGTCGAGTTGAGCGCCGGCCCCTCATATTTGGAGATCCAGCCTTCGGAGAATTCCCAGCGCAGCGCCGCGGCGCCGCTCTCGTCGCGAAGGATGATCGCGCCCGACTTGCGCTGGGTGAGGCCGTCGATCGTGGTCTTGCGCCACTCCCACAGCGTCTTGTCCTGCGTGTAGCCGCGCTTCAGCGAGATGTTGGCGTATTTGCTGAGGCCCGGCATTTTGCGCACGTGGTTGGGGTCGGAGCCTTCGCGATATTCGATGATGTCCTGCTCGAAGCTGAGCCCGCCGATTTCGGTGAAGCCGCCGGCGGCGACGTCGTCGATCTCGATGATGAAATTATATTGGGCGTAGGGGTCGATTCGCGCCATTTGAGCTTACTCCTGCAAGGTTTCGGCGGGTCAGGACGTCGCTTCGCGCGTCTTCTGGCTGATCTTGACGATGACGAATTCGGCGGGCTTCACGATCGCGACACCGATGACGACGATGAGGCGGCCGTTGTCGATGTCCGCCTGGGTCATCGTCGAGTCGTATCCAATGTTGACGAAGAAGGCCTCGTCCTCGCTCGTCCCCTCGAGCCCGCCGTCGCGCCACAGGCTGCGAAGGAACCCGCTGACCGATTGCTTGACGCTGGCCCAGAGCGGCTCCGCATTGGGTTCGAACACCGCCCATTGCAGGCCTGTGTCGAGCGACTGCTCGATGTACAGCAGGGTCCGCCGCACGTTGACGTAGCGGAATTCGGGGTCGGAGCTCAAAGTCCGGGCCCCGTAGAGGCGCAAGCCGCGATTGACCGACCGGAAGTCGCGGAAGCAATTGACATGGACCGGGTTGAGTATGTCCTGCTCGCCCTTGGTGAGAGCGGTGTCGAGCTGCAGGATTCCGCGAACGACCTCGTTGGCCGGCGCCTTCCAGACGCCGCGCGCGACGTCGGTACGGGCATAGATTCCCATCACGTGGCCCGAGGGCGGGATCCGGATCATGTCGCCGGGCGCTCCGACGGGGTCGGCCACGTCGAGCCAGGGATAATAGATCGCACCGCGCGTGCTGTCGAAATTCTGGCGGTGAGTCCGCGCCTCGGCGACCTTGGCCCCCGCCGGGGGCTCGATCGCCGCGAAGCGGTACCGCATCTTCTCGCAATGCTCGAGCAGGGCGTTCTGGACTCCGACGGAGGTCCGCCCCGGCACTGCGACGATCGAGATCGAATTCTCGTTCTCCATGGCCTGGATGCCGGTGCGCAGGTGGGGATCTTCGGAGGGATTGCCGATGAAGGCCTTGTCCGGATCGGCCTGGATCCCGGCGAGATCATCGTCGCCGCCGCTCATCCGGAAGCTGCCTCCGGTGATCGGCGAGGATTGGCGGAGGGCCTCTGCTCCAGGCAGGTCGGCTCCATTGTCGTCCTTGGCCCGGTCGGAGATCCGAATCAGCTCGGACGCGCCTGAGGCCGCGGAGGTCAGGCTCGCGCGGTCGAAAGCGCCGACCGCTTTCGGCGCGTAACGGGCGTGCGAGGGATGCAGCGCCAGTCCCTCGAACTGCTCGCTTTCGATCGCCTTGCCGTTGTCATAGCGATCGACGAACAGGTTGAACTCGCGGGACGCCACCGCCGTGCCGAGGCCGACGCCCGAAGCCAGCGGGCTCTCCAGCGTGACTTCGTTGCTGGTCCGGTCGACGGTCTTGACGGTGACGAGCTGCGCCGACCCGCCCGTTCCGAGCTGAAGCGCGCTGCCCGCGAACAGCCCGAAGGTCGAGCTGAGCGACAGCGAGAGCGCGTCCTTGGCGGCGGCGATCGCCATGGTCCCGCTCAGCAGGCTCACCGGCGCCGCCCGGATGACGAGCGCATTGCCCCAGCCGCCGGGGTACCGGGCATGGACCTCCATCAGGCGCGAGACCATTCCGATCGTCGTGCCCGCCGCGTGCGTATTGGTGAGCGGGTCCTTGAGCGTCGCGACCGCGGGCGTATCCGCCACCACGCGATACTCGAAACCGCTGGCCGTCGCGATCCCAGCCAGGTCGCCGGCCGCCAGGGACGAGGCGTCGTCGACCCAAAGCGATCCCGATCCGGCCGGGCTCGCCTCGCTGGCCGTGGCGCCCCCGGCAGCTGGAGTCAAAGTCACGATATCGACCTTGGTCGTCGCCTGGGGATGATTGAAGACCAGGCCCGACTGGGTGATGTCGTTGGTGTTGAGGGTCTTGATGGTTACGTAATCGACCTTGGTGGGATCGCCGGTGTCCTGGATGCGAAGGATCGTCCCGGCGGCCAGCGCGAGATCCGGAGTGAATTCCAGCCCGCCACCCGCAACCATGTTTTCGAAGCCGGGCTGGGCGGCTCCGACGGCGATCGTCTGCTTCTTGATGGTGGCGGCGTTGGCGACCGCCTCGGTCACCGGCGCCTCGAGCACCACCAGAGTTTGCGCCGAGGGCCCAGTCGTCTCGATCACTTCGGAGGCGGCTCCGTCGGCGATCACGAAGCTCTTGCCGCTGGCGATATCGGTGTCGTCGGAAACCGCGAGCCGCTCCTCGCCCGCGCCTGCCCGGGCAAGGAGGGTGACACCGGCGGTTGCACCCGCCGCGTCACCCCAGATCGAGCTTGAAGCATGGGTCGCCGCGTCGCCGACGATCCGGGTCACGTAGAGGCGCGAACCGCCGTTGGCGAAGAAGCCGAACGCCGCCTGCGGCATCGAATCGAGAGCGTCGGTGAAGACCCGCGGATCGAGCATCCCGCCGAACAGGCGCGTGTAGGAGCCCGCGCTGGTGACCAGCGTCGGCGTGTTGACCGGGCCGCGCACGGCGAGCCCAACCATCGCGGCGGTCGAGGTGCTCGCGCCTTCGATCGGCTTGTTGGCGCTGGGGACCTCCTCGATATAGACGGCGGGCGCTAGATATTCGGGCATAGCGGTTCCTCGGCGCTTTTAGGCAGTCGTGAAGACTGCGCGGTTGATCCTCTGGTCGTAATCGGGTCGGACGACGTGGTTGCGGACATCGCCGCCGTGGGTGATCCGGATGGTGACTTCGGCCGCCACCGGCAAAGTGAGCAGGCCGAAGGCGCCGTCGGCCCCGGTCGTGGTCGCGGCGCCCGGCAGAGCGACGATCTCGACGTCGGCGCCGGCGGCGGGCTGATCGCTGTCGCCGTCGATGAAGACATGGCCCGCCAGCGCCACCGGCAGCGGGTCGAGCGTCAGGTCGATGCGGAACGGCGCGCCGGCGATCCGAACGATCGTCACGTCGTGCCCTGCAATCGGCTGCGACTCACTGGCGAGCGCGAGATAGGCGGGGGGTACGGCGAAAGTAGCGACGTCGTCGACATGGCGCGGCGCGCTCGCCGCGAGCCGCAAGGCGGGCGCGGGGCCGCTCGGCTGGGGCATCGCTCCGGGGGCGAGATGGAAGGCGAACCAGCCGTCGGCATGACGAGTAAGCCGGGTCGGCACGGCGACGAAGCCGCCGCCTCCCGAGGGATCGTAGTCGAGCGTCGGAATCGCCGAGTCGACCCCGCGTCCGGAGACCGAGTCCGACAGGCGGCCGCTGACCAGCACCTGGCTCATCGCCGCCGCGGAGAGACCCTTGAGGGCGCTCACGGCATCGTTCCGGTGAGCACCAGGGCCTCGTCGACTCGCGGAATGCTGTCGGGCGGCCGGGCGCTGTCGATCGGGACGAGCTCGACCAGCAAACCGACCGAAAGCCGAAAGGGGGAGCTGAACGCGCTCCACAGCTGAGTGAGTTGCTCGACCGAAAGCGGATCGATGGACACGCGCAGCACCTCCGAACCGCCGCCGAAGCTGTTGCCGATCGGCTCGCCGCTGAGCTCGGCGAAGGCTCGATGGTCGTGAAAATGCTGCAGGATCCGCCCGAGATGCTGGTGGCCATTCTCGTCGTCGACCAGCGGCACCAGCAGGTAGCGCAGCTCGACCGGCAGCGGCGCCAGGCGGAACCGTCCGGGCTCTACCGGATCGGGCAGCGGGCGCTGGTTGCGCAGATGTTTGCTGGGGACGACGTGATAAAGATAAAGCGCGGCGACCGCCTGCGAATCCATGTTTTCGAAGTCAGGCGGGCCGATGAAGATCGCTTGAGCTTCTGCGCCCAGGTTGAAGTTGATGTCGGACGCGCTAGCCAGCGCGCCGTAAATCTGACGACGCAGTTCCAAAGATACGTCGCTGATTACCGTGAACTTGGCCACCCACGAGTTCCCCCTCTCTATAGAGCCATTATTCAATAGCTATAGTAGAGTCGTCATCAAGATTACTGACTTGCCCTTGGACATGGTTATATCATGTAGAGGGGAAGTCGCCAATAGTGCAGTTTTTAGCGATATTTCCAAAAGATTCAATCTACTGGCGATTTTTCAGCTGCTGACTCAAGTGTCATCAGTACTGTATCGAGCTGCGCAAGCGCTTTAGAGCGCAGAGGTGATTCTCTTTTCTGCGGCGCAGAGTCGTGCGGCTGTAGGATTTGCAATTCCGTCCACAATCTCAGTGCCTTCGGGGTAGGCAGCAATGTAATTTGCCAAGCTATGCGCTCCGCACGGATCTGAATCAGTGGCAGCGCCGGGTGATCTCCAGAAAATCTGGCGCTTTTAGACATGTAATCACGAAGAGACTTTCGGAAAACGAACAAATCTTGCTGGTATCCGAACGGATTGGGCTGCGGACCTGCCGATTTCTGTGGAAGTCGGGTTCCGCAGGCCGTGGCGGGTCGGCGGACCGTTTTCAGGAGGCGCCAATAGAAGAAAGGGATGATCGCGGCGAAGACGGCGTCGGACAGGCCGAACGACCGCTCCTGCGCGGCGGACGGCCCTCGAGGACTCAGTCCGGGCTCGGTCCGCTCAGCCAGGGCGGGACCTTGTAGCCGCGCAGGAGGTCGTCGGCCGCCGGCCTTTCGCGAACCACCGCCCAGTCGGAGCCGTTGACGAGCACCTCGGGCGCCAGCGGTCGCGAATTGTAGGTGCTTCCCATCGTCGCGGCATAGGCGCCCGCGGTTCGAAGGATCATCAGCTCGCCGGAGCCCACCCGGTCGATCCGCCGGGCCCTGGCGAAAGTGTCGCCGGTCTCGCAGACCGGGCCGACGATGTCGGCGACCATCTCCTCGCCGTTCGGGACGACCGCCTCGGCGGCGTGCCAGGCGTCGTAGAGGCTCGGCCGCATCAGGTCGTTCATCGCCGCGTCGACCACGACGAACGGATCCGCCGGCCCCGGCTTCACCCGGATCACCGTCGTCAGTAGAACCCCGGCCTCCCCGACGAGCAGCCGGCCCGGCTCGAAGATCAGCCGCGTCTCCCAACCTGCGGTCGCCCGCTCGACCATCGCTCCGTAATCGGCCGGAGTCGGCGGCTTCGGCGCGGAGGGATCGTAAGCGAGCCCCAGCCCTCCGCCGAGGTCTGCGGTCCGGATTTCGTGCCCTGCCGCCCTGAGTTCCCCGATCAGCGCCCCGAGCCTCGCGAAGGCCGCGTCGAGCGGGGCGAGGCTGGTCAGCTGGCTCCCGATATGGACCGCGACTCCGGCGAGCCGAAGGCCGGGCAGCGCCTTGATCCGGGCGCAGGCGGCGGCGGCGTCGCCGATCGCCACTCCGAACTTGTCGTGGGCGGAGCCGGTGGAGATCTTGGCGTGCGATCCGGCGTCCACGTCGGGATTGACCCGGAGAGCCACCACGGCCTCGCGCCCCAGGCCGATGGCGACCTGCGACAGCATCTCGGCCTCGGGCACCGATTCGAGGTTGAACTGGCAAAGCCCTCCCTCGAGGGCCAACGTCATCTCGGCCTCGGTCTTGCCGACCCCGGAGAAGACGATCTTCTCCGGTGCGATCCCGGCGGCCCGGGCCCGCCGATATTCGCCGCCCGAGACGACGTCGGCGCCGAGCCCCTGGGCGGCGAGGGTCGCAAGCACCCCGGGATTGGGATTGGCCTTGACCGCGAAGGCGATGAGCGGGTCTCCGAGCCGCGCCAGCGCGGCCTTGAGGACCCGGGTCTGCCGAACCATGCTCGCCGTCGAATAGACGTAGACCGGCGTTCCCACCTCGCGGGCGATGAGCGGCAGCGGCACGTCCTCGCAATGGATGATTCCGCCCCGCAGCGGGAAAGGGTCCATCTTACCTCAGCTTGAGCCGGACCCCGACCCGGTACGAGCGGCCGAGCAGATCGCTGTACGTCGTGTTCGCGGCGAGACCCGTTTCCGGCAGCAGGATCGGATCGGCATCGAACAGGTTGGTGACATTGATGAAGAACTCGCCGTTCTTTCCGCCGAAGGCGTCGAACTTGATCGTCGCGTTGACGTCGACGTAGGTCGCGCCGCCGATGCTGTTGTCCTCATAGGTCGGGAACTGGTTGGTCGAGACCGGGCAGGAGCCGGTCGCACACTCGATGCCGGTGGCGTCGTAGTGGCCGTCGCCCACCCCTCGCGCGACCGCGGTCAGAGTGTAGTCGTTGGTGTCGTAGGACGCGCTGACCCGGTAGATCCACTTCGGAGTGATCGACTGGGTGCCGGTGCCGACGCCGAGCGTCCCCACCGAGTTGAGCGGAATGAAGCCCGGCACGCCGGTCGCGACGGTGTTCTCGATGTACCGGGTCGCGAGGCCCCGCAGTGAGAAATTCCCGTTCCCGAGGCGCATCCGGTACGCCGCCTCGAAGTCCAGCCCGCGCAGCAGGATGCTTGAGAAATTGACCGGCTGGCGGGCGATGAGCACGCGCGAGGGATTGGCGGGATCGGGGGTGATGGCGTCACAGAAATCGGCCAGCCCCTCGAAGCAGCGGTTGACGATGTCGTCCGCACTGAGGCTGTCGATCGCATCCTTCACCTTCACGCGCCAATAATCGGCCGAAAAGGTGAAGCCCCTGAGGAAGCGGGGCGAGAGCACGGCTCCAAGGTTCCAGGAATCCGCTTTCTCGGGTCGGAGGTTCAGGTTGCCGGTGATGGTCCCGAGATAGGCGATGTTTGCGCCATAAGTGCCGGTGCCCGGCCCGGCTCCCGGGAAGTAGGGGTTCGTTACCGTGGAGCTGTTGGCCGTGCCCGCCTGGTAAAGCTCGTTGAGGTTGGGCGCCCGGATGTCGCGCGAACGATTCACCCGGATGAGGATGTCGTCGATCGGCTGCCAGGTGGCGCCCGCCTTCCAGGTCGTGACGAAGCCCGAGGTCGAATAGTCGGTCGCCCGGACCGCACCGTTGAACTCCAGGCCGAAGCCGAGCGGAACGACCGTCTCGAGATAGGCTTCCTTGACGGTGTAGCTGCCCTTGCTCGGGCGGAAGTTGCCGACCGAAAAGAGGCTCGTCGTCGTTCCGTTCGCGTTCTGGACGGGCTGGAACTCGGCGGGCACGAACCCGTCGATCTTCTCCTTGCGATACTCGGCTCCCACCGCGACGCTGACGTCGCCCGCCCAGGTCGCGAACGGGGTCAGCGAAAGGTTCGCGCCGACGACGGTCTGCTCGAGCACCTGGTCGCGGAACGGATCGTCGAGGATGTAATCGATCGCGGCCGGATCGGCGACTCCGATTCCGAACAGGTTGAGCGGGCGGCACGCGGGATCGTCGTTCGCCGTATTGGCATCGACGTTGATCGCGCACTGGATCGATCCGACCGCGAAGCCTCCAGGATTGCCGGCCGGCGCGAACACGGCCGCGAGGGCGTTCGCCCTCCGAACGGTCTGCTGGATGTTGATCAGCTGCTCGTGGAGGTCGGCCTTGCCGTACTGGCCGTAGACGTCCCAGCGCGCCGGCTTTCCGAACGCCTGGAATTCGCCCTCGGCCCCGACCAGGTAGCGCTGCACCTTGCGTTCGTTGTTCGATCCCCGGAAGGGCAGGTCGGCGCCGCTCGTCGCCAGGGTGACGCCGGTGATGCCCGCCAGCTGCGCCGGGCCGAGCGTCTGGTAGAGGAACGCGTTGCACGTCGTCGGGGCGGTCGCTCCGTTGCCGCAGTTCGACGCGGCGATGGACAGCCCCGTCATCAGGTTCGGGCCGGCGTTGAACAGGGTTTCCTGCCGGTTGTACGAAGCCTCGGCGAACAGCGTTATTCCGTCCGTGATGTCGAAGCTCAGCCGTCCGAAGACGCCGTAGCGATCCTCTTCGGGGCTGAGGCCGATCCGGCGCCCGGTATCGTTGATCCGCCAGTCGCCGCCCTGATTCAGCCCAGGGCTGCTGCTCGTCGCGGTCGAGCAGGTCGGCGAAGGAAAGGTCAGCGCGCCATATTGGTACTTGTTGACCGATCCGCCCTGCCCGAAATAGGTCCCGCACAGGCGATTGGTAGTGCCTCCCAGCGATTGGGTAATGAGCCCGCCCGGGGTCGAGTTGGCCTGGCCGACCCCTGTCCTGAGCAGGTAGCGCGGCGCCGAGGCATTGGCCGGCCACGCCGGGTTCTGGATTCGCACGAAGCCGGTGTGGTTCCAGTCCCGCTCGCCCGGGTCGATCGAGAAAATGCCGTCGCTATGGGCGATCTCGCCCGCGACGATCAGTCGGCCGCGGCCGTCCGCGAACTTGAAGCCGCCGGTGATGCCGCCCGAATAGTTGAACCCGTCGCCGCGGTCGGTCACGCCGATGTCGCCCTCGAGCTTCAGGCCTTCATATCGGGTGTTGAGGATGAAGTTGGTCACGCCCGCGACCGCGTCCGAACCGTAAGCGGCCGAAGCGCCTCCGGTGACCACCTCGACCCGCTGGACCAGCGACTGCGGGATCGTGTTGATGTCGACGACGCCGTTCGCCGTGGACCCGACCGACCGGCGCCCGTTGACCAGCACCAGCGTCCGGACCGTGCCCAGGCTGCGCAGATTGAGCGCGTTGATTCCCGCCTGGCCGTTGCTGAGCTCGAGGCGCGAGTTCGAAGGGCGGGTCGACGCCGCGAGTGCCGGCATCTGGTTGACGAAGTCGGCGAGGTTGTTGGTCGGCGAGGAGTTCTCGATATCCTCCTCGGTCAGCACCTGAAGCGGCGTCGGCGCCTGGAAGCCGTCGCGCACCACGCGCGTGCCGGTGACGACGATGTCCTCGCGGTTTTCAGTCTCGGCCGTGGCCGTTTCCGCCTGCGCGTCGTCGGCGGTCGCGGCGGCCGCATCTTCCGCCGGGTCGGTCTGCGCCCAGGCGGGGCCCGCAATCGCCATCGCGGCAAAGGCGGCTCCGGAAAACAGGAACGTTTTCAACGAATTGCGACGAAACATGTGAAAATCCCCCTGAAACCCGCATTTGCTGCGTGATTGTCGTGCATTAAGTAGCAAGAAGCCCCCGCCCCCGCATAGTTTCTCTTAACCCAGCCATAACCTCTCGCCATCCTCCGCCCACGATTGCAACAGGGATGTGGCCGGGGGGGCAACAGCGACAGGCCTTCCCCTTAAAGCGGCGGGGCGCCCGTGCATCCGGTGCCAACCGTCGCTGGCCGCAGGCCAATCATTTTTCAACGCAAAGACGCAAAGACGCAAAGATGCCGTGCCGCTCGCGGACGCCATTCGAATTTTGCATGACTCCGAGGATCGCCCATGAGTGCGGCTGCGCCGCGCACGCCCGCGGAGTGTGGCGGACCCTACGATGCGCCGCTGAATCTTTGCGTCTTTGCGTCTTTGCGTTGAATCCTGAAGGGCACGCCGCCTGTCGCTTCAAGCCGGGAGAGGACCATGCACGATCTTGAGCAGCTGGCCGCGCAGGCAATCCAGTGCGGGTTCGAGATTCACTCGGACCTCGGCCCAGGGCTGCTCGAATCGTGCTACGAGGTGTTGCTCGCGGCGAGCCTCGCTCGAACCGGTCTGGCCGTAGAACGCCAGAAGGTCGTCGATATCGAATATAAAGGGATCTCGGTCCGCGATGCGTTTCGGGCCGATCTTCTCATCGAGCGGCGCCTCGTCGTCGAAGTGAAGGCGGTCGACCGCCTCGCCGCCATTCATTCGAGGCAGGTGCTGACCTATCTCAAGCTCCTCGATCTTCCGCTGGGCCTGGTGATGAACTTCGGCGGCGGGACTTTTCGCGAGGGGCTGAAGCGGGTGGCGAACACGCGCCCTCATTGACTGTTCCGCCGCGGCAGTGAAGCTTCGCGCGCAATGAGCGAAGCCGAAGCCCCTCCCCCCGCGATCCGCCCCGGCTTCGGCAGGGTCGCGCTCTACGTCCTGCTCGGCTTCTCGGCCGGCCTTCCCTTCTACATGTTCTCGACCGTTCTTGCGCTCAGGCTCCAGGCGCACGGAGTGGTCCTGGTGGTGATCGGCTTCTTCGCCTGGGTTCAGCTCCTTCCGACCTTCAAGTTCCTCTGGGCGCCGGTCCTCGACCGCTTCGATGTGCCCGGCTTCGCCCGCTTCTGGGGCAAGCGGCGCGGCTGGATCATGCTCTCGCAGCTCGGGATCTTCACCTCGATGGTGGCGATGGCCCTGACCTCGTCGGACGAGAACCTCGCCGTCACCGCCCTCTTCGCTGTCCTCCTCGCCTTCTGGACGACGACGCTCGAAATCGCCGCCGACGCCTGGAGGATCGAGCTCGCCCCGACCCAGGACGAGCAGGGACCGGTCGCCGCCGCCAACCTGTGGGGCTACCGGACCGCGATGGTCGCGGCCGGAAGCGGAGCGCTTCTCGTCGCCGACCCGTCGGGCAAGGCCGCGCCCTTCCTCGGCGGGCTCGGGATCGAGGCGGGCTGGACCACCTCCTACCTGCTGATCGCCGCCGCCGCCTTCGTTCCCCTCCCCATCCTCGCCTCGCTTCGCCCCGACCCGAAAGGAAGCGGCGGACGGGGCGCGGCGCTTGCCGCCGGCCTCGCCGCGAGCGCCGCAATCCTTCTCGCCGTCCTGGCGGTGACCGCGGCGGTCGGCTGGCTTGTCCTCGGAGCGGCGGCCCGCGCCGGGATCGACAGCCAAACCAACGTCACCCCCTATGTCCTGGCGATCTGCATGGTCCCCTTCCTGATCATGGCCGCCGCCCTCCCCAGGATTCGGCGGGCGCCCCCCGACTCCGCGATCCGAAGCTCGGCCGCGATCGGGCCCTATGTCGATTTCTTCTGGCGCTACGGCTTCGGCGCGCTGGTGGTGATGGCCTTCGTCTCGATCTACCGGATGGGGGACGTCCTCGCGCTCAACCTGTCCAAGCCGATGATCAAGGGCCTCGGCTACTCGCTCGACCAGATCGGCTATGCGGACAGCCTCGTCGCACTCGCGTCCAGCATCGTCGGAGTGGGGCTCGGTGGGCTGATCGTCGTCCGCTGGCGAATGAGCGTCGCACTCGCCGTCGGAGCCGCCTTCGCAGCGTTCGGCAATTTCGGCTTCGTCTGGCTCGCCCACCAGCCGGTGAAGGTGTCGATGCTCTACCTCGCCACCGCCGCGGACCAGTTCGGCAACGGAATGGCCGGCACGATCTTCGTCGTCTATCTCTCGATGCTCGTGAACCCGCGCTACCCGGGCGCCCAATATGCCTTCCTGTCGGGCTTCGCCTTCCTCCTGCCCCGCTTGCTGTCCGGAGCGGGTGGAGCGATCGTCAAGCAGCTCGACGATTCGGGCCTGAACGGCTTCGACCTCTTCTTCATGCTTTCGGGAGTGCTCAGCCTGGCCGCGATCCTGTTCCTTCCCTTCCTCGCCCGGATCGCTCCGAGGCCGGACGACCGATGATCGAGGCGGCCTTCGCTCCCGCCGCGGCGGCGGTCGCGGACGGGCGGATCCCCGGAGCCGCTCTCGGGATCGTCGCCGCCGACGGCCGCCGCGCCGTGAAGCTCGCCGGAATGGCCGCTCTGCTGCCCGATCCGGAGCCTCTGACCGAAGCCCATTGGTTCGACCTCGCTTCGCTCACCAAGGTCGTCGCGACCACGACGATGATCCTCCGCCTCGCCGAGCAGGGCCGCCTCGACCTCGACCGTCCGCTGACCGACGCCATCCCCGACCTGCGCCAGTACGATGTCGACAACGCGCCCGAGCGAAGGCTGACCTTCCGCGACTGCCTCGCTCACCGCACATTCCTTCCGGCCGTCGAGCCGATCTACACCTACGGCGACGATCCGGCCCGGCTCCGCGCCTTCGTCCTCCAGCGCGAATGGAGGCACGGCCCGGCGGTCTATTCGGACATCAACTTCATCCTTCTCGGAATTGCGATCGAGCGGATCACGGGCGCTCCGATTTCGGACTGGCCGCTTGGCGATGGCTTGAGCTTCGGCCCCCCGCCCGGGCCCGCGGCCTCGACCGAATCCTGCACCTGGCGCGGACGCGTTCTTCGCGGCGAGGTCCACGACGAGAATGCCTCGGCTTTGGGCGGAGCTGCGGGCCATGCCGGGCTGTTCGGCACCGTCGCGGGAGTGCTCGACTTCGCTCTGGGCCTTCTCGACGGAAGCGGAGCCTCGCCCGCCATGATCGAGGCGATCCGGACCCCGCTGCGCGACCACCGCACCTGCGGCTGGGAAAGCCGGTTCGACGGCTGGCACGGCGGAGACTCCTGCTCCCCCGCCACCATCGGCCATACCGGCTTCACCGGAACCGGCCTCTGGGTCGATTTCGACCGGGGCCTTGCCTGGACCCTCCTCACCAACCGGGTCCATCCGACGAGGCACCGCGAAACCGGAATCGCCGAGCTCCGCCGCGCGACCGGCGAATCGGCGATCGCGGCCTGGAACTGCTAGTCCTGCCCGTCCGCGAAGCGGATGGGGAGGGGGACCATGCGAAGCATGGTGGAGGGGCCGTCCGAGCCCCAAAGCCCCTCCACCGCGCTTCGCGCGGTCCCCCTCCCCATGAGCTGGGCCCACGGGGAGGACTGGCCCGGGCTACCCCCTCGCTTCATCTCACAATGTCAAAGAGCCGACCGAGTCCCTCACGACTCGGCACGAAGAACAATACAGGAACGGCAAGGGCCGAATCTCCTACAGATGCATCCATTTCGGAAGTTGCTAATTCGCTTCGGCGATCATCAGCAGGGCGGCATCCACCGAGTCGGTCGCCCTCGCGCCTTCGGGAATGTCGTTCGCATAAGCCGAAAACAGCAGGGTCCGGCCGCTCTTCGCGATCATGTAGCCCGACAAGGCGGCGCTGGCGTTGAGAGTCCCGGTCTTGGCGAAAAGGCGGTTTTCGAGAGCGGTCCCCTTGAAACGCTTTGCCAGAGTGCCGTCCACTCCTCCGATTGGCAGCGATGCGCGCCACGCCGAACCCCAGGGCTGGCCCGCCGCCCAGCGCAGGAAGACGATCATCCCGCGAGGCGCGACCCGGTTGTAGGTCGACATGCCCGAGCCGTCGGAAAAGTCGTAAGCCGCCCGCGGCACTCCGGCGCGCTCGAGCATGGCTCGCACCGCCGCCAGCCCGTCGGCGACCGAGCCCGTCCCTTCGTTGCGCCCGACCCGGCGCAGAAGCAGCTCGGCGTGCAGATTCTGGCTGACTTTGTTGGTGAGCGCGATGTCGGCGGCGAGCGGCGGCGCGACGAGGCTCGCGAGCGGCTCGGAGCGGGGCGGACGCGCCGGCGGCGCGCCCCTCCGGCCGGCCGGATCGTCGGCCGGACGAAGCGGCCGGTGGCGGACGGCGACCTTGCCCGCGACCCGGACCCCCCGGGCCTCGAGCAGCGCTTTCAGCCGCCAGGCGGCATAATGAGCCGGATCGTCGATCCCTGCTCGAAGAAGCTCGGGCTCGGCGCCGGCCGCGATCGTTCCGGTGAGCCGGATCAGCCGCTCTCCCGGAAGCCGGTCGAATTCGAGCGCCGTCGGCCCTCCGGCGGGGACTGTCACCGCTCGGTTGTCGACCTCGTAATAGGGCGCCAGCTCGAGCCTCGGCGGCCGGCCCTGGGCCGTCGCGAAAGCGAGGATGGGAAGCTCGTTGTCGTCGAGGGTGAGCGCCGAGGTGGCGGTGCCGGAGCGGGTCGGGATGTTGTTCCAGCTCATCCCCGGGCTCCAGCGCTGGTCCGGAAAGAGGCTGTCGTCTCCGACGACGTTCCGCACGGTCCGCGTCCGTGCCGCCACCGCATCGGCCAACGCGGCCAGGCAATCGACGGCGCAATCCGGCTCGCTCGACATGCGCGCGTCGCCATGTCCCCTGAGGATCGCGTCCGGGCCGTCCAGCCGCACCGCCGTCCCGCCGGCCACGTCCGGCCGGTCGAGCCCCGGCAATGCAGCGAAGGCCGCGGCGGTGGTCAGCAGCTTGGTATTGGATGCGGGGACGAAACGCTGCTCCGGGTCGATTGCGACGATCTCGCGGCCCTCCGCGGTCGCGACTACGAGGCCGAAGCGCGTTCCCGTCTGCGCTGCGGCCAGCGCCGCCTCCACC
>DASVSX010000075.1:0-11062 GCA_036387875.1 Allosphingosinicella sp. | reverse complement strand
GAAGCGCTCGGAGACAAAGCCCCTCCCCTTCAGGGGAGGGGTTGGGGTGGGGAATGTGGGGGAGAATGTTCGCTGACGCCGGTGAGGCGAGCAGACAACCCCCACCCCAACCCCTCCCCTGAAGGGGAGGGGCTGGCACCCAGCGACTTGTGCAAAGATCCCGCGAAAGCCCGGAATCCATCAACACGGTGGCGGGGAGCCTCCACGCGGCGGTGTTCATGGATCCCGGGTCAAGCCGGGGGATGACGGGGGCAGCCGGTGCCGGGACGACGCGGCGATTCCCCTTTCCGGGAAACTGCTCTAGCAACGGGACATGTCCGGGGCCGCCTCATGAACCTGCGTCACATCGAGATCTTCCACGCCGTCTACGTCAATGGCTCGGTGAGCGCCGCCGCTCGCGCGCTCAACGTGTCGCAGCCTTCAGTCTCGAAGATGCTTCGCCATGCCGAATCGCTGCTCGGCTTCCAGCTCTTCCAGCGGACCAGCGGCGGCCTGGTGCCGACCGAGGACGCCCATGTCCTCTTCACCGACGCGCGCGAGATCCAGGACCGGGTCCACGCGCTTCGTGAAGCCGGCCGCCACCTGAAGCGGGGCGAAGGGGGGATGCTCCGGATCTCGGCGCTTCCGTCGCTGGCGCTCCAGGCCATTCCGGTCGCCGTGTCGCGCTTCCGGCGAAACCACGAAAAGGTGAAGTTCGACCTCCAGACCGTCCACCACGACGATCTCCTCCGCAAGCTCTACGAGCGGGAATGCGACGTCGCGATCGCCTTCGAGGTCCCGCCGGCCGCGCCGATCGGGCACCGCTGGCTGGGCAAGGGCGAACTGGTCGTGCTCTACCAGGAACAGGACATGCCCGAGGCTCCGGCCCGTCTCGAGCTCGACCGGCTTCGAGGCCGGCCTTTCATCAGCCTCGCCGCGAGCGGACCCATCGGTCAGCTCTTCACCCACGAATTGCAGCGGCTCGACCTGGAGCTTGACGAGATCGTCTCGGCCCGGACCTTCTACATCGCCTCGGCCCTGGTCCGCCAGGGCGTCGGGATGACGGTGGTCGACAGCTTCACCGCCCAGGCGTCGATGGCGCCGGGCCTGTCCGTCCGGCCGCTCGAGCCGGCGCTGACCTTCGACATCCACGCCATGTACCTGACCAACCGCCCGCCCAACGCTCTGGCGATGGACTTCCTCAAGACCCTGGGGCGGGTGCTGGGAGCGGAGTAGCCTTCCAAGTCCTCCCCGCGATTTCGCGGGGAGGGGGACCACCCGAAGGTCGTGGAGGGGCTCTTCGGAGTCCGTAAGGCCCCTCTACCATGCTTCGCATTGTCCCCCCTCCCCTGCATTTGCGGACCTTTGCATAAATCGCCGGTGCTAGGGTGCGTCGACATTCAGGCGGCATGACCCAAAACCCCTCTCCCCAGCGGGGAGAGGGCAGGGCGAGGGGGCTCGGCTTTCGAGGAAAATTCGCGAGCTCGGAGCCCCCTCACCCCAACCCTCTCCCCGCTGGGGAGAGGGGGCTGCACCCAGCAGTCCGCTGAATGTCGATACGCCCTAGCCCCTCCCCTGAAGGGGAGGGGCTTTGTCTGCGAGCGCTTCGCAAGGGTTATGCAAAGGTCCCGCGAAGGCAGGGGAGGATTGGAGGCTTCGCCCAACCGCCATAACAAGAGATTATGGCGAGCGGCCCACTCGCTATGCTGCCGTGCGAAGCTCGGGACGATATCCAGCGGCCATGATCCCGGGGCCCTACCTCCTCTATCTCGGCCATTGCGCGGACGCGATGAGCATCAAGACCTCGCGCGGGCTGGCCGAGTTCCGGCGCGAGGACTGCGTCGGGGAATTCCGCCACGACGACTGCCCGCTCACTCTGGGTCTGCCAAGGCTCGGCATGCCGGCCGCGGTCGAGGCGGGGGCCCGGACCCTGGTGCTCGGCATCGCCGGCGCGGGCGGCAAGCTCGGAAGCGACCTGGTGGAAGATGCCGCCCTCGCTCTCCAGGCCGGGATGAACGTGGCCGCGGGCCTCCACCAGCGCCTCCGCGACGAGCCGCGGCTGGCCGAGCTCGCGAGGGAGCGCGGCCTTCGACTCTTCGACGTCCGCGAGCCGCCGTCGGACCTGCCCGTCGGCACCGGCTATCCGAGGGCCGGGCATCGCCTGCTGACGGTCGGCACCGATTGCTCGGTCGGCAAGATGTATGCGTCGCTCGCGCTTACCGCCGGCCTTCGCGAGCGCGGGCTCGCGGCGGACTTCCGGGCGACGGGCCAGACCGGCATATTGATCGCCGGGGAAGGCGTCCCGGTCGACGCCGTGGTCGCCGATTTCATCTCGGGAGCGATCGAGCAGCTCGCCCCCGCCCGCCTCGACGGCGGCTGGGACGTGATCGAGGGGCAGGGCTCGCTCTTCCACCCCTCCTTCGCCGGAGTGTCGATGGGCCTGCTCCACGGCGCCCAGCCCGAGGCGCTCGTGCTTTGCCACAGGCCGGGCCGCGATCATATGCGCGGCCTTCCGGGGCGAGCCCTCCCCGATTTGGCCGAATGCCTCGAACGCAATCTGGAGGCCGCCCGGCTGACCAGCCCCGACGTCCGCGCCGCCGGAATCTGTCTCAACACTTCGGGAATGGAGAGCATGGAGGCGCGGCGCCTCTGCGACCGGGTCGCCGACCGGCTGGACCTTCCCGCAACCGATCCGATCGCCTTCGGGGTCGGCCCGATCATCGAGCTCCTGTGCCTCGCTCACTCCGCGCCCAGCACGATCGCTTCGCTCTAAGCCGGCCGTTCCGGATCGCGCGCGGAGTCAAGACCGCCGCGGACGTGATCACCGTGACGGTGGAGGAGGCCGGGATCGTCGGGCGGGGCGAAGGCGTGCCCTATCCGCGCTACGGCGAGAGCGTCGAGACATCGCTGGCCGCGATCGAGGAGGCCCGGGCCGCGGTCGAAGCCGGCGCCGGGCGCCAGGCGCTCCAGTCGCTCCTCCCACCGGGCGCGGCCCGCAACGCGGTCGATTGCGCCCTCTGGGATCTCGAGGCCCGGCAATCCGGAGTCGACGTCGCCGGTCTCGCCGGAGGCCGGACGCCCGGCCGGCTGGTGAGCGCGATCACCCTCGGTATCGACAGCCCGGAGGCGATGGCGCAAGTGGCCGCGCTGCACTCGCAAGTGCCCCTCCTCAAGGTCAAGGTCGACTCGGCCGATCCGGCCGCCCGGATCCGAGCCGTCCGGGCGGCTGCCCCCGATTCGGCGCTCATCGTCGACCCGAACGAAAGCTGGGACCAGGGGCTGCTCGAGGACATGCAGGCGGTCCTCCTCGAAGCCGAGGTCGATCTGGTCGAGCAGCCTGTGCCGGCCGATTCCGATTCCTGGCTGGCGGGCTTCGTTCCGGCGGTTCCGATCTGCGCCGACGAGGCGGTCCATGTCGTCGCCGATCTCGACCGGATCGCGCTCCGCTACCAGGGGGTCAACGTCAAGCTCGACAAGACCGGAGGTCTCACCGCGGCGCTGGACCTGGCGCAGGCCGCCCGGGCGCGGGGCCTCATCCTGATGACCGGCTGCATGGTCTCGTCCTCGCTGTCGATCGCTCCGGCGCTCCACGTCGCCATGCTTTCCGACTTCGTCGACCTTGACGGCCCGCTCTGGCTCCGGGAGGACAGGGCAGGGGGCGTCAGGGACGAAGGCGGTTTGCTCGTGCCGCCCGAGGCAGGATTTTGGGGAAATATGTGAAGAAGGCCGCTCCTAAATCCTCCCCTGCGTTTGCAGGGGAGGGGGACCACCCGAAGGGTGGTGGAGGGGCCTTGCTGAGCCGGAAGAACCCCTCCACCGCGCTTCGCGCGGTCCCCCTCCCCCGGAAATCCGGGGGAGGATTTTTGCTGGCCCTCCTCGCCATCGGGGCAGCGCCCGCGCCCGAACCGGTCGACCTGCTGATCCGCGGCGGCACTATCTACACCGGCACAGCCGCGCCCTTCGTCGGCGACCTCGCGATCGCGGGGGACCGCATTCGTGCGGTCGGCCGGCGTCTTCCGGTCTCGGCCAAGCGCGTCATCGACGCCAAGGGCATGATCGTCGCTCCGGGCTTCATCGACCCCCACACCCATATGGGAGAGGATCTCGCCTCGGACGATCCGGGCAGGCGCCTGATCCCGGCCTTCCTGATGCAGGGAGTCACCACGGCCTTCATCGGCAATGACGGCGGCGGCGATCCCGACGTCGCCAGGGTGCTGGGCGGCGCCGTGAGCCGGCCGGTCGGAATCAATTACGCGACCTATGTCGGCTTCGGCGCGATCCGAAAGCAGGTGCTGGGAGATTCGAACCGCGCGCCGGACGAAGCGGAGCTGAAGCGGATGCGCGTCCTGGTCGCGGGCGCGATGTGCCAGGGTGCGATGGGCCTCTCGACCGGACTCTTCTACGCTCCTCAGAGCTTCGCCAAGACGGACGAGGTGATCTCGCTCGCCCGCGAAGCCGGCCGGCGCGGCGGCACCTACGATAGCCACCTGCGCGACGAATCCTCCTACACGATCGGACTCGCGGCCGCGGTCGACGAGGCCCTCGCGATCGGCCGGGAGGCGAAGATCCCGGTCCACATCTCCCATATCAAGGCGCTGGGAGTGGACGTGCAGGGCCAGGCGCCGGCGATCGTCGCGAAGGTGGAGTCGGCGCGGCGCTCCGGCCAGGCCGTCACCGCCGACCAATATCCCTGGTCGGCCTCGGGCACGAGCCTGGCGGCCGCCCTCGTCCCGCTCTGGGCCCAGGACGGCGGCCGCGAAAGGCTGCTCGAGCGGCTCGGCGATCCTCGCCTCCGATCCGGAATGGCCGAGAATCTGCGTCGGCGCGGCGGGCCGGCGGCGCTCCTGATCACGGAGGGCGCCTTCAAGGGCCGCACCCTCGCGGACATCGCCGGGAGCCGCGGCGAAGAGCCGGTTGCCGCCGCGATCGCCGTCATCCGGGAGGGCGATCCGGCGGTCGCGTCGTTCAACCAGATCGAGTCCGACATCGAGGCGTTCATGCGCCGGCCCTGGGTGATGACCGGCTCCGACGCTTCGGCCGGCCACCCGCGCACCTATGGCAGTTTCGCGCGAAAATATGCGAAATATGTCGATTCCAGAACTATCCTCAACTTGCGCCAGTTCATCGAGCGCAGCTCGACCCTCGCCGCCGACACCTTCCGCCTCGAGGGCCGCGGCCGGCTCAAGCCCGGCGCCTTCGCCGACGTCGTCGTCTTCGATCCGAGGCGCTTCGCCGAGCGGGCCACCTATGCACAACCCGCACTGACCGCCGCCGGAGTTCGAACCGTCCTGGTCAACGGAATCCTCGCGGTCGACGAAGGCGTTCTCACCGGCCGAGCCGCAGGCCGAGCGCTGCCGCACCGGCCGACGCCGGGGACCTGCCGCTGACCGTCGCCCCAGCGTAGGCTGGGCCCCGGAGGGTGAAGGGCGCCGAGGTCTTCACCCCTTGGGATCCCGGCCTTCGCTGGGATGACGGTTGCTACCGGTAGAAGCGGACGTTGCCGAGCTCCAGCCAGGCGCCGCCGCCCGGCTCGCCTTCCAGGCGGAACAGGAGGGCGCGCAGTCGGGCGGGATCGAGCCGGGCCTCCGGGAGCGGGCTTCGAAAGGCGCTGAACGGTATGCGGATCTCCCGCCGGGCCTCGCCGGCCTGGAACGAGGCGTGAAACCAGCTCCGCGGGTGGATCGCGTAGCTGTTGAGCTGAAGGACGTAATCGCCGGCCCCGCGCGCCTCGAACGCGACGCCCGAAAAACCGCTCGCGTCGGCGAGCTGGACCGAGCCCCGGGTCAGAGGCAAATGAAGCTCCGCGAAGGGCCTCGGCGCGGCGCCCATCCCGGCCATCAGGAACAGCCGTCCGCCCGGCGCATGCGCGAGGTCGAGATGACTGTGGTCGAATCCGGGATCGGTGCCCTCGACCGGCAAAGTGTCGAGGTCGGTCCGGCCCGCGGGGCCGGCGCCCGTCTGAATCGGGCCGGCCATTCGATGAACGGGAAGCGGCGACGGCCGGTCGTCCGCCAGACGGCGCGCCAAAGCCTTGAGCGGCATCTCGCGCCCGGCGACGAAGACTCGCCGGACGTCGTGAAGATCCTCGATCCGTTCGTCGGGCCGGCCGCCGGCCAGGACGAGGTCGGCGCGCTGGCCCGGAGCGATGCGGCCGTGGCCGGCCTGGCGAAGGATTCCGGCGCTGACGCCGGTCGCTGCGACGAGCGCTTCGGCCGGAGTGAAGCCGAGCTTCGTCAGCCAGACGATCTCTCGCAGGGTCGAGGAGCCGTGATAAACCCCGCTTATGCCGGCGTCGGTTCCGACTCCGACCCGGATCCCGGCCGCCTTAAGCCGGCGGACATTCTCCTTCATGATCGTCCAGCGCTCGGACTCCCGTCCAGGCCCGAGGTCCCGCTCCTCGGCTATCCTGGCTTCCTCCCGAGCGCGCTCCGGCGGGCGAAGCCGACGCCATTCCGCCGGAAGGAATTCGCGGCCATCCTGAGGCTCGTAGACCGCTAGGGTCGGGATGTAGGCGGTGCCCTTCGCCTTCATCAAAGCGATGAGCGCATCGTCGACCAGAGCGTCCCCGATTCCGTGGCCGAGCGCGTCGACGCCGGCGGCGGCGGCGACCTTGGCGCCCTCCAGGGTGACGGTATGGGTGATGACCGGGATTCCGGCGGAGTGAGCGTCCTCTACGATGGTGGCCAGGGTCGGCTCGTTCATGCTGTTGAGGCCGGGCGAGCGCCCGTAGCGCCAGCCGTCGGCGAAGACCTTGATGACGTCGGGCCGGTAGGGAAGCGCCCGGGCCATGGCCTGGCGCGCGGCCCGGGGGGTCGCCGCTTCGAGGGTGAAGGACCGGCCCCAGCCATATTCGGTGCCGTGGCCGCCCGGCACTCCGAGCCGGATCGCGAGCTGAAGGTTCGGGGCCGCGATCCGCCCCGGCCCCGTCATCTCGCGTACCGGAGCGAGCATCTCGGGCGACAGCGAGAATTCGTTCACGGTCGTCACCCCGTTCACGAGATAGCCTGCATAGGCCTTGGGGAGATCGTCCGGAGCGTCGAAAGCCGGAGCGCGAAGGTGGGTGTGCAGGTCGTGGAGGCCGGGGATCAGGGTCAGCCCGCGGGCGTCCACCATGCGGCTGCCTCGGGGGGCTCGTACCGACGCGCCTACCGCGACGATCCGGTCGCCCTTCACCAGCACGTCGCCGACCCAGGCCGGAGCACCGGTTCCGTCGAAGATCCGGGCTCCCCGGATCAAGGTGCCGCGGTCCTGGGCGAGCGCGGCGCCGGTTCCGGCAAGGAGGACGAGCGAGGCGAGGGCGCTTCGAAGCCAGCTCATCGCGCCGGCGCTTTCCTCATCAGCGCGTCCGCCAGGAAGGAGTCGGCGGCCCTGAAGCTCGCCAGCCAGTTGGAATGGAGAAGGAAGGAATGGCGCTCGTTGGGGAAGACGAGCTCGCGATAGGGGATCCGGCGGGCGGCCAGTTCGCGCGCCAGAATGACCGACTGGCCGAAGTCGACGTTCCGGTCGTCATCGCCGTGGATCAATAGAACCGGCGAGCGCCAGCGCTCGATCGCGCCCAGCGGAGAGGAATCCCATTGCAGCTGGCGGGCGGCGTTCTGGGCCTCGGGCGACAGATTGCCGGGAAGCGGCCGGAGCATGGAATGGACTCCGTGGAAATCCACTCCGGCCGCGAACAGGTCGCTGTTCCGGGCGAGTCCGAGCGAGACCAGATAGCCGCCCCAGCTGCCGCCCCAGATACCGATCCGGGCGGGATCGACCTCGGCCCGGGCGGCGAGCCAGCGGCCGGCGGCGAGCACGTCGCGATATTCGGACGCTCCGCCGCGGCCGAGGTCGGGCGAGTCGCGGAAGGCCGAGCCGTAGCCGGTGCCGCTTCGATAATTGACGGCCAGGACGTGATAGCCGCGGGCGGCGAGATGCTGGTTGAAGACGTAGGCGTTGGAATAATAGCCCGACGGGTGGAAGCCGAGCAGCATCTGCCGGCGAGGCCCGCCGTGGACGTAGACCACGGCCGGGTGCTTTCCGGGGCCTCGGGCCCGGAACAGCTGGCCATGGACCTCGACTCCGTCCTCGGCCCGGAACAGCACCGGCTCGGGGGTAACGAAGCCGGTCGCGGAGGCGGCGGGCTTGAGCGGCTTCAGTCCACCGTCGGCGAGGGCAGGGTGGGCCGGGCTCGAAACGTCGGTGGCGATCACGGCCAGTGTGGTTCCGCCGAGTACCGGCGCAGTCTCGATCCCGGTCCCGCTCGTGACCCGCTCGGTCCTGCCGCCCGAAAGCGCCCGCCGCCAGATGTGCCGACGGTCGAGATCGCCCTCGTTGCCGGCGTAGACGAGCGAGCGGCCGTCGGCGCCGAGCATGAACATCTCGACCTCGAAGGCTCCGGGCGTCAGGTCCCTCGGAGTGCCGCCTTTCTCCGAGTCGAGCGCGTAGGGGTGGAGCCAGCCGCTTCGTTCCCACGGGAAGACGAGCTGGCCGTCCTTGCTCCAGTGCAGGTCCTGGCCCCGCGATTCGTAATAGCGGCCGCCGGCGCCGGGCGGGGCGGCCCAGAGCTCGCGCGCAGCTCCGGTGGCGGAGTCGACGACCCGGATCGACCAATAGGGACCGCTGTCCCTCGCGGCTCCGGCCGGAGCGTCGAGATGGCGGATGAAGGCGATCGTGCGGCCGTCGGGCGAGAAGACGGGCTCGACCGAGAAACCGAGGCCGGGGTCTAGGAAGCGGATCCCAGGCTTCCCGGGCTCGATCAGTGCGATGAAGCCGTAGTCGCCGCGATGGCTGATGAAGAGCAGCCGGGTCCCGTCGGGCGACCATTGCAGCCTCCGGATCTCGCCCCCCGGCGAGCCCAGCTTGCGGGCTTCGCCGCCGCTCCGCCAAAGCCATATCTCGCCGCGTCGGGTGAAGGCGACTTGGCTGCCGTCGGGGGAAAAGACGGGGGAGTGGCCTTCGCCGATCCGGACCGGCTCGCCGCCCGCCGTCGCGGCGACGAACAGCTGCTGTCTCGGCGGCTCGGAGCTCCAGGCGGCATTGGGGAGCGCCTCGTCGCGGGCCTCGGGGTCGCCGCCTCGGACGAAGGCGAGAGCCGAGCCGTCGAAGCTCAACGCGAGATCGGAAAGCGGCTGCCCGTCCTCTTCGGCGAAGGCGGTCAGCCTGAGCGCCGGCTTGCCCCGTTCGGCGAACCAGATGTTGCGGACTCCCGCCGCGCTCTCGACCCAGGCGAAGCGAGGGGCGTCGCGCGCCCCGACGAGCTCGCTCGCGACCGGGAGGGCCAGAGCGGCGGCGAGCGGGTCGCCCGAAGCGGGAGCGAAGGCCGAGGCGGGTGCGAGCATGAGCCCGGCCCCCCAGAGCCCCAGAAGAAGCCGTCTCAACAAGATCATCCGCGTCTCTTGGAGCCCCTGTCCGTCCCCGACAAGCGGGACGGCCTCCGCCATGCGCGAGGGTTATGGCGGCGGTTCGCCTCTGAATGACACGCGCCTTGTTGTTCAGGCGCCTTTTCGCTCTAGGATCGCCGGGATGAGGGCCCGGACCATAGCGATAAGGGCGGTAGCCCTCGGCCTCACCGTCGCCGCGGCTCCCCCGGCCCTGTCCCAGAACCTTCAAAAGCGTGTCGAAGCGAGGCTGGCGGAAGCCGGGGCCGGGACCCGCTTCGGTCTCCTCGTCGCGACCGAGGACGGGCGGGAGATCGTCGCGATCGCTCCGGATTCGCGCTTCATCCCGGCGTCCAACACCAAGATGTTCACCACCGCCGCCGCGTTCGCGACTCTCCCCGGGGTCGACGCCCCGGACTCGGAGGGCGGGGCCGCGGTGCGGCTCGAGACCGGGAGGGGCGCGACCGACGTCGTCCTCGAAGGCCGGGGGGACGCCCGGCTCTCGAGCCGGGCCGATTGCGTCCAGGACTGCCTCGCGGAGCTCGCGGACGCCGTGGCTGCAAGGACCAGGGCGGTTCGGGACGTGATCGGCGACGACAGCCTCTTCCCCGACCAGCGCTGGAGCCCGGGGATGAGCTGGAACAACATCCCCACCCGCTCGGGCACCGGAATCTCGGCGTTGACGCTGGACGACAACGAACTGGTCGTCGAGGTTCTACCGGGTGTGCCCGGACAAGCGCCGAGGCTGGAGCACGCTTCCTACTACACGATCGACAATCGCGCCGTGACCGTGACCGGCGGCGGCACGAACCTGTCGGTGGACCGGATGCCCGGCAGCTTCCTGGTTCGCCTCACCGGCACGATCGGCGCCGAGCCGGAGCGGTTGCGCCTCGGCATCGACGATCCCGCTTATTATGCTGCCTGGCGGTTGAAGGCGCTCCTTGAGGCGCGCGGCGTCCGTGTTGCCGGCGCCGTTCAGGTCCAGCACCGTCCGCTTCGTCCCTATGACGATCCGGCGGTCCGCAACGGCGCCCCGCCGCCGCGTCCGCCCCAGTCGGAGCCGCTGGCTCAGCTCATTCCTCCACCGCTGTCCGACAATCTGACCCTGATCAACAAGATCAGCCAGAACCTCCACGCCGAGTTGCTGCTGCGGCGGGTGGCGCTGGAGGACGGCACCGGCTCGATCGCAGACGGCGTGGCGGCGGTGAAGCGGATGCTGGCGCAAGCGGGCGTGCCGAAGGAACAGGCCGAACTTTCCGACGGCTCGGGCATGTCGACCTACAACCGCTTCTCGCCGCGCGGGATCGTCACGTTCCTTGGGTGGGCGCGCAAGCAGCCCTGGGGCGATGCCTACCGGGCCACCCTGCCGGTCGGCGGAGTCGACGGCACCCTGGCGCGTCGCTTCAAGGGCACTGCGTTGGAAGGGCGCATCTTCGCCAAGACCGGTAGCCTCAACGCGACGAGTGCGCTTTCCGGCTACCTCCTCGCCAAAAGCGGGCAGACTTTGATCTTTTCCGCTTACGCCAACGACGTTCCGGAAGGGGTGGCAGCTAGCAAGGCGGTGGACGACGCGCTCCTCGCGATTGCCGCGGAGAATTGAGGCGTGACAATCCGGACGGTCGCCGAGACGCGCTCCACCAACGACGATGTCGCGGCCCTCGCCGCGGCCGGGGAGGGCGAAGGTCTCTGGCTGCGCGCGGAGCGGCAGAGCGGGGGCAGGGGGC
>DASVSX010000074.1:0-4648 GCA_036387875.1 Allosphingosinicella sp. | reverse complement strand
GCGGACGGTGTCCTCGACCTGGACGAACTTGCCGGGGATTCCGGTGAAGACCTCGGCGACGTGGAAGGGCTGGGAGAGGAAGCGCTGGATCTTGCGGGCTCGGCTGACGGTCAGCTTATCCTCTTCCGAAAGCTCGTCCATCCCGAGGATGGCGATGATGTCCTGGAGCGACTTGTAGCGCTGAAGGATCTCCTGGACGGCTCGGGCGGTCTCGTAATGCTCCTGGCCCACCGTGCGGGCGGTGAGCACGCGCGAGGTCGAGTCGAGCGGATCGACCGCCGGGTAGATGCCGAGCTCGGAGATGGCGCGCGACAGAACGGTGGTGGCGTCCAAGTGGGCGAAGCTGGTGGCCGGCGCCGGATCGGTAAGGTCGTCCGCCGGCACGTAGATCGCCTGGACCGAGGTGATCGAGCCCTTGTTGGTCGAGGTGATCCGCTCCTGGAGCGCGCCCATGTCGGTCGACAAAGTCGGCTGGTAGCCCACGGCCGAGGGAATTCGGCCGAGGAGGGCCGACACTTCCGAGCCGGCCTGGGTGAAGCGGAAGATGTTGTCGACGAAGAAGAGCACGTCCTGGCCCTCGACGTCGCGGAAATATTCCGCCTGGGTGAGGCCGGAGAGGGCGACCCGGGCGCGGGCGCCCGGCGGCTCGTTCATCTGGCCGAAGACGAGCGCGACCTTGGAGCCTTCCGGAGTCGGATTGCCGTCGGCGTCGGTGGCGATGACTCCCGCCTCGAGGAACTCATGGTATAGATCGTTGCCCTCGCGGGTGCGCTCGCCGACTCCGGCGAACACCGAGGTTCCGCCATGGCCCTTGGCGATGTTGTTGATCAGCTCCTGGATGAGCACGGTCTTGCCCACTCCGGCGCCGCCGAACAGGCCGATCTTGCCGCCCTTCGCATAAGGCGCGAGCAGGTCGATGACCTTGATGCCCGTCACCAGAATGCTGGTCTCGGTCGACTGGTCGACGAAGAGCGGGGCGTCGCGGTGGATCGGGGAGGTGTCGGTGTGGCCGATCGGGCCGCGCTCGTCGATCGGGTCGCCCACGACGTTCATGATCCGGCCGAGCGTCATCGGGCCGACGGGAACCCGGATCTGCGAGCCGGTGTCGGTGACCGGCTGGCCGCGGGTGAGGCCGTCCGTGGAGTCCATCGCGATCGTGCGGACGGTCGACTCGCCGAGATGCTGGGCGACCTCGAGCACCAGCTTGTTGCCGTTATTGTCGGTCGTCAGCGCCGACAGGATCTCCGGCAGGTCGCTGTCGAACGTCACGTCGACGACGGCGCCGATGACCTGGCTGACTCGGCCGATATTGTTGGTCTGGGTTGCGGCGGTGGCCATGTTCGTTCCTTCTGGTTTCGTCATCCCGGCGAAGGCCGGGATCCCCGGGGGTGAAAAGCGCGGCGCCCTTCACTCGCTGGGGCCCCGGCCTTCGCCGGGGCGACGGTTTAGTTACAGCGCCTCGGCGCCCGAAATAATCTCCACCAGCTCCGTCGTGATCGCCGCCTGGCGCTGCCTGTTGTAGGCGATCGACAGGCGCTGGATCATGTCTCCGGCGTTGCGGGTGGCGTTGTCCATCGCGGTCATCCGGCTGCCCTGCTCCGACGCGGCATTCTCGAGGAGGGCCCGGAAGATCTGGACGGCGACGTTGCGCGGAAGCAGCGAGGCGAGGATTTCCTCCTCGTCCGGCTCATATTCGATCGCCGCGCTCGAGCCGGAGCCCGCATTGCCGCCGGCCGGAAGGGTGACCGGGATGATCTGCTGCCCCACCGGCTCCTGGACCAGAGCGGACTGGAAGCGCGCGTAGAAGAGGTGGACGACGTCGATGCCGTCGGTCTGGTAGCGGCCGACCAGGTCTTCGGCGATCGCCTGGGCGTCGGCGAAGCTCGCGAACTTCATCGCGCTGGTGTCGTGCTGGTGGATGATCTGCTTCGGGTAGAGGCGCTGGATCACCGCCCGGCCCTTGCGGCCGACCAGGTAGAAGAGGACCTGCTTGCCCTCGCGGGTGAGGTCGTCGGCCTTCTTGCGGGCCGCTCGGACGATGTTCGAATTGAAGGCTCCGGCGAGGCCGCGGTCCGAGGTGGCGACGACGAGCAGATGCGTTTGGTCGCGGCCCGTCCCGGCGAGGAGCTTCGGGCTTTGCGGGCTGATCGTCACCTTGGAGGCGAGGCTCGCCATCACGCTCTCCATGCGGGTCGCATAGGGACGGCCGGCCTCCGCGGCCTGCTGCGCCCGGCGCAGCTTGGCGGCGGCGACCATCTTCATCGCCTTGGTGATCTTCTGCGTCGACTTGACCGACGCGATCCGCCCTTTGAGCGCCTTGAGGCTGGCCATTTAGTCCTCTGTTCCTTCGTCATTCCGGCGAAGGCCGGAATCCATGAACACCGTCGTTCGAAATCTCCACCGTCCGTGTTCATGGACCCCGGCCTTCGCCGGGGTGACGGGGGAGGGCGCGCTATCGCTAGGCAAAATTCTTCGCGAAATCGCCGATGATGGTCTTGAGCTGACCCGCCGTATCGTCGTCCAGCGTCTTGGTCTCGCGGATCTTGCCGAGCACGTCGGAATGGTCGCTCCGGAAGTGGCTCAGGAGAGCGCTCTCGAACCGCGTCACCGCGTTGACCGGCACGTTGTCGATGAAGCCGTTGACGCCCGCATAGATGGAGACGACCTGCTCCTCGACCGGCATCGGCTGGAACTGAGGCTGCTTGAGAAGCTCGGTCAGCCGGGCGCCGCGGTTGAGAAGCCGCTGGGTCGAGGCGTCGAGGTCGGAGCCGAACTGGGCGAAGGCCGCCATCTCGCGATATTGGGCGAGCTCGAGCTTGATCGAGCCGGCGACCTTCTTCATCGCCTTGGTCTGGGCGGCGGAGCCGACGCGCGACACCGAGAGGCCGACGTTGATGGCCGGGCGGATGCCCTGGTAGAAAAGCTCGGTCTCCAGGAAGATCTGGCCGTCGGTGATCGAGATGACGTTGGTCGGGATGTAGGCCGAGACGTCTCCCGCCTGGGTCTCGATGATCGGAAGAGCGGTCAGCGAGCCGGAGCCGTTGGCCTCGTTCATCTTGGCGGCCCGCTCGAGCAGCCTCGAGTGGAGATAGAAGACGTCGCCCGGATAGGCCTCGCGGCCCGGCGGGCGGCGCAGAAGCAGCGACATCTGGCGGTAGGCGACGGCCTGCTTGGAAAGATCGTCGTAGACGATGACGGCGTGCATTCCGTTGTCGCGGAAATATTCGCCCATCGTGCAGCCGGTGTAGGGCGCGAGGAACTGGAGCGGGGCCGGCTCGGAGGCGGTGGCGGCGACGACGATCGAATATTCCATCGCGCCATTCTCTTCGAGCGCTCGGACGATCTGGGCGACCGTGGAGCGCTTCTGGCCGATGGCGACGTAGATGCAGTAGAGCTTCTGGCTCTCGTCGTCGCCCTGGTTGGCCTGGCGCTGGTTGATGAAGGTGTCGAGAGCGACGGCGGACTTGCCGGTCTGGCGGTCGCCGATGATCAGCTCGCGCTGGCCGCGGCCGACGGGGACGAGCGCGTCGAGCGCCTTGAGGCCGGTCTGGACCGGCTCGTGGACCGACTTGCGCGGGATGATTCCCGGAGCCTTGACCTCGACCCGGCGGCGCTCGGTGGTCTCGATCGGGCCCTTGCCGTCGATCGGATTGCCGAGGCCGTCGACGACGCGTCCAAGAAGCGCCTTGCCGACGGGGACGTCGACGATGGTTCCGGTGCGGCGGCAGGTGTCGCCCTCGCGGATCGCGCTGTCGTTGCCGAAGATGACGACGCCCACGTTGTCGGCCTCGAGGTTCAGGGCCATGCCTTTGACGTCGCCGTCGAACTGCACCATCTCGCCGGCCTGGACGTTGTCGAGGCCGTAGATCCGGGCGATGCCGTCGCCGACCGAGAGAACGGTCCCGACCTCGGAGACTTCGGCGTCGGTACCGAAGCTCGCGATCTGATCGCGGATGACCTTGGAGATTTCAGCGGCGCGGATGTCCATTTTCAGCCTTTCATCGCTTGCGCGAGGGTATTGAGTTTGGTTCGGATGGAGCCGTCGATCATCTGGGAGCCGATCTTCACGACCAGCCCGCCCAAGATGGTGGGATCGATGCTCAGATCAACGGCCACGTCGCGGCCGAGCCGGCTCTTGAGATTGGACTTGAGGGCGGCGACCTGGGATTCGTCCAGCGGATGGGCGGAGACCACCTCGGCGGTGACCTCGCCGCGGTGGAGGGCGGCGAGCAGGTTGAAGTTGCGGATGATCCCGCCGAGCTGGCCGAGCCGCCGGTTCTGGGCGAGCACGCCGAGGAAATTGGTGGTGATCGGGTCGAGCCGCATCGCCTCCGAAAGGCCGGCAACGCCCTTCAGTGCGTCGTCGCGCCGGGTCAGCGGGCTCGTGGTGAGGGACCGAAGGTCGTCCGAATCGGCGAGCGCCTGCTTCAGCGAGGCGAGGCTCGCGCCGACCGCCTCCAGCTGCCGCTCGTCGCGGGCCAGCTCGAACAGGGCCATCGCGTAACGCCCCGCCAGACTTGCCTGAATGCCGCCGGAATTCTCCACGCGCGCCTCTACTCCCAGATCGGAATTTGACCCATGATATGAAGCGCGCTCGGCGCCTCGGGTCAGGTCGCGGGCGCCCTAGCAGGGGCTTTGCTGCGATGCA
>DASVSX010000073.1:0-4639 GCA_036387875.1 Allosphingosinicella sp. | reverse complement strand
GCGATGCCGTTTGCGTGCGGGGACATCGACCAGGACGTCCTGTTCGAGGACCGGCTGTTCGTCGCCTTTCCCAAAGGCGAAGCGCCGCCCAGTCCGGCGATCGAGGGCGCCGCCATCGACGAGCACCGGCTGTTGCTGCTGGAGGACGGTCATTGCCTGAAGGATCAGGCGCTGGCCGCGTGCAACCGGCCGGAAATGCGCGCCGAGGCGACCATGATGGGTACGTCGCTGCACACCCTGGTGCAGATGGTCGACAATGGCCTGGGGCTGACGTTCGTGCCGGCGATGGCGATCGACGCCGGTATCCTCAAGGGCACGCGGGTGGAAGCGCGTCCCCTGCGCTCGAAGCAGGGGTTTCGCAGGATTGCCCTGGTGTGGCGCCGCTCCAGCCCGCGCGAGGAGGAGTTCCGCCTGCTGGCGGATGCGCTGCGGAGAATCGCCGCGGAACTGAAATAAGGGGCTCCCGCGAACGCAGGAGCCCCGCTGCATTCAGGCCGGCTCGGCGATGCCGATCGGCTCGGCTTTCGCCGTGTCCTGCGGCAGGTCGAAGCGATCCGCGTTCATGACCTTGGTCCAGGCATGGATGAAGTCGCGGACGAACTTCTCCTCGTGGCCCTTCTCGGCATAAACCTCGGCAACCGCGCGGTGCTGGCTGTTGGAGCCGAAGATGAGGTCGGTGCGCGTGGCGCGCCACCTGTCTTCCTGGCCGCCGCGGTCGTAGCCGATGAACTCCTCGTCGCCGCTCTCGTCGATCACCTTCCAGAAAGTGTCGTTGTCGAGCAGGTTGACGAAGAAGTCGTTGGTCAGCTGGCCCTTGCGGGTCGTAAACACGCCCTCGGGCTTGTCGCCGTGGTTGGCGCCGAGCACGCGGAGGCCCGCGAGCAGCACCGCCATTTCGGGGACTGACAGGCCGAGCAGGGACGCCTTGTCGAGGAGGAGCTCCTCCGTCCGGACCGAATGCTTGGTCTTGAGGTAGTTGCGGAAGCCATCGGCGGCCGGCTCCATCACCGCGAAGCTCTCGGCGTCGGTCCAGTCCTGGGTGGCGTCGCCTCGGCCCCCCTGGAACGGCACTTCCACGGCGAAGCCGGAGTCCCTCGCCGCCTTCTCGACCGCCGCGGTGCCGGCAAGGACGATCGCATCGGCCATCGAAAGCGATCCGCGCAGCTCGTCGATGCGGGCGAGGATCCGGCCCAGCTCCTCCGGCTCGTTGACGGCCCAGCCGGCTTGCGGCTCGAGCCGGATCCGGGCGCCGTTGGCGCCGCCGCGATGGTCCGAGCGGCGATAGGTCGAGGCCGACGCCCAGGCGGTCTTGACGAGCTGGCCGATGCTGAAGCCGGCCCCGAGAATCCTGGACTTGAAGGCCTCGATTTCGGTGCCGGAGGGCGCGCTTCCGGGCGGAACCGGGTCCTGCCAGATCAGGTCTTCGGCCGGGACTTCCGGCCCGAGGTAACGGACCTTCGGGCCCATGTCGCGGTGGGTGAGCTTGAACCAGGCTCTCGCCCATGCATCCTTGAACGCCTCGTGGTCGGCCCGGAACCGCTCGGAGATCGCGCGGAATTCGGGGTCCTCGCGAAGCGCCATGTCGGCGGTGGTCATCATCGTCGGGACCCGCTTCGAGGGATCGTGAGCGGCCGGGGCCATGTCCTCCTCGCGCTGGCCGATCGGCTGCCATTGCCTGGCGCCCGCGGGCGAGCGGACGAGCTCATATTCATAGTCGAGCAGGAGCCGGAAATAATTCTCCGACCACTCGGTCGGCGTGTTCACCCAGGACCCCTCGATCCCGCTGGTGATCGTATGCTCGCCGAACCCGCTTTCGTGGGCGCTCGCCCAACCCAGGCCCTGGAGCGCGATGTCGGCCGCCTCGGGGGCGGAATCGACCAGGCTCGGATCGCCGGCGCCGTGCGCCTTTCCGAACGTGTGGCCGCCGGCGGTGAGCGCCACCGTCTCCTCGTGGCTCATCGCCATCCGCTCGAAGGTGATCTTGATGTCGCGCGCCGACTGGAGCGGGTCGGGCACTCCGCCGGGGCCTTCGGGATTGACGTAGATGAGGCCCATCTGGATCGCGGCGAGCGGATGCTCGAGCTCGAGCGCCTCCTCGGGCATGATCCGGGTCTTGTTGTCCGGGTGGCCGACGAACTGCTCCTCGGAGCCCCAGTAGATGTCGCGCTCCGGCTCGAACACGTCCCTCCGCCCGCCGCCGAAGCCGAGGACCGGGCCGCCCATCGATTCGATGGCGACGTTGCCGGCCAGGATGAACAGATCGGCCCAGCTGATATGCTTGCCGTATTTGCGCTTGACCGGCCAGAGCAGCCGCCGCGCCTTGTCGAGATTGCCGTTGTCGGGCCAGGAGTTCAGGGGCGCGAAGCGCTGCTGGCCGCTGTTGGCGCCGCCGCGCCCGTCCGCCGTCCGGTAGGTGCCCGCGGCGTGCCAGGCCATTCGGATGAACAGCGGCCCGTAATGGCCGTAATCGGCGGGCCACCAGGGCCGGCTGTCGGTCATCAGCGCCTTGAGGTCGTCCTTGAGCGCCCGATAATCGAGCCCCTCGAACGCCTCGGCATAATCGAAGTCGGCGCCCATCGGATCGGGCGAGAGCCCGCCCTGGTTGAGGATCTCGAGCGGAAGCGCTTCGGGCCACCAGTCGCGGTTGGTCCGCCCGAGAAGCGATCGGACGGTCGTCGGCTTGGCCATCGGGCAGCCGCCCATTTCACCGGTCTTCGCGTCCATATCCTCGCCTCTCCCTTGTTTCGGGCGACGCTAGGCTCCGGGCGTCATCGGCGGAAACGAGGAAAGTTGCTCAGTTCGAGCGGGAAAATCGATCACTGGCCCGACCCCGGCCACGCCGCGGGCGCCGCCCGGCCGAACTTCCGCCATTTCGGATCAAATAGGTATCTTCTTATGTGAAATAGGATTTGCACAATCCAAACTGATGTTCTATCTCTGTTCCAGAAACGGAGGCGGGCGATGGGACGAAGGAACAGATTGGCGCTGATCGCGGCCGGCGCCGCGACGATCGCGGCTTCGGCGGCGATGGCGGCCGAGACCATCGTCCATCGCTACGACGCCCGCGGCCGGCTGGTCCGCACCGAGCGGAGCGGAACGGTGAACAACAACGTCGCTACCAACTACGCCTTCGACAAGGCGGACAACCGAATTGCGAAGACGACGACGGGGTCCGCCAACCCGCCGCCCCCGTGAGGATCCCGGCGCCCGATGAGGCTCCGGCGAGCCGCGTCGAATCCGGGATCGAGCCCGGGACAGGTTTTGGAGACGAGAAATGAAGACGACGTCCATCCGGGCGAAAGCCCTGGCTTGCGCCCTGCTCGCCGGAACCGCCTGCTGCGGCCTGACCGCCGCCCCGGCCTCGGCGCAGACCGCCCCGACCTACCGCAACCTCGATTCCAACGGGGTCGACCTGGTCAAGGGCGATTTCCTGGCCAGCTTCGCCGAAGGCTCGATCGGCTCGGGCGATTCGGAGCTCGCACTTCTGCGGATGCTCGGAGCGATCGGAGGCTTCGGCGCCAGAGGCTCGAGCCAGTGGGACCATATCGTCTTCCAAATGTCGCCGGGAGGCAATTCCGTCACCTTCAACACGCGCCGGGACCTGTTCCCGGCCGCCGAGAGCCGGGGCGCCTCGCTCACCGGAAGCGGAGCCCAATATTTCTACCGCTCGCCCGACGGCACCCGGATCGAATTCACCGATCCGAGCCCGGGCAACGACCCGCTTTATTGCGACGGCATCCGGACCGACTGCCTGCTCCTGCCGACCAATATCACCTCGCCCGACGGCAAGACGGTGACGATCAACTACGAATTCTACGTCCGCTGCGTCTCGCCGGGCGGGCCGGATTCGACCGTCTGCCAGAACGTCGCCCGGATCGCTTCGGTGGCCAACAGCTTCGGCTACGAGATCCGCTTCGCTTATGCCGCCGGCACGGGCGGAACCGGCCCGGTGTCGCCGGACTTCCACAAGCGCACCGGCGCGAGCTTCTACAACAATGCGGCGGGAAGCTCGCCGCTCGCAAGCGTCAGCTATTCCTATCCGTCGGCCGGTGTGACCGACGTCACCGACCAGGGCGGGCGGGTGTGGCGGGTGACCAGCGGCTCGACCAGCTACGCGATCCGGCGCCCCGGAGCGTCGTCGGACACGCTCAGCGCCTCGCTGAGCGGAGGCGTGGTCACGTCGGTGACGAACGAGGGCGTCACGACCAATTATTCGAGGAGCGTCTCCGGAAGCATTGCGACGATGACGGTGACCAACGCCCTCAGCCAGTCGTCGACGATCGTCTCCGACCTCACGATCGGCCGCCCGACATCGGTCACCGACCCGCTCAGCCACACCACCAGCTTCACCTACGACTCGAGCGGCCGGCCCAAGCGCACCACCGCTCACGAGGGCAATTACGTCGAGCATAGCTACGACGCCCGCGGCAACGTCACCCAGACGGTCGCCGTGCCGAAGGGCGGCTCCGGCCCGACCATCCTCACCTCGGCGAGCTATGATTCGACCTGCTCCAACCCGGTCACCTGCAACCAGCCCAACAGCGCCACCGACGCGCGCGGCAACGTCACCGACTACACCTACGATTCCACCCATGGCGGGGTGCTGACCGTGACGGCGCCCGCGGTGGGCGGAGTCCGG
>DASVSX010000072.1:0-12786 GCA_036387875.1 Allosphingosinicella sp. | reverse complement strand
CCCCCCGGTGATCCCACCGGCGAGAGCGGCACGGGCATTGTCCTCGCCCCGAAGCCGCGCCGCTTCGAAACCGGCGCCCACTTCAACCGCCTTGACGGCGTTGATCGACATCAAAGCGGCGGCGAAGTCGGCATCGAGCTTGCCGTAGACGGGCGCCCCCCAGCCCGCGGGAACGCCGTCGGCGACGCACTCGACGATCGCTCCAAGCGAGCTTCCCGCCGAGCGCGCCTCGCCGAGCAGCGCCTCCCACCGCGCCTCATCGGACGATCCGCCGATTTCGACGATCCGGGCGGCGATCTCCACCTCCGGGATGACCCGCCGGGCGACGGCCCCGGCCGCGACCCGCGCCGCCGTCTCCCGGGCCGAGGCGCGGCCGCCGCCGCGCGGGTCGCGAAGGCCGTATTTCGCCTGATAGGCGGCGTCGGCGTGGCCGGCGCGGGGCGGCATATCCTGATAATCCGCCGGACGCGCGTCGACATTCTCTATGACGAGGCTGATCGGGGTTCCGGTCGTCCGGCCGTGGAAGGTGCCGGAGAGGATCCGCACCCGGTCCGGCTCCCGCCGCGGGGAGGTGTTCGGCGAAAGTCCCGGCCGGCGCCGGTCGAGCCAGGGCTGTATGTCCGATTCGCCGAGGGCGATCCCGGGCGGGCAGCCGTCCACCACCGCGCCGATTGCCGGGCCATGGCTTTCGCCCCAGGTGGTGAAGCGGAAGACCCGGCCGAAGCTGTTGAAGCTCACTCCGGACCTCCGGCCGCGCCGAAGGCGGGCGCATAGGCGGCCGCCCCGGCGGCGGGATCGGCGATGAGCGAAATGCGCGAGTCGCGATCTTCGCGAAGACGAGCGACGAGATCGGCCTCGGCGGCGGCTGGGAAGGCCTGGAGATGCACCGCCCGGATCGCGTCGGCGTCCCCGCCGGTCTCCGGCCTCACCGACAGGCTCACGTCGTGGCGATGTCCGGCGCGTCCTCCGCTTTCATCCCGACGACGTTGTAGCCGGCGTCCACGTGGTGGATCTCGCCGGTCACGCCGGAGGCGAGGTCGGAAAGGAGATAGAGGCCGGCGCCGCCGACGTCCTCGATCGTGACGTTCCGGCGAAGCGGAGCGTTATATTCGTTCCACTTGAGGATGTAGCGGAAGTCGCCGATCCCGCTCGCCGCCAGGGTCTTGATCGGGCCGGCGGAGATGGCGTTGACCCGGATATTCTCGGGCCCGAGGTCCATCGCGAGATATTTGACGCTGGCCTCGAGCGCGGCCTTTGCGATGCCCATGACGTTGTAGTGGGGAATGACCTTCTCGGCGCCGTAATAGGTCAGGGTGACGAGCGCTCCGCCGTTGGGCATCATCTCGCGGGCGCGGCGGGCGACGGCGGTGAAGCTGTAGGCCGAGATGTTCAGCGACATCAGGAAGTTTTCGAGGCTGGTGTCGACATATTTGCCGCGAAGCTCGTTCTTGTCGGAGAAGCCGATGGCATGGACGACGAAGTCGATCGTTTCCCAGCGCGTCTTCAACTGCTCGAACAGGCGGTCGAGATCGGCCATGTCGGCGACGTCGCATTCGATCAGGAAATCCGATCCCACCTCGGCGGCGAGCGGCCCGACACGCTTCTTCAGAGCCTCGCCCTGGTAGGAGAAAGCCAGCTCCGCCCCATGCTCGGCAAGCCGCTTCGAAATCCCCCAGGCCAGCGACTTGTCGTTGGCAAGGCCCATGATGAGCCCCCTCGTTCCCGCCATCAATCCCGTCATACCTTGTCCCCCTCGGCTTCGGCGGCGTCGTCCAACTTGGCCTCGTCCTCGGCCTCGTCGTCCGCCTCTTCCCCTGCCGCTTCCGCCTTCTGAGCGGCCTCGTCCGCCGCGAGCTCGAGCTTGGCTTCTTCTACCGTCGGCTCGGGCGGTTCCGCCAGCGCCGCATTGAGCTGGGCGCCAATAACCACCCCGAGGCCGATTATGTAAAAGAAAATCAGAGCGATTATGACGCCGGCCAGGCTGCCGTAGGTCAGGTCGTAGCCGCCCAGGCTGGAGAGCGCCACCGGAAGCAGCGCCGTGGTCGCGATCCACCAACAGGTGACGAACAGGGCGCCCGGCCATTTGCGGCACTTCATTCGCCGGTAGCGCCGCGGAGTGAGCGACATGAAGATCAGGTAGACGGAGCCGAACAGGATCAGCGCCGGGACGATCCTGAACAAAGCGAGCAGGCCGAGCACATCGTCCGCCCAGGGCAGGGCCGTCCGGATGAACTGCTCGACCGAGGCGAGCAATATGGACGCGCTGAACGACACCAGCATCAGGATCACCGACGCGACGATCAGTCCGATCGAGCCAAGGCGATATTCCCAGAAGGGCGCTCCGCCCGTCACTCCGTAGGCGCGCCTCAGGATGTCGCGGATCGTCTCGATGAAGCTCCCCGTCGTCCACAGGCCGACGAGGGCGCCAAGCCACAGCAGGTTGCCCGAGCGCGCCTGAAGCACGTCGGCAATCGGCTTCCTGAGCACGTCGGCGACGTCCGGCGGCATGGTACGGAGCAGGGCGACGACCGCCTGAAGCCCGCCCTCGGTCTGGCCGAACAGTCGAGCCGCGGCGGCCGCGACGATCACGAACGGGAAGACCGTCATCAGCGCCAGATAGGCGAGGTTGCCGGCGTGGATGAAACCGTCGTTATAGGTGCCGATTCCGACCCTTTTCATGACCTCGAAGCCGTATTGGCCGGGCCGCATGTTGTGACGGATTCGCCCGAACCGCGCCTTCGCGGCCGCGAGCCGCTTACGCCTGGCTTCGGGGGATTCGGGGGAAATGGTCGGCTGCACGAGCCTCTAGACGCCCAGAGCCGCCCGAGGGTTTCCTGCGCCCTTCCGACTCCATCCCTCGACGAAGCGCCTGAGCTCGGAATCGTCGGCCGGAATATCGACCATCAATGTCACGAGCTGGTCGCCGCGCTGGCCGCCTTTGGCCGTGAAGCCCTTGCCTTTGAGGCGGAGGACCTTGCCGGAGCTGGTCCCGGCCGGGACGCTGAGCATCACCGGTCCATCGACGGTCGGCACCTTGACCTTGGCTCCGAGCACCGCCTCGTCCAGCGAGATCGGAAGATCGAGGCGGATATTGTCGCCGTCGCGGGTGAAGAAGCGGTGCGGCTTGATCGAGATGGCGACGATCGCGTCGCCATTGCCTCCGGGACCGGCCTGCCCCTGGCCGGCGAGCCGGATCTTGGTCCCTTCCTCGACCCCGGGCGGAAGCTTGATCGAAATCGTCTTGCCGCCGGCAAGCGTCACCCGCTGCTCCTTCAGAGCCGCGGCGTCTTCGAAGCTGATCGGCAGCCGGTAGGCGTTGTCGGCCCCCTTCTCGGGAGGCGGCGCCGGGCGGCGGGTGCCGAAACCCCCGAATCCGCCGAAGCCGCCCGGCGCCGCTCGCCGCTGGCCGGCATTGCCGCTGAACAGCCCGTCGAACAGGTCCGAAAGGTCGATCTCCTCGCCGCCCCCGAAATCCGGCCCGGGAGTCCGGCCGAAGCCGGCGCCTCCCGGTCCCGGCCGGCCCGTCGGACCGCCGCCAAAGCCGAAGGGCGCGCGCGGATTGCCGTCCTCGTCGAGCTCGCCGCGGTCGTAGCGGGCGCGCTTGTCCTTGTCGGTGAGGATGTCATAGGCCCGGGTCACCTTGGAAAAGCGCTCCGAGGCGTCGGGATTGCCCTTGTTCTTGTCGGGATGAAGCTCCTTGGCGAGCTTTCGATAGGCCTTTTTGATCTCGGCCTCGCCCGCGTCGCGCTTCACGCCCAGCTGTGCATAGAGGTCCGCCATCGTTCTGCTTCGTTCTCCAGACCGGTGCAAAAGTCCACTGGTGCGTTATGAATGCGCTGTATCAGATGGGTAACGCACTCGGGAGGTACAAGCCGTCATCCCGGCGAAAGCCGGGACCTCGGGGAGACCCGCCGAGACTTATCGTCCTGAGGTCCCGGCTTCGGGTTCCCATCAAAGTATTACTTTGATGGGTTCCCTCCCGGGGTGACGGGGAGTTGTGCCTGCCCGGGACAAACGGCAAGGGAGCAACGATGGCCGACGACCCGCATGCTTTGTTCGAGGAATGGCTGGCCGAGGCCCGGCTCGCCGAGCCGAACGACCCCACCGCCATGGCGCTGGCGACTGCGGACGCCCAGGGCCGCCCCTCGGTTCGAATGGTGCTGATGAAGGGCCACGATGAGCGCGGCTTCGTCTTCTACACCAATCTCGACAGCCGCAAGGGGGGGGAGCTCTCCGCCAATCCGAACGCGGCGCTGCTCTTCCACTGGAAGTCGCTTCGCCGCCAGGTCCGGATCGAAGGGCCTGTCGAGGCGGTGACCGGCGCCGAGGCCGACTCCTATTTCGCGACCCGCGGCCGCGACTCGCAGCTCGGCGCCTGGGCGTCCGATCAATCCCGCCCGCTCGAGGCGCGGACGATATTCGAAGGGCGCTTCGAGGAGGCCCGGCGCCGTTTCGAGGGCGGCGAGGTGCCGAGGCCGCCCCGCTGGTCCGGATGGCGGGTGGCCCCGGAGCGGATCGAGTTCTGGAGCGACCGAGCCCACCGGCTGCACGAACGCCGTCTCTTCATCCGAACCGGGGAGGGATGGAGCGAAGGGCTGCTCTACCCGTGACCGGCGCCCGTCCGAATCACCTGGCGTACGGGTCGCTGGCCACCCGGGCGGCGCTCGCCAGCGTCGCCACCGCGCTCTTCCTTCTGCTTCTCAAGTGCTATGCGGCCTGGGCGACCGGCTCGGTCGCGATGCTCGGCTCGCTCGCCGATACCGGCCTCGACCTGCTCGCCTCGCTGATCACGCTCTACGGAGTCAGGATCGCCGCCGCCCCCGCCGACTTCGATCACCGCTTCGGCCATGGCAAGGCGGAAGCTCTGGCGGCGCTCGCCCAGGTCGGAATCATCGCTTTCTCGGCGCTCGGGATCGGCTGGCGCGCTCTTCAGCGGCTGCTCGGCGGCGAGGAGACGGCCAATGCGGAATATGGAATCGCCGTGTCGGTCGTCGCCATCCTCGCAACTTTGGGCCTGCTGACCTACCAGCGCCGGATCATCGCCCGCACCGGCTCGGTCGCCATCGAGACCGACCATGTCCACTATCAGAGCGATCTCCTGCTCAACCTTGCGGTGATCGCCGCGCTCGTCCTCGACCAGTATCTCGGAGTCACGGGAGCCGACCCCGTCTTCGGGATACTCATCGCCCTGTGGCTCCTCTGGGGCGCATGGCGGGCCTCGAGCCGGGCCGTCGACCAGCTGATGGACCGGGAATGGCCCGAGCAGAAGCGCCGCCGCTTCGTCGAGGTCGCCGCCCGCCATCCGGCGCTGAAGGGCCTTCACGACCTCAGGACCCGGACCAGCGGGGCCCGCGATTTCGTCCAGTTCCACGTCTGGGTCGATCCGGCGATGAGCGTCGCCGAGGCGCACCGGGTGATGGACGAGGTCGAGCACAAGCTCGAGGCGGAGTTCCCGGGCGTCGAGATCCTCATCCACATCGATCCCGAAGGCCAGGTCGACCAGCCCGGAAACAAGCTTGCGGAGACCGACTTGACGGCGGGGGAGACGGGCTGACGGTCCTTCGAGACGGGACTTCGCCAAGCCAGCCCCTACTCAGGATGAGCGGGAGACGGGCATATTGATGCCTCCGCTCATCCTGAGTAGCCGGCGAGCGAAGTCGACCCGGCGTATCGAAGGACCAACGAAGGAGATCCTATGCCCCAGCTTCGCCTCGTCCAGGTCGACGCCTTCGCCGACCGCGCCTTCACCGGCAATCCCGCCGCGATCGTGCCGCTTGAGCAATGGCTGCCCGACGAGACGCTCCAGGCGATCGCGCAGGAGAATAATCTCTCCGAAACCGCCTTCACGGTGCCGGCCGCCGGCGGCGAAGCGGATTACGAGCTGCGCTGGTTCACCCCGACGGTCGAGGTGGCGTTGTGCGGCCATGCGACCCTCGCCAGCGGCCACGTCCTGCTCGGCGACCGCGAGGCGCTGAGCTTCCGGACGCGGCAGTCGGGAATCCTGGTCGTCCGCCGCGACGGGGACGGGTACCGGCTGGATCTGCCGCAGACCCGCTGCAGGGCCGCCACGGAAGAGCAGCTGCGCGACATCGTCGGCCGCGACGGGGCGGGCATCGTCGACATCATCACCCATGACGGCGCCAGCGACTCCGCCGCGCCGGAGCTGTACCTGAGCTACGAAGGATCCGAGGGAGTCGCCATCCTGCTCTTCGCCGACGAAGCGGCGGTCAGGGCGCTTGCGCCCGACATGAAGCGGCTCGCCGGGATCGACTATATGGCCATCGCCACCGCCCCGGGAAGCGGCGGGCATGACGTCGTCAGCCGGGTCTTCGTCCCCGCCTGGGGCGTGGACGAGGATCCGGTGACGGGCTCCGCCCATGCCGCGCTCACCCCCTTCTGGGCCGAGCGCCTCGGGCGGGAGAGCTTCACCGCGTTCCAGGCCAGCCGCCGGGGCGGGCGGGTCGAGTGCCGGCGCGACGGGGACCGGGCCATATTGGGGGGCCGGTGCGTGACGGTGATCGAGGGCGTGCTGAGCTTTTGACCCCGTCACCCCGGCGGAAGCCGGGGCGTCGGGAGACCGCCGAGCCTACTTGTCCCGAGGTCCCGGCTTTTGCAGGGATGACGTGTCGTCCAGATCCGCCTCCAGAGCGTCCACGATCGGCGCCTGGCTCCTCAATATCCTCCCCCTCGCCTCGGGGAGGGTGAACCAGCGCGCCTCGTCCACCTCGGGAAACGCCCGGAAGCTCCCGCTCCTGGGCGGATATTCGATCGTGAATTCGTTGCTCCTCAGCTGCGCCGGGTCGAAATCCCCCTCGAGGGCGAAGGCCTCGACCCATTTCCCGCCGGCCTGCCGGACCTCGCACAGCGGCCGGGGCTCTCCCTCGGGTTTCGCGCCCAATTCCTCTTCGAACTCGCGAAGAGCGGCGGCGAGCGGGTCCTCGCCCGGCTCGACCGTGCCTTTCGGGATCATCCAAGCGCCTTCGTCCTTCCCGCGCCAGAAGGGACCGCCGGGGTGGATGAGCAGCAGCCTGAGCCCGTCCGGATCGCGGCGGTAGAGCAGTATCCCGGCGCTCCTGACCGGCATCAGGCGAGCGGGATCCGGATTCGGTGCGTGGTCCCCTCGGGCGACGACTGGACGTCGCTCCTCGCCTTCAGCCGCTGAAGGAAGGCGGTGACCAGGCGGCTTCCAAGCCCGGGCTTGGCCGCGCCCGCCACGAAGCCGCGGCCGTCGTCCGCGACCTCGATGACGGCGGCGTCGCCGTCCCGCGACGCTTTCACCCGGATCGATCCGCCTTTGTCTCCGAAGGCGTGCTTGCAGGCGTTGGTGACCAGTTCGTTGACGATGATCCCGATCGCTACCGCGCTCTCGTGCGGTACCACGATCGGCTCGAACTCCGTCGACAGGCTGATTCCGTCGGGCAGGATCCCGCGCCTTATCTGATCGCAAATCTCCTGGAGCTGATCCTGAAGCCGGACCGAGGCCAGGCCCTGGCCGCTCGGCGCGAGCGCGTCGTAGACGGCGGCCACCGCCTTCAGCCGCTCGGCGGCCTCGTTCAGGGCGTCCTTGACCTCGTGGTTCGGCGAGCGGTTCGCCTGAAGGGTGAGGAGGCTGGTGACGATCTGGAAATTGTTCTTGGTGCGGTGGTCCATTTCCTTGAGGGCATGGCCGAGGAAGCTGATCCGCCGGGCCCGCTCGAGCTGCCCGGCGCGAACTTCGCGCTGGTAGAGGCCGAGGGCGAGCAGGATGACACCTTCGGTGAAGGCCCCGGCGGCCAGCGCCAGCGCCGTCGACCCGTTCTCGAGGGCGAAGCTTAGACTGGGCGGCAGGACCAGATACCAGATGAGGGCCGTCCCGAGCACCATGGAGACGAGGCCGCTGCGCCAGCCGCCGAGGAGGGCGGCAAGGACGACGGCGATGACCCCGAGGGCGAACGGGGCCACCTCTCCGAGCAGCGGGGCGATGGCGAGTCGAACGGCGACGAAGAAGGCGGTCACCCCGACCCCGACTGCGAGCTCGGTCACCGGCCTCGGCAGCCGGCGCGACAGCAGCCGCGGCAGATCGATCGTGACGAGCCTGCGCAATCTACCCCCCAAGTCCCCAGGGCTTGCTAACACAGGCGGGCCGGCGGGGACCACCCGAAGCGCCTTGATTAATGTTAGCGGACCGGATCGACCGATCACGGCGACCCGGCTGGCGTCGTCGGGATAGGCGACAGCCCTCACCGCCGCCCTCACCCTGACGTCGAAGGGAGCGAACCGAACCCGGCGCTTGCCTCTTGACGGAGGGCCCGCCAAGGTCCCGGCGGCGCAAGGTTGGAGGGCATCAATGACCGCGACCAAGGATGAACCCCTCCGCCGCGACATCGGCTTCCTCGGCTCGGCTTTCCTGTCGTTCAACGGAATGGTCGGCGCCGGGATCTTCGCCCTCCCGGGGACGCTCTACGACCGCTTCGGAGCGTTCAGCCCCTTTCTCTTCCCGCTGTTCGGGCTGCTCGTCTTGGTCGTCGCTTTGCCCTTCGCAAGGGTGGCCGCGCGGCACCCGGTCTCCGGGGGACCGGTCGTCTACGCCGCCGCCTTCGGCCCCGCCGCGGCCTTCCAGGCCGGATGGGTCTATTATGTCGCCCGGGCCACCGCGCTGGCCGCCAACCTGACGGTCCTGGTCACCTATCTGGCGGTGCTCTGGCCGGCGCTCGGCTCCGGCCTGCCCCGAGCCGTGATCATCCTCGCCGTCTCCGGGCTGCTGATCTGGGTGAACATCGTCGGAGTCCGGCGGGCGGTCCAGCTGATCGACGCCTTGACGCTGCTCAAGGCCGCGCCCTTGCTGTTCGTCGCGATCCTGGGCCTGGTCGTGGCGGGCGGGACGATCGAAACGCCGTCGGGCGTGCCGCCGCTCTCCGATCTCGAGGCTGCGGCCTTGCTCATCCTCTATGCCTTCATCGGTTTCGAGAACAGCGTCACTCCGGCGGGCGAGACGTCCGACCCGACTCGCAACATCCCCCGCGCCCTGCTCGCGACAATCGGCGGAACGGCGCTGCTCTATTTCCTCGTCCAGCTCTCCTACGTCGCGGTGATGGAGCCGGGCGCGGGCGGCGACGCCCCGATGGTCGCATTCGGCGAGGCCCTGATGGGGCCGGCCGGCGGCCTGCTGCTCGTCGCCGCGGCGGTCTTCTCGCTGCTCGGCAATATAAGCGGAGGCCTCACCGGAACCTCCAGGACCAGCTACGCCATGGGCCGCGACGGACTTCTCCCCGCCTGGTTCGGCGGGGTCAGTCCCCGATTCGCGACCCCCGCCAACTCGGTGGCGTTCATGGGCGCCCTGATCGCCGTGCTGGCGCTGAGCGGCAGCTTCGTCTGGCTGGCCGTGGTGTCGACCCTGGCCCGGATGTTCGTCTACTCGATCAGCATCGCCTCGCTGGCCAAGCCCGCGCCCGTCATCCCGGCGGAAGCCGGGACCTCAGGTCGAGAAGTCTCGGCGGGTCTCCCCGAGGTCCCGGCTTCCGCCGGGACCTCGGCAGGTCCTGCGACGTGGATCATGATCGCCGCCGCCGTCGCCGTCTGCATCTGGGCGGCCGCCCAGTCCGCCTGGCCTAGCTGGCGAATGCTTCTCATCCTCGTCGCCGCGGGCACGATCCTCTACGCGATCGCCCGGCGCGGACGGCGGTGAGCGGTCAGGCCGGCTCCAGCTGCGCCGGCACAGTCTCCTCGATCCAGCCGCCGCCAAGCACTCTCGATCCTTCGTAGAGGACCGCCGCCTGGCCGGGAGCGACTCCATATTCCGGAGTCTCGAAGCGGATTTCGTCTCCTTCGAAGCGGGCCGGCGCCGGGCGCGCCATCGAGCGGACCTTGGCGGTGAGCCCGTCGCTCTGGTCCTCGCCGAGCCAGTTGAGCCCCGACAGCCGCGCCGCGCGGACGGCCAGCGCCGCCCTGGGCCCCGCCACGACCCGCCCCGCCTCCGGCTCGAGGCGAACGACGTAGAGGGGCTCGGACTGCCCTCCGATCTCGAGGCCGCGGCGCTGGCCGACGGTGAAGTGGATCAGCCCGCGATGCGCTCCGAGAACCCGCCCTTCCATGTCGACGATGTCGCCCGGCTGGGCCGCCTCCGGCCGAACCTTCTTCACCACCGACGCATAGTCGCCGTTCGGGACGAAGCAGATGTCCTGGCTGTCGGGCTTGTCCGCGACCATCAGGCCGAGCTCGCGCGCGAGCTCGCGAACCGCCGGCTTGGGCAGGCCGCCGAGCGGGAAGCGGAGGTAATCGAGCTGCTCGCGGGTGGTCGCGAACAGGAAATAGCTCTGGTCGCGCGCCGGATCGGCGGCGCGGTGGAGCTCCGGAACCTTGGGCCCGACGATCCGGCGAACGTAATGGCCGGTGGCGAGACAGTCGGCGCCGAGATCGCGGGCGAGGGCGAGCAGGTCGGTGAACTTGACCGACTGGTTGCACGAGACGCAGGGAATGGGGGTCCGGCCCCGGGCATATTCGTCGGCGAAGCGCTCGATGACGCTGTCCCGGAAGCGGGTCTCGTAGTCGAAGACGTAATGGGCGATCCCGAGCCGCTCGGCGACGGTCTTGGCATCGTATATGTCGCGGCCGGCGCAGCAGGTCCTGGAGCGGCCGACCGCCTCGCCATGGTCGTAGAGCTGGAGCGTGATCCCGATCACTTCCGCGCCGGTGCGCGCGGCCAAAGCGGCGACGACCGAGCTGTCGACTCCGCCGGACATGGCGACGACGATCCGGGCTTCGGCAGGCGGGCGGTTGAGCTGGAAATCGGCGATCATGGCGGGCGATACATAAGGAGTGAGCCGGGTAAAGCCCAGCCTGAGGCGTTGGATGTCGAGATCGAGTCGTCGACATCCGTTCGCCCTGAGCCTGTCGAAGGGCCTTCCCCGTTGTTTCTCTGAACGAAGAAAGGGCTTCGACAGGCTCAGCCCGAACGGATGGGTAGGACGATTTGCCGACGGTCCAACCGGGCGAATTAACCTCGGTAAAGCCAAGCCTAATGGCCCCTTAACCGCGTCTTAGACCCTGCCCGCTAGAAGGGCGGCCATGGATTTGAGCTTCTTCCGACGGGCCGAGCAGAGGTTTGCGAGCCGGGCGCCCGCGGGCCTGGATTTCAGCATGCTGGTCGCCACGTTGCGCACCCAGCGCGACTCGATGCCTGCGGCATCGGCCCGGGCGGCCGCTTCGACGGCACCGGAGGCCTCCTGTCCCGATCCGATTGCCGAGATCCTTCTCGCCGGGCCGGCATGGCGCGAGGCGGTGGCGGCGCAACGCGGCTGCTTCAATCCCGCCTTCGCCATGCAAGGGCTCGTCAACTGAAATGACCGCCGCGTTTACCTTGGGGTTTCAGCCTTCCTTCAACGCCTGCCGCCTAAGGCGGAGCGAAGGGAGGCAGGAGATAAAATGTCCGTGAACGTTCTCGAATACGACAGGATCGAGCGGGCGCCTCAGCGCCCGGCGCAGGTCATCGGCCCGCTGGGGGAGCCGCTGACTCTCGATTCGCTGCCGCCGCCTTCGACGACCCGCTGGGTGGTTCGCCGCAAGGCCGAGGTGGTCGCCGCGGTCAATGGCGGCCTGCTCAGCGTCGACGAGGCCTGCGCGCGCTACGGCCTCACGCTGGAGGAATTCGCCTCGTGGCAGCGGGCGGTCGACCGCTCGGGAATGCCGGGACTTCGCGTGACCCGGATCCAGCATTACAAGAGCCTCTACGAGCGCCAGCAGAAGTTCTGATCGCTCGTCCTCCCTGCCGCGAAGCGGTGGGGAGGGGGACCACCCGAAGGGTGGTGGAGGGGTAGTGGCGCAGGCTTCTTCCGTCTCGCGCCTGATCCTCTGATTCATCGGCAATTACCCCTCCACCATGTTTCACATGGTCCCCCTCCCCATGCTCCGCATGGGGAGGACTAGTGGAAATCCCTCGTCTTCACCTTGATGACTTCCCGCGCCTTCGCCTTGCGCGGGTCGGGCGGGACGCCCTTGCCGCCGTCCGCCGGCGCGTAGCGGTGGGGGAAGTCCATGGCGCCGACCCGGTGAAGCAGCGGCGTCAGGTCCTCGAGCCGGTCGGCGACGACGTGGATGACCTCGCCCTCCTTCTGCATCTGCCCCTTCACCGCGATCATCGCCGCCGACATGACGATCCGGCGCTGCTCCTCGAACTTGCGCTGCCACAGGATGATGTTGGCGATCCCCGTCTCGTCCTCGAGGGTGATGAAGGTGACGTTGCCCTTGCCCGGCCGCTGGCGGATGAGGACGAGGCCGGCGATTTCGACCCGGCTGCCGTCCTTGAGGCGGGCAAGGCCGGCGCAGGTCGTCACCTTCGGCCCCAGCGGCTCGCGAAGGAAGGCGAGCGGATGCGCCTTGAGCGAAAGCTGGACGGTGCGGTAATCCTCGACCACCTCGCGGCCGCCGGTGAGCGGGGTCAGGGCGACTTCCGGCTCGGAGCCGAGGGCGTCGGCGGCGGCGAACAAAGGCAAGGGCGCCTCGCCCAGCCCGCGCACCTGCCAAAGGGCCTGACGCCGGTCGAGCCCCAACGAGGCGAAGGCGTCGGCGTCGGCGAGCTTCTCGAGCGCGGCGACGGGGACTCCGGAGCGGCGCCAGACGTCCTCGATAGATGCGAAGGGACCGTCGGCGCGTGCGGCGAGGATCCGGGCGGCGTGGAGATTGGAGAGACCTCGGACCATTCGAAGGCCGAGGCGGAGGGGGAGGAGGCGGGGTAACTCGTCCTCCCCGTCCGCGCAGCGGATGGGGAGGGGGACCGCACGAAGTGCGGTGGAGGGACTGGCGGCGCGGGGG
>DASVSX010000071.1:0-5242 GCA_036387875.1 Allosphingosinicella sp. | reverse complement strand
GAAGCGCTCGCAGACAACGCCCCTCCCCTTCAGGGGAGGGGTTGGGGTGGGGAATGTGGGGGAGAATGGTCGCTGACGCCGGTGAGGCGAGCGGACAACCCCCACCCCAACCCCTCCCCTGAAGGGGAGGGGCTTTGTCTGCGAGCGCTTCGCAGGGGTTATGCAAAGGTCCCGCAATGCAGGGGAGGATTAGGCGAGGCCGGCCTCGACTCCGATCCGGACCGCTTCGGCCGAGCTTCCGATTCCGAGCCTGGCGAGAAGGCTTGCACGATGCATCTTCACGGTCTTCTCGTCGATGGCGAGGAAGCCGGCGATCTGCTTGTTGCGATAGCCCGCGATCATATGCGCGAGCACCTGGAGCTGGCGCGGGGTGAGCGTTTGGACCAACTGTTTCGACTGTTGCCGGCGCGGGGTGGAGAGCCCGGGGCCGGAGCCGACGTCCATCTGGGAGCCGAGGAAATAAGCGAGCTCGCCGTCCTCGCCGAGCACCGGAGCGACCATCACGGCATTCAGGAAGGCGGTCCCGTCCTTTCGGTAATTGGTGAGCTCGACCAGCGCGGGCCGGGCTTCGGCGACGGCTCGGCGAAGAGTGGCCTGGGGGGCGGGCTCCGTCCCGGCGCCGGCCAGGAAACGGCAGTTGCGCCCGACAATCTCGTCGCGCTCATAGCCCGTCAGCTCGCAGAAGGCGCGGTTCACGGCCACGATCGGATTGTCGGGCAGCCGGGCGGCGGTGATGACCGAGGCAATCGGGCTGTGGTCGATCGAGGCAAGCAGCCCCTCGGATCTCGTCAGCCTGTCTATGGGTCCAAATGCCGTCACTTTCCGACCTCTAGCATCGCCCGCGGCCGTTGAAAAATGCCTGGTGGGGCCCGATGGTTCGACGCGGATCGTCCGCATCGCCAGCAACTTCCGAATCGGACCTATCTGTAGGAGATCGTATTTCTCAGTTCCTGTATTGTTCTTCATGCCGGGTCGTGAGGGGCCCGGGGGGCTCTTTGACATTGTGAGATGAAACGGGGGCTTGCTCTGGGCGACTCCAGTCCTCCCCGTCGCGGAGCGATGGGGAGGGGGACCATGCGAAGCATGGTGGAGGGGCCATCTGCGGCGCTCGCCCCTCCACCACCCTTCGGGTGGTCCCCCTCCCCATGGGCTTCGCCCACCGGGAGGACTGGAAGTCACCCCGGCTGGGCCGCAGGCCGTCATCGAGGATGAGGCTTGCGCGGCGGGGGCGAGGCGGCTAGGGCGTAACAGCGTACTAACACGTTGGAACAGCATCATGGCCGCTTTGCCTTCCGTCACTCCGACTCGGGACCCCGACGTCCTCATCGCCGATCTGTGCTCGGCGCTGCTCGCACCGGGCAACGCTCCGGAGATGGAGCGGCTCCTGCAGGATCTGTGCACTCCGGCCGAGATCCGGACGCTCGCAGAACGCTGGCACGTAGCCCGGCTGCTCGACGGGACGGGGCTTTCGTACCGCGAAATCCACGACGCCACCGGGGTCAGCACGACGACGGTCGTCCGGGTCGCGCGGTTCCTTCGCGAAGAGCGCAACGGGGGCTACCGGCGGGCGATCGATGCGATGGGAGGCGGCGATGCTCGTTGACGAGACCCGGCTCCACATCGCAATCCAGAAGTCGGGCCGCCTGTCCGATTCCAGCCTGGGCCTGCTCAGGGAGTCGGGGCTTCGGATCCAGAACGGCCGAAATTCCCTGACCGCCCGGGTCGAGAATTTCCCGGCGGACCTGATGCTGGTGCGCGACGACGATATTCCGACCTTCGTCGGCGACGGAGTCTGCGAATTCGGGATCGTCGGCGAGAACGTGCTCCAGGAAAACGAGCTCGGCGAGGCCGAGCCGCGGGTCGAGGTGGTCGCTCCGCTCGGCTTCGGCCGCTGCACCCTGAAGCTCGCGGCGCCCGAAGCGGTCGCCTATTCCGGGCCCGCTTCGCTTGAGGGCGAGCGGATCGCGACCACCTATCCGCGGATCGTCCAGCGCTTCCTCGACCGCAACGGAATCGCCGCGACGGTGGTGAAGATGAACGGGGCCGTCGAGCTCGCGCCCCGGCTGCGGATCGCGCCCTTCATCTGCGACCTCGTCTCGACCGGGGCGACGCTCGAGGCGAACGGGCTCCGCGCGGTCGAGACGGTGTTCGACAGCGAGGCGGTCCTGATCCGGACGAGGAAGCCCGTGCCGGACCCGAAGCGGGAGCAGGGCGAGCGGCTGCTCAGCCGGATCGAAGGGGTGCTCGCGACCAAGGAATCCAAATATATCATGCTGAACGCGCCGGGCGAATCGCTGAAGCGGATCACCGACCTTCTTCCCGGCGCGGAGGCTCCGACCATCCTTCCCCTTCACGGCCGGGCGGGCCATTTCGCGGTCCATGCGGTCTGCCAGGAATCGGTCTTCTGGGAGACCCTCCAGAAGCTGAAGGCGGCGGGCGCTTCGGCGATCCTCGTCCTTCCGATCGAAAAGATGATGATGTGAAGACGTTCGACTGGAGCCGGCTCGACCCGGCCGGGCGGAGCGAGGCTCTGGCCCGGCCGGCGCAGCGCAGCGATCCGCGCTTGCAGGCGGCGGTCCGCGAGATCGTCGAGGACGTCCGGAGCCGGGGCTGGGCGGGACTTGCCGCTTCGGCCCTCCGCCTCGACGGCGAGGTGCCCCGGCTCGTGCCGGTCGAGCCCGTCGCCGCGGAGGCCCGGCGGCGGCTGGCGCCGGACCAGGTGGAGGCGATCGAGCTCGCCGCCGCCAACATCCGGAGGTTCCACGAGGGCAGCCTTCCGGCCGAGCACCGGGTCGAGACGATGCCGGGGCTTTCGGTCCGGAAGGTCTGGCGGCCGATCGACCGGGTCGGCCTGTACATACCGGGAGGAAAGACTCCGCTCTTCTCCACCTTGCTGATGCTCGCCTTGCCGGCGCGGGCGGCGGGAGTGCGCGAAATCGTGGCGGTCACTCCGCCCAGGCCGGAAGGCGGGCTCGATCCGGTCATCGCCCTGGCCGCCGAGATTTGCGGGATCGAGGCGGTGTGGACCGCGGGGGGCGCCCAGGGGATCGCGGCGCTGGCCTTCGGGGCGGGCGACATCGCCGCCGTCGACAAGATTTGCGGGCCCGGCAACGCCTGGGTGGCGGAAGCCAAGACCCTCGTCGCCTCGATTCCGGGCGGCCCGGCCATCGACATGCCGGCCGGGCCGAGCGAGCTTCTGGTCGTGGCGGACTGCGCCGCGAGCCCAGCCACGGTCGCGGCCGACCTGCTCAGCCAGGCCGAGCACGATTCCTCGGCCCAGGTTCTGCTGGCCACTCCTTCCGCCGACCTGGCGGACGCCGTCCGGGCCGAGGTGGAAGCGCAATTGGCCACCCTGCCTCGAAGCGAGATCGCCCGGGCGTCGCTGGCCGAGGCCCGAATCATCCTCTGCGCCGATCTCGCCGAGGCCCTGGACATCGCCAACCTCTACGCGCCCGAGCACCTTTCGCTCGCCGTCGAAGAGCCCGAGCCGCTGATTGCGCTTGTCCGCAACGCCGGCGCGGTCTTCGCCGGCAACGCCGCGGCGGAGACGTTCGGCGATTATCTCGCCGGATCCAGCCACGTCCTTCCCACCGACGGAGCGGCCCGGGCGTGGAGCGGCGTCTCGGTCCACACCTTCCTCAAGGCGATCAGCGTCCAGAGCGTGACGCTCGAAGCGGCGCGGCGGATCGCCGGGCCGGCCGCGGCGCTGGCAAGGATCGAGGGCCTGGAGGCTCACGCCCGGGCGGCCGACGCCCGGCTCGAAGAGGCGCTGTCATGACCTCGCTCGCAGTCCGGCTCGCCCGGCCCGAGATCCTGGCGCTCGGTGAATTCGACATCGCGGCCAATGCCGACGATTCCTTTGGAAGCGACGCGATCAAGCTCGACGCCAACGAGAATCCTTATGCGCCTTTGTCGGAAGGCGCTCTGGCGGCCGGTCTCAATCGTTACCCGGAGCCTCAGCCGGCGCGGCTGAAGAAGGCGATGGCGGCGCTCTACGGAGTGTCCCCTGAGAACCTCGCAGTCACCCGCGGGGCGGACGACGCCATCGACATCCTCGTCCGGGCCTTCTGCCGGCCGAGCATGGACGCGGTGTCGATATGCACCCCCACCTTCTCCGCCTACGCCCATTTCGCGAGGCTCCAGGGCGGCCGGGTGATCGAGGCCCGGCTCGACGAGAATTTCGATTTCCGGCCGGAAGCGCTCCTCCGGGCCGTCGCGGACGAGCCGTCCCTGAAGCTCGTCTTCCTGTGCTCGCCCAACAACCCCACCGGCAATCCCGTGGACCCCGCCGACGTGCTTCGAGTGGCGGACGCCTTGGCGGACTCGATCGTCGTGCTCGACGAAGCCTATCTCGAATTCTCCCAGACCCCGAGCCTTGCCGAGGAGGCGACCCGGCGGCCGAACCTGGTCGTTCTCAAGACCCTTTCCAAGGCGTACGGCCTTGCGGGCGCCCGGGTCGGAGCCCTGATCGGGGATCCCGAGCTGGTCGCGATGGCCGCTCGAGCGCTTCCGCCCTACCCGCTGCCGAGCCTGTCGGTGGAAGCCGCGATGTCGGCGCTCGCCCCTTCGCGCCGGGCCGTCCATCGGGAACGGATCGCCCGGATCAAGGCCGATCGGGAGCGGCTCGCCGACCTCCTTGCCGGATCGCCGCTGGTCCGTCGGGTGCGCTCCGGCGGCGGCAACTTCCTGTTCCTGGAGGTGGACGATGCGGTCGGGCTCGCCGCCAAGCTCCAAAGGCTCGGAATCAGGGTCCGATTCCGGCCCAACGCGGCTCCGGGCGGAGTGCGTCTCACCATCGGCACCGAGGCCGAGAACGAGGTTGCCCTAGCCGCGTTCGAGGTGACCTCGGACTCCACCCCTGGCCGCCGCGCAGAGCTGGTCCGCGACACGAAGGAGACCCGGATCACCGTCGCAGTCGATCTCGACCGGGCGTCGCCGCGAAGGATCGAGACCGGGATCCCCTTCTACGACCACATGCTCGACCAGGTGGCGGCGCATGGCGGCTTCTCGCTCATCCTGTCCTGCGAGGGCGACCTCGACATTGACGGCCACCACAGCGTCGAGGATTGCGCCATCGCCTTCGGCTGCGCGCTGTCGCGGGCGCTCGGCGACCGACGCGGAATCGGCCGCTTCGGCTTCTCGCTTCCGATGGACGAGACCGAGGCGCACGTCCTCATCGACCTTTCGGGCCGTCCTTACAGCGTCTTCGAAGGGACGTTCGAGGCAAGCCATATCGGCGCCT
>DASVSX010000070.1:0-145811 GCA_036387875.1 Allosphingosinicella sp. | reverse complement strand
CGCCCTCTAGCAAAGCCGACGCCCAGCCGCTATGCCGTCGCGGTTTTTGCGAGCCGGTCCAAGAGGGTAAATGGCCAAGGAAGAGCTACTCGAGATGCGCGGGCAGGTGGTCGAGCTGCTGCCCAACGCCATGTTCCGCGTGAAACTCGAGAATAATCACGAGATCCTCGGCCACACCGCCGGCAAGATGCGCAAGAACCGCATCCGGGTCCTGGTCGGCGACGAGGTGCTGGTCGAGCTGACCCCCTACGACCTGACCAAGGGCCGGATCACCTACCGATTCAAGTGACGGCCACCACGTCGTCATCCGCGAAGCTGAAACCGGCTCCAGGGTCATGCCTATCGCAGCCTGAGCGCTTCGACGCCTTGAGGCTGAAACAGGTTCGGCATGAGCGCAGGGGGCCCTCATGCGCCTGATCCTCGCCTCTGCCTCCCCCCGCCGGCTCGAATTGCTGGCGCGGCTCGGAGTCGTTCCGGACCGTGTCGTCCCCGCGGACATCGACGAGACTCCCCGAAAGGCCGAGATCCCGGATCGCTACGCCTGCCGGATGGCCCTGGAGAAGGCGGCCGCGGCGGCGGAGGCGGGAAGCCTGATCCTCGCCGCCGACACGGTGGTCGCCGCCGGACGGCGGATCCTTCCCAAGACGGAGGACGAAGACGAGGCCCGGGCGGCCCTGAACCTTCTTTCCGGACGCCGCCACCGGGTACATTCAGCCGTGGCGGTGACGGACTCGGACGGTCGCGCGCGGACTCGCCTTTCGACCAGCGTCGTCGCCTTCAAGCGCCTCTCCTGCTCGGAGATCGAGGCCTATCTCGCCAGCGGCGAGTGGCGGGGCAAGGCCGGGGGCTACGCCATTCAGGGGCGCGCCGAGGCGCTGGTCAGAATGCTGTCGGGCAGCCATTCGGGAGTGATGGGCCTGCCGCTTTTCGAAACCCGGGCTTTGCTCCGCTCCGCCGGATACCCTCTTGGCTGAGTGGCTCTACGAGGAGGGGATCGGCGAGAACCGGGCAATCCTCGTCGAGGACGGAGACATTGTCGTGGGGGCGATCGAGCTTCCGGGGGAGGTCCGCTGCGGCTCCGTCCTGGCCGGCCGGCTCGCCCGGATCGCCATTCCCGGCCGGCGGGGGATCGTCGCTACCGACCAGGGTGAGGTGATGGTCGAACCGCTTTCGGCGGCCCTCACCGAGGGCCAAAAGGTGCGGGTGGAAATCGTCCGCGAGCCCATCGCCGAACCCGGCAATCCCAAATTCGCCAAGGGCCGGATCACCGATTCGGAGGAAAAGGAAGGCCCGAGCCTGGCCGAGCGGATCGGCTCGCCGCGCCCTCTTCGCCCCCTCGGGCCCGACCTCTTCCACGAGGCGGGCTGGTCCGAGCTGATCGACGAGGCTCTGGGCGAGGCGATCGACTTTGCGGGCGGCCAGCTTCGGATGAGCCTCACTCCGGCCATGACCCTGTTCGACGTCGACGGCTTCCTTCCGCCGTTCGAGCTCGCGGTGGCGGGCGCGGAGGCGGCTGCGTTGGCGATCCGCCGGCTGGACATCGGCGGTTCGATCGGGATCGACCTGCCGACCCTGCCCTCCCGCGAGGAGCGGCTGCGCGCCGTGGAGGCGCTCGATGCGATCCTCCCTCGCCCGTTCGAGCGCACGGCGGTCAACGGCTTCGGCTTCCTCCAGGTGGTTCGGCGCCGCGAGCGGCGCTCCCTGCCGGAGCTGATCCAGTGGGACGAGGCGGGGGCCGCGGCCCGGGGTCTGCTTCGCACCGCCGAGCGCGGCCTGGGCGGCTGCGAGATCGCCGCCGCTCCCGCCGTCATCGCCCGGCTCCGGTCGAGTCCGGACTGGCTCGACTCGCTGTCCCGCCGGATCGGCGGCCCGGTCGCCTTGCGCGACGAGCCCGGCTTCACCACATGGCAAAGCCGTGTCCATGTCCGCCCCTCCTGACCGCCGCCGCAAGGGCTGCCCCTTGTGCGCGAAGCCGCCGAGCGCGGAGCACAAGCCGTTCTGCAGCCGCGGCTGCCGCGACCGCGACCTCCTGAACTGGCTCGGCGACTCCTACCGGGTCCCGGGCCCGCCCGCCGTGGAAAACGCCGACGGCGGAGGGTTCCCATCAAAGTAGTACTTTGATGGGGCCCGGGCTGGACAGCGAAGGCTGAGCCCTTCTATAGGCGCTCGTCTTCGGCTCCGCCGGAACGCCCAGGTAGCTCAGTTGGTAGAGCACGTGACTGAAAATCACGGTGTCGGCGGTTCAATTCCGTCCCTGGGCACCATTCTCCATGCAGGTCGCCGGATCGTCATCCCGGACTCGATCCGGATCCATGAACAGCGCGGCTGGAACCTCGACCTGCCGTGTTCATGGACTCCGGCCTTCGCCGGAATGACGGGGCGTTCGAGCGGGGCCGCTACCGCCTTAAGGCGTAATTGCCGCCTCCGGAGGCCGAGGCTACGGAACCTTCCCCCGTCCTCATCCATCTGATCTTCGTTGCAATTCAACACCCTTAAGGGAGGCCGTACGACCCAGGCCCATCTCAACGCGATCGGAACCGCCGTTCCGGCGCATGACGTCCACGCAGCCTTCATCGGCTGGGCGGAAGCCCGGCTCGAGGAGCCGCGGGCGCGTGCGCTGTTCGCCAGGATGGCGGCCCGGTCGGGGATCGAGCATCGCTGGTCGGTTCTTCCTCCCGCGCCCTACGGCAAGTCGCCGGTCGACCCGGGCGGCTTCTATCACGGGGCCGAGCCCACCACCGGCGCCCGAATGGACATATACGCCCGCGCCGCTCCGAGGCTTGCGCTCGAGGCGATCGGAAAGCTCGCCGGGAAGGCGGACACCGCCGACATCACACATCTCGTCGTCGCCAGCTGCACCGGCTTCGTCGCCCCGGGGATCGACCAGGTCATCGCCGCCGAGCTCGGCCTCGCCGGAAGCGTCGAGCGCACCCTGGTCGGCTTCATGGGCTGCTACGCGGCGGTGTCCTCGCTCCGCCTCGCCCATCACATCGTCCGCTCGGAGCCCGAAACCCGGGTTCTGGTCGTGACCGTCGAGCTGTCCAGCCTCCACCTCCAATATGAGCGGGACGTCGAACGGCTTCTCGCCCTCCTTCAATTCGGCGACGGCGCCAGCGCCTCGCTGGTGACGGCCGAGCCGAACGGCTTCGCGCTCTCCCGCCCGTTCGTCGCCACCTTGCCCGATTCGAACGAGCTGATCCGCTGGCGGGTCGGCGATCACGGCTTCGTCATGGACCTTTCCGGCGAGGTTCCCGGGCGGATCGGGGAGGCGCTGCGCGGACAGGGAGTCCGGGAGGCGATGCTTGGCAACGAATTGCCGGAAGCCTTCGACTCCTGGGCGGTTCATGCCGGCGGGCGCTCCGTCCTCGACTCGGTCGAACACGGGCTCGGCCTTCCGCCGGAAGCGCTTGCTCCCTCGCGCGATGTGCTCCGCCGATTCGGCAACATGTCCTCCTCCACCCTTCCCTTCGTGCTCGAGGAGATGCTCGGCGATCCGCAACGCCGCCGCGGAATCGCACTCGCCTTCGGACCGGGCCTGGCGGCGGAAGGTTTCCATTTCGAGCGGGCGGCGTGAAGACGCTCGCTCAGCGGGCGCGCGACGAAGAGCAGATGGACGACCCCTCGCTCGATCCGGCGGTCTATGACACGGTGTTGCGCGGGCTGGCCCGGGTCAATCGATGGACCTTCGCAGACCGCCCCACGCTGGGCTTCCTCGCCCGCGCGACCCGGGGGCGGGAGCGATTCAGCCTGCTCGACGTCGGATCGGGCGAAGGCGGAATGCTTCGGACGATCGCGAAATGGGCCCGCAAGCGGGGCCTGGCCGCGCGCCTCACCGGAGTCGACCTCAACCCGAAGAGCGAAAAGGTCGCGCGGGAGACGACCCCGGCCGACATGGGCATCGAATATCGGACCGGAGACTATCGCGACCTCGGCCGGTTCGACTTCGTCGTCAGCAGCCTCGTCGCCCATCACATGACGGACCGCCAGCTTCTCGAATTCCTGCGCTGGATGGAGTCGAACGGCGACCGGGGCTGGTTCGTCAACGACCTTCACCGGCACCGCTTCGCCTATTTCGGCTATCCGCTGCTCGCCACCTTGCTTCGGGTCCACCCGATCGTCCGCCAGGACGGCCGGCTCTCGATCGCCCGTTCCTTCCGCCCCCGCGACTGGAGGCCAGTGCTCGCCGAGGCGGGCGTCGCCGACCGGGCCGTGGTCAAGCGCTATTTCCCCTTCCGGCTGTGCGTCGAACGGCTGCGCTGATCGTCGGCGGCGGGCCCGCCGGCTCGGCCGCGGCCATCGGCCTGGCCGGCGCCGGGGTCGCGGCGGAGCTGGTCGAGCGCACGGAGGGGCCGCACGACACGGTGTGCGGAGGGTTCCTCGGCTGGGACGCGCTCGCCGCTCTGGAGCGCCTCGGGCTCGACCCTGCGGCGCTCGGGGCTCGACCGATCCGCCGGCTTCGGCTGATCTCGGCTAACCGGTCCGTCGAGGTCGCCCTGCCACGGCTTGCCGCCGGCCTCTCGCGACGAACGCTCGACGAGGCGCTCCTCGCCGAAGCGGAGCGGGTCGGAGCGTCGGTCAGGCGTGGCCGAACGGTTCGGGCCGCCGACTTGGCGAAGCGCCGGATCCGGCTCGACGACGAGGAAGAGGCTTCGGGGGAAGCGTTGGTCCTCGCCACCGGCAAGCACGAGCTTCGAGGCGGGGCTCGTCCGATCGACATATCCACACGCCCGCTCGGTTTGCGCAGCACGCTCGAGGCGGGTCCCGCTCTCGCCGAGGCGCTGGACGGCGTCATCGAGCTTCATCTTTACGACGGCGGCTATGCCGGACTGCTGATGCAGGAGGACGGACGGGCCAATTTCTGCCTGTCCGCGTCGCGCGACCGGCTGAAGGATGCGGGCGGGATCCAGCCGCTGGTGGCGCGGCTCGCGGAAGAGCTCCCGGCGTTCGGCGAGCGGCTCGGGCAAGGTGAGGCTGGAGCCTGGAGCGCCGTTTCCGGCGTTCCCTACGGATGGCGGGCGAGTGAAACGGTCGAAGGCGTCTACCGGGTCGGCGATCAGGCCGCGGTCATAGCCTCGCTGGCCGGAGACGGAATCGCAATCGCCCTGGAGAGCGGGGTCGCAGCGGCTCAGGCCATTGCCGCCGGCCGGTCGTCGGCGGATTTCCAGAGGGCTTGGGCCCGGCGGGCGCGGCGCCCCATCGGACTTGCGGAGGTGCTTCGGCACTCGGCGGAGAACCGGATGGGCCGGCAGGCGATGATGGGACTTCTGGGCTGGTTCCCGTCCCTCGCACCGCTCGCGGCGAGGCTGACGAGGATCGGGTAGCGACTCGTCCTCCCCATCGCAGATGGGGAGGGGGACCACCCGAAGGGTGGTGGAGGGGTAGCTGGCGAGGCTTCGGCAATAACCCCTCCACCATGCTTCGCATGGTCCCCCTCCCCATGCTTCGCATGGGGAGGATCAGGGTCAATATTGCTTCCGGTACCTGAGGTTGACGTTGTTGCTTCCGCCCGAGGTGCCGACCTGGGAGAGGATGCTCAAAGCCTTGGACAGGGCGATCTCGATCTGGGTGGCGGTGAAGCCTCGGGCGTCGGTGATGATTTCCAGATAGATGTCGTCGGAGACGTAGAAGCCGGCAGCGATCGAGGTGCCCCGGCCGGTCGTGTCGTCGGCGCCGAGGATTCGGAGCCGGTCGAGGCCGGTCGAGGAGCGAAGCTTGCCGAGCGGGTTCAGCCCGCCGCCGCCGCCGCGAAGCGAGTTGAGCGAGGTGGCGAGCTGGACCGCCTGAAGCGCCGAGATCTCGCTGACCGAGCCCCCGAAGAGGATCCGGGCCATGATCTCGTCCTGCGGAAGGCCGGGGTTCGAAGTGAAGGCGATCTGCGGGTTGTTGGCGCTGCCCGAGACGTTGATGTTGACGGTGACGTCCTTGATGTCGGCGCTCGCGACGATGTCGATTCGCGGATTGGGCGGGCGCTGCCCGGTGAACTGGATATGGCCGCGGTTGACGTCGAAGCGCTGTCCGGAGAAGCTGAACGTGCCGCGCACCAGGTCCGCCTCGCCGAGGATCGACGGGGTCGCGGTGGTGCCCTGGACCCGGAGATCGGCGCTCCATTCGGATTCGAGGCCCATTCCGGCGATGAACAGCCGGTTGTCGGCGCGCAGCCGAAGGTCGAGCTTCCAGATGCTCGGGGCGGTATTGTCCGCCTGCTGGGTGGAATCCCTGACGGTTGGGAGAGGCTCACCCTTGCGGCGGACTCCGGCGAGCTCGACCACCTGGGCGGCGCCCTGGCGGATGATCTGGTAGCGCACCTCCGGCAAGGCCAGGTCGCCCGAGATGAGGGCGCCGGCGGCTCGGCTGTTGGTGATCGCCAGGTCCCCGGTCAGGGTCGCTCCGATCGTGTCGCTCCGGGCGAGCTGGGCGTCGGCGAGCTTGAGTCGGATGTCCATCGGATAACCCGAGGCGGCGGCGAAGCCGACGGTGCCGGTGCCGGCGATCGTTCCCCTTCCCGCCCGGCCGGAAAGCTGCTCGATCTGGAGCTCGGAGCTGGTGAACCGGCCGCGAAGGGCGAGCTGGCCGATCCGGGTCCCGTAGGTTTCGTGGACGAAGGTGAGGTTGTTGGCTCGGACGATCCCGGTGAGCTGCGGGCTTTGGACCCGGCCCGAGAAGTCGGCGGCGACTCCGATCGGGCCGGAGAGCTGCATGTCGGCTATTCCACCCAACGACCAGAGCACTTCGGCCGGGCCGTTGTAGCGGATTCCGCCGGCGAGCGGCGCGGCCAGCAGGCGCGTGCTCCAGGTCCCGGCTCCGGGACCGACCGGCTGCAGCCGGAGCTGGGCCCGGCCGATCACGGCGGATTCGCGGCGGATCACCGCGGCGATCGTCCCGCCCTCCGGCCGGAGCTGCCCGGCCAGGGCCAGGTCGACCGGCGGGGAGCGCACCGCGATTCCGGTACGGGTGAAGCCGGCGATGGTCAGCCGCGCGTCGGCGCGCGGGAAGGTGTCGCCGCCGATTTGGGCGAAGTCGATGCTTCCGGTCGCCCGGCCGCCGGCGCCCATTCCGGGCGAGAAGAGGTTCAGGATCGAGATGTCGAAGTCGGTGAAGCGGGACTGGACCACCGTCCCCGCGGCGCCGTAGCGCCCCGCGAGGCGGACGTTGCCCTGGGGCAGGACGAGCTCGGTGGGGGCGAGCTGCCAGCCGCCGGCGACCTTGCTGATCACGGCCGGCCGGGCGAGCCGGAAGGGGATGTTGCGGACCTGGCCCTGCGCCGCGGCTCGCACCGTGTCGGGCGAGAGCGCCGCGTTGACCGCCACCCGGAACGGAACGCCGCTCGTCCCTTCGGCGAAGACCTGGGCGAGGCCGTTGCCGCCGCGATAATCGACCTTGGCCCGCGCCCGGGCGAGGAAGAAGTTGTCGGCGCGCACCCCGGCGAGCTGGGCGTCGCCGACGATGTGCGGCGCGTCGTCGTAAAGGATCACGCTCGCCTGGACGACTCCGCGCTGGATCAGGATCGGGCTCGCCCCGGGGATCTGGGCGCCGTTCGCCGTCGCGCTGACGTCGGCGCGCTGGAATCGGCCGACCGCCCCGAGCTGGATCGTCCCCTGCAGGCCCTGGCCGGTCATCGCCAGAGTGCCGACGAACGGACCCGCGGGAGTGCGCACCACCCGGCCGGTGAAGGTCATCCCGGCGAAGAGCACGCGGCGGACCTCGATGGTCATCGGGCCGCGCCCTGAGAGGATTGTGACGTCCGCCTCGAACGGCCCGTAGGCCGACTGGCCGCTGGCGCTGATCGCATAGCCCCCGGCGACGGCGCGCACCGTCGCCCGGATGTCGCGAAGTCCGATCCCGAATCCGGGGCTGGTCGCCCGAAGCTCGATCTGCGGCCGGGTCGCTGTCCCGGTCACGACGACCGCGAAGGCGCCATAGGCCCTCGAGACCCCGGCCGCCCGGATGCTGATCCGCCCATCGGGCCACACCGTCCCGCCGCCCGAGGTTATCCGAAGCCCGGGCGAGGACAGCCTGACGTCGTCGAGCGTGATCACGCCCGCGGGGCTCATCACGACGTTGGCCGAGGCGGTGGCATTGCCTTCGAGGAACCCGGCCGCGCTCGGATTGTCGATCCGCCGGGTCCTTACGGAGACCCGGCCCTTGAGTCCGAAGCCGCTCCCCGCGGTGAACACGTCCATCTTGGTCGTGAGGTCGAGAAGCCCGATCCCCTCCATGTGGTAGTTGTTTACCGTGCCCTGGATCCCGGCGCGATACTGGCCCTTGGCGAGATCGGCGGCGACGACGACGGTCGCGTTCAAGCGGTCGGAGCGGATCTTGAGGTTGTCCGAGACGAGCTTCGTCCCGCTGATGTTGATCGTGCCGTTCACCCCGACGTTGGTGAGAAGGCTTCCGAGCTGAGGATCGAGGCCGCTGATCCGGCGGGCGCGGGCCTGTATGGGCACGCTGATCCGGTCGACGTCGACCTTGGCCCGGCCGCGCGCCTGGAGGAGCTCGATCGTGGTCGTGTTGAAGCTGAGCGAGCGGGCGCGAAGATCGTAGGCGACGAAGGGGGTCCTGAACGCGCCGTTGAGGACCATCGCCAGCCGGATGTCGGTGCCGTCGATATTGGGGCCGATCGCCTCGGGGCGCGAGAGGCGGGTGGCGACCTTGAAATCCCGGAACTGGCTTGTGCCGAGGTCGAGGATTCCGTCGGCGACCACCGCGATGGCCGGGGAGCTGAGGCTGAGCCGAGTGTCGGCGCGGCGCTGGTCGAGCTTGGTCGTGAGGTTCACCTGGACCTGCGGCGAAAGCAGGTTCTTCGGCACGCCCGCCGCCATCAGAAGGCCGGGGTTCATCGGTCCGGAAACGGTGAAGGCGCCGTCCTTGGCTCCGACGGATAGGTCGGCGAACTGCTTGCCGCCGAGCATCGCCTTGGCCCGGCCGCGCCAGTTGGTCCAGCTGCCGTTGCCGCCGAGCGAGGCGACGATCGGCTGGTTGACGCCCGACAGCTTGGCGACGAAGCCGTTGGCGGGCGCTTCGATCCGCACTCCCATGGCGAGTCGGTTCGCTTCGGGGACGGCGTCGATTCGAAGCGCCAGCTTGTCGCCGCCGGGAAGGTTCGGCCCGGCGATCGCGTTGACGTCGAGCGCCACCTGGGCCCGGCCGTCGTCGATCCGGGCGCTCCCGGCGAGGCTCATGAGGTGACGATAGCCGGTGACCGGCTGGTCGATGAGCATCCGATCGACCTTGATCTGGCCGATGTCGACGTTGATGTCGGGGAGCAACGGGGCGTTGGGATCGCCCGGCTTCAGCTCCGGCAGCCGGTAGAGCCGGGCCTGGGGGATTTCGAGCCGCTTGATGTCGACATGGTTGCGGAAATAAGCGAGCGGCCGCCAGTCGAGGGTCGCCCTCGGGGCGCGGAAGAAGGTGCCCTTCGGGTCCTTCAAGGTGAGGTCGTGGAGGGTGAGCTCTCCGAACAGCGAGCCCTCGATCCGGCCGACGTCGATGTCGAGCCCGGAGGCCGTCTCGAGCTGGTTGATCTGCTTGACGACGAAGCGGTGGCCGAGCGACGAGTTCAGCCAGACGAAGAAGAGGAGGATCGCGACGACGAGCCCGATGAGGCCGATTCCGGTCCATTTGGCGGCGGTTCGGGCGCGCTGGCGGCCGCGGTGCACCCGGGGTGCGGATTCGGCGGCGGTGGCCACTAGAAGGCCTGACCGATCGAGACGTAGACGGCGAAGCGCGATTCGCCTTTGCGCCGGCCCAGCGGAACGGCGATGTCGGCGCGCATTGGGCCGAAATTGGTGTAAAGCCGCCCGCCGACGCCCACTCCGAAGCGCATGTCGTTCAGCCGCGGGGTCTGGCTCTCGTAGACCTGACCGGCGTCGACGAATCCGACGACCCCGTAATTGCCGAAGCGGTAGCGGGCCTCGGCCGCGAACTCGACCATGCTTCGACCGCCGGTCGGGATGAGAATGGTCGGATCCGACTTCTCGTCGGGATCGGTCGGATCGAATTTGGGGTTGGCGACCTCGACCTTGGGCCCCAGCTCCTGGAAGCCGAAGCCTCGGACCGACCCGCCTCCGCCCGCATAGAGGCGCCTCGAGGGCGCAAGCTCGGAAAGCTGGGCGCCGTAGATCGAGCCGACGCGGGCCCGGCCGGCGATGACGATATTCTCCTTCGCCGGATAATAGACGCTGCCGTCGAGGATGTTGCGGATATAGGGCTGGCCGGGCTCACGAAGCGACGTCTCGGGGTTGACGAAGGCCTTGAGCCGGAAACCCCTGGTCGGATCGAGCAGGCTGTTGGAACGGTCGTAGCCGACCTGGCCGCTGATCCCGGCGAGGAAGAAGGCGTCGGCGATCGAGAGCTTGGGGAATCCGGTCTGCGCCTCGTTGGTCGCGATGACCTCCGCTCCGACCGCGTAGGTCCAAACCTTCTGCCAGATCGGGGTCGACTCGCGAGCCGCCTGAGCCTGGAGGCGGGTCGTGTAGCCCTTGAAGGCGGGCAGGTCGCGGCGCCCGGCCTCCGCCTGGACGAAGATGCTTCGGTCGCGCTTCTTCCAGTTGTTGCGGCGAAGCCGGACCCGGAGAAGCTGCTCCTGGGTGCCGGCGATGGCGTTGACCATCAGGCCGCCCTCGGGCGGAAAGAGGTTGCGATGCTCCCACGTCGCCTCGGCCCGGAAGCCTTCGCCGGTGGAATAGCCCAGGGTTCCGGCAAGCGATCGCGCCGGGCCCGCGTCCTGCCTGACGAGGATGTTCACATATTCGGCGCCGTCCTCGGCCATCTGGCCCGTCGCCACCGGCTCGGCCGAGACGGTGGTGAACAGGTTGGTCGCGATCATCGCCTCGCGAAGGTCGTCGACCTTTCGGCTGTCGTAGAGATCCCCGCGCTTGAAACGCGACAGGACCCCGACATGCTTGGCTCCGAAGGCGAGGTCGCCCTCGGTGGTGAATCCCGCGAAGCGGGAGCGGTTTCCGGGCTTCACCGGCAAGGTGTAGTCCCCGTGCCGGGTCTCGGGATCGAGCAGTATGTCGCGAAGGCCGACCTCGGCGAAGGGATAGCCCTGCTGCGGAAGTCGAAGCCGGACATTGGCTTCCGCCGCCTCGACGTTGATCGCGACGATCGGATCCTCGACCTTGAGCGGAAGCGCCTCTCGGGCGAGGTCGGGCGGCTCGGTCTGGGGGCCGTCGATCCGGATGGCGCCGAACAGATAGCGCGGGCCGGGCACCGCGCTCACCACCACCCGCATCCGGCCCGGCTGGTCGGGAAGCTGCTCGATCGAGGACAAAGCGGTTGCGTCGTAATAGCCTTCGGAGCGCAGCAGCCGGACAGCGAGCAGCTCGTCCTCCTTGGCGCGGGCGTTGATCTGGGCGCCGTTGGTCGCCTCGCCGTCGGAATCCTCGAGCGCCGAAAGCTCGCGGAAGCGGTCTTCGAGACCGATTTCCCCGAGGCCCTCGACGACCAGCGTGTAGCGGACCGGTTCGACCTTCTCGTCGTCGTCGTCGCTTTGGGTCGCCGAGGGAGTGGTGACGTCGAACTCCGAGATCGGAGTGAGCGGACGCTCGAGCTCCGGATCGGGAATTGCGGCGTCCGGGATCAGCTCGCCCTCGGGGGTGGTCGCGGCGGGGGGCCCCGCGAAATCCTCGAGCGGCTCGAGCGGCCTGCCGAGTTCGGGGTCGAGCTTCGGAAGCGACTCCTCGAACTGGCTGTCCGTGACGATCGGCTCGTCGGGAGCCGGGGCCTGGGGGGAATCGGAGGCGTCGGAGGCGGCCTGGGCGAATGCCGGCGTGGCCGTGGCCAGCGCCAAGGCGCCGGCAGCGACCGCTCCCATCAAAATCCCGGCCTTCTTCAAATGCCCGCCGCTCCGGTGGTTCAGATCCGGTCCTTAAGCCGAAAAACGTTCAACTGGAAAAGCTTGCATTTGTTCCGGGTGCGTAAGGGATGCTCCGTGTGGCCCGTCTGCCACGTCTTGGATTGGCTTCGGGGTTAGGAGCCGGCTGACGTCATCCCGGCGAAAGCCGGGATCTCGGGGAGCCCGCCGAGACCTCTTGTCCCGAGGTCCCGGACTTCGCCGGGATGACGGGGTCGTCCCAGTGGCCCGTTGACACCCACTAATGTTCTTGCTATGTTCTAGATGCTCTTTGACATTGTAGGCGAATCATACAGGCGGGCGAGCGGGCCGATTGATTGCGGGCGTCCGGTCGGTCAGGAGGGAGGGATGCTTCGCCCTCCCTCGCCGGCTCTGCTCGACTCACTCGCGTCGGTGCTCGGACCGCGCGGGTTCAGCCGCGAGGCGGAGGCGATGGAGCCGTGGGTCGTCGACTGGCGCGGGCGTTATCGGGGCCGTGCGGCGGCCCTGCTTTCGCCGGCCAGCGCGACCGAGGTGCAGGCGGTCGTGCGCCGCTGCGCCGAGGCTCGGGTCGCTCTGGTTCCGCAGGGCGGCAACACTTCGATGGTCGGGGGCGCGACCCCCGGCGTCGAGGGCGGAGCCCTGCTCCTCTCGCTTCGCCGGATGAACTCGGTTCGGAGCGTTTCGGCCGAGGACAATGTCGCGGTGGCCGAGGCCGGAGTGATCCTTTCGGACCTGCACGACTCGGCGGCCGCGGCCGGGCGCCGGTTCCCATTGTCGCTCGGAGCCAAGGGCTCGGCGACCGTTGGGGGGCTGGTCTCGACCAATGCCGGCGGGACCCAGGTGCTTCGATTCGGGCCGATGCGATCGCTGGTCGTCGGGCTCGAGGCGGTGCTTGCCGACGGGTCGTTGTTCGACGGACTGTCGGCGCTTCGAAAGGACAATCGCGGCTACGACCTCAAGCAGCTCCTGATCGGCGCCGAGGGGACCTTGGGGATCGTCACCGCCGCCAGCCTGAAGCTGGTCGCGGCGCCCGGCTCGCGCTCGGTGGCGTGGGTCGGGCTCGGCTCGCCGGCGGCCGCCCTTGCACTGCTTCGGCGGCTCGAGGCCCGGCTGGGCGAGGCGGTCGAGAGCTTCGAGCTCGTGCCCGACGACGCTCTTGCCCTCGTTCTCGCCGGGATCGCCGGAACGCGGGCGCCGCTCGCTTCAAGCCACCGCTGGCACGTCCTCGTCGAATCGGTCGCTCCCGAGAGCGCGCGCGACTCCGCCGAGGCGCTTCAGGAGGCGCTTGCCGAGGCCTTGGAACAGGGGCTCGCGGGGGACGCCGTGGTCGCGGCGAACGAGGCTCAGTCGGCGGCGCTGTGGAGGCTTCGCGAATCGATCGCCGAGGCGGAGCGGCTGCAAGGCCCGTCGGTGAAGCACGACGTCTCGGTTCCGGTCTCCGCGATGCCTTCCTTCATCGAGGAGGCCCGGGCCGCGGTCGAGGCCCGGTTCCAGGGCGCCCGGGTGGTGGCGTTCGGCCATCTCGGCGACGGCAACGTCCATTTCAACGTCCAGCCTCCGGCCGGGGCCGACCCGAAGGCCTGGCTCGCCGCCGAGGCGCAAGCGGTGACCCGGCTCGTCCACGACCGGGTCGGCGAATCGGGCGGCTCGATCTCCGCCGAGCACGGCATCGGCCAGTCCAAGCTCGGCGAGCTCGAACGGACCGCGGGCCCGGCCAGGCTTGCGACTCTTCGAGCGATCAAGCAGGCGCTCGATCCGGTGGGGATCATGAACCCCGGCAAGCTCCTGCCTTCACTCTGAGGGCGGCGGCGGGGTCGGCGGAGGGGGTGCGGCCAGGAGCCCGGGCGCGAACCTCGAGACAAGCAGCAACAGGGTCGGCAGAAGCATGGTGTTCCACAGATCGTGGAGCGAGCCCGCTTTCTCCCAATCCTCGACCAGATCGTCCCGAAAGATATCCAGCCATTCGTTGGCGAGGGCGAAGGCGAGGACGATCAGCCACGGCCACGGGCTCGCCAGGGTCCGGCGGAGCAGAGCGGCGGAAGCGAGCTGGATGATCAGCGCGACATAGATGTGGAGGGCGTCGCGATCGAGCCCCGTCCAGGCCGCGACGGCCGCCTTGATCACTTCGTTGTCCACGAGCGGCGCTTAGGGGGCGGGGTTCATGGCCGCAATGGCAGTGCTCGCCAATCCCTCTCCCCGGCGGGGAGAGGGTAGGGAGAGGGGGTTCGGCCTTTGCGGCTATCCTCGGCCGCCGAGCCCCCTCACCCCGGCCCTCTCCCCCCCGGGGAGAGGGGGAAAGAAAGGTTCGACGGCTTTAGCGCGGCTTAGGCGCGCTTTCCTCGCGGGATTCTCCACTGCCCCGGAATTCGGGCATGGTCTCCGATCCTTCCGCCGCGATTCCGGATCTGGAAACGACCTTCGCGACCGTCATCAGTAGGATCTTGAGGTCGAGCGCGAAGCTTCGATTGTCGACGTACCAGGTGTCTAGGGCGAGCTTCTCCGGCCAGCCGAGCGCGTTGCGGCCGTTGACCTGGCTCCAGCCGGTGAGGCCGGGCCGGACGTCGTGGCGCCGGGCCTGCTCGGCGGAATAGAGCGGAAGATAGCGCATGAGGAGCGGGCGCGGGCCGACGAGGCTCATGTCCCCGGTGAGGACGTTCCAAAGCTCGGGCAGCTCGTCGAGGCTGGTCGAGCGAAGCAAGCGGCCGAAGCGGGTGAGGCGCTGGGCGTCGTCGAGCGGATTGCCGTCGGAATCGACCGAATCGAGCATCGTTCGGAACTTGATGAGCCGGAACGGCTTGCCGTGGAGGCCGGGCCGGACCTGGCGGAAGAAGACCGGGCGGCCGAGCGCGACGGCCACCGCCGCGGCGACCGCGAGCAGAAGCGGCGCGAGAACGGCGAGGCCCGCGGCCGAAAGCACGATGTCGGTCAGCCTTTTCGGATCGAAGCGGGCCATCGCGACGCCAATCGCCGTCCTGCCGTTCAATTGCAACGGCTTGCGCGCGCCGCTAAAGGGGCGGGACTGCAGGATAGGAACGGATCATGTGCGGCATTGCCGGCTTCATCGGCGGGCGCTTCGACCATGGCGGACAGGCGGCCCGGGCCGTGCTCGCCCGGATGACCGGGGCCATCGGCTATCGCGGCCCGGACAGCGCCGGGGCCTGGCTGGACTCCGAGCACGAGGTGGCGCTCGGCCACCGGAGGCTCGCCATCCTCGACCTTTCCCCGGCCGGCGAGCAGCCCATGGCCTCGCCGGGCGGCCGTTACGTCACGGTGTACAACGGCGAGATCTACAACCATCTCGAGCTCAGGGAGCGGTTGCCGGGGCCGTGGCGCGGGCATAGCGACACCGAGACCCTGCTCGCCGCGATCGAGGCCTGGGGCGTTGAAAAGGCGCTCGGCGAATGTGCCGGAATGTTCGCCCTCGCTCTCTGGGACCGCGAGGAGAAGGCCCTGATCCTCGCCCGCGACCGGCTCGGCGAGAAGCCGCTTTATTACGGCCGGCAGGGACGGGGCGCCGAGGCGGCGTTCCTGTTCGGCTCGGAGCTGAAGGCGCTTGCCCGCCACCCCGCCTTCCGGCGCGAGATCGACCGTCAGGCGCTCGCGCTCTACACCCGGTTCAACTACGTGCCCGCGCCGCACTCCATCTATTCGGGAATCTCGAAGCTGCCGCCGGGCACCTTCCTCACCCTTCGGGCGGGGGAGAGCGATCCGACGATCACGCCTTACTGGTCGGCGGCCGGTGTCGCCGCGGCGGGGGCCGCCGATCCGCTCGACATCGGTCCGGAGGAGGCCACCGACGCGCTCGAGCGGCTGCTTTCCAAGACGGTCTCGCAGCAGATGCTCTCGGACGTTCCGCTGGGCGCCTTCCTGTCGGGCGGGGTCGATTCGTCGACCGTCGTCGCTTTGATGCAGTCGCAATCGTCGAGGCCGGTGAAGACCTTCTCGATCGGCTACCACGATCCCGCCTATAACGAGGCCGAGCATGCCGGAGCGGTCGCCCGCCACCTGGGAACCGACCATGAGGAGCTTTACCTGCAGCCGGCGGACGCTCTGGCGGTCATCCCGTCGCTCCCCTCCGTCTACGACGAGCCCTTCGCCGACGCCTCGCAGGTGCCGACGCTGCTCGTGTCCAGGCTTGCCCGGCGCCAGGTGACGGTGGCCTTGTCCGGCGACGGCGGCGACGAATTGTTCGCCGGCTACAACCGATACCACCTCGCAGCGCGCAACTGGGGGCGGATCTCCAAGGTGCCGAGGCCGCTTCGGCGCGCCGCCGCGACCGGCCTTCAGGCGCTTTCGCCCGAGCGGTGGAACAGGCTGGCCGGAGCGCTTGCGCCGGTCCTCCCGGCGTCGCTTCGCGGAGCGCCGGGCGAGGCGATCCACAAGGCGGCGCGGGGCCTCGCCAGCGCTTCCGCCGACGATCTCTACCGGGGGCTGGTCTCGAGCTGGCGCGATCCGGGCGAGATCGTCATCGGCGGCTCCGAGCCGGCGACCCTGGCGCCGGACGTCCTTGCCCGGCTGAGCGGCCTTGGAACCTGCGAGCGGATGATGGCGCTCGACATGCTGACCTACCTTCCGGACGACATATTGACCAAGGTCGACCGGGCCGCGATGAGCGTGTCGCTCGAGACGAGGGTGCCGCTGCTCGACCATCGGGTGGCCGAATTCGCCTGGCGGCTGCCGCTCGACCTCAAGCTTCGCGGCGGCGAATCGAAATGGGTGCTCCGCCAATTGCTCTACCGGCACGTGCCCCGGGCGCTGATCGAGCGGCCCAAGATGGGCTTCGGGATCCCGATCCACGCCTGGCTTCGCGGGCCGCTCAAGGGGTGGGCGGAGGCGCTGCTTTCCGAGCGGCGCCTGTCCGGCGAAGGCTATTTCCGGCCCGAGCCGATCCGGGCCGCCTGGGACGCCCACCAGAGCGGCCGCGCCAACGTCCAATATCAGCTCTGGGCGATCCTCATGTTCCAGGCCTGGCTCGAACATTCGTCCGAGCAGGGCGGGGAAGTGCCGCTTCGCGACGTCGCTTGAGCATGATCGCCTTTGCCTGACTCGTCATTGCGCGCCGCATCCCGCCGGGAGCGCCCAGGCGGCCGCGCCGGTCATCAGGAAATCGCGTCGGTGGCCGGTCATAAGGTCCGTCTCTTCCCGCACCGGACCTGAGCGTGAGCCGAAGGAAGCGGCTTCAGCTGACCGCGCGGGTGTCGCGCGAGACGCCCTCCGGCCGCTCGAGCGGCTCGGGCGGGCCGAGCTCGCCTTGGTCGGGGGCGATCAGCTCCTGCAGCTTCTCGCGGACCGCGACCGAATCTCCGGCGAAGATGGCGTGGCGCAGCCGGTCGATATGGGGCCGGAGCTCGGCGAAGGAGATGAAGCGCTCCTTGGCCATCTTGATCCGCGGGTGGGCGGTGTCGAGCGCGCCTTCCCCGACGAACAGCTCCTCGTACAATTTCTCGCCGGGGCGAAGCCCGACATAGGCGATCTCGACGTCGCCGGCCGGGTTGTCCTCCTCCCTGACGGTCATTCCGGACAGCGAGATCATGTTGCGCGCGAGCTCGGCGATCCGGATCGGCTCGCCCATGTCGAGCACGAACACCTCGCCGTGACGGGCCATTGCGCTGGCCTGGAGGACGAGCTGGGTCGCCTCCGGGATCGACATGAAGAATCGGGTCACCTCGGGATGAGTGACGGTGAGGGGCCCGCCGCGGCGGATCTGCTCACGGAAAGTCTGGACCACCGAGCCCGAGCTGTCGAGCACGTTGCCGAAGCGGACGATCCCGAAGCGCGTCTCGCCCTGCTCGGCGAGGGCCTGGATCACCAGCTCGGCGACCCGCTTGCTCGCGCCCATGACGCTTTCCGGTCGGACCGCCTTGTCGGTCGAGATCATCGTGAACCGGGTCAGCTTGGCGTCGAAGGCGGCCTTGGCCAGCACCCAGGTGCCGATGACGTTGTTCTCGACCCCGACCACCTCGTTATGCTCGAGGAGCGGCACGTGCTTGTAGGCCGCGGCGTGGTAGATGGTCTCCACGCCGTGCATCCGGATGATGTCGCGCACGAGAAGCTCGTTGAGCATGGAGCCGACGATCGGGACCACCGCCGGCCGGTCGCCCGGCTCGCGGTCCCTGAGCAGCTCGAGCAGCTGCTGCTCGATCGTGTAGAGCGCGAATTCGCTGTGATCGAGCAGGACGAGCTTGGCCGGCCGGACGCGGACGATCTGGCGGCAGATCTCCGAACCGATCGAGCCGCCGGCGCCGGTGATGAGGATGGTCTGGCCGTCGACCGCCTCCTTGATGAGGTCGCTCAGCGGCTCCACGGGATCGCGGCGCAGAAGGTCGTTCACGTCGATCGGCCGCACGTCGCTCACCGTGAACCGGCCGGAGACGATCTCCTCCGGCGCGGGCACCGTCATGACCTGCACGTTGAGCTTGTTCAGCCGCTCGATCGCGCTGAGGCGCTGCGAGCGGGTCGCCTTGGGCATGGCGAGGAACACTTCCTTGACGCCATTGTCCTGGACGAGGCCGGTGAGCGCCCTGGGAGGATGGATCTGGGCGCCGGCGATGATCTGGCCCTTGAGCGCGGGATCGTCGTCGACGAAGCCGCAGAGCCGGAAATGGCGGTCGCGGCGGACCGATTCGGCGAGGCTGATTCCCGCGCTGTTGGCGCCGTAGATGACGATGTTGCGACGCCCCGCCCGATTGGTCGGATGCTTTCGGTCTGCGCCGATGACGAGCCCGGCCATCGCGTAGCGGCCCATGAACAGAAGCACGAACAGGAAGCCGCCATAGATGAAGCCGACCGATCGAGGCACCAGGATCCGGATGTCGTCGACCACCATCGAGGCGCGCATGAAATAGACGAGGATGACCCACGCCGTCGCGGTGAGGGCGGCGCCGAAGAGTATCCGGCTGACCGTGCCGAGATCGAAGAAGCGAAGGACGATATGATAGATTCGAAGCTGGAAGAGGCCGGCCACCCCGACCAGGATCGAGATCGCCGCGGCCAGCAGCACCACCGGATCGACCGGCAGATAAGGTTCGCCGAGGCGAGCGGAGAAGGCCGCGACGAGAGCGAACATCATCGCCACGACGTCGTACGCGACCAGGATCAGGCGCTTCTGAGCCCGGTCCGCCGAGGACACTCGTCTGACAAGCTGAAAAATCATGGGAATGGCGGTCCTTAGACCAAAACGAGCCTTGCTGGAAGCCCGGCTTCCCTAACCCACGACAGCCCGGATCAGCTCCGCGAGCTTCTCGGCCCGAAGCCGCAGCCGCTCGGGCCGAAGGGTGGGGTGGATCTCGACGGCGAGGCTGCTCCCGGTCATCGCCCGGGCGTTTGGAAGGTCCGGCCTCGGAAGGTCGCGGAACGCCTCCTCGAGATAGACTTCGGAGCAGGAACCGGTGAACAGCCGAAGCCCCGCCTCCCCGGCCCGCGCCAAAATCTCCTCGCGCGCGCCCTCGGCGCCGGGCCGAAGGTGGAAATTGAGACGGTAATAAGCGTGGCGGAAGCGCTCCTCGGGAAGCGGCACGCGAACGCCGGGCTGGTTCGAAAGCGCCTCGATCCAGATGCCGGCGTTGCGGGTTCGGGCCGAGCGCCACTCGTCGAGCTTGGCGAGCTGCCTGAGGCCGATCGCCGCCTGCGGGCCGGTGAGCCGCCAGTTGGTGCCGACGCCGTCGTGGAGCCAGCGGAAGCCCGGCGCGACCTGGGGCGCGTTCACCTTGCTTCGGTTCTTACCGTGGTCCTTGAAGCTCCACGCCCGCTCGAAGGCGGCCTCGTCCTTGAACAGGACCGCTCCGCCCTCGCCGCCGGTGGAGATGATCTTGTCCTGGCAGAAGGAGAAGGCGGCGGCGTGGCCGAAGCTTCCCGCCGGCCGGCCGTCGATCTCCGCGCCGTGCGACTGCGCGCAATCCTCGATGACGAACAGCCCCCGGCGCTCGGCCAGCTCCATGATCGCGGGCATGTCGCAGGGCCAGCCGCCCAGGTGGACCGGAATGATCGCCCGGGTGCGCTCGGTCAGGACCGCCTCGATGGTCTCGGCGGTGATGTTGCCGCTGTCGGGGTCGATGTCGGCGAAGACCGGGGTCGCGCCCAGGAGCATCGCGGAGGTCGCGGAAGCGACGAAGGTGCGGGGGGTCGTGACGACTTCGTCGCCCGGCCCGATGCCGAAGACTCGAAGCGGAAGCTCGAGCGCGAGCGAGCCGTTGGCAAGGGCGATGCAATGCTCGCCGCCGAAGGTTCGGGCGAGCGCGTCCTGGAAGGCGAAGACTTCGCCGCCGGTCCACTGATTGACCCGTCCCGACCGGAGGACCTGGGCGACCGCCTCGATCTCGTCCTCGCCATAATAAGGCCAATGCTCGTCGGGACCCGGCCGCAGGTCCTCCGCCGAAGCGGGCGCTTCGGCCATGCCTTTAACGTTCAGCATCCTGATTCCAACCTTTCGGGCCGCGCAGCGCCTGGGCCTCAGGCGCGCCGAAAGCCCTGTACCGCCACCGGGTGGCCCGAATAAGGCGACACGACAGGGTCGTAAACCGTCCCCTTCCGGATATTCCGGACCGCCATGGTCGCCGCGAAAAAGATAAGAAGCGTCGGCATCATCATCATCTTCTGCCTGAGCCCCAGGCCGACATTGTAGTTCACCACGGCGAGCAGGAGCGTGATCAAGATGAAGAAGAAGAAGGCGAAACGCGCGAATACCGTCGCCCGCGTGACCGCTAGCGCGGTTCCGAAACGCCGCATCAGGACGAGCATGATCCCAAGCAGCATCAGATTCTCGAACGAGGCGATCAGGCCCAGCACGCCCTTCGCGTCGAAGAAGAAGGGCCTGAAAAGCAGGCTGACCAGCTTGACCGGGAAAGACGCACCGGTGATGTTGAGATCGGCTCCCGATTCCTCCGATACTTTGGAGCTGCTTTCGAGGACCTCGCTCAGCGTATCGGTGCTCGTCAGGTTGAGGCCGCTGACCGTGCTTTCGAGGAGCGCGACGGCCGCGCCGATTCCGCCTAGGACGACGGCAAGCAGGGCCACACGCACCAGCAGGGAAGTGCCGCGGCCGACCAGCGCGGTCATAGCAAAGGCTATAAGCGCCAGAAGAGCAATGTGCGGACGAACCAGCAGAGCGATCACCATCCCGGCGCCGAACGCCAGATAACGGCTCTGCAGGCGGAACGCGGCCCAAGCGCACATCGCAACGGCCAGGAACATAAGGCCATCCTTGCCGATAGCGCTCGTCCAGAAGTGAAGCCCAGGCAGGAGCAGAAGCAAATAGACACGATTGAATATTGGCTGTCCAAGTTCCTGATGAATATCATCGAACGCTCTCATAATAAATAATATGCCCCAGAAGCCTGCCGCTTGGAACAGAAGGAAGTAGTCCAAGAAGCTTCCTCCGAGGTAACTCTTTACAAACTGAACGAGATTAATAATAAAAATAGTGCTTACGCCGCTAGCGTTACCGTATACGCTCCATGGATCAGTATAATACATCTGAGCATCGCCTCCAAACGCCTGAGTCAGAAGGCAGCCGACAATCGAAGCCCCGATGTGGATCAGCAATAGCAAGGCGAACAGGACAAGGCGGCTCCGAGATTCATGCCCCCGGGCGAAGTTAAAACCCGCCATCGATATCAGGATGCCGAGGATGCCGAGGAGAGTCATGCGCCCGATTCCTTCCAGCGCCTTTGAACCTTGAGCCGCCGCCGAATCGCGGAGGCGACATCCGCGAGGTGCGTGGGCGAGCGAAGGATCATCGCTGCCGCCCGGAGCCAACGGCGGCTTCGAACCGAGTCCGCGAAGAAGCCGAGCCATTGCGAGGTCCGAACGCGCCCGATCCGCTCGGACATCGCGCCGGCGAGCTCCGGGTTCCCGCTGATCCTGGGGTCGTTCGCCATCGCCTCCAGGGATTCGATGATCCCTTCGGCGATGCCCCGCTCGCCGGTCAGCTGACCGGGCCTGGAGCGGTAGAAATAACGGGCCTCGCGTGCCGCGACCCAGCGCGCGCCGGAAAGAATCGCATTCATATAAAACTCGAAATCTTCACCGGCCCAGTTGCGGACCGTATGAAATCTAAGCCCGTGCGCCCGGACCCAATCCGTGCGAAGCATCGCCTTCAGGATCCAGTCCCGCCGGCACATTTCCACCGCGGAGATCGGCCGGCCCTCCTCGGCCTGTTCCCAGCCCGCGATTTCGTAGATCGTGATCCAGGGCTTGTCATCCCCTTCGCGGATGAGAAACTGATCGTCGCTCACCACATCCGCGCCGGCGGCTTCGGCCACCTTCAGAAGATAAGACAGGCGGCCGGGCGCGAACCAGTCGTCGGCGTCGAGCAGGGCGATCCACTTGCCGCGGGCCTCCTCAATGCCCTTGTTGCGAGCGGCGCTGGGCCCTCCGTTGACCGGGAGTCGGAAGCCGCGCACCCGGGAGTCGGCTTCGAGGCGCCGGATCGCCGCGGCGGTCGCGCCGCCGTCCGTCGAGCAATCGTCGACGATGACGACCTCCACCTCGACGTCCTGGGCCAGGGCCGACCCGACCGATTTGTCGAGATAGTCGGCCACGTTGTAGGCCGGAATCAGAACCGAGACGGTCGGCGCGGGCCCTGGAACATCCTGATCCGCAACCGTCATCCCGAAAACTCTCTCCGTTCATTCATGGAAAACCTGCGGCACAATTAGGTGCCCATGCGGCTGGATTTGCGGCAGGACCGCCGCTAGAGCGCCTACACGCAGCCGGCGCAGGTTGGAAGCCTCGGCTTCCGGCGCCGACCGACCTTGCAAGTGCGTTGTCGTCCAGGGCCCCTGCAGAAAGAAACGATTTGCGATGACCAGTCCACACGCCCCGAAAGGAAGGCCGGCTTGAAGGGAATAATCCTGGCTGGCGGCAGCGGTACCCGCCTCTACCCGGCGACTCTTTCGATCTCCAAGCAGCTGTTGCCGGTCTACGACAAACCAATGATCTATTATCCGCTCGCCACCCTGATGCTGGCGGGCATACGCGAGATATTGATCATCTCGACGCCCCGCGACCTGCCGAGCTTCCGCGAACTGCTGGGCGACGGAAGCGGCTTCGGGCTGACTTTGTCTTATGCGGAGCAGGCCCAGCCCAACGGCCTGGCCGAAGCGTTCATCATTGGGCGCGAGTTCGTCGGCGACGATTCGGTCAGCCTCATCCTGGGCGACAACATCTTCTTCGGAAGCGGACTCGCCGAGCTCTGCCGCGAGGTCGCCGGACGGGACTCCGGAGCGACGGTGTTCGCCTATCATGTCGAGGACCCGCAGCGCTACGGAGTCGTCACTTTCGACCCCGGGACGATGCGAGCGGTCGAGATCATCGAGAAGCCCGCCGAGCCGAAATCCAACTGGGCCGTGACCGGCCTCTATTTCTACGACAATCGGGTGCTCGATATCGCCGCGAAGGTGAAGCCCTCCCATCGCGGCGAGCTCGAGATCACGGACGTCAACCAGGCCTATCTCGATATGGCGCAGCTCAACGTGGTACGGCTCGGGCGCGGCTATGCCTGGCTCGACACCGGCACTCACGACAGCCTCCACGAAGCGGCGTCGTTCGTGAAGACGGTCGAGCACCGTCAGGGCATCAAGGTGATGTCGCCCGAGGAGATCGCCTTCGACTACGGCTATCTCGACGCCGACCAGTTGCGCGCCGCCGCCGACCGGCTCGGCAAGTCGGATTACGCGGCCTTCCTCCGGCGCCGGGCCGACGAGGGCCCCTGCGGTCCGGGGGGCCTCTACGGGGTGGCCCGGTGAGCGAGCGCCTCAACATCCTGGTCACGGGGGGCGCGGGGTTCATCGGCTCGGCCTTGTGCCGCCATCTCGTTCGGAGCGGCCGCTACCGGGTCGTCAACCTCGATAAATTGACCTACGCCGGCAACCTCGAGTCCCTGAGGGAGATCGGCAATTCGCCGGACTATCGCTTCGTCCGGGGCGACATCGGCGACCAGGCCGCGGTGCGCGAGCTGCTCTCGTCCGAGTCCATCGACATCGTCATGCATCTGGCCGCGGAGAGCCATGTCGACCGCTCGATCGACGGGCCCGAAGCCTTTATCGACACCAACATCGTCGGCACTTTCCGGCTTCTCAACGCCGCGCTCGAGCATTGGCGCGGATTGCCTGAGGATCGAAAGGCGCGATTCCGGTTCCACCACGTGTCCACCGACGAGGTATTCGGCGATCTCCCGCTGGACGAAGGAGTCTTCACCGAAGAGACCCCCTACGCCCCGTCATCCCCTTATTCCGCGTCCAAGGCGGCGTCCGATCACCTCGTGCGCGCCTGGCACGAGACGTACGGGCTGCCGGTGGTTCTCTCCAATTGCTCGAACAATTACGGGCCCTACCACTTCCCCGAGAAGCTGATCCCGCTGGTCATCCTGAACGCTCTCGAAGGCAGGACCCTGCCCGTCTACGGCAAGGGCGACAATATCCGAGACTGGCTCTTCGTCGAGGATCACGTGAAGGCGCTCGAGCTGGTCGCCACGAAGGGCGCGCTCGGCGAGAGCTACAATATCGGCGGCCGGGCGGAGCGCACCAACCTCAACGTCGTCGAGACGATCTGCGACCTGATCGACGCCCGCCGGCCCCTGCCCGGCGATCGCAGCCGGCGTTCGCTGATCGAGTTCGTCACCGACCGGCCCGGCCACGACCGGCGCTACGCGATCGACCCGTCCAAGATCGAGCGCGAGCTCGCCTGGCGGGCGGAGGAGAGCTTCGAAAGCGGGATCGCCAGGACCATCGACTGGTATCTGGGCAACGACTGGTGGTGGCGGCCGATCCGGGAAGGCAATTATTCGGGTGCAAGGCTGGGGGCCGCCTGATGCGGGTTCTGGTCACGGGCCGCGACGGTCAGCTCGCCCGCAGTCTGGCCAAGCGCGGCGCCGACGTTGCCGGACTCGCCCTCGAGAGGATGGGGCGGCCCGAGCTCGATCTCGAGCGGCCGGAGTCCATCGCGGCGGCGATTGCGGCGGCGGCCCCCGATGTGGTCGTCAATGCAGCGGCCTACACGGCGGTGGACCAGGCCGAGGACGAACCGGAACGGGCGTTCCGGATCAACGGCGCCGCGGCCGGCGAGGTCGCCTCCGCGGCCCGCCGGGCGGGGGCGCGAATCATCCAGGTCTCGACCGATTACGTCTTCGACGGAACAGGCGAGGGCGCCTATGCCGAGACCGCGCCGACCCGACCGCTCGGCGCCTATGGCCGGTCCAAGCTGGACGGCGAGCTGCGGGTTTCGGAGTCCAATCCGGACCACGTCGTCCTTCGCACCGCCTGGGTCTACGGCGCGAACGGCCGCAATTTCGTGAAGACGATGCTCGGCGCGGCGGTCCAGCGCGACGAACTGGACGTCGTCGCGGACCAGCGCGGCAGTCCGACCGCCTCGGACGACCTTGCCGACGGGATATTGGCTCTGATCTGCGCCTGGCGCGAGCGTCCGCGGCTGGGGCTGGGCCGGCGCTATCATCTCGCCGGCACGGGCGAGGCGAGCTGGTTCGATTTCGCCTCCGCCATCTTCGAGGAGGCCGCCCGCCACGGTCTGCCGGCGGCGACGGTGAGGCCGATCCACTCCGCCGATTGGCCGACCCGAGCGCCACGGCCCGCGAACAGCGTTCTCGACAGCAGCCGCTTCGAAGCCGACTTCGGCTATCGTTCGCCGCACTGGCGGCAATCGATGGCGGCCGTGGTAGCCGACCTGGCAAGGCGCGGACGGGAAGGGTGAAAGTCGCCGCATTCACCAAATACGGGCCGATGGCGGCGAGCACCCGCCAGAGGCTGCTGCAATACTCGCCTCACCTCGCCGCGGCGGGGATAGAGGTAGAGCACCAGGCCCTCTTGCCCGATGCTTATGTGCGCGGCGTCGCAACGGGTCAGCACTATCCCCGCACACGGACTTTTCGGGCCTATTTCGATCGGTTTCGCCGGCTCGTCGCCGGAACCAGCGCGGATATCGTCTGGGTCTATGCGGAGCTCTTCCCCTACCTGCCGGGGGGCTTCGAGAGGCTCGCCTTCCGAAGCGGCAAGCCTGTGGTCTACGATTGCGACGACGCCTTCTTCCACACCTACGACTCCCACCCCAACGCCTGGATGCGGCGACTTACCGGTCGGAAGCTGGAGCCGCTTCTGCGCGGGGCCGCCGCTGCCTGCTGCGGCAACGACTATCTTGCCGACTACGCCGCCCGCTTCTGCAAGAACACCATGCTCCTGCCGACCGTGGTCGACACGGACGTCTACGGGCCTGCCGGCGGACCTCGGCCCGACCGCCCTGTCACCGTCGGCTGGATCGGCTCACCGTCGACCTGGCCCTATATGCGGCCGCTCCTGCCGACCCTTCGCGAGCTGACGGAGAGCCGGGGGATCCGCGTACGGGTCGTGGGAGCAGGTCCGGCCGCCCGCGCCGATGCCTTTCCAGGCCTCGACCTGATCGAGTGGAGCGAGGCCCGCGAAGTCGAGGAGGTCAGAGCGATGGACATCGGAGTGATGCCGCTCCCCGATGATATCTGGGCAAGGGGAAAGAGCGGCTACAAGCTCATCCAGTACATGGCCTGCGCGCTTCCGGTCGTGGCCTCGCCGGTGGGAGTGAACAGCGAGATCGTCGCCGCCGGCGGTAACGGCTTCCTCGCCACCGACGATTCCGAATGGCGCGACGCGCTGCTGCGGCTGATCGATTCCCCGCCCTTGCGCAGCACTTTCGGCGAGACCGGGCGACGCCTGGTCGCCGGGCGCTACTCCCTCCAGGTCCATGCTCCCCGTCTCGTCGGGCTCCTCCAGTCGCTGGCCTGAGCAATGCGACTTGCCTGGTCGGCGCCATCGCGAGTGCCGGGCAGGATCAGAAGCGGATCGCCGGCGGGCCCAGGCCATCGCGCCGCGCGACATTTATCGGAACTATGTCCGTTGCCGAGCTTGGAGATTGGCCAAGGCGTCGCGATAATCGCGGATGCTTCTTTCGAGCGAAAAGCGCTCGAGTCCGACCGCCCGCGCCTTTTCCCGATAGGACTGGCGGTTCGGGAGGATATCGTTCGCGATCCACCGCGCCGCTTCCGAAAGGCCGCGGGAATCGTCGAAGAAGACTCCCGCCGCGAGCGGCGCCCGGTTGTCGCCCACCGCCGCGGTCCCGACGATCGGCACCCCGCACAGCAGATATTCCCCCGTCTTCACCGGTGCGATTCCCCGGGTGGAGAAACTTTCGGAGATGAAGGCGGTCCCGGCATCTGCCGCGGCAAGATAACGCGGGACGTCTCCCGGAGGCGCTCGGCGGACGATGGTAAATTCGGCGAGCTCGGGCAGCGGATCGATCAGCTCCGAATGAGCGACTTCGGGCGAGCCCGACAGGATCAGCAAACGGGTATCCGCTCGAAGCGCTCGAAGCTCGAGCGCCAGCTCGCCGATCCAGCGCGTCCGGTAGCGCCCGCCGAGCGAGCCCGCATAGACGAGCAGCGGAGCGTCGGAAGCGATTCCGAGCTCGCCGCGCACGCCGGTCCGGCTCTCCTCGTCGAACGGATGGAATAGCCGCTCGTCCCGCCCGTTGGTGACGATCGTATATTTGGAAGGGTCCGCCGGAGGCCCGGCCCGGGCCATCAATATGTCCCGGGTCGCTTCGGTGCGCGTCAAGATAGCCGTCGACCTGCGCACCGTCTGGGCCTCGATGTCCCGGAGGAAGCGGTAGATGGGCCCGGTCGTCTTCAGGCCCGCGAACTCGGCCCGTTCGTCGATCTCGAGCCCGTCCGCGTCCATCAGCACCGGAGTCGTTCGAACCGCCCCGCTGGCGAGCAGCGCCAGCGAGGGCAGGACGCTTCGGGGCATGATCGCGTGCGACCCGTAGCGCCGAAGCGCCTTTCGGATATCGAAGCCGCCTCGAAGCGCAGTGGCGAAGGCGCCGAGCGGTCCCCGGCGCCAGATCTTCGCCGACGTATAGCCGCAACCCGCGGCGGCGCAGGCAGCTCGAACGGCGTCTTCCTGGGCGGCGGTCCCGAAGCGGAACTGCAGGATGTCGAACTCGAAACCGTGCGGCCGAAGGCCCTCGAAGATGGGCAGGAACAAGGATTCCAGATAATTGACCTGAGGTCCGTCCCAGGTGACGAACAGGATTTTCACCAACCACCTTTCGATCGACCGCCGCTTGCCCTCACCCGGAAGACCGGGTGGGCGTCGGCTGGGGCACTGGCTGCCGCGATGCGGGGCAGAGGGGCCGACTAGCGGTTAAGCCCGCCGGTTTCCAGGCTTGTTTGGAAGTCCGAGATCGCCCGGATGATCTTCGGGAAGGCCCGGCCGCTGACCGCATAGCCCATGTGCCTGCAGTCGAGCTCCTGCTCCCGGTCGCGCTCGTGCGGTTCGCCCCGGGCGGCGGCGGGCGCGATCAGTCCGTCGAACCGCGACCACAAGGCGAGGGTGGGAACCGGAGGCTTCACCGCCGGATCGCCTCCGATGGGAGGCTTGTCGACCGGGTGGCGCGCTATGGCTTCGTAAAGGCGCCAGACGTTGTTGTTGCGCCGGTCTCCGGAGAAGGGCGTGCCGAGCGTGACGACCTTGGCGACCAGGTCCGGCCGGACCTTGGCCACTTCGCGCGCATAGATTCCGCCGAGGCTCCAGCCGACGAGGATGATCGGCGCGCCGCCCCCCAAACGCTCCAGTCTTTCCGTTATCCGCTCGAGCGTGTCCGGCCGAACCCCGCGGTTCATCCCCAGCCCCCAGCCGCTCACCCGGTACCCGGCCCGAGCCAGCGCGCGCTGAAGGCCCAGGGTGGTCCGGTCGGTGGCGAGGAAGCCGGGGAGGACCATGAGCCTGGCCCCGTCCGCCGGGCCTCGCTCCCCGAGCCGGCCGAAGGCGCGATAGAGGCGCGGGAGCAGGGCGGTGCCTTCCAGGACCAGCCGCCACCGCGGCGGCGGCCGGTGGTCGGCCTCAGAGATATTCGCTGCCCATCAGCCCGCGAAGGGCCTCGGGCAGCCGAACCCGGCCGTCCGCCAGCTGGTGGTTTTCGAGGAGCGGGACCAGGATCCGGGGGCTCGCAAGTGCGGTGTTGTTGAGCGTGTGGACGAAGCGCACCTTGCGCTCCTGGTCGCGCCACCGCAGGTTCGCCCGCCGCGCCTGCCAGTCGTGCAGGGTGGAACAGCTGTGGGTCTCGCGATACTTGCCGAGCGAAGGCACCCAGCTCTCGATGTCGTTCATCCGATATTTGCCGAGACCCATGTCTCCGGTCGATGTTTCGACGACTTGGTAGGGGATTTCGAGGCCTTGCAGGAGCCGCTCGGCATTGGCGAGGAGCCGGGCGTGCCATCGGGCCGATTCCTCCTCGTCGTCGGCGCAGATGACATATTGCTCGAGCTTGTAGAATTGATGGACCCGGAGCAGGCCGCGGACGTCGCGCCCGGCGCTGCCCGCCTCGCGGCGGAAGCAGGGCGAGTAGCCGGCGTAGAGGATCGGAAGCTGGGCGGCCTCGAGGATCTCGCCCGAATGGAGCGAGGTCAAGGCGATCTCGCCGGTGCCGGCGAGGTAGAGGCCGTCCTTTCCGATCTCATAGGCTTCTTCCTCGTGGCCGGGGAAATGCCCGGTCGCGACGAAGGCCTGGGGCTTGGCCAAAGCCGGTACGGTCATCAAGGTGAAGCCGTCGTCGGCGATGATCTGCTGGGCCCAGAACATCAAGGCCTGCTCGAGCAAGGCCAGGCGGCCCTTCAGGGCGTACATGCGCGAGCCGGCGACCTTGGTGATCCGCGACAGGTCAGCCCAGTCGTTCATTTCGACGAGAGCGACATGGTCGCGAGGCTCGAAATCGAAGGCCGGCGGCTCGCCCTCGGTTCGAACGACCGTGTTGGAGGCCTCGTCGGGCCCGACCGGAGCCCCCTGCCAGGGGATGTTGGGCACCCGGAGCATCAGCGAATCGAGCTCGGCGCCGCGCTCGCCGAGCGCCGCCTCCGCCTCGGCCGCCTCGGCTCCGAACGCCTTCGCCTTGGCCCCGAGCGCCGGCCGGTCGGCGGGATCCGCGGTCTTGAAGCTGGCGCTGATCTCGTTGCGCTGACGGCGAAGCTCGTCGATCCGGGTCTTCAGCCCGCGCACCTCGGCGTCGAGCGCGAGCAGCCGGTCGAGGTCCAGGAGGACGTTCTTGTCGAGCGCCGCCTTCTCGACGGTCTCCCGGTTCTCGCGGACGAAGTTGAGGCTGAGCATGAGCGGCGCCTAGCGCCCAATCGGCGGGAAGCCAACCTGGCTCAGCCGAAATTGACCTCGCCCGAAACGGCTTCGCCGCCCTGGAAGGCCTGGTCGCGATACGGTCCCTCGGCCTCCACCCAGTGAAGGAAGAGATGAGCGGACCAGCGGTTGGGATTGGGAGTGGTCCGGCCGTGGCGGCGATGGATTCCGCGGTAGAGGACGGCGTCCCCCGGAGCCATGCCCACCGAGGCATAGGCCTCGTCCCCGAAATCGTCGGTCACGCAGGTCCGGGGCCCAGGAAGAGCGCGGCTTCCGATCTCGAGATCCCAGGCCTTGCCGTCGCAATAGCCCAGGGTGAGCGACAGGCTGTGCTCGCACGCCTCGCGGTCGGAATGGACCCGGCAGACGTCGCCGGAGCGGTAGACCCGGAAATAGTCGTAGGTCGGCAGCAGCTCGCGGCCCACGAGCCGGCCGATCAGCGGAGTCAGCCCCCAGAGGAAGAACTGCATCGGCGCGTAGTCGGCGCCGAAAACGTTGAGTGCGGGCCGCTTGAGGACGTCGGGATGGGCGTCCTCGCCTCGAAGCGGAAGCGCCGTCCTGCCCAGGTCCCTGGCCAGGCGATGGAGGAAAGCCTTCGCGACCACGGGCCCGATCAGCCCCCTGACAAGCGCGTAGCCGTCTTCCTCGTAGCTTCCGGAGACCTCCATCCCGACCGGCTACCGCGCCGGTCGGGGGCGTGCAAGGGCAGCGAAGTTCGGCCCGGCTTCACGGTCCGGTTGAACGATCGGATTCCCGCCTCTATAGGGTCGACGCTTCGGCACCGGAGACGTGGGTGAGTGGCTGAAACCAGCGGTTTGCTAAACCGCCGTAGGGGGATTACTCCTACCGAGGGTTCGAATCCCTCCGTCTCCGCCAGCCTGTGGACATTCCGCCGTCGAGGGGCCGGAGTCCTACGGTGAGAGCGCCTCGGACGCCCTGGAAATCCAGCCCGAGCCACCGTTCCGACGCGATATAGACTCGGCTCGTCGCCCGTTCATTGCGGCGAAAGCCTCGAAAGCATCTACTTCGCTCAGGAGTGCAAGGGGGAGCTGAGGACATGCTGAGGGCCGTTTTCCTGAGGCTTGGGGCCGCCGCCGCATTGGCGTTGGCCGCAGCGGCCGCACCGGCGCAGGTCGCTACGATCGATCCCAACAGCGCCGCAGGCCCGGCGCGGTCGGACGAACCCGCCGCCCAGACCGAAGAATCCGAATATCAGCCGGTCGAGGCCGGGAATTCGGACGCCGTCGACGAATCGGCGGCACCGGAAGCGGAGCCGGACGCCTCGACGGCGAGCCGTCGCGCCAGCCAGGCTTCGACGACCGTCCCGCGCAAGGACGTGTTCACCGCCGCCGAGGGCGTCTTCGGCAAGGGCGCCGAGGGTCTTGCCGACCTGATCGAGGATCTCCTCCGCGACCGCGGGGACCCGACCGGCTACATCACCGGCCGCGAGGCCGGCGGCGCCTTCATCGCCGGAGTGCGCTACGGATCGGGGACTCTGCACCATTCGATCGAGGGCGACCGGCGGGTCTACTGGACCGGGCCATCCGTCGGCTTCGACTTCGGGGCCAATGCCGACAAGGTGTTCGTTCTCGTCTACAACCTCAACGACAGCGAGCGCCTGTTCCGCCGCTTTCCCGCCGGGGAGGGCAAGGCCTATGTCGTCGGCGGATTCACCGCGAGCTATCTGAGGCGCGGCGACGTCGTCCTCATTCCGGTTCGGCTGGGGGTGGGCGCCCGGCTCGGAATCAATGCCGGCTATATGCGCTTCAGCCAGAAGAACCGCTGGCTTCCGTTCTGACGGGCTCGAAGAGCCCGTCACCCCGGCGAAAGCCGGGGTCTCGGGGAGACAAGCCGAGACTTCACATCCTGAGGTCCCGGCTTTCGGGTTCCCAAAAAAGTACTACTTTTTTGGGGCCCCTCCCGGGATGACGGGCTAGGCCGCTTCGCCGAGCGTCAGCGGCCGGTGGCCCCGGCTGTGGGTTCCGGCGCCGCGGCTGGTCGCGGCGACCAGCGGCAGGGCGGTGGCGCAGAAGCCGCATTCGGCCGAGACCCGGCCGACATACCAGTGGGTGCGACCGCAGCCGGGGCAGTGGTTCACCTGGTCCTCGCGGTAGGCGACCAGATAGCCGCGATGCTGCGGGTCGTGAGCGAAGCTTTCATCCTTCTTGTCGAGACTGAAACTGGCCATGGCCCTTACCTCCGAAGACGCGGAACGCTTGCCGGCGCTCCACCGAGCTTGCCCGGTGCGCCCCTCGGAGCCGTCTGTCAGCCCGTCAAAATCCGTTGTTTCAAAAGGGGATTCCGGGGGCGCAAAGGTTAATACCCACAGGTCCTTCCCCAGCTTGCCTCGGGGAGGGGGACCGCGCGAAGCGCGGTGGAGGGGTTCTGCCGAGTCCGTAACGCCCCTCCACATGCTTCGAATGGTGCCTCTCCCCTGCAAAAGCAGGGGAGGATTGGGGCTCAAGTGACGAGCCTCGTCAGCCCCTCGATCGTGTCGGCCTCGGCGGCCGGCTTGTCGGTCCGGATCCGCGAGACTCGCGGGAAGCGCATGGCGAGCCCGGATTTGTGGCGCTTGCTCGAGTGGATCGAGTCGAAGGCGACCTCGAGGACCAGGCTCTTCTCGACCTCGCGCACCGGCCCGAAGCGCTGGACCGTTTTGTTTCGGACGAATCGGTCGAGCCAGAGCAGTTCCTCGTCGGTGAATCCGAAATAGGCCTTTCCGACGGGGAGCAGCTCGCCTTCCGGAGTCCAGCAGCCGAAGGTGAAGTCGGAATAATAAGAGGAGCGCTTGCCGCTACCCCGCTGGGCGTACATCAGGACGCAGTCGGCGGTGAGGGGATCGCGCTTCCATTTGTACCAGAGGCCGACCCGCCGCCCGCCCGTATAAGGGCTGTCGCGGCGCTTCAGCATGATCCCTTCGATGGCGTCGTCGCGCGCTCCGGCGCGGATCTCCTCCAGCGCCTCGAAGGTCGAGGCCTCGATCAGTGCCGAAAGGTCGAAACGATCGGGCTCCAGCCGCGGAACGAACGCCGCGAGCCGGGCGCGGCGCTTCTCCCAAGGCAAGGCGCGCAGGTCGTCGGGGCCGTCGAAGAGAATGTCGTAGAGCCGGACGAAGGCGGGATAGTCCTTCAGCATCCTGGCTGAAACGAGCTTCCGGCCAAGCCTCTGCTGGAGTGCGTTGAAGCTCGCCGCCGCCCCGCCATGGGCTTCGGCGCCCTGGAATTCGCCCCTTACGAGCAGCTCGCCGTCGACCGCGCCGTCCTCCCGGAAGCTCTCCGCGATCTCGGGGAAGCTCCGGCTTATATCGTCGCCGGCCCGGCTGTAGAGCCTCGTCTCGCCGCCGGCGCGGACGATCTGGACCCGGATCCCGTCCCATTTCCATTCGGCCGCATAGTCGTCCAGCGAGACCCGAAGGTCTTCGAGCGGGTGGGCGAGCATGAACGGCCTGAAGACGGGCACGTTCTCGGCGGTGGGCTGGGCGCCGCGGCCCTCCGCCCAGTCGAACAGCGGCAGGTAGGGCGGATCGATGCCGTGCCAGACCTCCTCGACCGAATCGACGTCGAGGCCGAAGGCCTGGGCCAGCGCCGTCTTCGCGAGCCGGGCCGAGACTCCGAGCCGAAGCTCTCCGGTGGCGAGCTTGAGAAGGGCGTAGCGGCCGCTGGAATCGAGATGGTCGAGCATCCCGGCGAGCGCTGCGGGCGCCTCGGCCCTGCCCAGAGTCTGCAGCCGCTCGACGACCCTGCCGATTCGAAGCGACCCGTCGTCGATCTCGGCGGGCTGGTCGATCCTCTTGGGCCAGAGCAGAGACACGGTCTCCGCCATGTCGCCGACATAGTCCCAGCTCATCCGGAAGAGGATCGGATCGATCCGTTCCTCGACCACCGCCCGGATCGCCGCGGGCTTGACCCCCGGAAGGTCGATCTCACCCGTCAGAGCCGCCAGAGCGTAGCCGCGGTCGGGGTCGGGGGTGCGCTTCAGATAGTCGCCGATCAGCTTCAGCTTGCCGTTGCGCGAGCGGGTGTAGACGAGGCCGTCGAGGAGCTGGGAGAAATCGCGCATCGCGGGCGTAACGGTTTCGCGGTTCCGGGTTTCCCGTCATCCCGGCACTTTCCCGCAGCCTTCCCCCTAGGCCTCCAGCTCGATGTCCCAGTAGAGATAGTCGCGCCAGCTTTCGTGCAGGTAGCCGGGCGGGAAGCTGCGGCCGTTCTCCTGAAGCTGCCAGCTGGTCGGGCGCCAGGGCCGGCGGTTGAGGTTCATATGCGCCTGCAGCGGAGTGCGGCCGCCCTTGCGCAGGTTGCAGGGCGCGCAGGCGGTCGCGACATTCTCCCAGGTCGTCCGTCCGCCCTGGGCGCGGGGGACGACGTGGTCGAAGGTGAGCTCGGCCGGGCTGCCGCAATATTGGCATTCGAAGCGGTCGCGAAGGAACAGGTTGAACCGGGTAAAGGCGGGATGCTCGCTCGGCTTCACATATTGGCGGAGCGCGATCACCGAGGGCAGTTGGAGGGTCCGGGTCGGGCTGTGAACTTCACGGACATATTGGGCGACGATGTCGACGCGCTCGAGGAACACGGCCTTGACCGCGGTCTGCCACGGCCACAGGCTGAGCGGATAGTAGCTGAGCGGCGTATAGTCGGCGTTGAGCACGAGCGCGGGGCAGGCGTCCGGATGGCGGAGGAGATCGGGATGGTACATGCGCCGCGCGTCGCCCTCGTCACTGCGAGAAGAGACGCCCGGCCTGTCGCACTCAGGACGGGGGAGCCCTTCCCGGTCCAAGCCCCCTCCCATAAGAGGGTGACGACCCCATGACAGCATGGGCCGACTCCCCGGGTCAAGTGGCCCGATGAAGGTCGTCACCCGTTTCGCGCCCAGCCCGACCGGGGGGTTGCATCTGGGCCACGCTTTCTCGGCCCTGCTCGCGCACGATTTCGCCCGGAGCCGCGGCGGCGCCTTCCTTCTCAGGATCGAGGACATCGACCCGGGCCGCTCCCGTCCCGAGCATGTCGACGGCATCATCGAGGACCTCGCCTGGCTCGGACTCGAATGGGACGGCGAGATACTCTTCCAGTCCGAGCGGCTCGGCCTCTATCGCGAGGCGCTCGACCGGCTTCGCGGGGCGGGGCTCGTCTACCCCTGCTTCTGCACCCGCTCGGCCATCGCCGCCGAGATCGCCGCGAGCGCGGCCGCTCCGCACGGGCCCGACGGTCCGACCTATCCCGGCACCTGCCGGGCGCTGCTGCCTGACGAGCGGGAGAAGCGGATGGCCGTCGAGCCGCACGCCTGGCGCCTCGATACAATGTCGGCTCTAGCGTCGCTGCTCCCCGGCGGAGGCCGGGGCCCAGACGGAGGGCCGGAACCGGGCCCCGGCCTTCGCCGGGGAGCAGAAGCGCCGTCACCGGCACTCTACTGGAATGACGGCGACACCGAGGTCCAGGCCGAGCCCGAAGCCCATGGCGACGTCGTCCTCGGCCGCAAGGACGCTCCGGTAAGCTACCATCTGGCGGTGACCGTCGACGATTGCGCGCAGGGGGTCACCGACGTCGTCCGGGGCCGCGACCTTTACGCCGCCACCGACATCCACCGGCTGCTCCAGGCGCTGCTCGGACTACCGACGCCGCTCTACCACCATCATCCCGTGCTGCTCGACCCGGAGGGCCGCCGGCTCGCCAAGCGCAACGGCGCACCGACGTTGCGCGGACTTCGCGATGCGGGGGTCGATCCGAAAACTCTGGCGACGGATCTGCTGACGGGACAAATGCCGTATGGATATTCGGCCGAGGACACCTAGATAGGCTCGATGACAACCCTCCTCATCATCCTCATCGTCGTCATGGCCGGAGCGACTCTCTTCGTCCTCGCCAAGGGCGTGATCGGAATGGCCCAGGGCAAGGACATCACCGGCGCCCGCTCGCAGGCGCTGATGCGCAAGCGCGTGCTGTACCAGGCCGTCGCGATCGTCCTCGTCGTCCTGCTCCTGCTCGTCGCCGGCGGAAAGAGCTGAGCCCTGGTCCGGCTCAACAAGATCTACACGCGCACCGGCGATTCGGGCTCGACCGGCCTCGCCGACGGCTCCCGGCGGTCCAAGTGCGATCCGCTCTTCGCGGCGATCGGCGACGTCGACGAAGCCAATAGCGCGATCGGAGTCGCGATCCTCTCGGTCGCCGACCCGGAGCTGCGGGCCCTGCTGACCGCGGTGCAGAACGAACTGTTCGATCTGGGCGCCGACCTCGCGACTCCCGGCGACGATTTCGCGCCGAGCGAAATGACCCTTCGGATCGTTCAGCCGCAAATAGACCGGCTCGAGGCCGAGATCGACTCGATGAACGAAGGGCTCGAGCCGCTTCGAAGCTTCATCCTCCCCGGCGGCGGCGGCGGCGCGCCGGCGATCCACCTCGCCCGGGCCGTCGTCCGCCGGGCCGAGCGCTCGGCGATCGCCGCCTCGCAATCGGCTCCGATCAACCCGCTCGCCCTCACCTATCTGAACCGCCTCTCCGACCAGCTCTTCGTGATGGCTCGGCTAGCCGCGTCGAGCGAGGGCGGCGAGGTTTTGTGGAAGCCGGGGGCGACGCGCTGAAACGTCCCTCGGCGAAAGCCGGAGCCTCGGGCGACTCGCCGAGACTTCTCGTCCCGAGGTCCCGCTTTCGCCGGGGTGACGGGGAGATTGGGATAACGGGCAGATACTAACCTCCATCAATTTTTTCGTGTAGGGAGCGGGCAAATGGCCACTCAGGCAGAATCACCGCCGGTGCCGGCCCTCGCCCGCCGCTACCGAAATGTTCGCGCCCTCAGCGAGGCGATCGCCGCTCCGCTTTCCGACGCGGACTCGGCGCTTCAGCCGATGCCGGACGCTTCGCCGGCCAAATGGCACCTCGCCCACACCAGCTGGTTCTTCGAGACCTTCGTCCTTCGCGATTATGTCCCGGGACACCGCCTCTGGAATGAGAGCTGGGCCTATCTGTTCAATTCCTATTACGAGGGCGAAGGCGAGCGCCATCCGCGCGACCGGCGCGGAATGATCAGCCGGCCGGGCCTGGACGAGGTTCGGGCCTGGCGAGCCTATGTCGACGCCGCCGTGATCGCGGCGCTCCCGGGGCTTCCCGAGACCGCCCTCGCCCTGGTCGAGCTCGGGCTCAGCCACGAAGAGCAGCATCAGGAACTGATGCTGATGGACCTTACCGCCGCGCTTGCCGAAAGCCCGCTGCGGCCGGCGCTCTGGCCAGCCTCCGCGGCGGCCCCCGCGCCCCTCGCCGCGGCGATGGAATGGGTCGAGGGGCGGACCGGAATCATCGAGATCGGCGACTCCGGCGGCGGGTTCGCCTTCGACTGCGAGGGGCCGCGCCACCGGGCCTTGCTTCACCCGCACGCCCTCGCCGACCGGCTCGTCACCAATTCCGAGTGGCTCGGCTTCGTCGAGGAAGGCGGCTACGCCCGTCCCGAATTGTGGATGGCGGACGGCTGGGCCTGGGCAGCGGCGAACCGGATCGAAGCGCCGCTTTACTGGCGGCGCGAGGCGGAGGGTTGGAGCCGTTTCGCATTGGACGGGCTGCGGCCGCTCGCCCCCGCCGAGCCGGTGGCCCATATCAGCTGGTACGAAGCGGACGCTTATGCCCGGTGGGCCGGCGCCCGCCTTCCGCGCGAGGATGAATGGGAAGCCGCCGCCGCCTGTTTCGATTCGGCGGGCGGCACTCAGCTCGACCGGGCGGGGCCGGTCCGCCCCGGAGCCGCTCCGCCGGGGAAAGGCCTGCGCCAGATGTTCGGCGACCTTTGGGAATGGACGATGAGCGCTTACTCGCCTTATCCCGGCTACCGCCCGCCGGAAGGCACGGTGGGCGAATATAACGGCAAGTTCATGTGCAACCAGTTCGTCCTGAGGGGCGGAAGCTGCGCCACCCCGCGCGGCCATATGCGAGCGAGCTACCGCAATTTCTTCTATCCTCATCAGCGCTGGATGTTTTCCGGGCTGCGCCTGGCTCGGGACCTTTGAGCATGTGTTCGCCCCCCTTCGAGAAATGGTTCGGGCTGAGCCTGTCGAATCCCTTCCTTCCTGGGCTGCCGAATGAGGAGGAGGAGGCTTCGACGAGCTCAGCCCGAACGGCATGGGCGGCTGCGCCCAATCCGGGCGACGCTTGATGGACGCCCTCACGACCCCCGTCGCCGACCCCGCGTTCCGCGACGACGTCCTCGCCGGCCTCGCGGCGCCGGTCCGCGCAATACCGGCCCGCTGGTTCTACGACCGGCGCGGCTCCGAGTTGTTCGAGGCGATCACCCGGCTCCCCGAATATTATCTCACCCGGACCGAGACCGCCCTGCTCGAGCGCCGCTGCCCGGACGTCGCCCGGATCGCCGGCCCGGGCCAGGCGGTGGTCGAGTTCGGCTCGGGCGCCTCGGTCAAGATTCGGATACTCCTCGCCGCAGCCGCCCCTTCGGCCTATGTTCCGATCGACATCAGCGGCGACTTCCTGCGCGATTCCTCGGCCTCGCTCGCCGACGACTTTCCCGGCCTTCCGGTCCATCCGATCGAAGCCGACTTCACCCGCCCGATCCGGCTCCCGGCCGAGCTCGACGCCTTGCCCAGGCTCGGCTTCTTCCCGGGCTCGACCATCGGCAACATGGTCCCGGCGAGCGGAGTGGACCTGCTCCGGGCGATGCGAAGGACCCTCGGCACCGGGGCCTGGCTGCTCATCGGCTTCGATCGGGTCAAGGATCCGGCCGAGCTGCTCGAGGCCTATGACGATCGGGCTGGAACCACGGCCGAATTCAACCTCAACCTTCTCGAGCGTATCAACCGCGAGCTGGGCGGCGACGTCCCGGTGGAGGCGTTCCGGCATCGGGCGGTCTGGAACGACCGGCTGAGCCGGATCGAGATGCATCTCCAGGCGAGCCGCGACGTCGGCTTCGAAGTCGCCGGCAGCCATTTCTCCATGTCCGCCGGGGAGACGATCCACACGGAGAACAGCCACAAATATGGCGAACGCGACGCGAGGCTGCTCCTGCTCGCGGGGGGATGGACCCCGGTGGAGGAATGGACTGATGAAGAAGGACGCTTCGCCCTGGTGCTGGCCTGGGCCGAGCCGGAGCGAAGCGCGCCGTAATCCTCCCCTGCATTTGCAGGGGAGGGGGACCCTGCGAAGCATGGTGGAGGGGCTCTATCCCTTCGAAGAACCCCTCCACCGCGCTCCGCGCGGTCCCCCTCCCCGCGAAATCGCGGGGAGGACTGTCCACTACTTGCGAACCACCCGCGCCCGCCAGGTGGTGATATAATCCCTGGACCCGCGGCACTCGTACAACTCCTCCTGTTGCACCAGTCGAAAGCGGGTTCCGTCCCAGGCGAACTCGTTGCCGATCCCGCAATCGGCGAGGCCTCGGCCCTTGGAGAAGGCGGTGAGCAGCCCGCGCTCCGCATCCCAGCCGGCATTGACGAGGACCGGCTTGCCGTCGTCCCACCATCCCGGGCTGATGTCGAAGCGGGCGATCTCGGAGCGCCCGCCGCGCCGGACGATGAAGGGAACGTAGCTGACGTTGTACGCCCCCGACCCGCAGGCGAGCAGAAGCAGGGTCTCGCCTGCGCTCAGGGCGGCGATCTCGGCTTCCTCCGGGCCGCCGACCTCGTCGATCGTGCAGCCGTGCTTGCGCCGCAGCGCCTGAAGCGCCGCGGCGCCGAGCACATATCCGCGCGCGCTCATCCTGGGCAGGGCGACCACGACCGGCAATGGCGGCGGAACGGCCGTGGCGGCGGCCGGCCCGCGGCGCACCAGGGCCGTGGGCGTGCCGACCCGGCGCTGCCGCTCGTCCATGTAGAGCAAGGCGGCGCTCGCGCCCTTCAGCGACACCGTCCCGAGCGCCTTCCCGTCGGCGCCGTGCAGCTGCAGGCCGGCCGCTGAACGCAGCGCGGCGACGACCTGCGCCGAATCCGCGGGCGCGACCCGGGTCTCCCCGTCGGCGCCGCCGATGAGCCGCGCGGCGAGTCTCCGGCCGTCGGCGCTTACCCAAGCCGCATCGCCGGCGGAGCCGAGCTCGAAGGTGACGGCCGGCAGCGCTCCGGCTTCCGGCCCGCGTCTCAGGCTCATCGTCAGGGCGCCGTCGGGCCAGCTCTCCGGCACCAGCGCGACGGCGTGGCAGGCCCGGCCATTGTCGCAGCCGACGGTCCAGTCCTGAAAGGTCCTCAGCTCTGCGGGCTGGGGAGCGGCCGCGGCGGCGGCGGCGGCGAGGAAGAGCGGGTAGATCATTCCGGCAGCGTAGCGCCAGACCAGTGCAAAAACCAATGCTTGTGACTTCACTCCTTTCCTGGGGTGGACGCCGTCATTGCGAGCGCAGCGAAGCAATCCAGCCCCATCGGCGCTCGAAGCTGGGTTGCTTCGTCGCTTCGCTCCTCGCAATGACGGCCTTCGCGGGACCGACGAAGAAACCGCCGCCATTGCCCCCGCAGCGCCCCCGCCCTACATCGCCGGAAGCGACCCGCGGGGAGAGACTGATGCTGCTGGCACTGATCCAGATATTGCTGATCCTTCTGACGGTGGCCTGGTGGATCATCGTCATCCAGATGGTCCTGTCCTGGCTGGTCGCCTTCAACGTGATCAACACCCATAACGATTTCGTCCGGGGGCTGATGCGCGGCCTCGACCGGATCCTCGAGCCGATCTACCGGCCGATCCGCAAGGTGCTTCCCGATTTCGGCGGGCTCGATTTCAGTCCGATGGTCGTCATCATCCTCCTCCTGATCCTTCGCAAGCTGCTCGAGGGCGTCGGGCGAGATATGTTGTGAGCGCTGCGCGCATCGACGGCCGCGCCTTCGCAGCGCGGCTGCGCGAGCGCGTCTCCGAAGCGGTGCCCGCCTTCGCTCAGGCCGCCGGCCGGGCTCCGGGCCTGGCGGTCGTCCTGGTCGGAGACGATCCCGCGAGCCAGGTCTACGTCCGCTCCAAGGGCCGTGCGACCGAGGAGGCCGGGATGGCCGGCTTCGAGCACCGACTGCCGGACAGCGTCTCCCAGCACGAGCTTCTGGCTCTGGTCGGCCGACTCAATGGCGACGAGTCGGTCGACGGGATCCTCGTCCAGCTTCCGCTTCCGGCCGGGATCGACGACAAGGCGGTGATCGAGGCGATCGACCCCGCCAAGGACGTCGACGGCTTCCACCCGATCAACGCGGGCCGGCTCGCCATCGGAGAGGAAGGACTGGTGCCCTGCACTCCGCTCGGATGCCTGATGCTCCTCAAGGATCGGCTCGGCGATATGTCGGGCCTCGAGGCGGTGGTGATCGGCCGCTCCAACATCGTCGGCAAGCCGATGGCGCAGCTTCTTCTCGCCGAGAATTGCACGGTCACCCTGGCCCACAGCCGCACCCGCGGCCTGCCCGGAGTCGTCCGGCGGGCCGACATCGTCGTCGCCGCGGCGGGTCGGCCGGAGATGGTCCGGGGCGAATGGCTGAAGCCGGGCGCCACCGTCATCGACGTCGGGATCAACCGCGTTCCGGACGACGAGGGCGGCAAGGGCCGGCTGGTCGGCGACGTCGATTTCGAGGGAGCCGCGCAGGTCGCCGCGGCGATCACCCCAGTGCCGGGCGGAGTAGGACCGATGACGATCGCGGTCCTCCTGCGCAACACGCTGGTCGCGGCCCATGCCAGAGCGGGACTGCCGCCGCCGGAGGGATTGTGAGTTCGGGTCCCCTAATCCTCCCTGCCGCGAAGCGGCGGGGAGGGGGACCACCCGGAGGGTGGTGGAGGGGTAGCGTGCTCGGATTCAGAGGCTCACTCGCGACTTCCACGAGCCCGGCGCCAGCTACCCCTCCGCCATGCTTCGCATGGTCCCCCTCCCCATCTAACGATGGGGAGGACGAGAAATGATCGCCCTCTTCCTCTCGGCCTTCGTCACCTTCCTGGTGGTCATCGACCCGCCGGGCTGCGCCCCGATCTTCGCCGGGCTGACCCGCGAGGCGACTCCGGCGGAGCGGCGGTCGATGGCGATCCGGGCCTCGCTGGTCGCGGCCGGAATCCTGCTCTTCTTCGGGCTTCTGGGCGAGGATCTGTTGAGGACGCTCGGGATCAGCCTCGCCGCGTTCCGGATCGCGGGCGGGATCATGCTGTTCCTGATCGCGCTCGAGATGGTGTTCGAGAAGCGCACCCAGCGCCGCGAGAGCCGGGCCCAGGAGGTCGAGGCCGACCCGGAGCATGACGACGTCTCGGTCTTCCCGATGGCCATCCCGATGATCGCCGGCCCGGGCTCGATCGCGTCCATCATGCTCCTGATGGCCCGAAGCGACGGGATGAACGAGAGCCTGGTCGTCCTGGCCGCGCTCGGCTCGGTGCTTCTCCTCACCCTCGTCTCGCTGCTCGCCGCGGGCTGGCTGATGCGCCTGCTCGGCCACCGGATGGAGGCGATGCTCACGCGCCTGCTCGGTGTCGTCCTCGCCGCCCTCGCCGCGCAGTTCGTGATCGACGGAATCTCGGTCAGCTTCGAAGTCTAGACCCGAGTTTCACCACCGCCACCATAATTGGTGTCAGACACCAATTTCTCACCATAATTGGTGTCAGACACCAATTTCTAAGTCCTTGATTCCAATGACCGGGTGCCGCCCGGCGCGTAATTGGTGTCAGGCACCAATTACCGGGAGGCACCAATTATTACCGGGCACCCTTATCGAGTGTGCGGGATTTGGATCGGCGCCTCACCGCCGGTCACCCGCCACATCCGGTAAGGGGAGTTGGCCGGGAGCGGCACCGGCTTCAGCCAGGCGGGAATCCTTCCCCGGGCGAGCTGCGCGTAGAAGCCGTCCTTGGCCTCGCTCGCATAGACGGTGGATTCCGAAAGGCCGGGGCAGATCAGCACATAGTCGATCCGCCTTCGCTCGATCGTCGCCCGCGCCGAGTCCGCGCTCCCGCGGAACGCCCGCATCACGTCGATGATGTCCTGGCCGTTGCGGTGGTAGGGGCCGGCGACGGCGTCGTGGTGGGTGAGCGTTATCAGTCTCGGGCCGAGGTCGACGAAGGTCAGCACGTGCCCCTTGGGCACCTGGGCTACCGGCTTCAGCGCCCAAAGGGTCGGGCACAGGTTGTTGGCCTTGTTGACGACCTTCATCCCGGGCCTCGGCGGCGGCGGAAAATAGGTCAGGACCTGCTGGGGAAGAAGGCCCGAGGCGATCAGGAAGAGCGCGACCGTGCCGATCACCCGGACCAGCATGAAGCGGCTGGCGAGGGCGGGCCACACCAAGGCGGTCGCGCCCGGCACGGCGAGCAATTGGGCGGCCGGACCGGCGCGGCTCTGCCAGAGGAGCAGAAGCGCGGCGAGAAGGGCCGGGGCCGCCGTCGCCGCCCAGGCGATGAGCTTCGGCCGGTCGCGGCGGTGCTTCCAGAGCATGATCGAATAGCCGACCAGCCCCGCCACGGGCAGAGCGGCGACGGCGATCGCCGTGGAATAGCCGTGCATGTAGAGCGGCCGGGCCTCGCGGACATTGCCGAGCCACAATTGCACCAGCTCGGGCGAGACTCCCTCGAGCCGGCCCAGGCAATTCGGCCAGGCGAGGACGAAGCCGGCGGAAAGTGCCACGCCCGCCGCCGCCGCGAGGCCGAGGCGGAGGGGCCAGGAGCGCGGGGCGAGTAGAGTCATCCCGACGGCGATCGCTCCGCCGGCCGCGACGACCGACAGCCAGACCGGAGACAAGGCGTCGCAGACGGGTGCACGGTTGGCGTATGAGGCGAAGATCAGGAAGCCGATCGCCGAACCGCCGGCGAGGCTGGCGCCGTAGGTGGCGAGCCGGCCTCCCTCGGCGGGGTCGCGCACCCACATCAGGACCGCGATCCCGCCCAGAAGCGCGAGGTAGAGCAGCATCTCGAGGCCGATGACGAGCGAGAGCGCGGTGGCGATCCCGAGCAGGGCGCCGCCCCTCGCGCGCTTCGGGTCCGTGAGCGAGACGGCGGCGACGGCGAGAAGTGCGAGCTGCCAGCCATGATGGTCGATCCTGAGCGGAGCCCATTGGTTGCGGACCGAATGGCCGCAAACCAGGATGGCGATGGCCAGCCCGAAGGCCCAGGGCGCGATCAGCCGACGGGCCGCGACCGCCACCGCCGCCATCGCCACGCCCATCGGAAGCAGCGGCGCGACCGCGACCGCGGCCTTCTCCGCGGCCGGCCCGCCGACGAAGGGGGCCAGCGCCAGCTTGATCCCGGCGATCGGAAGGTCGACGAGCCGGGACCAGTGGATGTCGGCCCCGAAGGGCGGGTTGAGCCGATGCTGGCGAAGATCGAACCAGCCTTGGCCGGCGATCAGGCCCCGGACCTGCATGATCCGCATATTGTCGTCGGTATCGCCGAGCGCGAAGGCGTTGATCGGACCCCAGCGCTCCCAGAGGAGGAAGGCGCAGGTCCCAAGCCAGAAGAGCAGCACAAACCAGCGCCAGCGTCGTTCCAGCCCCTCCATCGATGAACCCTTTTCAACCCCTCGAAGCCGCATTAGTCCCTGCACGGCAAAGGGCAAGCAAGACCATCCCACCCCTCAGGCTCCTCTTCGAGCGCTACGGCGCACTGTTCGTGCAGATGGTCCGCTTCGGGCTCACCGGCGGCCTGCTGTCGGTGCTCGTCGCCGGCGGCTATTGGGCGGTCGCGGCGCTCGCGAAGGTCGAGCCGATGCTGTCGCTCACCCTCAACTATCTCGCCTTCACCCCGCTCGGCTACGTCCTCCACAGCCGCTTCAGCTTCAAGGGACATGGCAGCCGCGACCGTGGCGGGATCCGCAAGCTGCGCTTCTTCGTCATCAATACCGCCGGCTTCCTGCTCAACCAGTTCTGGGTGTGGTATCTGGTGAAGCATCTCGGCGGGCCGATCTGGTGGTCGGTCGTCCCGATCCTGTTCGTCACTCCGCTGGTCACCTTCTCGGTGCAGCGGCAATGGGTCTTCAGCTGATGGTCGCAACCTGATGGAACGCATCGTCTACGACCGGATGGCCGAGCTCGACAGCCGGCATTGGTGGTACCGCGCCCGGCGCGAGATCCTCGCCGACCTCATCGAGCGGCGCATCGACTTGCCGGACGACCCCCGAATCCTGGAGATCGGCTGCGGGACGGGCCACAATCTCGTCATGCTCGAGCGCTTCGGCCGGGTCGACGCGATCGAGATCGACCCCGCCGCCCGCGAGATCGCGAGCGCCAGGCTCGGCCACTCGGTGATGGACGCGCCGCTGCCCGCGCTGACCGGAGTAGAGGAACGCGCCTACGACCTGGTTGCGATCCTCGACGTCCTCGAGCATGTCGAGCAGGATCGGGAAGCCCTGGAAAGCATCGCTCGCAGGCTTAGGCCGGGCGGCCGGATACTGATCGCGGTGCCCGCGCATCCCTGGATGTGGAGCGCTCACGACGTCCTCAACCATCACAAGCGCCGCTACACCCGAAAGAGCCTCAGGGCGGTCGTCGCTTCCGCCGGCCTCAAGCTCGAGATGATGAGCTGGTTCAACAGCCTGCTCTTCCCGCTCGCCGCGGCGTCGCGCTTCGCCGGCAAGGTGAGGAAGAAGGAGGATAGCGACGACAAGCTCCCGCCCGGGCCGGTCAACGCGCTGTTCGAAGCGATATTCCGCCTCGAGCGCTACGCGATCGGGCGGCTTCCGCTGCCGCCGGGCGTGTCGCTAGTGGCGATCGTCTCCGCGCCCTGATCCTCCGCGCCCTGATCCTCGGCCCCCTGATCCTCGGCCCCCTGATCTTCGTTGGAGTGGGCGACATGGCCCAGGCTCGCCTCGCCGCCGGCATGGCCGGCGATCTCGGCGACGATGTAGAGCGGGCGATGCTTCGATTCCATGTAGAGCCGGCCGAGATATTCTCCGATCATCCCGAGCACGAACATCTGGACCGCGCCGAGGACGACGACGACCAGCATCAATGACGTCCAGCCCTGGATTGCGCTTCCGGTGATGAAGCCGAAGGCGATATAGGCGACCAGAAGCACCGAGGCCGCGACCAGCCAGAGGCCGATATGGCTGGCCATTCGCAGCGGCGCGGTCGAGAAGCCGGTGACCGCGTCGAGTGCGAAGCGGATCATCTTCGAAAGCGGATATTTGCTCTGCCCGGCATGCCGCTCCGCCCGGTCGTAGGCGATCGGCACCTGCCTGAAGCCGACCCAGGCGACCATCCCGCGGATGAATCGCGCCTGCTCGGGAAGGCTTAGGAGTGCGTCGAGCGCCCGGCGGCTCATCAGCCGGAAATCGCCGGTGTCGCGGGGAATCTCGATCTCGGCGAGCCTGGAGAGGAGGCGGTAGAAGAGCTTGGCGGTGCCGCGCTTGAACGCGGTCTCTCCGGCCCGCGCCCTTCGGACGGCGTAGACGACGTCGGCGCTCTGACGGTTCATCTCGGCGAGCATCGCGGAGAGCAGCTCTGGCGGATCCTGCAGGTCGGCGTCGATGATCAGGATCCGTGTCCCCGAGCACAGGTCGAGCCCCGCGGTCAGGGCGAGCTGGTGGCCGTGATTGCGCGAAAGGTTGATCGCCACGAGCCTCGGGTCCGTCGCCGACAGCGAGCGCATCATCTCCCAGCTCGAATCGCGCGAGCCGTCGTTGACGAGGACGATTTCGTAATCCCCGCCGACCGCCGCCCGGGCCGCGGCGGTCAGCCGGCCGTGAAGCTCGCCGAGACAGGCTTCCTCGTTGTAGCAGGGCACTACGATTGAAAGGGCGGGCGCGGTCATTCGGATTCCTGAGGGACGATCGGGCTTGGATCGGCGACCCGATACAGCACGCTCGTGCCGCTTTGCCAGACCGGCTGGAGCCCGCGCAGAAGCCGCGGATCGGGCCGCGGCGGGTTGATCAGCCAGACATGGGTGAACTTGTCGCGCGGGAAGCCGGCCAGCGACTCGTCCAGAGTCTTCCATTTCTCGCCGCCGCAGGGGCGGGCGAGGACCTGCTGCGAGGGGTCGCGCGAATACCAGCCGCCGTCGGGGAATTTGGCGGTGAGCAACTGGGCGCCGCTCATCGACCATTGGTCGTTGGAGAAGGCGTCGCGGCGCACCAGGGCCAGGGCCGGAAGATGCTCGATCCGGGCCTGGCGCCAGTCCTGGCCGCATTTGACTCCGACGAACGAGACGACCCTCGCGCCGCGCGGGATATGGTCGACCGCGGCCAGCTCCCGGTCATAGGTACGGTCGTACATCCAGAAGCTGACCGTGTTGCCGGCGAGGCGGGCGCCGGCGAAGGCGAGGCCGGCGACGGCGAAGGCCGCTCCCGCCCGCCCGGCCCAGGCGGGACGATAGCGGATCGCGATCACCGCGGCTGCGAGCGCGAAGGGCGCAAGGCGCATGTCGGCATAGTTGGAACCGAAGACGATCCTCGGCATGCAGACGTAGACGATCGCCAGGAAGATCGCCGAGGCCGCGAGGTTGCGCGAATATTCGAGCCTCTTCCCGTAGGCGAGCCCGGCGATGATGACGAGCCAGATCAGTCCCACCGAAACCGTGTCCCACCAGTCCCAGCGGTCGCGAAGGGCCATGACGAGCCAGGCGGTCTTCAGCGGCCAGTTGAACCAGACCGCGGTCTGGCCGGCCACCGCTCCGCTTCGCCAGAGCAGCATCAGCAGAAGCGGCGGGGCGAGGGCGAGGCAGTGAAGGCCGGTGTTGAACACCGCCTTCCAGATCGGCCGCTTCAGATCGACCTGGCGGACCAGCTCGGCCGAGAAGGCCATCACCCCCAGAGTCCCCCAGCCGAAGGCGTGACAGACCCAGATGAGGATCGAGATCGGGATGAAGAGCGCGGCCCGAAGCTTGAGCCGTCCAAGCCGGGCGAGCCTCAGCCACAAGGCGAAGGCGAGGAAGGCGAGCGCCATCGACAAGGCGAAGTTGAGGAAGCCGAACATGAAGGGGAAGCTGTAGGTCAGCGGGAGCGCGAAATAGGCCGTCGGCGGCACCCGCCCGTGAACCTCGCGCGCGACCCACAGGAAACCCGCCCCGGTCATCATCGGAATGGCGATCGCGATCAGCTTCACCGCCGGCTCGAGGCCGATCAGCGCGGCCAGCGGGACGACCAGAAGGTCCACCCCGAGATTGCCGATCAGCGCCCATTTGAAATCGTAAAAGGCCTGCAGGACGGGCGAGCGGCCGATCTCCATCTGGACGTGGTAGCGGCCCATATGGCCCGGCAGGTCCACCAGGGGCGGAACGTCGGGCCACAGCAACGGCACCCCGCAGGCGAGCACCGCCGCCAGCACGACCGCCGGATGCTCCCACCAGGCGCGCGGCTGACGGGCGCTGGCGCTCTCTCTTTCGGCCGGCGTGGAGGTCATGGCGGTCGGTGCCTCCCTCGTACGGCGGCGAAATTCAACCTTTAACTTGATCCGGGCGTCGTCGGGACGGCGAAGCCGTCATTCCGGCGAAGGCGCGAATCCATGAACACGGACGGTGTAAACGTCACAGCGGCGGTGCTCATGCATCCCGGGTCAGGCCCGGGATGACGGCCCGAGTGGGTGAGGTTTCCGCTGGTCATCGTCCACCCGCAGCCCATTCGCTGCGCCGGCGGTTAAAGCTCGGTACAGCCGCCGCCGCTTAGGGCCGGCGGGTAGGGGAGACGTCTCCCCCTGTTACCAAGGAGTTGATAATGAATAGGATATTCTTCGCAGGCGCGGCGCTGGCCGTGCTCGCGGCCGCCCCCGCCGCCGCCCAGCCCGGCGAGGGCCGGGCCCGTTTCGCACAACCTCAGACCCGCGCCGCGGTATCGGCCCAGGTCGAGGCCCGTTTCGCCCCCGCCGATTCCAACCGCGACGGCTTCGTCACTCAGGACGAGGTTCGTGCCCGTACCGAGGCCCGCCGCCAGCAGCGCGGCGAGCGGCGCGAGCAGCGCTTCGAGCGGCTCGATTCCAACCATGACGGAATGATCAGCCGGGCCGAGTTCGAGGCCCCGAGCGCCGTGCGCGGCGGCGATCGCGGGGAGCGCCGAGCGACGCGCGGCGAGCGCCGGGGCCAGCGCTTCGCCAATCGCGGCGGCCGCGGCGGAATGATGGCCCGCTTCGGAGCCCGGGCCTTCGCGGCGATGGACATGAACCGCGACGGCCGGGTCGCCCTTGCGGAAGCGCAGCGGATCGCGCTCCAGCGCTTCGACCGGGCGGACTCCAACCGCGACGGGACGGTCGGCGCGGACGAGCTCCAGGCCGCGCGCGCGGCGAGGATGCAGCGGCGGGAGGACCGCGACGATTGATCGTCATCCCGGCGAAAGCCGGGACCTCAGGACGAAAAGTCTCGGCGGGTCTCCCCGAGGTACCGGCTTTCGGCGGTATGACGGAATTCGGAAGGGCCGGAGCAGGCTTGCTCCGGCGCTTTTCCATGTCCTCACTCCGCCGCGAGGTGCCAGTCCGGGGCTTTCTCCATCTCGCGCAGCCGGGCCGATTCCTCGTACATATAGTCCCGGGTCATTGGGATCGCGTCGCGGCGCTTCACATACTGGACCTGCCAGTTCACCATCCCGCCGTAGCGGAAGGCGGCCTCGGCTCCGGCGAGGTAGAAGAGCCACATCCGGTAGAAACGCTCGTCGTAGAGCGAGATGATCTCGTCCTTGTTCATGACGGTGCGGTTGTACCATTCCGCCAGGGTCGGGGCGTAATGGAAGCGCATCGCCTCGACGTCGGTGACGATCAGCCGGTGCTTCTCGGCCTGGGTGACCAGCTCCGACAGGGCCGGGATGTAGCCGCCGGGGAAGATGTACTTCCTCGTCCATTTATCCGTGACCCCGGGCTCGCCCATCCGTCCGCAGCAGTGCGAGACCATGACTCCGTCGTCCTTCAGGAGGCGGCGCATATGCTCGAAGAAGCCCGGATAATGCGGGGTCCCGAGATGCTCGATGAGGCCGACGTTGGTGATCCGATCGAACTGGCCCTGGACGTCGCGATAGTCGAGAAGCTCGAACTTGACCTTGTCGGAGACGCCCGCTTCGCGCGCCCGCTCGTTCGAGAAATCGACCTGGTCGCGGGCAAGCGCGACGCCGAGCACTTCGACCCCGTACATTCGGTTCAGGTAAAGGGCAAAGCCGCCCCAGCCGCAGCCGACGTCGAGTACCTTCATTCCCGGCTTCAGGTAGAGCTTGGAGGCGATGTGCGCCTTCTTGTCGAGCTGGGCCTTCTCCAGGCTGTTCGACGGGTCGCGATAATAGGCCATCGTGTACTGCCGGTCCTCGTCGAGGAACAGCTCGTACAGGCGGCGCGTGAGATTGTAGGTGTGCTCGGCATTCTTCGCCGAGCGGGTCTTCCAGTTGATCTGGTCGAGGCGGCCGGCGATCCGGCCGATCGCCTTGCGAACCGGCCCCCTGGGCGTCAGATCGCCTTGCCGCTCGACCGGGGCATTGTAGCGGATGAGCAGGATCAGGTCGCGAAGGTTGCCCTGCTCGAGCACCATCCGGCCGTCCATGAAGACCTCGCCGGCGCCGACCCGCGGGTCCTTGATGATGTGGTTGGCGGCGCCCTTGTCGGTGAACCGCACCCGGACCGGGCCGTGCGGCGCGGGCTGGCCGTCGCCATAACGATATTCCTTGCCGTCATGGTCGACGACCGTGAGCTCGCCCTTGCGGACGACCTTCTTGAGCATTTTATCGAGCAGCCACATTCGTCATGGTCCCCTGGATTTCGAGCGCAATGAGCATGGAGGAGGTTGGCGGGTCAAGACGCCCCTTGTCCTCCCCATCGCTTCGCGGCGGGGAGGATGAGAACTATTCCACCGGAGCCGGCCCCTGCTTCTCGCGCAACCGCGCCTCGTCGGCGAGCATGTAGTCGCGAGTCATCGGAGTGGCGTAGCGGCTCTTCAGATACTGGAGCTGATAAACGACCATCGCTCCGTCGCTGAACATCGTCATCGAGCCGGCGAGGTAGAAGAGATAGAGGCGGTAGAAGCGCTCGTCGTACATCTCGACGATCTTGTCGCGATTGGCCTTGAAGCGCCGGTACCAGGCGTGGAGCGTGTAGATGTAGTGGAGGCGGAGCGCCTCGCAGTCGGCCATGATCAGCTTCTCGCGCTCGCTCGCCGAGACGATTTCCGAGAGCGCGGGCAGGTAGCCGCCGGGGAAGATGTATTTCTGCATGAACTTGTCGGTCGTGCCCGGCTTGCCCATCCGGCCCATCGTATGGACGAGCGCGACTCCTTCAGGAATCAGGAGCTCGCGCACCTTGTGGAAGAAGGCCTGGAAGAAGGCGGTCCCGAGATGCTCGAACATGCCGATCGACACGATCCGGTCGAACTGGCCGGTCACGTCCCTATAATCCACCAGCTCGAACTTTACCCGGTCCGAGACTCCGGCCTCCTCGGCGCGCTGCCGGGCGACGGCCAGCTGCTCCTTCGACAATGTCACCCCGAGCACGTCCACGTCGGCCACCCGGTTCAGGTAGAGGGCGAGGCCGCCCCAGCCGCAGCCGATGTCGAGCACCCGCTGGCCGGGCTTCAGGTGAAGCTTGGAGGCGATATGCGCCTTCTTGTCGAGCTGCGCCTGTTCGATGCTGTTCGCCGGATCGGTGAAATAGGCGCAGCTGTACTGCATGTCCGGGTCGAGGAAGAGGCGATAGAGGTCGTTGCCGATGTCATAATGATGCTGGACGTTCTTGAGTGAGCGCGACTTCCAGTTGAGGGTGCTGAGCTTATGGGTCAGCTTGCCCGTCTTCTTGAGGAATTCGTTGGGCCTGGTCCGCTCCTCCCAGCGGCGGTTGCGGCGGATGAGCTTGACGAGATCGATGATCTCGCCCTGTTCGAGCACCAGCCTGTTCTCCATCCAGGTGTCGACCGTCCCCATCGTGGGATCGCGGGCGATCTGGAGCGCCACCTTGCGGTCCGCCATCCGGACCGTCACCGGCTCGAGACCCGGGAAGGGCGCTCCGAACCGGGTGGTTTTGCCGTTGTGATCGATGAGGGTGAGCTCGCCTTTGGTCACGAGCTTGCCGAGCATCTTGTCGAGTAGCGCCATAAGCAGTCACAATAGACGCATGTTTCGCAAGCGCAACAGTGTCGCCCAGGCCGTCCTCGGGCGCCGCTCGGTCCGGCTTTCCTTCGCCGCGATGTCGATCGGCCAGTGGTGGAGGAGCTGCTATTCCAGGCTGTATCGACGTTCAGAGGGCTTCTTCGAACATTCATCCCTCTCCCCCGCGGGGAGAGGGTAGGGAGAGGGGGCTCGGAGGCAGCGCCTGCTGTCCGCGGCCGAGCCCCCTCACCCCGGCCCTCTCCCCCGGGGGGAGAGGGGGATCTAAGCGACGCCGCTGAATGTCGACACAGCCTAGGACCGTCATTGCGAGGAGCGAAGCGACGAAGCAATCCAGCGGGCCTGGAAAGCCGCACCGGATTGCTTCGCTTCGGCGTAGCCGCAGTTTATCCTGAGCGCCGCGGAAGGCGGCGTCGAGGGCTCGAAATGACGAGCTTAGGGCACCAGCCCCTTCAGCGCCGCGCCCAGTTCCGACGCGCGGAAGGGCTTCTGAAGGATCGGGCAATGCTTAAACCTCTCCTCGATTCCGGCTCGTCCGTAGCCGGTTGCGAAGAGGAAGGGGATCTTGCGCTCTGCGAGAAGGTCGGCGACCGGGAAGCTCGGCTCCCCGGCGAGATTGACGTCGAGCATCGCCGCGTCGAACCTGCTTTCGGCCGCGAGCGCCAAGGCGGGCTCGAGACGGCCGGCCAGCCCGGCGACCTCGTGGCCGAGATCGAGCAGCATGTCCTCGATGTTCATCGCCACCAGCATCTCGTCCTCGACGACGAGGATCCTGAGTCGCCGCTCAGCCAATCGCCTGCTCCGGCGCCCGGATCGCGGCCAGGGAGGCCTCGATGTCGCAGCGCAAGCCGGTCGGATCGAACCGGAGTACGGCGCCGCCGCCGAGATCGGCGGCGAGGCCGCGCTCGATCAGCCTCGAGCCGAAGCCGCGCCGGCCCGGCGCCTCGACGGCCGGACCGCCGCTCTCGAGCCAGGTGAGGTGGAGCCGGTCGCCCGTCTGGGTCCAGCGAATCGAGACCCGCCCGCCCTCGGTCGAGAGCGCTCCATATTTGACGGCGTTGGTGCCCAGCTCGTGAAGCGCCATCGCCAGAGCGAGGGCCGCGCGCGGGGCGAGCCGGAGCGACTGTCCATCGACGTCGAAGCGCCGCGCTTCGCCGGCGAGATGCTCGATCGAGTCGCTGACCACCCGCTCGAGCGAGGCGCCGCCCCAATTTTCCTCCGTGAGCAGGTTGTTAGCCCCGGACAAGGCCATCAGCCGGGCCTCGAAGCGGGCCCGGGCCTCGACGAGCGACACTTCGCCGCGCAGGGTCTGGAAAGCGATGCCCTGGACGCTGGCGAGGGTGTTCTTCACGCGGTGGTTGAGCTCGTTGATCAGAAGCAATTGGTGCTGCTCGGCGCGCGCCTGCTCGACCGCCGCCCAACTTCGCTCGGCGACGTCGCGGGCGATCGCGGCGTCGGACCTCTTCCAGGCGCGCGGTTCCGGCTCGTGGACGTAGAGCAGGGCCTTCAAGGCGCCCTCGCGCACCAGGGGGACGGTGATCAGCGCCCGGACCCCGGCCGCTTCCCAGGCGGCGGTGCGCTCGACCGAGCCGAGGGGAAGCCGGCGGATGTCGGGGATGGCGAGCAACTCGCCGGCCCGCAGGAGTCCGAGGGCCTCCTCGCCGAAGCTCGCGATTGCGGTGCTCTGGCCGGCGAAGCTCGGGATCGCCGGATCGCGGGTCCAGTCGCGCTGGACGAAGGCGAGGGCCCGGACCTCGTCGATCTCGGCCCAGCCGACCCGGGCTGCGCCGAGATAGGCGCCGAGCGATTCGACCGCGGCCTGCTTGGCCTGTTCGGGGTCGTGGGCTCCTCGCAGCCGGTCGGCGAGGCCGACCTGGAAGGAGAGCCGGCGCTCGAGCGCGACCGCCTTGGTGACATCGTTGGCCTGGTTGAGCAGCCCGGCGACTTCACCCGACTCGCCGACGATCGGCACCAGATGGCAATTCCAGTAGGTCTCCTCTTCGACTCCATCGCGAAGGAGACGCAGCGGCTGCTCCTCGACGAAGGCGCCTTCGGCCCGGCGCTCCACCTGCTCGACCAGCGCCGCCGCCAGCGGCCAGAGCGACTGGGCGGCCTCGGGAGCCGGCACTCCAAGCGCGGCCTCGCCCCCGATCAGCCGGGTCCAGGCGTCGTTGTGGATGAGGATCCGCTCGGGCCCCCAGTAGAGCGCGGTCGCAAGCGGCGAGCGGAGGCAGAGCCCGAAGGCGAAAGAGAGGCTCGGCGGCCAGCCTTCGCGCGGGCCGAGCGGAGTGGAGGCCCAGTCATGGCTCAGGACGCTTCCGCCCATCGGCGCTTCGGCGGCCGGCTGGGGCGAGGGTGAAGCCATGGCAGATCTCTCGTCGTTGCGGGCCGATAATAGCCTCAGCCGCCGTGGCGACAAAGTGTTGAAAACCCGTGGCGTACGGCGCCCGGCCGTCATTGCGAGCCCTTCGACGCCGCCTTCCGCGGCGCTCAGGATAAACTGCGGCTACGCCGAAGCTTCGTCGCTTTGCTCCTCGCAATGACGGGGTCCAGCCTATTTCGATAAAGCGAAGTCGACCCTTATCTGGACCTCGCGGGTGCTGATCCCCGCCTGCACCGGCGGCGCGGCCTCCTGGGGCGCGACGGCGGTGGCCCGCGCCTCGTACCCGATGCCGGGAAGGTTCATCGGAACGTCGGTGTCGCCGCCGCCGTCGCGGATCGCAAGGACCCGGGCCACCTTGAGCCCCGCCGCCCCGGCATAGGCCTCCGCCCTGGCTCTCGCCGAACGATAGGCGGCGGCATAGGCCGAGCGGCCTGCATTTTCAGGATCCGAAACCCGAAGGTTCGGCCCGGAAAGCACGTTGGCGCCGGCTTCGGTGATCGCGGCCAGGGCTTCGCCGGCCCGCTTGATGTCCCGGACCTTGATGTCGATGAGGTTGTTGGCCTGGAACCGGCCGCGATTGGGGCCGTAGTCGATCCGCGACAATGTGATCGACCGGGTCTGGAGGTCGTCCTCCTTGACCCCGAGCCCCCGGAGCGCAGCGGCGACCTTGTTGATCGTGGCGCTGTTGCGGGCGCCGGCTTCCCGCGAGGTGGCGGCGATCGTGTCGACTCCCACCGTGAACCGGGCCTCGTCGGGCCTGGTGTCGGCCCGACCCGAGGCCGAGACCTGGACCAGGACTTCGTCTCGGGCGACTCCCCGAGGGTCGGGCGCGGCTTTCGAGCAGGCGCCGAGGGCGAGAGCCAAGCCCAGGGTCGAAAGCAGGTTCCGCATGCCGTTACTCCCAGTCGTTCGGCCGAAGAAGTCGCCGTTTGGCTCGATATAACATCACTTCACCGCACCGGACCAGCCCCATCGCGAAACCCCTTGAAATATGGCCGAAATGTGGCTATATGATTGTTATGCAACAACTTATCCGCTTCGCAGCGTTCGCGCTGGCCGCCCTCCTTGTTGTGCTCATCGCTTCGCCGTCGGCCGCCCAGGAGCGGGCCGAAGGCCAGAGCAAGGCCGATTATCTCGCCTGGCTGTCGCGCGATGCGGGCGCCCGGGCCCAGGTCCTCTCCTTCAAGGCCTTCCTCGAGGCCGGCGACGTCGAGGACGTCGTCCCGACCTGGCAGCTGGTGCGCACCGCGAGCAAGTGGCGCGACTGCGGCGGCCCCCGCTTCCAGGTCGCTCCGGTCGCCGAATGGGCGAACATCTCGGCCACGCTCGACTTCATCAAGGCCGAGGTCGAGCCGGTGATCGGCGACGTCCAGCCCGTCTCGGGTTTCCGCAACGCCGAGCTGAACCAATGCTCGGGCGGAGCAAAGGCGAGCGCCCACCGCCATTTCTACGCGCTGGACCTGGTCCCCGCCGACGAGGACGTCTCCCGCGCGGCGCTGATCCGCGACGTCTGCCGGATCCACCAGTCGAGCGGCCGCGAGTTCGGGATCGGCCTCGGCTTCTACTCGGGAATGCGCTTCCACCTCGATTCGAAGGGCTTCCGCAAATGGGGCGCCAACGGCAGCGGCGCCACCAGCCCCTGCGTCACCGGCAATTACGCCTAGTCGTCGGTCCTCTCACGACTTCCGGATCGAGAGGGCGACCCACGGCTTTCCCTTTCGTCCGGCTGGTGAGATGGAATTGCCGGCAGCGTTCGCAGCGATAGGGAAACAGTGGAAGGGCTGAGCGCCGCGCGGCCCCAAGTGCGTCCTCCTTGGAGGCGAACCGAGCCTTCTTCATGCAGATGCTGAGCCTCGTGCGCATCGATGCATTCCTGCCGCCGAAACGGCGGTCTCGGCAAGCCCAGCTTTGCGCAGGAGCGGCAGTCCGCTAGGAGGCGCGTCCATGTCCAAGCGCCCGCCACGGACGGCTTTCGACCTGCACTTTGGAAGTCCGCGACGGCTGAAGATTTTCTTCGATGGCGGGTGCCGGCCCAATCCGGGCAGGATCGAGGCGGCGGTGGTGGCTCGCGGCGTGACTTACTATTTCGACGACCTGGGATCGGGCACGAGCAGCGACGCCGAATGGCTGGCCCTGACCCTCGCGTTGCGACTCGGCCAATCGCTGGGAGAGCGAGACTTCGACCTGATCGGCGACTGCGCCAATGTCGTCGCTCAGGCGAACGGCTCGTCGCGATGCCGAACGCAAGCCGCGGTCGAGCATCGTTCGCGATTTCTGGAATCGGCGGCTTCGGGCCCGCCGAAGCGGATAGGCTGGATCGCCCGCACTCAAAACCTCGCGGGAATAGCCCTTGCCCGCAGGCGTTGCCGCTAGAGCGCGATCGCTTCAGGTCGATCCGGCCGTCATTGCCGCCGTCTTTTTTTCCATCGCGGTCAACTTGAAGGATTATTGTAGGATTAGTTCTGCTTTTGTTCTCTCACAACCGATGAGCCGGCCGAGTCGGCGGGAGAGCAGACATGAACCGTATCTACGACGTCGTCGCCATTCAAATGACCATCTGGTTCAACGTGGAGGGAGATCACGACCATAACGGGCTGATCTACGTCCTTCGGCGGAACCTGCCGCTGGTGAAATATCTGCGCGAGCTCGCCAAGCCGATCCCCGACCAAGCCGAGATCGACCGGCTCCGCGACTCGGCCGAGGCGATCGCGAAAGAATTCCGGGTTCCGTTCCCGACGACTTCCGCCGAAGCCAAGCGTCCGCACGAATTCGTCCGTCCGCTGGTGCTTCGCGCCCATCGCGGCGACGTCGTGACCGTGAACCTGGAGAACGAGATCACGGACCGGGCAGTCGGAATGCATCTCGTCGGCCCCGGCTACGACGTGCTCAAGCATGACGGCTCCCATGTCGGCGCCAACCCGCCAAGCCTCGCTTCCTCCGGCGGGACGTACAGCTATGTGTGGACGGCGCAGAACGAAGGCGTGTTCCCGTTCCACGACGGCGGCGACTATTCGGGCGGAGAGAAAGGCAGCAACGTCCACGGACTGTTCGGCGCCTTCATCGTCGAGCCGGTCGGGACGATCTGGCGCGACCCGGTTTCCGGAGTGGATTCGAGCGTCGCGGGCACCCAGCTCGACGGCCTGTACCTCGACATCATCCCGCCGGAAGCCCAGACCAGCGCGGCCCTGGCGGCGCCCGCAACGATCGAGGGCTACAGCTTCCCGCCGCCGCGCGAATATACCGATTACGCCCGCGAGGCGCATCGCGAGTTCGTCGTCTTCTTCCATGACGAGCCCGAATTCATGCCGGCGCACGACACCCATTATCCCGACCCCTGCGGCGGCGGACATGGGCACGACGTCCCGCCGATCATGCCGATCTCCTATCGCGCCGAGCCGATGGTCAACAAGGAGCAGATCCTGTTCAGGCTGCTCGCGCAGGGCCACGACTTCAAAGGCCGCCCGGTGCTCAACGAGGAGCAGCACCACAGCTCGTGGATGTTCGGCGATCCCGCGACCCCGATCCTCAAGGCCTATATCGGCGATCCGGTCCGGATCCGCTTCGTCCACGCGGCGGTGAAGGAGACCCATGTCTTCCACCTCCACCTCTACGAATGGCACGCCGTTCCGGAGGACAGGAAGTCGCCGCGGATCGACGCGATCTCGGTCAGCCCGCAGACGGCCCACACGATCGAGCCGGTCTGGGGCGCGGGCAACCGCCATCAGGTCGCCGGCGACGTGATCTGGCATTGCCACCTCTACCCGCATTTCCATGAAGGCATGTGGGGAATCTTCCGGACCTTCGAGACTCTCCAGGACGGGCGCGACGGGCCGCTGCTCGCCAGCCAAGATTTCCCGTATACGGGCCGAAGGATCGGCCGCTATCCGAACAACAGCCGGATCGAGCGGCTGCTTCCGCTTCCCGGGCGAACTCCGCCGCCTCTGCCGACTCCGAAACATCCCGGCTACCCGCTCTACATCCCGGGCGAGATTCAGCAGAAGTCGCCGATCCCGCCCTGGCCGATGCCGGAGCCGATGCCGGCGGAATATGATTATCGAGCGGTGCCCACCGGCCTCGAGCGCAACGCCTTCAACCCGCAGCCGGTGCCGGGCGAGATCTTCACGCGCCGTCCGTTCGCTCTGGGTCAGAGCCAGGAGTGGCCGGACGGGCAGATCATGCCTGCGGACAGGCCGGCCTATCACCTGAACAAGGCTCGGGTAGTCCGCCACGACCTGACCGTGAACATGGCCCGGATCGACTATAACGGCCACGGCTGGCACGACAAGCACGGCCATTTCTACTCTCTGGCCGACGAGCTCCAGGCGTCCCGCCAGCCGAAGGAGCCTCTCTTCTTCCGGGCCCGCCACGGCCAGATCCTGAACCTGAGCCTGAACAACCAGCTCCCGCTCGACATCCCGGCGACCGAGTTCGACCACGCCTTCCCGCCGTGCCCGGCGCGGCCGTGGCAGGGCGAGTGCACGCCTCACGTCCACATGGTGAAGTTCGACCCGATCTGCGCCGACGGCGCAAGCGTGGGCTGGAACTACATTTCGGGCCCGGTCGCGGGCAAGACGATGCGCTACCGCTGGTGGCTCGACCAGGAGTTCGGGACGATCTTCTTCCACGATCACCTGTTCGCCAACTTCCGGCAGAAGCACGGCCTGTTCGGGGCGCTGATCGTCGAGCCGGCGGGCGCTCGCTTCCTCCACAACCGGGAGGATCGCGAGATCGTCAGCGGCGCCCAGGCGCGGATCGACGTGCCGGGACCGACGCCCAAGTCGTTCCGTGAATTCTGCATGGGCCTCCAGGACTTCATTCCGATGTGGGACAGGAACGGCGTGGCGCTCAACCCGCCGGCGGCTCCGGGCGGTCACGGCGACCAGGGGATCATGGCGATCAACTATCGCAACGACCCCATCCACGAGCGGCTAAGGGACGGGGACGGGGCGTTCATCGACCCGGCGCTGTGGTTCACCTCGGGCAAGCCCTACGGCCGCGATCCCTATACGATGCGCTTCGACACCCGGTCGAACGACCCGATCTGGTTCCGGATGGTGCAGGGCTCGCACGAGGAGCAGCACAGCTTGCAGATCCACGGAATGCGGTGGCGCGAGTTCCGGGACAACCCGGCGTCGCCGATCCGCAACCAGCAGAGCTTCGGGATCTCGGAGGCCTTCACCTTCAAGCAGGAGGAAAGATACGGCGCCGGCGACTATATGTACAAGCTGTCGGGCGCCGACGATCTGTGGCTCGGCTGCTGGGGCCTGGTCAGGGCGTTCGGGGAAGGCGAGTTCAACGCGCCGCTGCCGCTCACCACGCCCACTCCGCTCGCGGAGGCGCTCGCCCCGACCGCAACCCGCGAGTTCCACGTCACTGCCGAGCGCCGCAACATCGTCTATCGCGAACCGGACCTGGTCGACCCTCTGGGGCTGGTCTACCGGCTGACGAGGATCGTGGCCCCGGACGGCGCCTCGATCCCGGTCAGGCAGAAGCAGTCGCCGAGCGAGCCGCTGATCCTGCGCTGCCGCGAAGGCGAGGCGGTCAAGGTCGTCCTCACCAACGGAATCGCGGCCGCCGCGGACATGCGGCCGGAGCCTTTTGCTCCGAGCGTCCCGGTCGAGGAGTTCGATGCGACGAACCGTCCGGTGCGGCCGGTCTCGAGGCAGGTGTCGATTCACGCCGACCTGGTGCGCTTCGATGTCAGGACCTCGGACGGGGCCACGGTCGGCCTCAATCCGAGGCAGACGGCGGCGCCCGGAGAGACGGTCACCTACACCTGGCAGACCCGCCGCCCGGCGGGGAGCACGGAGCCGCTCGGGCCGCTCCTGCTGCAGGACATGGCCGATGTCCGAAACCACCGGCACCACGGCCTGATCGGAGCACTGATCGTGGAACCGGCGGATGCGATCCCGGTCTATGTCGCGGAGGGGAAGAATACGGCGTACGGGCAGAGCCTGCAGCTGGCCTTCTCTCAGCACTCCGAAGATGCCTGGGACGGCCCCCGCGCCACCGTGATGGCCACGGTCAACGGCCAGTCGACTCAGTACGAAGAAGCGGTGCTGCTGCTTCAGGACGGGCTTCGCCACTTCATCGGAGGCGACCTCAACCAGCCGGTCCCGGACGAGCCGCTGCCCCCGGGCGAGACCGAGGTCGACCATGAGGACCAGGGGCAGAAGGGGTTCAACTATCGCTCGGAGCCGATCGAGAAGTATCTCAACGACCCGACTCCGGCGACTCCGATCTTCCGCGTTCCGGCGAACGTCGACGTCCGGCTGCATCTGATCGGGGCCGGCGACAAGCCCCGCCAGCACAGCTTCACCGTGCATGGCGTGGCCTGGCCGGAGCACAAACATCTCGGCGCCGCATCGCCGAGGGTGGCTTCGGAATCGGCGATCTCCAACGGCACCGCCCGGCTCTACGAGTTCAAGGTCGGAGCGGCGGCGGACTATGCCTACCGGAACGGAGTGCTCAAGTGGGCGGTCCCGCAGGGCCTGTGGGGCGTGCTCCGGGTCGGGGCCGCGGAGGGACCCGGGACGTGGGGATACACGCCACGCTCCGGTTTGCGCTGATTTGAGGCAAAGCGGGGACGGTCGCTCGCGACTGTCCCCACTTTGCGAATTCTTCGATCGAGTCGACCGCCGAGCGGGCTCCGCGCCCTAAATCCGAAACGGATGAACTTGTAGGATTATCGTAGGGCTTGTTCTGCTTATGTTCGAACATGGTAAGCGGGAAAGTGACGAGCCGGCGGGCCAGGATACCGGGGAAATACGGTATTTGCGCATCGAATCGGATCGACACCGTAACAGAACAGATCGCCGCCGGAGCGTTGACGGGTCGGGGTAAGACCCTGAAATTGAAGGCGCACTGCCTGTTGCGAAAGCGAGTCGCTACTTCGGAAGCGACCTGGGCCGGCGCTGTCCAAGGCTTCGAATCGGAGCCGCGGGCGCCGGCAAGCCATGCCTCCCCGAGGGGAGTGCTCGAGGGGGGGAGTCCCGCATTGGGCTGCGGGGCCTGTTCCGGGCGGGCGCGCCGAGGAAGCCGGGGGACGGACCCGTGGCCGTCCCCTGCGCCCGCCCGGACGGGGAAGGGGGCAGTCCCTAGGCTGCCCCCTTCCTTCGCCCTTGCCCCCTTCCTTCGCCCAACGGAGTGAGTGAGTGCAAATGAAGTTCTTCGTCCCCTGGGCCGCCGACGACACCCATGCCGAGCAGATCTGGAGCGACTCCCGCTCCGACCTCTTCGACCTCGGAATGCCGACGACGAAGCGCCGGATCTGGGCCCTCTCGCTCGACGTCCGGACGCCCTCCACCCTGCTCCACATCGGCCGCGAAATTCCCGACGATTACGGGCCGGCAATGCTCATCTTCGAGTCGAGCAACGCGGACGTCTACTATGTCTGCACGCCGTGGAACGGGGTGCTCGGCGGGGAGCCTTTCGTCCTGGGCCTGGGCAAGCGCGGGCGGGCGATCGATTTCAAGGAGGTGGTTGAGGGGAATGCCTGAGCTTTCGCCGATGTCCAAAGAAGAGGGGTTCGCACAAAGACCACGAAGGGCACGAAGAGTCCGCGAAGCGGCTCATGTCAGGGGCAGTCCGAAAGGCCGCTGCGCCGGCGCTCGCTCGGCCCCTTGGTGCTCTTCGTGTGCTTTGTGCGAACCGATGCGGCCTTCGGCCGCGGCGCGGCGGTAGGGGGTTCGATGAATCGCCCAGGCCGGGATTGCCTCGAATTCCGGAGAAGATTGGGTTCACACAAAGACACAAAGGCACAAAGAGTTTGCGAAGCGGCTTATCTCAGGGCCAACCCGAAAGGGCCGCGACGTCGGGGCTCGCCTGGGCGTCTTTGTGTCTTTGTGTCTTTGTGTGAACCAAATCGCGGCCTTCGGCCGCGGCACGGCTGTGGCGATTGGGCGCTCAGAGCCGGGGCTGAGCGGAAGGGGCGTCGCGGGCGGCCGGGAATTGCTCCGCGGCAGGCCGGGCCCGGTTGGGGGGCCGCCCTGCGCCGATGTCCAAAGAAGATGGGTTCGCACAAAGAACACGAAGGCCACGAAGAGTCCGCGAAGCGGCTTATCTCAGGGCCGGTTCGAGAGGGCCGCAAGGCAGACACTCGCCTGGGCGTCTTTGTGTCTTTGTGTCTTTGTGTGAACCAAATTGCGGCCTGCGGCCGCGGCAGGGCGGCGGCGATTCGGCGCTCAGATCCGGAGGGGGGCAAAAGGGGCGTCGCGCGCGGACGTGACGTCGGTCGGGTTGAGCGGGTTGGCCCGGCTGCCCGAGATTGCTCCGCGGCAGTGCCCGGCCCGTGCGGGGATCGTCCCCGTCGACTTCGGCCCTGGCGGGCGCTCTTGGAGAGGCGCCGACGGCTTCCGCGTTCGGCGCCAATCCGTCTAAAGGCGGTCAACCGGAACGGAGACCTTCATGCTATTGCTCGCCGCCGCCGCCGCCGCCTTGTCCGCTTCGCTCGCGCCCGCCCGGGCGCAAGCCGAGATCCCGACGGCGATCGTCGCCTTCGCGGATTCCTTCGATCGCGCCCAGCTCGCCAAGGACGGGGCCGCCCTGGACCGGATGGTCTCGGACGATCTGGTCTTCATCGACGGCTCCGGCGCCCGCAAGGACAAGAAGGCGTTCATCGCCGGGTGGACCGGCCCGGGAGAGCGCTTCGAGCCGATCGAGCTGATCGACCGGACCTTCACCCGGCTCGGCCCGAACGCCTGGATCGTCGGAGCGGAGGTCACTCTGAGAGGCAGCTCGGACGGGAAGCCTTTCGCCAGCCGCTTCCGCTTCGCCGACACCTTCAGGCGGAGGGGCGGCCGCTGGCAGGCGGCGCACATCCAGGTGACCCGAATACCCTGAGCGGCCGCCGAGGCCGATATCCCGATGGGTCTGCAGCCGTAGCGGGAGCCGGCCGGGAGCCGCTCAGGTGCGCGCCTCGACCTCCTTGAGCTCGAACCCGACGATCCTGCCGTCCCACCGGCACTGGAAGGACCGCCGCCGCCCGTCGCCCTCGACCGAGCCCCAGACGACGAGCTTGGCCGGGCTTTTGTAGACGGTGTCGATGATCTTCGCGGTCCCGTATTGCGCGGCGCGGGCCGAGCAGGCCTGGCGGGCGGCGGGGCCGGGATCGCCATCGGGCGCCCGGTCCGGCCTGTCGGCGGCCCTGACCGCGGCTCCGACGGCGCTCGCGGCGATGCTCGCCGCGCAGCCGCCCAAGGGCAGGGCGAAGAGCGCGAGCAGCGGCAGGATCGATCGGCGCATCCTCGTTTCTTCCTTTTCGCGCTTCACGCCCCGGCCCGCGGCACGAAATTGAACTCCGCGCCGAGCCGCGTCAACGCCTGGAAGCGCCTCCTCGGCTGTATCGATATTCGGCGTTCCCGCCTTTCGCCTCTACCCTCTCCCGTCCTTACGGGAGAGGAGGGGCCCGCCGCGAAGCGGTGGGAGGTGAGGGTCTGTACGCGGACTTGGAAAAGACCCTCACCCCGCAAGCCTTCGGCTTGGGCCCCTCCTCTGCCGCGAAAAGCGGGAGAGGGGCTTGCGGCCCCTGGCACCAGCTGAATGCCGATTCGGCCTAGATCTGGACCCAGATACCGGGCTTGATCCGGCGCTCGCCCCAGCGCAGGCCGTCGCCTCCGCCGAACTGGCCCTCGGCGACGATCCGAACCGCGGTGAGGCTTCCATAGCCGCCGTCCTGGCGCGGGGTGACCCAGCTTCCGGCGCTCGAATCCCAGATCTTGACCTCGTCCTCGCCGACCAGGAGGGCCGTCGCCTCATGGTAGATGTGCTCGCCGTCGAGCCAGTGGCACGAGACGTCCTCCTCGCTCCATTTGCCGCGCCACTGCTCCGTCGCCTCCTCGCTGTAGCGTTGGACGAGCTGGGCCGGGAAGGCGGTGAGCCCGCGCGCCCGGAACGCCTCGAGGGCGAGGGCGGCGTGGGTGCCGCAGTCGATCGACTTGCGCTTGACCGCGTCGCACCAGTGCATCGGCCAGGGTGACGGGCCCCATTTGTATTTCGCCCGGAGCCAGCGCGGTCCGCTGGTCGGCTCGGCGCCGTTCAGCTGAGCGAAGTCCATCGCCGTCACCCACTGGCGGGCGATCTCGCAGCAGGCCTCGCCGTGATGGGAAAGGACGCTGTGCGGGAAATGCTGCCAGCGGTCGCTCGCCAGCGCCGCCGGCTCCGCGTTTTCCGGGCGGACGTCGGTGCGGGCCTCAGCCTCTGCCAAATACATAGGACATGCTCCTGTCATAACCGCCGGCGTCGCAGAAGATGAGCATGTCGCCAGCCTTCGTGCCTTCCGGCAGCGAGACGTTGGAAGCGACGATGTCATGCTCCATGCAGAGCCGGCCCATCAAATGGGTCTTGCCGCGCCCGAGCGGCTGGAGGGCTCCGGTCGTCCCGCACTGGTGCAGGATCCGGTGGGGCTGGAAGGCGTGCATCGGAAGCTCGGCGATCGAAGCGTCGACCACGGCCTCGACATAATCCTCCTCATGCTCCTGGATTTCCAGGATCCGCATGGCGAGCGCCATCGAGGGCTGGGCCATCGCCTTGCCCGGCTCCGAGACGATCTGGCGGGCGCCGGGAAGAAGCGCCCGCACGGTCTCCACGGCGCGCGCGAACTTGCTCTCGTCGTCGGAATGCCAATCGTCGGGGAACCAGCCGCCGCCCATGTCGAGGATCTCGATCCGCCGTCCGGTCAGGCTCTCGATCGACCGGCACCATTTCAGCATCGATTCGAACAAATGCCACCATTGGGCGACCCCGATGTTCGAGCTCGCCATGTGGAAGTGGATCCCGAAGGCGGTGTCGGTTGGAAGCCGTCCCACCGATTCGATCAGCTTGCCGAAGGTCTCCGGGCTGTCGAGCGGGATTCCGAAACGCGACGCGACGTTGGGAGTGCGGATCCGGATCCCGACGGTCCTCGCCGACATCTCGCCGGCCTCGATCGCTGCGACGCAGCGGTCGAGATCGGCAACGCTGTCGCAGAAGACGGCGTGCATCTTCTCTTTCGGCATCATCCCCTCGGGCCACCATTTGCCGGGGCCGTTGAGGATCACCTGGTCGGTCCGGAAGCCGACTTCGATCGCCTTTTGCGCTTCGGCGAGGCTGATGCACTCGGCGTAGAAGCCGTTCTCCAGCGCGAGCCGGATCAGCCTCTCGTCGGGATTGGTCTTGATCGAATAGCCGCTCACCACCTGCACCTCGTTGGTGCTGAGCCGATGGGCTCGGGCGGCGGCCCGCTTGAACAGGCCTTCGGCGGTCTTCTCGAAGAACAGGAATTGCGGGGTCTCGACGCTGTCCAGCTCCATCGCTCCGATGTCGCTGAGATAGATTTCCGGGACGTCGGGGATTCCGTCATATTCCGCCTCGCCGGGCTCACCGGCGACCAGCCCGATCAGCTCGGCATCCTTCTTGTGCAGCCGTTCCGCGAGGGAGGTGAGGCCGGAGGGATGCTTCATCGAATGGCCGACGGCTCCGGCGAACGGCTCGGGGAGCGCCGGAAGCGGATAATCCGGGCGGACCGGGACTTCGAGGACGACCCGGGTGAACTCGGCCGCCTCGGCCTCGGCCGGGCGCGCGCGGACCCCGGTCGCGCCCTGGACGAGCAAAGCAGGCAGGTTGTGGCCGCCGATCGTCGCGCCGTGGACCCAGGCGGGAAAGCGCGGGTTCATCTCGAGCAGCCACCATTGGTCGGCGGCGTCGCGGACCATCTCCAACTCGCCTCCGCCGGTCCAGTTCAGCTCCCTGACGATCCGGCGAAGCTCCTTCTCGAAGGCCTGATCGACGGGCCCGACGTCGCCGGCCCAGGTCTTGCCCTCGGCGGTGACGTCGCGCTTGCGCATGGCGACGCAGGCGAGAAGCTCACCGCGATAGGCGGCGAGCATGACCGATTCCTCATAGCCGCTGACATGGGCCTGGAGGAATAGCTTCTCGGTCGACCAGACCTTGGTGAGCGCCGCCCGGGCGGCGACGAAGCTGTCCCAGCCCGGCACCCTGGCGGCGTCGTAATAAGGCCCCTTCAGCCACACCCGCCAATTGTGCTCGCGGCAGAAAGCGTGGAGCTCCCAATCGGAAAGGTCGCTCGAGACGAAGGGCGGAATCTGCACTGGGAGGCCCTGATGCGCCTCGACCGCGGGCTTGGCGATCCGCTTCAGAGCGGCGGCCGGGGGCGCCAGGAGATTGGGGTGGCCGTCGGGGAAGACCGAGGCGAGCCACATCGCCTCGAGGTCGCTTCCGGAAATCCAGAGGGCGCCGCCGTCCAGCACCTCGCGCACCCGCTCGGCGTAGAGGTCGAGGTCCAATTCGTCCCAGGGACGCTGGATCCATAGGTCGTCCAGGTCCTTCCAGTGGATTCCGGAGACTCGGTTGTTGTATTCGACTCCAACCAGAGTAGCATTGGGATAACCCTGACGAAGGGAACGGACGATGCCGACGCCGGGCTGCGGGTTGCCTCCGCCATAGAGGCCACTGATATATACTTTCATTTTTCTTCCAGGCAGCAATGACTGTTCGCCGGAACGGCGGTCATTTGAGTGGGAACGGTTCTGCTAATTCATTGTTCAGCTTGCGAAGCTCTGTGATTATTTAGCAGAACCAACACATTAACCAGGGTTAAGATGGGCGAATATTTTATAAAACAACAAAGCAGAGGCGTTCCGGTTCCGTCATCATCGGACGCCGCGGTCTATCCCAGCTATGTCGATCTCGATCCCTTCATCGACGTCGCCCGCCTGAAAGCGCTGGACGCCTATATCCGCGAGCGCCTGGAGCGGCGGATCGCTCGGGCGCGCGACCTCCAATTCTACACCGGGCCCTTTCTCCTCGACGGGCGGGCGCCGGACCGGCCGGGGCCTCGAATGGTCTATCTCGCCCACTCCTCGCGCGGCCACGGCCTCGAAGCCTATTACGATCTCGACGACACCGAGCTTTGGACTTCGAGCGAGGAGGCCGGCCATTTTTCCGAGCTGATGGATTTCATCGCCACCCTGCCTTTCGCGGCGACCGGCCGGATGCTGATCATCTACGACGATTCGGGCCGCGAGGTCCCCGCCCACCGGGATCACGACAGCCTCGACCTGTGCCACGAATTCATCTGGCTCAGGACCAATTTCGACAAGCCCTTCTACATGCTGAACCCGGGGACGGGCGAGAAGCTCTATGTGGAGGGGCACAGCGCCTGGTTCGACTCGGTCAACCAGTTCCACGGCGCCGACGCTTCGGGCGGGCTCTCGTTCAGCATCCGGATCGACGGCCGCTTCTCGGACGAGTTCCGCAAGCTCATCCCGTTTCCGGAGTCGAACCGCGCCTCGGCGCCGGCGCTGTGGGCCGGGGCGGGGATGCGCCGAGCCGAGTGCAACCAACTACCGGCCCGGTCTGTTCTCGCATCTGACAGGTAGTGGCGGGCGGGTGCCGAAAAGGAACCCCATGATGTTGCGTTATGTGATGGCAGCCCTTCTCGCTGCGGCACCGCTGGGAGCGGCTCAGGCTCAACCCCGGAAGACGGACGGCTGGGCGCTCGCCGCCATGAGGGGCGGCTGCATGGTCCAGGCCGTCTCCCCGCACGGCACCATGCTTTCGGTCTGGGCCTTCGCCGGCGAGGAGAAGCTGGGCTTCCTGCTTCAGAATCGCGGCTGGCAGGTGGAGGACGGCAAGAAGACCGCGCTTCAGGTCGAGTTTTCCGGCGCACGCACCTTGCCGGTCGAGGCCACCGCCCGAGCCGACATCGACTCCGACGGCCCGGGCCTCTACTTCACGGTCGAGCCGGGCGCCTCCGACCGAGGCGATTTCCTCGCCGCGTTCACGAGCGCCCGGGGGATGAGCATCCGCCGCGACGGCGCCGACGTCGACACCCTGTCGCTGGCCGGAAGCCGAGGGGCCATGTCGAGCCTCGCCAAATGCCTCGCCGACCGCTGGAACGAGGCGGGCCCGGTGCCGGCGAAGGAATCCGAACCGGCCGCCGACGACTCGATTTAGCGAGAAGGCCCCCACCGCGCCTTCGTCGTCCCCGCCGGGGCTTCGTTCCCGCCGAGACTTCGTCATCCCGAACTTGATCCTGGATCCATGAACACCGAGGCAGCCGGATCGGCACGGTCGGCGTTCATGGGTTCCAGCTTTCGCCGGAATGACGCACTTTACTTCGTTGAAGTAGCCGGGCCTACTTGAAGTAGCTGGCGCCGGGCCGCGCCGGCGGCGCCTGCTTCTCGGGCCTGGGCTTGGGCGGCGCCCGCCTCTCGGCCCGGGCCGCCGCTTCCGCGCCGTGGGTGGCGAGCTTCAGATAGGCGCCGTGCGCCCGCCTCAGCCGCTGCCGCTCCGGCTCGCTCTTGGCCTCGCCGAGCTGGGTCAGGGCCTCGTCGGCTTTCGCCTGATATTCCTCGGCATTGCTCATCGCTGCTGTTCCTTCGGGAATGGGGGGCGAAGGCCGCGGCCGGTCGCTGGCGCCAGCGTGGGCGCTTTGCTCACTGGTTACAACCTAAATCCAGGTTAAGCGCAACCGTCCCCGCGTTGCGCTTGCTCACGCCGGTCCGGCCAACCGCCCCGCATCCGCCGGGACCGCCGCCAGCACGTCCTCGTCCTCAGTGTTCGGCTCCATCTCATGCTCAAGAAAAGCTCCAATTTGGAGGCAAAAGCCGCGAAGTCCGGAGCCGCCGCAAGCAACCCCTCACCGCCCGGGCGGCAAGCGTGGCGCTTGAGGTTCGCTTCGCAGGAAGCCGAGGACGACCTGCTCGTTACCTACATCTACATCGCCCACGGCTTCCTCTCAGCCAGTCGAGTCCAGCGCGACTTTAGGGATAGCGCTGCCGCGCATGAACGAGGTTCACCACCTCCACCGCCTCGCCCGTCACTCGGTAGGCGAGGATGCAGTTCGGATGCACGACAGCCTCCCGCGTGCCGGGTGCTCGGCCGGGGCGGTAGAGGAAAGGATGATCGGGCAGCCGCTCCGCGCAGGCTTCGATCGCTGGCCCAGGCTCGCCGCAGCCGCCTGATTGCGCTCGGCGATATAGGCGACGATGCTTGTGAGGTCGTGGCAAGCCGAAGGCCGCCAGACGAGCTTCAACATCGCTCGCCGGGTCTGCCCTTGCGCTCGATGATCGCCCGCATCTCGGCCATCACCTCGTCGTGGGGGATGCTCGGCCGTTCGTCTGCGAGAGAGGCCGCGACCTTCGCGCGCAGCCATTCCTCATAAGCTGCGGCCTCCTCGGCCGTGGCGAATTCGGAGACGATGGGCGATTGCTCGTTCATGGCCGGACCGTAGCGGATAATGGCTAGGATACCAACGTAGCCACTCCGCCGCCTGCTTCCTTCTTCACCCTGAACCCGTTTCAAGGTTCAACTGGTCACCTGTCCGAAAGGCGGAGAACTGGATGCTGAAACGAGTTCGGCATGACGGGGTGCAGCCCTACTCCTCCCCCATTCGCAACGCCGCGATGAACGCCTCCTGCGGGATGCTCACCGAGCCATATTCCCGCATCCGCTTCTTCCCCTCCTTCTGCTTGTCGAGGAGCTTCCGCTTCCGCGAAATATCGCCGCCGTAGCATTTGGCCGTCACGTCCTTCCGCAAAGCCGCGATAGTCTCCCGCGCGATCACCTTGCCGCCGATCGCCGCCTGGATCGGGATCTTGAACAGGTGTCTCGGGATCAGGTCCTTAAGCCGCTCGCACATGTGCCGGCCGCGCGCTTCGGCGGCGGCGCGGTGGACGATCATCGAGAGCGCGTCGACCGGCTCGTTGTTGACGAGGATGTTCATCTTGACGAGGTCGCCCTCGCGGTGGCCGATCTGGTGGTAGTCGAAGCTCGCATAGCCGCGCGATATGCTCTTCAGGCGGTCGTAGAAGTCGAACACCACCTCGTTGAGCGGAAGCTCGTAGGTGAGCTGGGCTCGGCCGGCGACGTAGGTCAGGTTCTTCTGGATGCCGCGGCGGTCCTGGCAGAGCTTGAGGATGGGGCCGAGATACTCGTCGGGGACGTAGATGGTCGCCTCGATCCACGGCTCCTCGATGCTCTCGATCCGGTTCGGGTCGGGCATGTCGGCCGGGTTGTGGAGCTGGATGACCTTGCCGAGCCCTCCCTCCCTCGACGCGTCCTCCTTGGAATGGCTGAGGTGGACGTTGTAGATGACCGACGGCGCGGTGGTGATCAGGTCGAGGTCGTATTCGCGGGTCAGGCGCTCCTGGATGATCTCGAGGTGGAGGAGCCCCAGGAAGCCGCAGCGGAAGCCGAAGCCCAAGGCGGCGGACGTCTCCATCTCGAAGCTGAACGACGCGTCGTTGAGACGCAGCTTGGAGATCGACTCGCGAAGCTTCTCGAAATCGGCCGCGTCGACCGGGAACAGGCCGCAGAACACCACCGGCTGGACGAGCTTGAACCCGGGCAGGGCCTCCGCCGCGGGCCGGCGGGCGTCGGTGATGGTGTCCCCAACCCGGGTCTCGGTGATGTCCTTGATCTGGGCGGTGATGAATCCGATCTCGCCCGGGCCGAGCTCGGGGAGCTGCTCGATCTTGGGCCGGAAGGCGCCGACCCGGTCGACCAGATGCTGGGTGCCCGCCGCCATGAAAGCGACGTTCTGGCCCTTGCGTATGGCGCCGTCGATCACTCGGACGAGGATGACCACGCCCAGATAGGGGTCGTACCAGCTGTCGACCAGCATCGCCTTCAGGGGAGCGTCCCGGTCTCCCTTGGGCGGCGGGATCCGGGTGACGATCGCCTCGAGCACCTCGGCGATCCCGATCCCGGTCTTGGCGGAGGTCAGGACGGCGTCGTCGGCGGGGAGTCCGACGATGTCCTCGATCTCCTTTCGGACCTTCTCGACCTCGGCGGCGGGCAGGTCGATCTTGTTGATGACGGGGACGATCTCATGGTCGTGCTCGATCGACTGGTAGACGTTGGCCAGAGTCTGGGCCTCCACCCCCTGGGCGGCGTCGACGACGAGGAGGGCGCCCTCGCACGCCGCCAGGCTTCGGCTGACCTCGTAGGCGAAGTCGACATGGCCGGGCGTGTCCATGAGGTTGAGGACGTAATGCTCGCCGTCCTGGGCGCGATAGTCGAGCCGGACCGTCTGCGCCTTGATCGTGATCCCGCGCTCCTGCTCGATCTCCATATTGTCGAGCACCTGGCTGGTCATCTCGCGCTCGGTCAGCCCCCCCGTCGACTGGATCAGCCGGTCGGCGAGGGTCGACTTGCCATGGTCGATATGAGCGATGATGCTGAAATTTCTGATTCTTTTTAGGTCGGTCATCTTCGGATTTTCTGTGGGTTGCGGGCGCCCTAGCAGAGGGGCGCGGGGAGGCAAAGGCGCGAGGGGGCGGCGACTTCGTCGCCCTGAACGTGTTTCAGGGCAGCTCGCTGCGTGCCGGAGGTCAGGATGCGGGACGACCGTTAGCGCCGCCCCCAGGCACCGCAGGCGCCGCATTTTGAAGGAGACGACGCGACGACGCGACGAAGAGAGGCCTGTTTTCCGCGCAGCGTCGTTGCGTCGTTGCGTCGTTGCGTTTCAAAGATACAAGGCGTGCCGGTCGTCGACGTGACTCGCCGGATGCAAGGGCGGCAGTGCGGGAGAGCGGCTCGATCCTGGATCCTGAGAACAATTTGGTGGCCGTACTCACCGCTTTGCCGCGCGCCGCCTTTTGCGTGAGATTTTCCTGATGCGTTTGATGCCGCACGAAGGTTAGAGAGTTGGATTCTCACGCGAAGCCGCCAAGCCGCGAAGGAACAGACATGCGCCCCTCGACCCTGCTTCTCCTCGCGCTCGGCGCTCTCCCCCTCGGCGGCTGCGCGGCGAGCATCGCGGCGAGCGCGGTCGGAGCCGCGGTCAGGGCCGCCGACAAGCCGGACCGGGCGCCGAAGGAGGACCCTGGCCCGGTCGCCCGCGCGGCCTGCTCCGCCCGCGCCGCGCCCTACGGGACCGTGAACATCATCGACGTCGTCTACAAGAGCGTCGCCAAGGTCGTGGTCTGGGGCTCGGTGGAGGGGGAGGGGCGCCGGCGGTCGTTCCAGTGCCGCTGGGACGGCAAGATCGTGGGCTTCGAGCTCAAGGAGATCGAGGAGCGCAGATAGGCGTCTCCGGCCCCCCGTCTCCCGGCTAAAGGAGCAGAGCCATCGGGATATCGGCCTCATAAGCTCCGTCGGGGAGCCGAAAGCGGCGCTCGAACCGCCCTTCCGGGCGGAAGCCGAGACGCTCGTAGAGCCGGATCGCGTGCGTGAGGCCCTCCCTGACGACCAGCTCCACCCGCTCGACCTTCGGCCTCAGGTCCGCGGCCCTCGCAAGCAGTTGCTCGAAGAGCCCATGGCCAATGCCCCGCCCTTGCGATTCCGGGTCGACCGCGACCGTCAGATCCCAGAGCACATGCTGGAACTGCACGGACGGCATTCGGCTCGCCTTGATCACGCCTGCAAGCTTCGACCCCTCCCAGCCGCCGATCGCAAGGCCGCCCGCCAGCGCACCGGCGAGCGCCTCTTCCATCCACGGAAGGTCCATCTCGCCGGGAAGCCGCCCGAGCCCGCCTTCGGCTCTACGCATGAGGACAAGCACCGAAGGCGCGTCGGCCAGGCTCAAAGGGCGAAATGAGAGGGGGCCATATTTCGTCCATAGGTTACCCTGGCTCTGCGACGGATTGAATTTACGACTTCCGAGGACGGCAGCGGCTAACTGACGGTGACAGTCACCAGCTTCCCGGCCGCGACGATCGGGCCCGTGGGCAGGCCCGAGGGGGAACCGCCGGACGGTTCGACCGACAAGGCCAGGGTGACCTCGGCCTTCATTTCTCCCAGGATAGCGGGAGGGATCGCCATCCGGCGCGGCGCCCCCGGTTCCAGCAGGCCCATCGGCCGAGGCTTGCCGTCCGCCGGAATGAGCCATAGCTCGTGCGCATGTCCGGGTACCGCCGCAACTCCGGCCGCCGGTGCGACGAGCAGCATTCGGCTGGCGGGATCGTAGGTGGCGACGAGCTTCGTCGGGCTGCCTTCCGCCTCCATCATGGCGATCAGCGGGGCGGGGGCAGGCGGCGGGGCAGGCGCCTTATCGGCCGGACGGGTCACGACGAAGAGAGCGAGCGAGGCGGCAAGCGCGGTGGCGGCGGCCGAGTAGCCGCGCCACAAGCTGACCTTGCGCCGAAGAACATGGACGTTCGAGCCCGGCGTTATTTCGGCAGGTGCCGAGGAGGCCGGGTGGGGGGGAGCAATGACGCTTTCGATCCGGGTCCAAAGGCCCGGCGGCGGGGACGCGGCCTCCACATCCTCGAGGAGCGCGGCGAAGCGACCGGACCAGCGCGCGGCTTTATTCCTGAACTCCGGGTCGTTCGCGAGCAGGCTCTCCGCGCGGGCGCGTTCCCGGTCATCGAGAAGCCCGAGCGCATATTCGGCGGCGAGCAGGTCGGGTTCTTCGCCCTTCATGTCGAAATCGTCGCTCATTGTTCGAGACACCCTCGAAGCCTGAGAAGGCCGCGGCGAATCCAGCTCTTCATTGTCGGCAGGGGCACGCCTTCGCGCGCCGCCAGGTCCGGATAGGTCGCGCCATCGAGAAACGCGGCCCGGATCATGTGGCCGGTGCGCGATTCCAGCGCGTCCAGGCATTGGGTGAGACGATGGCTCTCCTGAGCATTTTCCAGAACGTCGAAAGCCGAAGCGCCCGGATCGGGGATATCCGCGGCTTCCTCGAGGGCGGAGCTGGGCCGGGGCTTACGCAAACGCAGGCGATCGATGGCCTTGTTCCGGGCGAGGACCGCAAGCCAGGTGATCGCGCTCGCTTTCGCCGAGTCGAACATCGCGGCCTTGCGCCACACCGTGACATAGGTCTCCTGGAGCGCTTCCTCGGCCTCCGCCTCGCTCCCGAGGAGGCGAAGGCAGATTCCGAAAAGCTTCGCCGAGGTTCGCCGGTAGAGATCGGCCATGGCCGCCCGGTCCCCCTCCGCGACCAAGGCGAGCGTTGCGGCCAGGCGGCGGCCCTCCTCGGACTTGATTCTAGCGCCGGCGGCGAAATCCATCCGACGAGCCATGCACGATCCTGGCGGAACGGGAAAGGGCACAAGGTTCGAGAGCGGAGCCGGGGCAGGTTTCGACTGGGCTGCCACGATCGACTCCGCTCTCGCCAGGCGCGTCCGCGGGGGGCGTAGCGGACGCGTCCGGATCAGGGCATCAGGACCGTGTCGACGACGTGGATGACGCCGTTGGACTGCATCACGTCGGCAATGGTCACCCGCGACTTTCCGCCCTTGGCATCGGTCAGCACCAGCGACTTGCCCTGCATGCTCGCCATGAGCCGCTCGCCCTGGACGGTAGTGAAGTGCGCCATCCCGCGGCCGGCACGGATCTTGGCGGCGATCTGCGTGGACGTCATTCGACCCGGGACCACGTGATAGGTCAGGACCTTGGTCAGCATCGCCTTGTTCTCGGGCATGACCAGGGTCTGGACGGTGCCGGCCGGAAGCTTGTCGAACGCCTTGTCCGTCGGCGCGAAGACGGTGAACGGCCCCGGGCCCGACAGCGTGCCGACCAGGTCTGCCGCCTTCACGGCTGCGACCAGGGTCGTGTGATCCTTCGAATTGACCGCGTTCTGGACGATCGTCTTGTTCGAATGCATGGCCGCGCTGCCCACCATCGGATTCTTGGCGAGCGCCACGCCTCCTGCGGCCGAGGCGAGGGTCGCGGCGATCAGGGCGGTTCGCATCTTGAGCTTCATCATGGTCCGGGTCTTTCCTGTGAGGCAGCGCTGAAGGGCTGCGTCGGAAGGTACGGGCGGGAAATGCCGTCGGATGCAGTCGAGGAGCCTTTTTGCCTTGGGCCCCCTCCTGATTCCGGGCGATCTTCCATGGGATCCGGTCAGAAGCGCGCCCGGCCGCCCGACGACGGTCGCAAGGTCCGTCACCACGAAAGGGTGGGTACGGCCGTTAGAGGGCGCAAATTCCGTCCCCCAGTCGACGTGCATAGAGCGTGGCGAGCTGGACATGGCGGCTCGCGGCAACCGGGGTGGAGCTGCATTCCGCTGCGGTGATCTCGCTCAGCATCCGCTCGCAAAAATACTCTCTTTGTCCCTGTCCGCCTGGGCAGCGTCCGACCGCGGGTTCGACCTCGATCCCCGACACCGACTCCGCACCGAGCCCGGACAGGCAAATCCCGGACATCAGCAACTCTTCCATATTGGCGAACGCCGCATAGGCCTGCCTGTGATCGAGCGAAAAGCGCCTGCTCGTGCACGACTCCCCGTTCGAGCGCCGGCACGGCTCGACCTCGACGATAAGCTGATTTTCTGCCCCAGTATCCCGGTTGCAGCCGTTGGAAAGTTCGAGCCGTCGCAGGTGGATGGCGGCGCGCCGGGGCGGGTCCAGTGCAACAGATATGTCTATCGTCCGGCGGTCGGGGCTCAAAATCGCCCTGGCGGTCCCGGCGATCCGACTGTTTCGAAGCTCCAAAATCCGTCCGCCGTGCGCGACGGTCGGGCCCGTGCCGTTCGTCGGCGCCAGGTTCAACAGCGGCGAGACGAACACCGATCTGGCGGCGCCGTCCTTTGCGCCCACCCCGGGACTCCAATCTGCGGCAGCCAATTACTCCACTCCTGCAATCTGCCGAAGATACGCCGGTGCGCAGTCAACAGATGCATCGCTTGGGCGGCGAAGCGTTTCGGTGGAAACCAGGTGCCGCTCGCCAGCTTCGCGCCGCAACGCGGCTCAGGCGTGGCCTTCAAGCACCTCCTCGAAATCGATCGCCCGCCCCCGCTCGCCGAGGCCGAGAACGAAAGGCTCCCCGCCCAGCACCCCGTTCCAGGGCGTGCAGACGTAGTAGACGTCGACGTTGCTCGCCTCGAAGATGAGCATGGCCGGCCCGTAATCGTCCGGGACCTCGCGGCCGATGTGGAGAAGGCTTCCGGGCCGGTGGACGTCGAGAGACAGGGCCCAGATCCGCCGCTTCGTCGTCGGCATTCCGAGGTCGAAGAGGTCGGAGCGCGAGTCGCTCCAGATCTGCTCGGCATGGGCGTCGTCGGCGACCCAAGGGACGAAGAACTTCATCTGCACTCACTCGCTTGGGCAAAGGAAGAGGGGCCTTGGGCGAAGGAAGGGGACAGCCAGGGGGCTGCCCCCTTCCCCGTCCGGGCGGGCGCCGGGGACGGCCACGGGTCCGTCCCCCGGCTTCCTCTACGCGCCCGCCCGGAACAGGCCCCGCAGCCCATGCGGACTCCCCCCTCGAGCACTCCCCTTCGGGAGGCATGGCTTGCCGGCGCCCGAAGCTCGGCCTCGAAGCTTCGGGCGGTGCCGGCGGAGGTCGCTTCCGAAGAAGCGACTCGCGTTCGCAACAGGTAGTGCCCCTTCAGTTTCAGGGCGTTACGCCAGCCCGTCAACGCTCCGGCGGCGATCTGTTCTGTTACGGTGTCGATCCGATTCGATGGGCAAATACCGTATTTCCCCGGTATTCCGGTCCGGCGCGGAGCTGTTGAAGAGCGCTCAGGCGAACGCCTCACCGTCTCTCCCTCCGCACCTTGGCCGACTCGTTTCGCTTCGTTCGTCATGTCTGAACATAAGCAGAACAAACCCTACAATAACCCTGCAAGTTCATCCGTTCCGGACCCATCGAACGCAGCAAGGGCTGACCAGCTTTGGAGTTGGGGGGGGACGGTCACGCGACTGTCCCCCTTACGCTTTCGGCCGGTGGCGGTGTCTGGCCTCAGCCGGAGATCAGGCCATGGGCTCGAAGCCGCGCCAGCAGGGTGTTGAGCTGGACGACCGCCGAGGCGGAGTCGGTGGCGTCGGCGACCGCGGCGCCACGGGCTCCGACCACCTTGATTCCGCCGACAGCCAGGCTGCCGCTGCTGCGTATATCGAGACCCGCCTCCGTGATCCGGACCCGCTCGGTCGTCACGGCGGAGCCGGTCGCGTTGGTAGCCAGGCTGAGCCGCGTCCCGCGCGCCGTCGCCGTCCAGGCTTCGGTGGCGACGGCGGTGATGACGGCCCCGGTGCCATTCGGCCCGCCCATGAATCCGACCGCTCCGATACGCAGCCCGCTCAACGACGGCATCTGAGTCGCCCCGGCGACGATCTGGCCGCCCGAGCTCGCCGAGAGATCCGCGACATTCCACGCGGCAACCGTCCGGGCGGAGAAGTAGCCGAGCATGCCGCCGCCGCCGTTGAGCGCCACCGCGCTGGTTCCCGTCCGGGCGAAGCCGGTGTCGCCCCAGCCCATCGAATGCGAGTCGCCAAGCAGGATCGCCTTGCCCGAGAAGGTGGCACCGGTCGTATCGAGGCCGTTCGTATGCGACCCGTTGATGTCGAACACGGTAAGCGACTGGCTGTCGTCGCGAAGGGTCGCGGTCTTGATCCCGCCCGTCTTCTCTCCGGCGACCTGGCCGGTGAAGGCGATTCCGTAGTCGAACTGGCGACCGAACGGGTTCGAGACGATGATTCCCGCGCCCACGTCCGCCGTTCCGGCGGCGGTAATCCAAAGTGCGCTCGAGGAATAGCCGGCGGGAGCGTAAGTGAAGTCGCTGCCGCTTTCATTGCTGACCATGACGTTGGCGCCGATGACATATCCGCTCGCATGGCTGGTCTTGCCGTGGAAGAAGCCGCCCTGTCCGGCGCCCGCGGGGCCGGTCGCGTAGCCGATCCCGTGGACTCCGACTCCGCCGACATACGTGCCGGGGAGCACGGGCGAGCCGCTCTGGCCGTAGCTGATGCCCGAGCCGAACAGCCCGATGGCCTGGGCGTGAGTACCGTCGACCGCTTGGCAGACCGAGACCAAAGCCGCCATGTTGTCGGCGGCATTGGAGTCCGCCCCGACTTCCGCGGCCTGGAGCGCCGTGTCGGTGGCGAGGACGACCCGCTCCACCTTGGCGAGTGGAACCAGGCTGGTCGAGGGTTCGGCAAGGGTGCCGTCGCGGACTCGAAGCAGGCTCGCTTCGGTGGCGTAGCCGGGCGCCTCGCCGCTTCCGACCCAGGGGTTCACCGGCTCGCCCGTGCCGAGCTCCAGCGGAGTCTTGAGCCGCCAGGTCTGGCCGCCGTCCGAGACGACGATGTCCCCCTTGTCACCGTCAGTCACCCCGTCGTCGTCTACCGAGGGGCCTACCCGAAGCAGTCCCCACAGGCCCTGCGGAACGCCCCATTTGAGCACTCCGCTCCGATAGGCATAGTCCGCCGCCGCTCCGACCCTGAACTCGTAGGTCCGCGCGGTGCCGGTGGAGATCGCCGATTCCGACGCCACCCTCGGCGACTCGTCGCCGAGATATTCCTGGTCGGGCCAGGCCACCCCGTGCACGGTGAAGCTGTGCTGGCGGGGCTTGTCGCCAGCGCCGACAAGATGCAGCCGGACGTTGGAGTTCGCCGGGACGTTGAAGACCGGGGTCGCCGGGGCCGGATTGTCCAGCCGATGCTCGAATGGCTCGGACCGGTAGTTGAAGGCCTTCTGCCCCTGGTCCTCATGGTCGACCTGGTCCTGGCCCGGCGACGGGGGCTCGTCCGAGATCGGCATGTTGAGGTTGCCGCGAAGGAAGTGGCGAAGGCCGTCCTGGAGGAGAAGCACCGCTTCCTCGGAGCGCTGCCGCTGACCGTCCACGTTCGCAACGATCGTTGCGCGCGGGCCGTCCCAAGCCTCGGCCGAATCGTCCTCCGCCGTGTTCTCGTCGTCGGGAACGTAGAGCGCCCGGGCGTCGGCCGGTTCCACGACCAGGGCGCCGATCAGCCCGTGGTGGCGGTGGTTCCGGAAGTCCGCCATGTCCTGCAGCAGGACCGGTCCGAGCGGCCGCGGGCTCCCAACGGGACGGTGGGTCAGCCAGCTATAGGTGACCGTCTCCCCGGGCGCCGCCGTCTGCCGCGGATTGCGGCCGACCGTGGCTCCGTCCGACCCCAAGACATTGTAATAGACCAGATCGGCGTGCATCGACACCTGCCTGGACACCGGCCGGACGGGACGGTTGGTCAGGTCGAACTCCTCGACAGGAACGCTGGGAGCGATTGGCTCCGGCCGCATGTCGGCGTCGGCCGGGATTCCGTTTGTGAGGACGACCCTGACCTCCTCGCCTTCGCGGCAGCGAAGGATCAACGGCTCGTTCGGGTCCATCTTCTGGCGGACCGGCACGGGAACGCCGTCCGGGCCGACGACCTTGGTCAGCCGGTAGACGAGTCCCAGCGGATCGACGAGATCCGGTTCCCGATAGACCAGGCTGCGGCGCTCCGCCGTGACGTGGAACTCGCGGGTTCCGCTTGGGGCGGACAGTTCATTCAGCGATGCGGGCGTGGTGAGCGGCAGCGGGGCACCGCTTTCATGTCCCCAGAACGACCTGACGATTCCCCAGCAGCCGAGCCACAAATCGTCGGCGCCGGACAGCTTGTACATATGGTCGCCGTCGCCATAGGCCTCCTCCTGCTTGAAGGTGAACGCCTCCGAGATTCCGAAGCTCTGCTGGTTGCGGATCGCCGAGTCCGGACTGTCCCGGAACTCGCGCCAGCGCATCCCGTGGATCTGGAAGCTGTGCTGCTCCTCGTGCGAACCTTGAACCATCCGGAACCAGATCGGGTCGAGCGCCCTCGTGTCGAAGCGCATCGTATAGGGATCGCGATTATAGGGCGCGCCGGAGCTGAACCACAAAGCCGGGTCGATGAAGGCCCCGCTCCCGTCCCTCAGCCGCTCGTGGATCGGGTCGTTGCGATAGTTGATCGCCATGATCCCCTGGTCGCCGTGACCGCCCGGGGCAGGCGGCGGGTTGAGCGCCTCGCCGTCCCGGTTCCACATCGGGATGAAGTCCTGAAGCCCCATGCAGAATTCGCGGAACGACTTGGGCGCCGGTCCGGGCACGTCGATCCGGGCCTGGGCGCCGGCGACGATCTCGCGGTCCTCCTTGTTGTGGAGGAAGCGCGCTCCGGCGGGCTCGACGATGAGCGCTCCGAACAAACCGTGCTTCTGCCGGAAGTTGGCGAACAGGTGATCGTGGAAGAAGATCGTCCCGAACTCCTGGTCCAGCCACCAGCGGTAGCGCATCGTCTTGCCCGCGACCGGTCCGGAAATGTAGTTCCAGCCGACGCTGGCGCCGTCGGCGCAGATCGGGTCGAACTTCACCATGTGGACGTGCGGCGTGCACTCGCCCTGCCACGGCCGCGCCGGGCACGGCGGGAAGGCGTGGTCGAACTCCGTCGCCGGGATGTCGAGCGGAAGCTGGTTGTTCAGGCTCAGGTTTAGGATCTGGCCGTGCCGCGCTCGGAAGAAGAGCGGCTCCTTGGGCTGGCCGGCCGGCTGGGGCTCCCCGGCCAGAGTGTAGAAATGGCCGTGCCTGTCGTGCCAGCCATGACCGTTATAGTCGATCCGGGCCATGTTGACGGTCAGATCGTGACGGACCGCCCGGGCGTTGTTCAGGTGATAGGCCGGCCGGTCCGCGGGCATGGTCTGCCCTTCCGGCCACTCCTGGCTCTGCCCCAGCGCGAACGGTCGGCGGGTGAAGATCTCGCCCGGCACCGGCTGCGGGTTGAACGCATTGCGCTCGAGCCCGGTCGGTATCTGGCGATAATCATACTCCGCCGGCATCGGCTCCGGCATCGGCCAGGGCGGGATCGGCGACTTCTGCTGCATCTCGCCGGGGATGTAGAGCGGGTAGCCGGGATGGGTCGGAGTGGGCCGGGGCGGCGGCACTCGGCCGGGAAGCGGAAGCAGCCGCTCGATCCGCGTGTCGTTCGGGTAGCGGCCGATCCGGCGGCCCGTATACGGGAAATCCTGCTGAGCGAGCGCCGGCCCGTCGCTGCCCTCCTGGAGGGTCTCGAACGTCCGGAAGATGCCCCACATGCCCTCGTGGAAGTGCGGGTAGAGGTGGCAGTGCCAGATCACGTCGCCGGCCACCTGGTGGCGGTTGCCCGCGCCCCAGACGGGCTCGATCGTGTGGCCGGTCTGCGGGCTCACCGAGATCGCGTCGATCCGCGGCGACTTCCTGTCCTGGGGCACGGCGTGCCATTCGTAGAGGTGGAGGTGGAAGACGTGGGTCTCCTTCACCGCCGCATGGACGAAGCGGATCCGCACCGGATCGCCGATATAGGCCTTGAAGATCGGAGTCGCCGGATCGCCGAACATCCACGAGCTGTGGTGCTGCTCCTCGTTGAGCACCGGTCGGCCCTTGAAGTCGTGGCCCTCGGCCATCAGCCGGAACAGGATCTGCTCCTTGTTGACCATCGGCTCGGCTCGATAGGAGACCGGCATGATCGGCGGTCCGGCTGCGCCGTGCCCGGCATGGCCGCCGGCGTCGTCGGGATTGCAGGGGTCGGGATAATGGGTGCCGTGCGGCGGAACGAATTCGGGCTCGTCGTGGAAGAAGACGACGAACTCGCGATGCGAGTCGCGGTTGAAGTCGGTATATTCGCGCGGCGCCGGGAACTGGTAATTCTCGATCGTGGCGGGTGCCGGAATCGCCGCCGCCGCCTGCGCCTCGGGCGGGATGATGTCGAGGTAGAGGCCGTCGAGCTGCACTCCGTCGCCGCTCGAATCCCGGCCGGAGACGGGGTCCCGCCAGATCGTCCCGACCGGCTCGACGATGAAGGCGCCGAACAGGCCGTGGACGTTGGTCCCGTCCTCGCCGCCCGAATAGTCGCTGCCGTCGTGGAACGGGAACACGCCCTCGTGCTCGGCCGTCCAGACATAGCTGTAACTCCCGCCCGGAGGCGCGAGGCTCGGCGGGTTGGCGCCGACCTTGGAGCCGTCATGCGCCTTAACGTCGTAGCCGGGGCCGACGAGGTGCAATCCGATCGCCCGGCCCTCGATCTCGTTCTCCAGGTTCACGGTCACGACGTCGCCGTGATGGGCGCGAAGGACCAGGGGACGGACGAATTCGTGAGGCTTCTTCGCTTCCGCGGAGGTGGTGGGGAATCGGACCTGGAATTCGTCTGCGATCGCCTGGGCGGGGCCCCGCAGGCGGTCGAGCTCGGCCTGGTCGGGCAGCGGCTTGGCGAGCTCGCGCAGATATTTCACCAGCGGCAGGTTGCGGCGGAGAACGTAGATCAGTCCGTTATGGTCGTGGTCTCCTTCCACGTTGAACCAGATGGTCATCTGGATTGCGACGACGTCGTAGGTGCGGTTCATGTCTGCTCTCCCGCCGACTCGGTCGGCTCCTGATTTGCGTACGGAGAACAGAAGCAGAACTAATCCTACAATAATCCTTCAAGTTTCAGGCCTCGGAAAGAAAGACGACGGCTCTTGGCCCAAGCCCGGAGCGCGTCCGTCGGGCGCTTAGCGGCCACGCCTGCGCGCAAGGGCGATTCCCGCGAGGTTTTGAGTGCGGGCGATCCACCGTACCCGCTTCGGCGGACCCGACGCCGCCAATTCCTGAAATCGCGAACGATGCTCGGCCGCGGCTTGCGTCCGGCAGCGCGACAGGCCGTTCGCCTGAGCGACGACATTGGCGCAATCGCCGATCAGGTCGAAGTCGCGCTCGCCCAGCGACTGCCCGAGCCGCAACGCGAGCGTCAGTGCCAGCCATTCGGCGTCGCTGCTCGAGCCGGAATCCAGGTTGTCGAAATAGTAAGTCACGCCGCGAGCGACCACGGCCACTTCGATTCTGCCCGGATTGGGCCGGCATCCGCCATCGAAGAAGATCTTCAGCCGTCGCCGACTTCCAGAGTGCAGGTCGAAGGCCGCCCGTGGCGGGAGATCAGGCATGGACTCGCCTCCTGGAGCGTGAGCGTCTTTTTTGATTGCTCCGTCATTGCGAGCGAAGCGAAGCAATCCAGTGCAGCTTCGGAGGCTGGGCTGGATTGCTTCGTCGCTCCGCTCCTCGCAATGACGGTGAACCACCCTGAAGAGATCTGGCGCGGCGGAAAATGGGGGGTTCGGAAGGAAGGCGCTATGCGCACAAGGCTCAGCGTTTGCATCAAGAAGGCGCGGTTCGCCTCCAGGGAGGACGCGCTTGCGGCCGCCCGGCGCTCGGGCCTTTCACTCTTTCCTTACCGCTGCGAACGCTGCCGGCAATTCCATCTCACCAGCCGGACAAAAGGGAAAGCCGTGCGTCCCCCTCTCGACCCGGGAGACTGGAACGAAAGGACCGCCGACTAGGCGTAATTGCCAGTGACGCAGGGGCTGGTCGCGCCGCTGCCGTTGGCGCCCCACTTGCGGAAGCCCTTCGAGTCGAGGTGGAAGCGCATTCCCGAGTAGAAACCGAGGCCGATTCCGAACTCGCGGCCACTTCCGCCGTGGATCCGGCAGACGTCCCGGATGAGGGCGGCCCGGGAGACGTCCTCGTCGACGGGGACGAGGTCGAGGGCGTAGAAATGGCGGTGGGCGCTCGCCTTGGCGCCGCCTGCGCACTGGTTGAGCTCGGCGTTCCGGAAGCCCGAGACCGGCTGGACGTCGCCGATCACCGGCTCGACCTTCGTCTTCACGAAGCGAAGGGTGTCGGCGATGTGGACCCATTCGCTCGCCGGGGCGACCTCGAACCGGGGACCCGAGCAGTCGCGCCACTTGCTCGCGGTCCGGACCAGCTGCCACGTCGGGACGACGTCGTCGACGTCCGCGGCTTCGAGGAAGCTCTTGAAAGACAAGACCATCGTCCGGGCGCCGGCGTCGCGCGACAGCCAGGCGAGGTAATCGGCCTTGCTCTGGCCTTCGGCCTGCTCCTGGGCCGAGGCCGGCGAGGCGATGAGCACAACAAGGAGGGCGGCCAGCGCGAAGGCTGCGAAGCGGATAAGTTGTTGCATAACAGGAAGATAGACACATTTCGGCCACATTTCAAGGGGTTTGGCCAAGGGGGCTGGCATCCTGCGGCGAAGTGATGTTATATCACGCTAAACGGCCTGACTCAGGGTCGGACGAGGTAGGAGCAAAGTCATGCGCAACCTGGTTTCCGCCCTCGGCCTGGCACTGGCCCTCGCCGCCTGCTCGAAAGCCGCGCCGGACCCTCGGGGCGTGGCTCGAGACGAAGTGCTGGTCCAGGTCTCGGCCTCGGGCCGGGCCGATTCGAGGCCCGACGAGGCCCGCTTCACGGTCGGAGTCGACACCATCGCCGCCACTTCGCGCGAAGCCGGCGCACGCAACAGCGCCACGATCAACAAGGTCGCAGCCGCGCTGCAGGGGCTGGGAGTCAAAGAGGACGATCTCCAGACCCGCTCGATCACCCTGTCCAGGATCGACTACGGCCCCAATCGCGGCCGCTTCCAGGCCAACAATCTCATCGAGATCAAGGTCCGCGACATCAAGCGGGCCGGGGAAGCCCTGGCCGCCATCACCGAAGCCGGCGCGAACGTGCTTTCCGGGCCGAACCTCCGGGTTTCCGATCCGGAAAATGCAGGCCGCTCGGCTTATGCGGCGGCCTATCGCTCGGCGAGGGCGCGGGCCGAGGCCTATGCCCGGGCGGCGGGGCTGAAGGTGGCCCGGGTGCTCGCGATCCGCGACGGCGGCGAAAGCGGCGGGGGCGGCCCCTATCCCTATGCCGAGGAGGCAATGGCGATGGACGCCCGGGCCGGCGCGGTCACGCAGGTGTCGGCGCCGCCCGTTCAACCGGGCATCAGCACCCGCCAGGTGCAGATCAGGGTCGATTTCGCCTTGTCGGAATAGCTCCGGAATCGCCACCGCGCTCATCCTCAACTCGGCGATTTCCGTCATTCCGGCGAAGGCCGGAATCCATGAACACGGCGCAATGCTAATTCGTCCGTCCGTGTTCTTGGATCCCGGATCAAGTCCGGGATGACGGGGGAGACCGTCAGAACCCCCGAAACCTCGCGAAAGCCTCGACCGGCTCCCGCTCAGTGCGCAAAGCGTTGATCGCCGCGTCCGGATCCGCGTACCCCAGCGCCACCCCGCAATAGACGATCCGCTCCGCCGGCAGCTCGATGTGCCGGGCCACCACGTCGTGAACCGCGGCCCAGGCCTCCTGCGGGCAGGTGGCGAGGCCGCGCTCGTGGGCAAGCAGCATCAGCGTCTGCATGAACATGCCCAGATGCGCCCATTGCGGCCGGTCGAAGATCCGCTCGATCGAGAAGAGCAGGAGCACGGGCGCTCCGAACGCTTCGAAATTGCGGGCGAACTGCGCCAGCCGAGCGGGCCGGTCCTCGCGAGGGATCCCGATCGCCTCGTACAGGGCTTCCCCGCTCCGGTGCCGGCGGGTCCTGTACGGCTCGGGCAACGGCGAGGGGTAGACGGTCAATTCCATCTCCGCCGGAGTCGAAGCGGCCGCCTCGGCCTTGAGCCTCGCGAGCGGCTCGCCGCTCAGCACGTCCACCCACCAGGGCTGGAGATTGCCGCCGGAAGGCGCGCGCGCGGCAAGCGCAAGCAGCGCCTCGAGCGACGCCCGGTCGACGCTGCGGGGCAGGAAAGCCCGGACCGAGCGGCGCCCAAGGACGGCCTCGGCGACACTGTTGCGCTCGCGAAACATGGGGCTATTGTGACCGCCCATGGCCCTACTCGACAAGATGCTCAGCAAGCTCGTCACCAAAGGCGAGCTCACCATCATCGATCACAACGGCAAAACCACCCGATTCGGAGCGCCCTTCCCGGGTCTCGAACCGGTGACGGTTCGGATGGCGGACCGCAAGGTCGCGCTCCAAATCGCCCGCGATCCAACGATGGGGACGGTCGACACCTGGATGGAGAACCGGCTGGTGCTCGAACAGGGCGAGATCATCGATCTCGTCAAGCTCATCCGGCGCAACCGCCGCTGGGAGGAGCGGACCAGGCCCAACGAATTCCTGAAGAAAACCGGCAAGCTGACCCACAAGCTCAGCACCCTCAACTGGAAGTCGCGCTCGCTCAAGAACGTCCAGCATCATTACGACATCGGCAACGACCTCTACCGGCTCTTCCTCGACCCGGACATGCAGTATAGCTGCGCCTATTTCACCGACCCGGCGAACAGCATCGAGCAGGCCCAGCTCGACAAGAAGGCCCATATCGCCTCCAAGCTCCACCTGAAGCCCGGCCAGCGGGTGCTGGACATCGGCTGCGGCTGGGGCGGCCTCGCCCTCTACCTGAACCGGGTGGCCGACGTGGACGTACTCGGGGTGACGTTGTCGAAGGAGCAGCTGGCCGTCGCCCGGCAGCGCGCCGAGGAGGCCGGTGTCTCGGACCGCGTAAAGTTCGAGCTGGTCGACTATCGCGACGTGACCGGCCAGTTCGACCGGATCGTCTCGATCGGCATGTTCGAGCATCTCGGGACCGCCTTCTTCCAGACCTTCTTCCACAAGGTGCGCGAACTCCTGATACCGGAAGGAGTCGCGCTCGTTCATACGATGGGCCGGATGGGCAAACCGGGCACGACCGACAAGTTCATGCAGAAATACATCTTCCCGGGCGGCTACCTGCCCGCACTCTCCGAAATCGTGTCGGCGAGCGAGCGCGAGAAGCTGATCATGGCCGACTGCGAGGCGCTGCGCCTCCACTACATCTACACGCTCCACGCCTGGTACCAGCGCTTCAAGGCCAATCGCGATCAGATCGTCGAGATGTACGACGAGCGCTTCTATCGGCTCTACCTCTTCTACCTCGCCGGCTCGATGACGATGTTCAGCGACGGTGCGATGGTCGTCTACCAGCTCCAATATCTGAAGAGCCGCTACGCGACTCCGATGACCCGCGACTACATGCTCGCCGACGAGGCGCGGCTGCGGGAGAAGCAGGGGCCGGCTCCGTCCTAAATTCCTCCCCCGCATTTGCGGGGGAGGGGGACCGCGCGAAGCGCGGTGGAGGGGTTCTTGGGAGTCAGCAAGGCCCCTCCACCAGGCTTCGCCCGGCCCCCCTCCCCGCGAAATCGCGGGGAGGACTTTCAACCGCTCCACCGGGCGCTTGACCCGCCCGCCTCCTCCATGCTCATTGCCGAAAAACTCAGGGACCGGAACCATGTGGCTGCTCGACAAAATGCTCAAGAAGGTCGTCCGCAAGGGCGAGCTCACCGTCATCGACCATGACGGCAAGGAATATCATTATGGCGACGGCCAGCCGGCGCCGCACGGCCCGGTTCGGGTCCGATTCACCGACAAGGGCGCCGCCAACCATATCATCAAGGATCCGCGGGTCGGCGCCGGCGAGGTCTTCATGGACGGCCGGATGGTCGTCGAGCAGGGCAACCTTCGCGATCTCATCCTCCTCATCCGCTACAACGCCCCGGTCGAGCGCCAGGGCGCCCTGAAGCCGAAGGGCCCCGTCCGCCAGACGATCGGGCGCATCGCCGGGCGGCTCGACCAGATCAACTGGAAGACCCGTTCGGCCAAGAATGCCGAGCACACCTACAACCTCACCCGACGCCTCTACGAGCTGTTCCTCGACGAGGACCGGCAGTACACGATGGCCTATTACCGCGACCTGTCGAACAGCCTCGAAAAGGCCCAGCTCGACAAGAAGGCGCACATCGCCTCGAAACTGTACCTGAAGCCGGGCATGCGGGTGCTCGACGTCGGCTGCGGCTGGGGCGGCTTCGCTTTGTATCTGAACCGCATGTACGGGGTCGAAGTGCTGGGCGTCGCCCTCGCCCGCGACCAGGTCGACTTCTCCAACGAGCGAGCCCGAGAAGCGGGCGTGTCGGACAAGGTCAAGTTCGAGCTCCTCGATTATCGCGACGTCCAGGGCCAGTTCGACCGGATCAGCAACGTCGGACTGATCGAGCATCTCGGGACTCCGCATTATCCCGGCTTCTTCGAGCATATGCGCCGGCTCCTGAAGGACGACGGAGTGATGGTTTCCCATTGCTGCGGGCGGATGGGGGAGCCCGGGGTAACCGACAAATGGACGAGGAAGTACATCTTCCCGGGCGGCTACATCCCGGCCCTGTCGGAGCTGGTCACCCAGGCCGAGAAGCACCGCCTGATCGTCACCGACGTCGAAGCGATGCGCTTCCATTACGCTCCGACCCTCGCCGAATGGTATGCCCGCACCGTCGCTCACAAGGACGAGATAATCTCGCTCTACGACGAGCGCTTCTACCGGATGTGGCTCTTCTACCTGGCGGGGGCCGAGGCCGCCTTCCGCTACGGCGGGATGGTCAACTGGCAGGTCCAGTACGTGAAGCGCCGCGACGCGATCCCGATGACCCGCGACTACATGTACGAGGAATCGGCCCGGCTTCGGGAGAGAGAGGAAGCGCCGGAATGGCACCTCGCCGCGGAGTGAGGGCATAAAAAAGGGCCGGAGCGGGTGCGCTCCGGCCCTTCCGGTTTTCCAGTCATACCGGCGAAAGCCGCTACCTCAGCGAGAAATCACGGGAGGTCCCGGCTATCGCCGGGATGACGGTCAGTCCCGAGGCCGCTCTTCGCGCCGTTCGATCCTCGCCGCGCGCGCCGCCTGACGCTCGCTTGGGCTGATCGTCCCGTCGCGGTTTGGATCGACCCGGTCGAAGCGCCGGAGTGCGACCCGCTGCGCTTCGGCAAGCGCGACCCGTCCGTCCCGGTCCGAATCCATCGCCGCGAAGGCTCGGGCGCCGAATCGGGCCATCGCCATCCCGCCGCGGCCGCCGCGAGCGGCGAAGCGCTGGCCCCGGCGCTCGCCTCGGTCGCCGCCGCGAACGGCGCGCGGAGCGTCGAATTCGGAGCGGCTGATCATTCCGTCATGGTAGAAATCGAGCCGCTCGAAGCGCTGCTCCCGGCGCTCGCCGCGCTGCTCCCGGCGGGCCTCGGTACGGGCACGGACCTCGTCCTGGGTGACGAAGCCGTCGCGATTGGAGTCGGCCCGGGCGAAGCGGACCTGGACCTGAGCCGCCACCGCCGCTCGAGTCTGAGGCTGGGCGAAACGGGCCCGGCCCTCGCCGCTTTGGGCGTAAAGGGGAGTCGCGGCCAACAAGACCGCTCCCAAGGTGATCAGAGATTTCATCACAAGCTCCTGTAAGCATAGGGCGTTGGGCCCCTCCCCAAGCCTTTAGGCTTGCCGGCTTTCTGCCCGTTGAACGAAGCCCAGCGAGCCCGGCGCGAAGCGGCGGCGGGCGGCGGCGGCCAGAAGGGCCGGCTTTCTCCCGGCGACGATCGAAGCGATCCGGATCGAAAGCAAGGCGACGACCGTCCCTGCCATCAGGTCGACCAGATAGTGAGCGCCCTGGGGGATGGCGGAAACGAACATGCCGATGTTGAGGGCGAGGAACGGCCAGCGCAGCCGCCGCAGGCCCCAGGCAGCCCAGGCGCAGAGCACCGCCGCGCCGGCATGACCGGAGGGGAAGGCGACTATGCCTTGCGCCGTGGCGAGATCGAGGACGAAGGCGGGGTCGAGCCGGGCGGCGTCTAGCTGGATGTGGAAATAGCCGAGCTTCTGGAAGACGTGATGATAGGCGTCCGGCGGTATATTGTTGTGAACATAGACCCCGACCGCCGGGAAGAAGATGCAGGTCGAGGCGCCTATGATTCCGAGCAACAGCAGGCCGAGGATCATCCGGTAGGCCCGCTCGATCTCGCCGGAGCCGCACAGCAGGGCCGGAAGAAGCAGCAATTGCGGGAAGAAGCTGCTGTAGCTTATGTGAAGGACGGCGGCGAGCATGGGCTGCCTGTCCAGCCATCCGATGAAGGCCAGAGCGTCGAAGCCGAGCGCGGCATCCCAGGCGGCCAGGCGCCCGTCCGCCAGAGGATAGCCGACATGCATGGCCGAATAGCTGAAGACCAGCACCGGCAGCGACACCAGCATGGCGAGAACGAACAACTCTATCCCCGCCGCGATCCGAGGCATGCGCCGGAAGCGCGCGTAGAACCACGGGCCGACGCAATAAGGGATAAGCATCAGTGGCGGCAGGAAGGATGCCGTCTTGACGGCCATTCCAAGCATCGGCGGCAAGATCATCGCCGAGCAGATTGAAAGGAGCAGGGCTGCGAGGAGCGCGGCGCGCGCCGACTCGACCCTGGGATCGGAGGCGACGGGGGCGGGTAAGGGAGCGGCGGACGCAGTGGAGGTGCGTTCGGGGAACCAAGGCTTCGTCATCGCTCGCTCTCGGTTTTCGCGGGAATATGGAGGGTGTACCCCGCCAGCTTCCGGCGGACCGGATAAGCGGCGTCGATCGCCTCCGCTACCGCGGGGTTGTACCGGCTGTCGAAGAGACGCTGCCCCCGGTCGCCGACCGTGACGAAGAAGGCGAACCGGCCGGCCCGGATATATTGGACGAAGCGGCGTTCGTCCCAGGCGCCGGTGCTGGCGAGCTCGGCGAAGATGGCGGGCTCCCACTGGATGGGCACCCCGGAACGGCGGAGCAGGACCATGTCGTCGGAAATGACCGGGCGACCCGCGTTTCGGACCATCGTGCTCAGCGCCTCGAGCTGGGGGATGCGGGCGCCGGCGAGGGTCTCGGTTCGGCCGGGCAACGGCGGGACGACCAGCGCCTGGACGCCGATGAGCAGCGGCAGAAGCGCCGGCTGGGCGATCAGCCGCGTCGACCCGCCCGCCCGGATGCCCGCCACGGCGGCGGCCGCCGCGTCTTGGACGAGAATCCCGAGCAGGATCGCCAGCACGGCTACCCACTCGATGAAATAATTGACGTTGGACCCGGATTTGGCGACGCTGAGAGTCATCAGGCCCGCCAGCACGGCGTAGACGAGGACGAGCAGCAGGAAGGCGTCGCCGGGTGCCGAGGAGAGCCGCTCACGCAGCGCGGCGACGCTGCCCGCCCCGCGGTAGAGCGGCAGCCTGGACTTGAGGCGGGCGGCCAGTCCGATTGCGAGCACGACGAAATAGAAGAGGTGGGCGAGCACCACGTCCTGGATCAGCAACAGCCGCCAGGCCTCGAACCTGTTCACGTTGTAGAGGAAGATGTGACGGACGAAGCCGCCGTCGGTCGACCAGGCCAGGGCGCCGAGCGCGGCCAGGCCGAGGAGGATGCAGCCGCCCGCGCAGGCCCCGGCCAGCCTCGGCCGAAGGAGCAGGAAAGTGAGGAATACGGCGCCTGGAGCGACGATCGAGGTCTGCTTGGTATAGACGGCGGCGACGAAGCAGACGGAGGCGAGGAGGATCAGCGGCGGCCGCTTGAGCGCGAGCATCGCCGCGTAGACGCCGGCGAGGCTGAGGGCGGTCGCCAGCATGTCCACCCGCATAAGCGGCGCCCAGTAGGCGACCGGCCAGAAACTGAAGACGGCGAGCCCTCCCACCACGCCGCACAGGGCCGCAACCGGCAGGGAAGTTTCGGCCCGGACCGCCTTCGCGGCGACGAGGCCGGCGAAGGCGCCGGTAAGCAACGTGGACGAAAGCGACACCAGCCGGCCCGCCGCCAGCGGATCGAGGCCCGTGCCTCCGGCGAGCGCCGCCGTGACCAGGTGAAAGACAGGGGGATAATGGAAGACGATCGCGGGAAGGCCGTCGATCGGCCCATAGCCGCGGCCCGCGAGCATCAGCCGCATCTGCTCCCAGACGATGCCCTCGCCATAATCCAGCTCCCAGCGGAAGCGCAGGGCCGCTTCGCCGGCGGCGAACAGGCGCCCGGCGTCGAACACCAAGGCGGCCAAGGCGAAGAGGATCGCCGCCGCCGCGCAGAGGCGGGCCCGATCGGTCGGCGCCGCCATGATCCGGGGTTCGGCCTTCATCGGCGAAGCGGCCTCGCCCGAACCAGCATCTGCTTGCCCATCGGCTTGAACGGGGAGCGCAGGTACAGGCCGATCAGGAGGGGCGACACCGGAAGCCGGGACTTCACGGTCAACGGCAGGAAGCGCGGCCGCACCTCCAGCACCTCATAGCCGTTGGCCGCGAGGAAATCGGCGAGGCTGACGTGGGAATAGACGGCGACATGGGTGTAGTCGTCGAAATATTCGCGCGAGGCGTAGCGGTAATTGGGCTGGAGAAGGGTCAGCGTTCCCCGGTCCGACAATTTGGTGCGGAGCTGCTCCAGCACCCGGACGAAATCGCTTTGGGGGATATGTTCGAACAGGTTGCTTGCAAAGGCGAAGTCGACGCTGCCGTCTTCGATCCCGCTCAGATCGGTGACGCCGGCCACCACCGGCTCGACGCCGGGGGCGAGATGCTCGCTGATCCCGTCCCACATGTCGAGGCCGATCCGGCGGCGCGCGGTCACGTTGTTGATGAACTCGCCATAGCCGCAGCCCATGTCGAGGACGCAGCCGTCCTTGGGCACGATCTTGCTGAAATAATAGCGCCAAAGGGCCTTCCAGACCGTATCGCGGCGCGAGTCGTGGGCGAGACGGGAATCGTGATATCCGGAGCTCATGCGCCGCCTTTCCAGCCGAAGACGAGGCCTCGGATCATTCGCAGGCCGACGGAGAGGCCGCGCAGATTGTTGATGTTGCCGCCCTTGCTCACTCCCACCCGCTGATGGAAGGTGATCGGGCATTCGACCAGCACCTGCCCGTGGCCGAGGGCCGTGTCGAGGAAGTGGGCATTGAATTCGAGGTTCACCGACGGGTCCAGCTTCGGAAGCAGGGCCAGGAGCTTGTCGCGGCGGCAGAGCTTGTAGGTGGTTCCGACGTCCGTGATCGTGCCGCGGCCGAGATGCTTCGCCTCGAGCAGCTTGCCGACGAATATGTTGCCATAATACATGAAGGTGCTGAGCTGGGTCACCGGCTGGCGGAGCGGCTCGGCGGTGCGGGTGCCGTTGACGATGTCGCTGTGCGGCGCAAAAGCGAGCAGCTTCTCGATATCGTAGGCGCGGAAGGTGAGATCGCCTTCGCAGAGCACGACCAGATCGGTGTCCTGGAACTTCGCCGCTTCGGTAAGGCAGCGGAAGACGCAGCGGCCGTAGCCGGGCTGAAGTTCGTCGAAGGTGATGGCGCCGGCCGCTTCGGCGCGCTCGAACGTACGGTCGCGGCTGTTGTTACTGACGACGACGACCCTTCGGACCAGCGGGTGGGAACGAAAATCCTCGACCGCCGCGGCGATGCTCTCCTCGTCATTGTAGGCGGTGAGGGCGACCGTGACCGAGCGGTTGGCAAGCGGCTCGTAGCGCAGCGCAGTGCCGGGCTTCTTGCGCTCGAAGAACAGGAGGAGGTCGGTGAGGGCGAGGACGAGGCCTGCGACGATGGGAATGCCGCTGTACCAGACCATCCACTCGCTCACCGGCTCGAGCGTGGCGTTGAGGCCCAGCAGGTAGCGCGGGAAGACCAGGAGCACTCCGGCCAGGTACATGGCGATGCCCAGGCAGAAAGCGAGCGCCCCGTAGAGGAGCAGCGGCACGTGGCGGCGTAGCGGAACGGCCGGAGCGGGAAGGAGCTCCCGCTCGAGCTGGACGAGCGCGCTGGGATCGGCCTCGGCCGCTCCCGCCACGTCCAGCTTCAAGTCCTGCCGCATCCACTTTCCTTCCGCTGTTCCTGGAAGGAAGGGCTAAAAGAAAAGGGTTAACCAAGAGTAACCATCTTCCTCTACGCGAAGGTCCAGCGGCGGTTGATCCAGAAGCAGATCCAGGGGGTGATTCCGAGGATGGGGACGATCGAAAGCGCGACCGATCCGCCGGAGCGCAGGACGACCAGCCATACCCAGAAGCTGTTGAGCCCGTAGGCGGCAACGTTGACGATGAAATAGCGGCCGTAGGCGAGCCCGCCGCGCTCGCTCGGGCCGTGGCCGCGGAAGCTCCAGCGCGAATGGATCAGCCAGCCGAGCGCGAGCGAGACCAGGAAGCCTATGGTGTTGGCGATGAGCGCGGGCACTCCGGCCTGAGCGGCGAGCAGCCAGTAGACGGCCGAATAAAAGAGGGCGAGAAAGGCTCCGCTGATCCCGTAGCGGACCAGCTGGCCTTTGACGCCTCGGCTATTGAGCAGCCCGAGCACTTTCGTCCTGCTTCCGGTGAGATTGTCGGCCATGACCTCCGCATAGCGGCCCGCCGGTTTGCTTTTGGTTACCGCGCCCTTCATAGGCGCGGGCCTTGCGCCGGTGGAGGCGTTGTTGTTTGTGCGCGTCGAGAAAGGCCGGATTGGCCGTTCCAGCCGGTGAGCCACTCGATTTGACCCTGTCGTCCGACCCAATATCGGCTCAGCCGCAGCCCTGGTGGGAGCAGCGCTGGTACGCGCTGGCGCTCGTCCTGGCCTGCGCGGTGCCGCTGCTGTGGCCCGACGTACCGCCTCTGGTCGATCTGCCCGGCCATATGGGCCGCTACCATGTCCAGGTGGAGATTGGCGGCTCGCCGCTGCTTCAGAGCTTCTACGATTTCAAATGGGCCTTGATCGGCAATCTCGGGGTCGACCTTCTCGTGGTCCCGCTGGCCGCACTGATCGGGCTGGAGCCGGCGGTGAAGCTGATCACGGTGGCCATCCCGGTAATGACCGCGGCCGGCTTCCTGTGGGTCGCCCGCGAGGTCCATGGGCGAATCCCGCCGACCGCCTATTTCGCGCTGCCCCTCACCTACAGCTTCCCCTTCCTGTTCGGCTTCGTCAATTTCGCGCTGTCGATGGCGCTCGCCTTCCTGGCCTTCGCCTTCTGGCTGAGGCTGGCGCGGCTGGGACGGCTGAAGCTGCGCGCCGCTTTGTTCGTTCCGATCTCGATCCTGCTCTGGGTCTGCCACGCCTTCGGCTGGGGGACCCTGGGAGTGATGGCCTTCTCGGCGGAGCTTGTCCGCCAGGTCGATCTGAAGCGGCCGATCTGGAAGGCCGGGCTCAACACCGGGCTTCACTGCCTGGCGCTGGCCCCGCCCATGCTCCTGATGCTGCTCTGGCGCAGCGGGGCGGTGGGCGGCGAGACGTCCGTCTGGTTCAACTGGCGGCTCAAGAAGAACTGGGTGCTGATGGCGCTTCGCGACCGGTGGGAATATTGGGATTATGCGGCACTGGCGGTGATCGGCCTCGTCCTCGTCACCGGCCTGCTGTGGTGGAAGAGGCTCGAATATTCGCGCAACCTCGCCGCCTCGGCCATCTTCCTCGCCATCGTCTACGTCTGCCTGCCGCGCATCGTCTTCGGGTCCAATTATGCCGACATGCGGCTCGCGCCCTTCGTCCTCGCCACGGCGGTGATCGCGATCCGCTACCGTCCCGCCTGGGCCGGCCGCGCCGGGGCGTTCTTCGCCGTCGCCGGCCTGCTCTTCGCCGGCGCCCGTCTCGCCGGCAATACCGTTAGCTTCTGGATATACGATCGTGCCTACGACCATGAGCTTGCAGCGATCGACCATATCCCGCGCGGTGCCCGGGTCGTTTCCTTCGTCGGGGTCAAATGCCGCAAGCAGTGGCCGCATACCCGGCTCGAGCATCTCCCGGCTCTCGCCCTGGTCCGACGCGACGCCTTCTCCAACGATCAATGGTCGATGAGCGGGGCGCAGCTGCTCACCGCCCGCTTCGCCGGCGGCGGCTGGTTCTCCCGCGATCCTTCGCAGCAGGTGCTCGCCCGTCCCTGCCGGGGCGAGCGTTGGCTCACCCTCGACGAGTCGCTCGCCCGGTTCCCGCGCGACAAATTCACCCATGTCTGGCTGATCAACCCGCCGCGGCCCGACCCGCGGCTTCTGCGCGGGCTCCAGCCCGTCTGGCAAAGCGGCACCAGCGTGCTGTATCGGGTCGCCGACCCAAGCCCGATCGTCTCCCAGGAACCGAAATGACCGCGCCCGCCCTTTCCATCGTCGTGCCCTGCTACAACGAGGAAGCCTGCCTCGGCGAGCTTCACGGCCGGCTGACCGCCGCGGCCCGGGCGGCGGTCGGCGAGGATTACGAAATCGTCCTCGTCAACGACGGCTCCCGCGATTCGAGCTGGGAGATGATGCGCTCGCTTTCGGCGGCGGACCCGAGGCTGGTGGCGATCAACCTGTCGCGCAATCACGGCCACCAGCTCGCGCTGACGGCGGGGCTCGACCTCTGCTCGGGGACCCGAATCCTGATCATCGACGCCGACCTCCAGGATCCGCCGGAGCTGCTCTCGGCGATGCTGGCCGAGATGGACCGGCAGAGCGCCGACGTCGTCTACGCCGTCCGAAGGGCGCGGGCCGGCGAGACGGCGTTCAAGCGCGGCACCGCCAAGCTCTTCTACCGCCTCCTTTCGAGGCTCGCCGAGATCGAGATTCCGCGCGACACCGGCGATTTCCGGCTGATGAGCCGCCGGGCGCTCGACGCTCTCCTCAGCCTGCCCGAGCAGGCGCGCTTCATCCGGGGGATGGTCGCCTGGGTCGGCTTCAGGCAGGTCCCGATCGCCTACGATCGAGCCGAGCGGCATGCCGGACAAAGCAAATATCCGCTGTCGAAGATGATCCGTTTCGCCCTCGACGCAGTCACCGGCTTCTCGACCGCCCCGCTGCGCATGGCCAGCCATATCGGCCTCTGGCTGGTCGCGGCGTCGGCGCTCCTGGTCGCCTATATCGCCTTCGGCTTCTTCACCGGAAGCGCAATCCAGGGCTGGACCTCATTGATGCTGGTCGTCGTCGTCCTCGGGGCGGTTCAGATGTTCGTGCTCGGAATGATCGGCGAGTATCTCGGTCGCCTTTACATGGAGTCCAAGCATCGCCCGCTCTACATCGTCGCCGAGATCGCCGGCCATGCGGGGGGCGAGGCGAGCCTGGGGCATGTCGCCCACGCCTCCGAAGATCAGCTGGGCGAAGATCAGGGGGCCGAAGATCAGGGGGCGGAGACGATCGCCACCAGCGATACGCCCGGCGGGAGCGGAAGCCGCCCGATCGCATAGCGCTCGAGGCCGAATATCGCTTCGAACAGTGCATTGACCGGCCCGGGTGGAAGCTTGTCGTCGCTATCCTCCTTCTTGCGCACCTTGCCCGCAAAGCGCGACGCCGCGGCGAGCGGGAAGAGCAGGCTGTTGAACCAGCTCATCATCTCGAGCTTCAGGCCGGCGGAGGCGACGACGGCCTTCAGGCTCTTCCTCGTGTAGCGGCGCTTGTGATGGTTGACGACGTCGTGAGCGCTCCACATCCAGGGATGCGCCGGCACCGCGATCAGGATCCGCCCGCCGGGTTTCAACCTGCGGGCGATGCTTTCGAGCGCTTCCCGGTCCTGCTCGACATGCTCGAGGACGTCGAGGATCGCCACGAGGTCGTAGGCGCGTTCCTCTACGCCGGTGAGCGCGGGCAAGGGGGCGTCCATCACCGCGCGGCCCAGCCGCTTGCCTGCGATCTCCCTTGCGGCGGGGTCGATCTCGATCGCGTCGACCCGGCCGAAGCGCTTCAGCATGACGAGATTGTGGCCGGTCCCGCAGCCTATTTCGAGGATCCGGGGGTCCCCCGGCAGGTCGATGCGCCGCTCGATCAGGTCGGCGAGGATCTCGCGCCGGGCCCGGTACCACCAATGCCGGCTGTCGAGCTCGGCCATCCGATCGTAGACGATTCGTTCCATCAGCCGAACACCCACCATCGCTGCAGTGAAAAGGTCGCCAGCGGGGTGACGAAGAGGATCGGGATGACCGCCCACCACGTCGGGCCGCCGAGATGCTTGACCAGGTACCAGACGAAGAACTGGTTGAGCAGAAATCCGAACGTATTCACCACGAAGAAGCGCACCTTCCTGACTCCGGCCCGGTCGCGGGCGCCATGCCCCTTGAAGCTCCAGCGGCTGTGCAGGACGTAGCCGAGCGCCGTGAAGGCCAGATAGTTGAGGGTCAGCGACAGCATCGGCTCGACGCCGAGAAAGGTCGCGACCACCCAGTAGCCGCCGGCGACGAGCACCGACAGAAGGCCGCCGGTCAGCCCGAAGCGGATCATCTGGGCGAACAGTGCGCCGTAGCGGTCGATGAGGGTGATGACGGGTCGGATGGTCCTGCTTGCCCTTTGCGGTGCAGGGACTAATGCCGGGGCGAGGGGTTGAAAAGGGTTCATAGGATGGAGGGGCTGGAGAGACGCTGGCGCTGGTGGGTGCTGCTCTTCTGGCTTGGGACCTCGGCCTTCCTCCTCTACTCGCGCTGGGGCCCGATCAACGCCTTCGCGCTCGGCGATACCGACGACAATATGCGGATCATGCAGGTCCGCGGCCTGATCGCCGGCCAAAGCTGGTTCGATCTGCGCCAGCACCGGCTCAACCCGCCTTTCGGCGCCGACATCCACTGGTCCCGGCTCGTCGACCTTCCGATCTCCGGAATCAAGGTGGCCCTCGCCCCCTTCGTCGGCGGGCCGGCGGCGGAGAAGGCCGCGGCCGCCGTCGCGCCCTTGCTTCCGATGGCGGCCGCGATGGCGGCTGTCGCGGTTGCCGCCCGGCGGCTGATCGCGCCCTGGGCCTTCGGTCTCGCCATCGCCATCCTGCTGTGCGGCCATTCGGTCCGAAACCAGTGGACTCCGCTCAGGATCGACCATCATGGCTGGCAGCTCGCACTGCTCGCCGTCGCAATGGCCTCACTGACCGACCCGAAGCGGGCGCGGGGCGGCGCCTTACTCGGGATCGCGACCGCCCTTTCTCTCGTCATCGGCCTCGAGATGCTGCTCTATCTCGCGCTGCTGGGCGGGATCGCGGTGCTGATGTGGGTTCGCGATCCGGCCGAGGGACGCCGGCTCGCCACCTACGGCGCAAGCCTCGCCGGCGGAGCGGCGCTTGGCTTCCTGATCTTCGCCTCTTATGCCAACCGGGCGCCCGTCTGCGACGCCTTGTCGCCGGTCTGGCTGTCGGTAGTCGTGGCGGGCGGCGCGATCGCCGTCGGGATGACTCTCCTGGCGCCGCGTTCCTGGCCGCTCCGCCTCGGCCTTTCGGCGGCCGCGGGCGCGGCGCTTGCAGCCGGCTTCGTCCTCGCCTGGCCGCATTGCCTGGGGCGTCTCGAGGGCGCCTCGCCCGAGCTCGTGCAATTGTGGCTCGGCAACGTCCGCGAGGCCCGGCCGCTCTACATGCACGGCTATTCCACCGCGATCACCGTCGCCGCTTTGCCGGCGGCGGGGCTGATCGGCTATGCGATCATGCTCTGGAGGCACCGCCGCGACGCGCCGAAGCTCGTCGCCTGGGGCGCGACGGCCGCCCCCGCCCTTCTCGCCGCCCTGCTGCTTCTCTGGCAGAGCCGCGCCGGCCCGGCCGCTCAGCTGCTCGCCGTTCCGGGGGCGACCGCTTTGGTTTGGCCGGCCCTCGCCAGCCGCTTCATGGCGGTTCGCGTGATCGGCACCGTCGCGCTCTTCCTCGTCGCCTCCGGCCTTCTTCCCCAGCAGATCCTGAGCTACTTCCCGCCGCCGCCTAGGCCGGGGATGAAGGTCGTCAACAAGGCCAACACTCTGTGCCCGACCCTGTGGGCGCTCAAGCCGGTGGCGCAGGTGCCGAGGGGACAGGTGCTGACCTTCGTCGATCTCGGCCCGAGACTGATCACGCTCACCCACCACGACGCCGTCGCCGGCCCCTATCACCGCAACGGCCAGGACATCGTCGACGTGATGCGCACGTTCCGAGGAAGCGCGGACTCCGCCCGGGCGACGATCGAGCGGAGGCGGATCGACTATGTGCTGATCTGCCCCGGCCTTTCCGAATCCACCGTCTATGCGAGCCAGGCCAAAGACGGCTTCTACATGCAGCTGGTCCGCGGCAGGATCCCGGCCTGGCTCCAGCCGGTCCCGCTCCCGGCCAAGTCGCCCTACCGGATGTGGCGGGTGGCGCGAACCGAGGGCCAATAGAATCAACCACTTAGTAATTGGTGCCTGGCACCAATTATGGAGTGCGTCGTGAAACTCGGGCCTAGACTTCGAAGCTGACCGAGATTCCGTCGATCACGAACTGGGCGGCGAGCGCCGCCAGGACGACTCCCAGCAAACGGGTCAGCATCGCCTCCATCCGGTGGCCGAGCAGGCGCATGAGCCAGCCGGCGGCGAGCAGCGAGACGAGGGTCAGCAGAAGCACCGAGCCGAGCGCGGCGAGGACGACCAGGCTCTGGTTGAGCCCGTCGCTTCGAGCCATCAGAAGCATGATCGACGCGATCGAACCCGGGCCGGCGATCATCGGGATCGCCATCGGGAAGACCGAGACGTCGTCATGCTCCGGGTCGGCCTCGACCTCCTGGGCGCGGCTCTCGCGGCGCTGGGTGCGCTTCTCGAACACCATTTCGAGAGCGATCAGGAACAGCATGATCCCGCCGGCGATCCGGAAAGCGGCGAGGCTGATGCCCAGCGTCCTCAGCAGGTCCTCCCCCAGAAGCCCGAAGAAGAGCAGGATCCCGGCCGCGACCAGCGACGCCCGGACGGCCATCGACCGGCGCTCGGCGTGCGAGGCGTCGCGGGTCAGCCCGGCGAAGATCGGAGCGCAGCCCGGCGGGTCGATGACCACCAGGAAGGTGACGAAAGCCGAGAGGAACAGAGCGATCACAGCCCCTCCGGCGGCGGCAATCCGGCTCTGGCATGGGCTGCGACCAAGGTGTTGCGGAGGAGCACGGCGATGGTCATCGGGCCGACGCCGCCCGGCACCGGGGTGATCGCGGCGGCGACTTGCGATGCGCCGGCGAAATCGACGTCGCCGACGAGCCGGTCCTTGCCGCCCGCCTCCCCGGAAACGCGGTTGATCCCGACGTCGATGACGGTCGCCCCCGGCTTCAGCCAGTCGGAGCGGACCATTTCCGGCCGACCGACCGCGGCGACGACGATGTCCGCCCGCCGGACCACTCCGGGCAGGTCGCGGGTGCGGCTGTGGGCGAGCGTGACCGTGCAATTTTGCGCCAGCAGCAGCTGCGCCATCGGCTTGCCGACGATGTTGGAGCGGCCGATCACCACCGCTTCCAGGCCCGACAGATCGCCGAGCCGGTCCTTGAGGAGCATCAGGCAGCCGAGCGGAGTGCAGGGGACCAGCCCTTCCTCGCCGATGGCGAGCCGGCCCGCGTTGACGGGATGGAAGCCGTCGACGTCCTTGGCGGGGTCGAGCGCCTCGATCACCGCCTTGTCGTCGATCCCCGCCGGAAGCGGAAGCTGGACGAGGATCCCGTCGACCGCCTCGTCGTCGTTGAGCCGGGCGACCAGCGCCAGCAGCTCGTCCTGGGAGACGCTGTCGGGCAGGCGGTGCTCGAAGCCGGCCATCCCCGCCCCCTCGGTCGCTCGCCCCTTGGAGCGGACATAGACCTGGCTCGCCGGATCCTCTCCGACCAGGACCACCGCCAGGCCCGGCGCCCGGCCGGCGGCCTCGGCGAAGGCGGGCACCGCTTCAGCGACGCGCTCGCGCAGCCGCGCGGCGAAGGCGCGGCCGTCGATGCGCGCCGCACTCACCGGTAGCTCATCGCGACGTCGAGCGCGACGCCCTCCAGCAGCTTGCGGAGGATCAGAAGGAGGATGATGACGACCATGGGGCTGAAGTCGAGCCCGCCGAAATCGGGAAGCACCTTTCGGATCGGCCGGTAGATCGGCTCGAGGATCCGGTCGAGGCCGCGCATCAGCCCGCGGACGAAATCGTTATGGGTGTTGATGACGTTGAAGGCGACCAGCCAGGACAGAACCATCTGGATGACGATGATCCACCAGGCCACCGTCAGAAGGATCAGCAATATCTGGATCAGTGCCAGCAGCATCATTCTCTCCCCGCGGGTCGCTTCCCGGCGATGTAGGGTGGGCGCGCGGTGGGGGCAATGGCGGCTAGGGCGGAGTGAGCCCAGGTCATCCTGAACCTATCCACCGTCATTCCGGCGAAGGCCGGAATCCATGAACCCTGCCGGGTGAGGTTCGAGCAGGGCCTTGTTCCTGGAACCCGGATCAAGTCCGGGATGACGAGCGGGCGAAGCCGCGCTACGCTGCCGGAATGATTTCCCTGCTCTTCCTGGCCGCCGCCGCGGCCGCCGCCCCCCAGCCCGCACAGCTCAAGGGCTTCCAGGACTGGACCGTCGGCTGCGACAACGGCCAGGCCTGCCACGCCGTCGGGCTGGTGCCGGAGCCCTGGCCCGACGATGCACTGACGATGAGCGTGAGGCGCGGGCCGGAAGCCGGAGCGCTGCCCGTCGTCGGCTTCGAGCTCGGCTCCGTCGGCGACGCCGCTTCGCTCAGCGCCGACGGCCGCAGGCTCGCGGCGCGGCTCATCGGCGGCCCGGACGGGGAGACCCGCGTCGCCCCCGCGGATACCGCCGAGGTCGTCGCAGCGCTGCGCTCGGCGTCCGTCCTGAAGCTGCACGGCGCCGACGGCAAGGCGCTGGGGACCGTATCGCTGAAGGGCGCGAGCGCGGCCCTGCTCTACATGGACGAGGCGCAGCGGCGGGTCGGGACCCCCACCGCCCTGGTTCGGCGCGGGCCGGCCGCCGCCACGGCCGTTCCGCCCCCATTGCCGGTCGTGGTCGCCCTGCCCAGGATGAGCGCGCGCGGCCAGGTGCTCAGCGCCGCCGCACTCCTGGCGCTTCGGCGCAAGCACGGCTGTACGATCGACGAGGTCGGAGGCCCGGAGGAAGCCGAGATCGCCGCCCTGAGCGCCGGCCAGACCTTGCTTCTGCTCGCCTGCGGCTCGGGCGCGTACAACATCAGCTACGTTCCCTTCATCCTCCGGCGCGGCGGGCGCGCCGAGCTCGCCGCCTTCGACATCAGCCCGGGATGGTGGGACGACGGCAAGCCCGTCCTCGTCAATGCGGGATGGGATGCCGAGCGCGGCCTGCTCACCGCCTTCTCGAAGGGCCGGGGCCTCGCGGATTGCGGAACCGGAAGCGAATTCGCCTGGGACGGAACCCGCTTCCGGCTCGTCCAGCAGGAGGAGATGGACGAGTGCCGGGGATCGCGCGACTATATCACGACGTGGCGGGCGCGGGTGGTTCGGCGGTAGGATCGGAGCGTCGCCCCAGCGAAGGCTGGGGCCCCGGCGGGTGAAGAACACCGGCGCCTTTCGCCCCCTGGGATCCCAGCCTCCGCTGGGATGACGTGGGGCCTCTAAGGCGCCGCCCTTTCCGGCTCCGCTCTCGCCAGCACCAGCGCGAATCTTCCCTCTTCGTCGGTCCATTCCTCGACCGGGGTCCACCCGCCTGCGAGCAGCAGCAGCCTCGCGTCGCGTTCGCCATATTTGTGGCTGTTCTCGGTGTGGATCGTCTCGCCCGCCGACATCGAGAAACGGCTGCCGGCGACTTCGAAGCCGACGTCGCGGCTCGCCTGGAGATGCATCTCGATCCGGCTCAGCCGGTCGTTCCAGACCGCCCGGTGCCGGAAAGCCTCGACCGGAACGTCGCCGCCGAGCTCCCGGTTGATCCGCTCGAGGAGGTTGAGGTTGAACTCGGCGGTGGTTCCGGACTCGTCGTCATAGGCCTTGAGCAGCTCGGCCCGATCTTTGACCCGGTCGAAGCCGATGAACAGCCAGGCGCCGGTGCCCAAAGTCCTGCGCATCGCCCGGAGCAGGTCGACTCCGGTCGCCGGAATCATGTTGCCGATGGTCGAGCCCGGGAAGAAGCCGAGCTTGGGCAAGGCGTCGAGCTCGGCGGGGAGCCGGATCGGACGGGTGAAATCGGCCTCGATCGGATGGACCGGCAGGCCCGGAAAGTCGTCGGCGAGAGAGGCCGCGGCATCGCGCAGGAAGTCGCCGCTTATGTCGATCGGGACATAGGCCGAAGGGGCTGCGGCGGCGAGCAGAATCCGGGTCTTGACCGAAGCGCCCGAGCCGAACTCCACGACCGCCTGGCCCGGGCCCGCGATCCGGGCGACTTCGGGGCAGCGGCGCTCGAGCAAAGCGGTCTCGGTCCGGGTGAGATAATATTCGGGGAGCCGGGTGATCGCCTCGAACAGCTCGGAGCCGCGCCGGTCGTAGAACCAGCGGGCGGGAATGGCCCGGACCGGCGCGCCGAGCCCGGCGAGGACGTCGTCCCGGAAATTGCCGTCGACGATTGGAGCGGTAATCGCGTCCATCAGAGTAGGTTCGAACTGGCGGGGATGCCCAGTCCCGTTCGGGCTGAGCTAGTCGAAGCCCTCTTCTTGCCCTCGTCGCGCGGACCGGAAGGGAAGGGCTTCGTCAGGCGCAGCCCGAACGGTTTTTCGATAGGGATCGAACACATCCCTAAAGGTCCCGCGCCAGGCGCAGGCCGGAGAACATCCAGCGCTGGTGGGGATAGAAGAAATTGCGGTAGCTGGCGCGCAAGTGCCCGCGAGGAGTGGCGCAGCTTCCGCCGCGGAGCACGAACTGGTTGCACATGAACTTGCCGTTATATTCGCCCACCGTGCCTTCGGGCGGCCGGTAGCCTGGATAAGGCGAATAAGCGCTCATCGTCCATTCCCACAGGTCGCCGAAAATCTGTCGCAGGCCTTCCCCCGCCGGAGCGGCACGGGGCCGGACCGGGCCCGCGCGGTCCAGCTGCGTGCCGCCCGCCGGATCGAAGCGGGCCGCGGCGGCTTCCCATTCCTCCTCGCGCGGCAGCCGGGCGCCGGCCCAGCGGGCGTAGGCGTCGGCCTCGTACCAGCTGATATGGGAGACCGGCTCGGCGGGGGCGAGCGGCCGAAGTCCGTCGAGGGCGAATCGGCTCCAGCCCTCCGCCTCGCGGCGCCAGTAAAGCGGCGCTTCGACCCGGTTCGCCGCCACCCAGGCCCAGCCGTCCGCCATCCAAAGCTCGGGACGGGCGTAGCCGCGATCCTCGACGAAGCCGAGCCACTCGGCATTGGCGACGAGGCGGTCGGCGAGCGCGTGCGGGTGGAGCAGGGCCTGATGGCGCGGTCCCTCGCAGTCGAAGGCGAAGCCGCCGCGCTCATGGCCGATCTCCACGACTCCGGCCCGCCCCTCGACCCATTCCATTGCCGGGTGGAGCGAAGCGGGCGCCGCGGCAGGGCCGGGCCAGAGCGCCGGCCGAAGCGGGTTTTCCGCGAGCGCGGCGGTGAGGTCCATCAGCATCAGCTCCTGATGCTGCTCCTCGTGGTTGAGGCCGAGCTCCACCAGGGCCAGCGCCGGCCCGGGAAGCCGGGGCAGAGCCGCCGTCACGGCGTCGTCGACATAGGTTCGCCAGGCGCGCACCTCATCCAGGCTCGGCCGGCTGAGCATCCCGCGGCGGTCGCGCGGATGGCGATCGCCTTCGCCCTCGTAATAGGAATTGAACAGATAGGCCCAGCTCTCATTCCAGAGACGGTGGCCCGGAACATGGTCGCGAAGAACGAAGGTCTCGAAAAACCAGCTGGTATGGGCGAGGTGCCATTTGGCCGGCGAGGCGTCCGGCATCGGCTGCAGAGTCGAATCGGCGTCGGAAAGCGGAGCGGCGATCGCCTCGCTCAGGGCGCGAACGGCGCGGTAGCGGGCTAGGGCCGGTGCCGGCGGTGAGTCTGCCTGAGTGGCCATTTCCCGGCTCCCCTACACGAAAACATTGATGGAGGTTAGTATCTCCCGGTCATTGCGAAGAGCGTAGCGACGAAGCAATCCAGCTACGGACGTCCGAGCCGCTGGATTGCTTCGCTGCGCTCGCAATGACGATTCAGCGAGTCGCCCCCGGCTTCCAGAGCACTTCGCCGCCCTCGGCGGAAGCGGCCAGCCGGGCCATGACGAAGAGGTGGTCGGAGAGGCGGTTCAGATAGATGAGGGCTAGAGGGTTGACCGGGGCCGCCTGCGAGGCGGCGCTCGCGGAGCGCTCCGCCCGGCGGACGATTGCCCGGGCGAGGTGGATCGCAGCCGCGCCGCCGCCGCCACCGGGAAGGATGAAGCTTCGAAGCGGCTCCAGCCCCTCGTTCATCGAGTCGATCTCGAGCTCGAGCCGGTCGATTTGCGGCTGCACGATCCGAAGAGTCATTTCGGTCGGTGCGAAATCCTCGCCGGGAGTGGCGAGGTCGGCGCCGAGATCGAACAATTCGTTCTGGATCGCGGTCAGCATGGCCCGCAGCTCCGTGTCGGCGACCGAGAGGATCGCGACTCCGATCGCGCTATTGGCTTCGTCGACGTCGCCGATCGCCGCGAAGAGCGGATCGGACTTCGACCGGCGCGATCCGTCGGCGAGGCCGGTCGAGCCGCAATCGCCGGTGCGCGTGTAGATCTTGTTGAGCCTGACCAGGGCTCAGCTCTTTCCGCCGGCGACGAGCAGGAGCAGGACGACGAGGACGATCGCCACCGCCTGGTAGAGGACCCGCTTGCGCATCAGCGCCTGCGAGCGGGCGCCGGTAATGTCCTTGCCCTGGGCCATGCCGATGACGCCCTTGGCGAGGACGAAGAGCGTCGCTCCGGCCATGATGACGATCAGGATGATGAGGATGGTGGTCATCGCGCCTATCTAGGTATCCGCAGCCGAATATCCATACGGCATTTGTCCCGTCAGCAGGTCCGCCGCCAGGGTCCGGGGATCGGCGCCCGCCTCGCGCAACTCGCGCAGCGTCGGGGCGCCATGCCGTTTGGCGAGGCGGCGGCCCTGCGAATCGAGCAGCAGGGGATGGTGGCGGTAATGCGGAGTCGGCAGTCCGAGCAGGGCCTGGAGCAGTCGGTGGACGTCGGTGGCGGCATAAAGGTCCCGGCCGCGCACCACGTCGGTGACGCCCTGGGCGGCATCGTCCACGGTCACGGCGAGATGGTAGCTGACCGGAGCGTCCTTGCGGGCGAGGACCACGTCGCCATGGGCTTCGGGCTCGGCCTGGACCTCGGTGTCGCCGTCGCGCCAGTAAAGCGGTCCGGCCTCAGCTGCGGCCTTCGACGAATCGAGACGCCACGCATGCGGCTCGACGGCCATCCGCTCCTCGCGCTCGCCGGGCAGGAGCGCGCGGCAGCCGCCCGGGTAGAGCGGACCGTCGGGACCGTGCGGGGCGGCGGCGCTGGCGGCGATCTCCGCGGCGATGGCGGCGCGGGTGCAGAAGCAGGGGTAGACGAGGCCGGCCGCCTTGAGCCGGCCGAGCGCCTCCCGATAGAGGCCGAGCCGCTCCGACTGGAAGAGTATCTCGCCGTCCCAGTCGATCCCCAGCCAGGCGAGGTCCTCGATGATCGAATCGACATGCTCGGCCCGCGAGCGGCCCGGATCGATGTCCTCGATCCGAAGCAGGAAGGCGCCGCCGCAGCTTCGAGCGAAATCGTGGGCGAGCAGGGCCGAGAAAGCGTGCCCCAGATGCAACCGCCCCGTAGGGCTGGGCGCGAAACGGGTGACGAGCTTCACCTTCCGTCATCCCCGCGAAAGCGGGGATCCGGCTTCTTCCCTTCCGCCAGGCATGCAGCAGAAGCGGGATTCCGGCTTTCGCGGGAATGACGAAGATGGCGCCGGAAGCCCCCTCTTTCTCCTTGACCGCGGGACTCGCGCCATGCTGTCATGCCGCCGTCACCTTCCGAGAGGAGGGGGCTTGGACCGGGGAGGGCTCCCCCGTCCTGAGTGCGACAGGCCGGGCGTCTCTTCTCGCAGTGACGAGGGCGACTCGCGGCGCATGTACCATCCCGACCTCCTTCGCCATCCGGACGCCTGCCCCGCCCTCGTGCTCAACGCCGACTACACGCCCTTGAGCTATTATCCTCTAAGCCTGTGGCCGTGGCAGACCGCGGTCAAGGCCGTGTTCCTCGAGCGGGTCGACATCGTCGCCCAGTATGTCCGCGAGGTGCACAGCCCGACGCGCACCCTTCAATTGCCCTCGGTGATCGCGCTGAGGCAATATGTGAAGCCGAGCGAGCATCCCGCCTTCACCCGGTTCAACCTGTTCCTTCGCGACCGCTTCGAATGCCAATATTGCGCCAGCCCGGCCGAATTGACCTTCGACCATGTCGTTCCGCGCGCCCAGGGCGGGCGGACGACCTGGGAGAATGTCGCGACCGCCTGCGCGCCCTGCAACCTGCGCAAGGGCGGGCGGACTCCGCTCCAGGCCCATATGAACCTCAACCGCCGCCCATGGCGCCCGACCAGCTGGCAATTGCAGGAGAACGGCCGAAGCTTCCCGCCCAATTACCTGCACGAGAGCTGGCGCGATTACCTCTACTGGGACATCGAGCTGGAGGCTTAGGGGGCCGCAGGGCCCGCTCATCGTCATCCCGGCGAAGGCCGGGATCCATGAACACAGCCGCATGAAGTTTCGGCCGTCCGTGTTCATGGATTCCGGCCTTCGCCGGAATGACGGTTAAGCGTGGAAGGCAACGGGGCCGGTTCTAAACCGTTACGCCGGCGATGCGCGAATTCTCCCAGCTCCTCGACGGTCTCGTCTACACCCGCTCGCGCAACGGCAAGCTGAAGCTGATCGGCGACTATCTGAAGCGCACGCCCGATCCCGACCGAGGCTATGCGCTGGCCGCGCTGACGGGCGAGATAGATATTCCGGGGGTCAAGCCCGCGGCCATCCGGGCGGTCGTCGAGGAACGGATCGATCCCGTCCTTTTCCGGATGAGCTGGGACTATGTCGGCGACATGGCCGAGACCGTCTCGCTGCTCTGGCCCAAGAGGATCGACCAGCCCGCCGAGATCGACGACGGGTCGCTTCGAATCGCAAGCGTGGTCGAGCGGCTCCAGACCCTGGGCAGGGCCGAGGCGCCCGGGGCGCTCGCCCGTATGCTCGACCATCTCGACTCCAGCGGCCGCTACGCTTTGCTCAAGCTTGCGACCGGCGAGCTTCGGCTCGGAGTCTCCGCCCGGCTCGCCAAGACGGCCCTGGCGCAAGCCTTCGGCCTCGACGTCGACTCGGTCGAGGAGGTCTGGCACGGGATCGATCCGCCCTATCTGCCGCTCTTCGACTGGGCGGAGGGCCGCGGGGCCCAGCCGACCGCCGAGAACGTGCCCGTCTTCCGGCCCTTCATGCTCGCCCACCCGCTGGAGGACCTTCGCGTCTCGATGGACGACTATGCCGCCGAGTGGAAATGGGACGGGATCCGGGTCCAGATCGTCCGCGCCGGCGGCGAGACGAGACTCTACAGCCGCGCAGGCGACGATATCAGCCGGAGCTTCCCGGAGATCGCCGAAAGCTTCCGGGAGGAGGGCGCGGTCGACGGGGAGCTTCTGGTCAGGGGCGAATTCCAGGGCGCCGACGCCCATGGCGGGGCGGCGGCGAGCTTCAACGCGCTCCAGCAGAGGTTGGGGCGAAAGCTCGTTTCCGCGAAGATGCTGAAGGACTATCCCGCCTTCGTCCGGCTCTACGACATACTCCTGGACGGACAGGAGGATTTGCGCGCCCTCCCCTGGGAGGAGCGCCGCGCCCGGCTGGCCGCCTTGGTGCCCGGGCTCGATTCGCAACGGTTCGATCTCTCCGCGCTGATCGAGGCCTCGACCTTCGAGGAACTGGAGGCGATTCGCGCCGGCGCCCGCGACGCGGCGATCGAAGGGGTGATGCTGAAGCGGCGCGACAGCCCCTATACGGGCGGGCGCCGGGTCGGCCTCTGGTACAAATGGAAGCGCGACCCGCTCACCGCCGACTGCGTCCTGATGTACGCCCAGCGCGGGAGCGGCAAGCGCTCCTCTTATTATTCGGATTTCACTTTCGGGGCCTGGACCCCGGAGGGCGAGCTGCTCCCGGTCGGAAAGGCCTATTTCGGCTTCACCGACGAGGAATTGCTCTGGCTCGACCGATTCGTCCGAAACAGGACGGTCCAGCGCTTCGGCCCGGTGCGCGAGGTCGAGAAGAGCCTGGTCCTCGAAGTCGCCTTCGATTCGATCCACTCCAGCAAGCGTCACAAATCCGGCCTCGCAATGCGCTTCCCGAGGATCTCCCGGATCAGGACCGACAAGCCCGCCGCCGAGGCCGATACGATCGAAGGCCTGATGCGCCTAGCCACGTAATTGGTGCCAGGCACCGATTTCTAAGTCGTTGAAAACGCACGGCCGGTCGCAGGCTTACAATCGGTGTCAGACACCGAATTAACCTTTGCCGGCTCGGAATCCCCTTTTGGAACAAAGGATTTGGAGGGGCTGACAGCGCCGCCGGGCCGTCGCAGGAGGCAGGCTCGGTGGGGCGCCGCTAACCCGTTCCACTCCTTTTTGAAGGGACAGGATCATGGCCGGTTTCAGCCTGCAGACGAAGGAAGAGAGTTTCGCGCACGACCCGCAGCACCGCGGCTATCTGGTCGCCTACCGCGAGAACGAGGTCAACCACTGCCCCGGCTGCGGCCGCACCCACTGGTATGTCGGCCGGGTCTCCGCCGAATGCGGCTTCTGCGCCACCGCCTTGCCGCTGGTCGCCGCGACCAGCCGGGGCGCCGGCACCCACAGCCGCGGCCACCGCCCGACGTCGCTCAGCGAAGCGGCCTGAACTTATCCGTCGCCCCAGCGAAGGTTGGGGCCCCGGCGGGTGAGAAACTCGGCGCCCTTCACCCCTCGGGATCCCAGCCTGCGCTGGGATTACGCCGCTTCCGCGCCGTCAAAAGGGAAGCCAGCGATTCTTCTGGCTGAAGCGCATATAGCCGGCATTGATCCCGAGCCGGGCGCCGACTCCCAGGCGCACCGGGATGAGGACGACGTCGCCGCGCCTCAGATAGCTCGCGGTGAAGCCGCCGACGACATAGGCTTTGCCCTCCCCGGCGGGAAAGCGGCGGAACAAACGCTCGCTGTCGTTGAGGTTGTAGACGAGAACGAACACCTTGTCGGCATTGGCCCCGAAGTCGAATCCGACGGAAGGCCCGGTCCAGTAGACCCGGCGGTCGCCCTCGATCGAATGGTGCAGCGTCCCCGAGCCGTAGCGGACGCCCGCGATGAAGGCGCCTCCTGCCTCGCGTCCGGTGATGTAGCCGGTCGGGTCGCCGCGCTCGCGCAGGAGATCCTCGATCAGGTCGGCAAGACCCTCGGCGCCCTTTCCGAAAACGCCCTCGGCGGCGGTGAACACGTCCTTGCGCGGGATCGTCGTGGAGGCCCGGCTCGCGCGCTGGCTCGCCGTGGAGGCGTCCGGCTCCGCTTCCGGTGCCGCCGCTTCGTCGGCGACGTCCGGGCTTCCGGCGTCGACCGGCTGATATTCGGATTCGTCGGCCTCGACTCCGGGCTCGGCCGCCGGCGCCGGACCGGCGGCGCTGTTGGGATCGATCGTGGCGACCTGCGCCGGCGCCGCCGAGGCGGCCAACGCCAGTGCCGCAGCCGCACCAAGCCTCAGGAAAATGGCCCTAAGCATGTCCAAAGCTCCCCCTTCACTCCTGGGGGAAGTAGATGCTTTCAAGGCTTTCGCCGCAATGAACGGGCGACGAGCCGAGTCGATAGCGCGCCGGACCGGTAGGACAGTTGGTTCTTCTGTCTGCAGAGGGACTTTTCCGCAGGACTCCGGGGCCGGGGCGGCGGGATTTTAATGCGCTTGGAGCCGGAACCGGCCGACCATTCGCCTTGGTTCCTGGTTGACGGCAGCCGCCCCGGAGCGCTCCGAGAGCAAGCTTAATTCCCCCTTCGGTTCGTCATCAGCAGTCGATCCAGCGTTGCCCGATCAAGCCAGCGGCCCCTGACCATCACACCGACGATGCTGCGGGTGTTCGATATGTTTTCAAGGGGGTTACGCGAAAGCAGGATAAGATCCGCCCGAGCCCCGGGAGCCACGATCCCGAAGTCCCTCCTGTTGACGTAAAGGGCCGCCCGGCAGGTGGCGGCGGTGAGGGCCTGTGCCGGCGTCAGGCCCGCGGATCCGAGCCGCTCCAGTTCATCGTGAAGGCCGAATCCCGGCGCAACGCCAGGAACAGGCGCGTCGGTGCCGGCGAGCAGAGGAACCCCCGCGTCGGAAAACGCGCGGGTAAGCTGGGCCTGAAAGGCAATCGCCGCCCTAAGGTTCCTTCGATGTTCGGAAGTGCTGAAATTTCTTACATATGGGTTCACCCCCTGCGGCCAGTCTCCCTGGAAGAGGGGCGACGGGATGTAAGCTGAAGCGGGCTTCGCGAGTACTGCATCCAGGTCTTCTACCTGATCGAGGATCGAGGCAAATGTTCCCAGCGTCGGGGTAACCCAAACTCGCGCCTGCACCGTACGTTCGACGAGATACGGAATCACCGAAGGATCGAGCAGCGGCGTCGGATCGGTCGCTGTCTCACTCACCCGGAAGCCGAAGTAGGTCTGGTATTCCTCCATATGAACGATGCCGCGTTGCCCGCTGCCAAAGGTCCCTTCGAGTCCGACGGACCGAACCACATGGCCGACGACCGGCATTCCTACCTGCTGCGCGCGAAGCAGGACGCCCCGATACCCCTCAAGGGACAATCGATTGTAGACCTTGATGAGGTCGTAGCCCTGCCGATGATAGTCATCGACCAGTTGTGCGCCGCCGGCGCGCGTCAAATCGGGATCATTTATTTTCGGAGAGGACACATAGAGGGCAGGCCCCAGAAAGCGGCCGGCCGCCACGTCGTCGCGGATGCGCAGACGCTCCGCAGGATTGGGCTGGCCGCTCCCGCCAAGTTCGACCTCGCTCGTCACTCCGTTCGCCAAGGCAATCTGAAGCAGGGCCTCGTCGATGGAGCGGATGTTCGTGAGATGCATATGCGAATCGACCAGGCCGGGGATCAGCCACATGCCTCGCCCGTCAATGACGGTCGCGCCACGGGGCGCCCTCGCATTCCGACCGACGCGGTCTATCCGGCCGTCGTTGACGAGGACGTTCACTCCGCTTCGGGGAGGCTCTCCGGTCATCGCGATGAGCTCCACGTTCGTGAACGCGATCGTCGGGCCGGTGTTCGCATTCCGCTTGGGCTTGCGCGCCGGCCGTGCGAGCTCAGGACACCCAAGTTGCTGAGCCGGTAAGCCGGTTCGAGGTGGCGAGGGCGGGGAAGGTTGAGCGAGCGCAACCGGACCGCAAATCGCTGCGATGCCGGCACAGAGATGGTGGATGTTTTTCATGGACGCTGACCGACTGCTGAAGGTGCCCACTCGATAACTGCTTCGCGTGGCGAAAACTGTGCTAACTTCCCCAGTCGGGCCCTCTTGGTGCATAAATATGACGAATAGTCGAGGACAGGCGCATAATCTTGATCTCGCCGATCGGCGCATCCTGAAGGCTCTTCAGCAGGACGCGTCCCGATCGACGGCGGAATTGGCGGAACTGGTGGGCTTGTCGCAGGCTCCGTGTTGGCGGCGGCTCCATTGGCTGCGCGACCAAGGGTATATACGTGCCGAGGTGGCGCTGGTGGATCGGGTCAAGCTCGGCTGGCAGATGCAATTGCTGGTCCAGGTGCAGCTGAGCGAGCACGGCCGGGCCAACGTCGAGGAATTCACGCGTGAAATGACGAAGCATGATCGAGTGCTGGAGTGCTTGATCCTGCTGGGCAGCGTCGATGCCATCCTTCGAGTGGTGGCTCGAGACATTGCCGACTATGAGCGCTTCTTCTTCGATCACCTCTCCCGCGCGCGCGGCGTCAGAGAAGCGAATTCGATGGTCATACTCAGCGAAGCCAAGTCGACGACCTCGATCCCGACGGGGGCCTGACCCTCTCGGCTGGCGGAGACGGAGGGATTCGAACCCTCGGTAGGAGTAATCCCCCTACGGCGGTTTAGCAAACCGCTGGTTTCAGCCACTCACCCACGTCTCCGGCGCGGCAAGGGACGGCCTATAGAGGCGGGAATCCAATCGTTCAACCAAGTGCTGAGGCTTTGACGCCCGCCGATGGGCTGCTAGGCGCGGCTGATGCTCAGCCTCCAGTTCATCCGCGACAATCCCGACGCTGTCCGCAAGGCGGCGCAGCAGAAGAACGCCACGTTCGACCTCGACCGCCTGCTCGCGCTCGACGGGGAGGTGCGCGAGCTCAAGACCCGGATCGACGAGCTCAGGCGGCAGCGCAACGAGATCAGCGCGAGCTTCAAGACCGCCGATCCGGCCGAGCGGGCGGCGCTCGGCGCCAGGGCCAAGGCCTTCGGCTCGAAAGCCAGTGAAGCCGAATCGGCGCTCGCCGGGAAATCGACGGAGCTCGAGGCGCTGATGCTTCGCCTGCCCAACATCCCTTGGGACGGCGCACCGGTCGGGCCCGACGAGAGCTTCAACACGGTCGTTCGCACCGAGGGCGAGCGGCGGAGCTTCGACTTCGAGCCGCGCGACCACGTCGCCCTCGTCGAGATGAACGACTGGGCGGACCTGTCGCGGATCACCCAGGTCGCCGGCTCGCGCATGTACGCGCTGAAGGGGCGCCTCGCCTTGCTCGAGCAGGCTTTGATGTTCTGGGCCCAGCAGATCATCGCGGAGGACGGCTTCACGCTGATGACCGTCCCGGCCCTGGCCAAGCCCCAGGCCTTCGTCGCGACCGGGCATTTCCCCGGGCACGAGGAGGAAGCCTATGAGATCGGGAAGGACGGGCTTTACCTCGCCGGCACCGGCGAGATCGCACTGACCTCGCTCCATTCGGGAGAGATAATCGAGGCCGCCCAGCTGCCGATCCTTTACGCCGGCTACTCGCCCTGCTTCCGCCGCGAGGCGGGGAGCGCCGGGCGGGACGTCCGCGGCCTGCTCAGGGTCCATCAATTCTACAAGCTCGAGCAATATGTCATCTGCGCCGACGACGAGGAGGGATCGGGCCGCTGGCACGCCCGGCTTCTCGCCAACGCCGAAAAGCTGCTCAAGGGGCTCGAAATCCCCTACCAAGTGGTCGAAACCTCTACCGGGGACATGGGGCTCGGCAAGTTCCGGATGAACGACATCGAGAGCTGGGTCCCCTCCCTCGGCAAGTATCGAGAGACCCACAGCTGCTCGACCCTCCACGACTGGCAGGCGCGCCGGGCGAATCTCCGGTGGCGCGATTCGGAGCGCAAGGTGCGTTTCGTCCACACGCTCAACAACACCGCCCTTGCAAGCCCCCGGATCCTGGTCCCGCTACTCGAAAACCACCAGCTCGCCGACGGCCGGGTGCGGCTGCCCGAGGCGCTTCAGGGGCTGATGGGGAGCGAATATCTCTGAGACAGATTACCGGCCGCCGCCGCGCTGGCGGCTGGTACTGGAAGGCACAGCCCTGCTCCCGCGCCTCTATCGCGCCTTCGGCCGGCTGGGCGAGCGAGGCCCGCCCGACGGGCCGAAGCTGATGGTCCTTCCCGGCTTCCTCGCCACCGACCGGACCACCTTGGGCCTTCAGCGCGCGCTGGCCGGGGCCGGGTACAGGGTCAGCGGCTGGGGGCTTGGGATGAATCGGGGAGTCCGCCCCGACACGCTCGACCGGATCGCGGACCGGCTGCAAGAGTTCGGCGGCGGAGCGCCGGTCATCCTGGTCGGCTGGAGCCTCGGCGGAATCTACGCGCGCGAAGTCGCCAAGCTGAAGCCCGAACTCGTCGCGAGGGTCGTCACGCTCGGCACGCCCTTCTCCGGGGACAGGCGCAACAACAATGTCTGGCGGCTGTACGAGGCTATCGCCCGCCACCCGGTCGACCGGCCTCCGGTCGGGGGCGACCCCGCGGTGAAGCCGCCCGTCCCGACCCTGGCACTGTGGTCCCGGCGCGACGGCCTCATCGCTCCGGCGGCCGCTCGCGGGGAGCCGGGCGAGCGCGACCGGGAGCAGCAGCTCGACTGCCGCCACATGGGCTATGCGGTGAGCGGCCGGGCCTATCCGGCGATCATAAGGGCGATCTCGGATTTCCAAACAGGTCTGGAAACCGACGGGCTTAGAGGCTAGTCGGACGCCTGCCCTGGCTCGCGGCAGCCTGTGCCGGAGCCGCCGTCCACCCGGCCCAACGGAAAAGGGTGAGCGGCGTTCGATCGAAAGGCGGTTGGTTGAAGATCCTGTTCGTCACCTGGGACGGGCCTCAGGTCAATTATCTGGAATCCTTGTTCCTGCCTATCTTCAAGGGTCTTCGGCCGCACGGTTTCGAGTTCGACATCCTGCAGTTCCGCTTCGGAACCGCCGCCCAGGAAGAGGCGGTGCGATCCCTCTGCATCGAGGCCGGCTGCGGCTACAGCTCCGCGAGGATCTGGCGCCTGGGACCGGCGGGCGCATTCGCCAGCGCCCTGCGCGGCGGCTTCCAGGTCCGAAAGGCGCTTCGCCGCTACGGCTCCGACGCGATCATGCCGAGAAGCGTCCTCCCCTCGCTCGCGCTTCTGGCCAGCGGAGCCGCACGCACGCATCCGATATTGATGGACGCGGACGGCCTCGAGATCGACGAGAGGGCGGAGTTCGGAGGCTTGAAGACCACCGCTCCGATCTACCGGGTGCTTCGCGACATCGAGGCCCAGATGGTCCGCAGGTCCACCGCGATCCTGACGCGCACCGAAGCCACGCGCGAGATATTGATCGCGAGAGCGGGACCGCCGGCCGACCCCTCCAAATATACGATCGTGACCAACGGGCGGGACGAAAAGATATTTCATCCGTTCGGCGAGGCGGGCCGACGGGCGGTGCGCTCGGACCTGGGGATTGCCGCCGACGCTCCCCTCCTCGTCTATGCCGGCTCGGTGGGCGGGCGGTATCGGACCCGCTCCATCGGGGAGCTTGCCCTCGAAATGCGGGCGCTTCGGCCCGATACTCGCCTTCTGGTGCTCTCGGGCTCACCCGAAGTCGTCCAGACGGAACTGATCGACCCGATGCCGCAGCTCGCCGAATTCACCATCGTTCGCCGAGTGCCTCCCGACGAGGTCCCGCGCTATCTGGCCGCGGCAGACGTCGGCACCGCCTTCATAAGCGCGAGCTTCTCCACCCTGGGCATTGCACCGGTGAAGACCGGCGAATATCTGCTCTGCGGGGTGCCGATCGTCGGGGCCGCGGCGGTCGGCGACAACCAAGCGCCGATTTCGGCCGGGGTCTTCTTCGACGATTCCCTCGGCCATTCGGAGGCGGCGCGGTGGATCGTGGAAGAGGTCCTTCCCAACCGGCAAGCCTATCGCGAACGCGCGCGCCAAGTCGGCGTGGAGCGCTTCTCGCTCGACAGAAGCATCCGCGACTATCGAGACGCCTTGGCCAACCTTGCCAGGCTCGGCGCAGGGAACAGCCCCGATAAAGGTTCGGCGCTGAGATAGTCCGGACCCGCCGGGCTCGTTGCTCAGGCGATCGACTGAAGCAGGCCGACGAGACGCGGAGCCTGAACCTGGAGCGAGTAACGCTCCTCGGCCCGGCGCCGCCCGGCCTCTCCGAAGGTGCGCCGCAAGGCGGGAGCATCGATCAGGCGAAGCAGAGCGTCGCGCCATTCGGAATCGCCGGTCGCGAGGAAACCGCTCTCGCCGGCCGCCACGATCTCCCTGTTGACCCCGACCGGCGACGCGACGACCGGAAGCGCGCAGGCCATGTACTGGATGAGCTTGTAGCCGCTTTTGCCCCGGGCCCAGATGTCGTCCGGCAGAGGCATCACTCCGATATCCATCGCTCGGACTTCCTCCACCTCGCCGGCCTCGCTCCACTCGATGAGCTCGAGGCCGGGAAAGGCGTCTGCGCGCGCGGCGGGCCCGGCTCCGACGACCCGAATGCGGATCCCGCGGCTTTCCGCCAGCTCACGGAGCGACGGTAGAAGCGGCCGCATATAGGGCCAGGTGGACGGCGAGCCGATCCAGCCGACGGTGACAGGGCGGTCGGGGCGGGGCCCGGCGGCGCGTCCATAGACATCGGTATCGACCACGGTCGGCAGGAGCATGGTCTTCTCGCAGAAGCGGGAGGCATAGCTTTCAAGATAGGCGTTGCCGCAGCAGGCGGCCGCGGCACCGCGCAGCAGCGGCTCGAGCTTTCGGCCGAGAAGCCGCCGAACCAGGGCGTTCGGGTGGGAATCGTAGGCGTGGAAGAACGCGTCGTCGCAATCGTAGACGACCGGCTTGCCGCTGCGGAACGCGAGCTTCTCCAGGCCGCCGGGCAAATAGGGGAAGAGCTCCGCATATATCCAGACGACATCTGCGCTGGTCCCGGCGACGAGCCGGCGGAACCGGTCGAGATAGGCCCGCAAGGTGCGCCGGCGCGGGTAGTGCTGACCCGTGGCTACCCCGCGCACATAGTCGTCGGGCAAGAACGCCTGGTGCCGGACCTCGATTCCGGCCGCGGCGAGATGGGGCAGGTACTGGATCAGCCTTTGGCGTGTGCTCGCGGCCATCGGTCCGTATTTGGTGAAGGCGGCGACTCTCACCCTTATCCCCTGCGCCTCGCCAGGTCGGCCACCACGGCCGCCATCGATTGCCGCCAGTGCGGCGACCTATAGCGGAAGTCGGCGGCGAAGCGGCTGCTGTCCAGGACGCTGTTGGCAGGGCGGGCGGTCCGGGTCGGCCAGTCGACGGTGCGGATCGGCTTCACCGCCGCCGCCGGAAGGCCGTTGCGGCGGGCCTCGTCGAAAATGGCCGAGGCGAAATCGAACCAGCTCGCCTCGCCCGTGCCCGCCAGGTGATAGGCGCTGCCGAGCCCCAGCCGCGGTCGTTCCCGCCAGGCGGCGATCAGAGCCAGGATTCCGTCGGCAAGGTCGTCGGAGGCGGTCGGGCTGCCGCGCTGGTCGGCGACGACGCTGAGCTCGTCGCGCTGGACCGCCGCCCCGAGCATCGTCTGCACGAAGTTGCGGCCATAAGCGCTGTAAACCCAGGCGGTGCGAAGGACGACATGATCCGGATTGGCCTCCGCCACCCGAAGCTCGCCCTCGAGCTTGGAACGGCCGTAGACGCCGAGCGGCCGGGTCGGCGCGGTCTCGGCATAGGCCCCCTCGCCGGTGCCGTCGAAGACATAGTCGGTCGAGACTTGAACGATCCGCGCTCCGGCCCGCCGCGCCGCGGCGGCGACCTCGCCGGCGCCGGCGGCGTTGATCCGGAACGCGCGCTCCGGCTCGTCCTCGGCCTGGTCCACAGCCGTATAAGCCGCGGCGTTGACGACCACGTCCGGAGCCGCCGCGGCGATCGCGGCCTCGATGGACTCCGGCCGTTCGAGGTCGAGGTCGGGCCTCCCCATCGTCTCCAGGGAGAGGCCCGGGTCGGCGGCGCCGCGCTCTGCAAGGCTGCGCGCCAGCTGGCCTTCGCGGCCCGTGACCAGCACCCGCATCAGCCGGTCCCCAGCCTCGCTCCGGAATATTTGCCTTCCCGGATCGGCCGCCACCACCAGTCATTGCCGAGATACCAGTCGATCGTCTTCGCGATCCCGCTCTCGAAGCTTTCCAGGGCGCCCCAGCCCAGCTCGCGCTCGACCTTGGAAGGATCGATGGCGTAGCGGCGGTCGTGGCCCGGCCGGTCGGTGACGAAGGCGATGAGCGAGCGCCGGCTGCGCCCGTCCGGAAGAGGCTGGCGCGCGTCGAGCAGATCGCAGATCGTCTGGACGACATCGAGGTTGGTGCGCTCGGCGCGGCCTCCGACATTGTAGCTCTCGCCGAGCGCCCCGCGGGTCGCGATCAGCTCCAGCGCCCGGACATGATCCTCGACGTGGAGCCAGTCCCGGACGTTCTCGCCCTTGCCGTAGACGGGCAGCGCCTTGCCTTCGAGGGCGTTCAGGATGACGAGCGGGATCAGCTTCTCGGGAAAATGATAGGGCCCGTAATTGTTCGAGCAGTTGGAGAGCACGACCGGAAGGCCGTAAGTCTCGTGCCAGGCCCGGACGAGATGGTCCGACGCGGCTTTCGACGCCGAATAAGGGGAGGAGGGCGCGTAGGGCGTTTCTTCGGTGAAGACGCCTTCGTCGAGCGGCAGGTCTCCGAACACCTCGTCGGTGGAGACGTGGTGGAACCGGAACCGCGCCTTGCGCTCGTCGGGCAGCCCCCGCCAATGTTCGAGCGCGGCGTTGAGCAGCCGGAAGGTGCCGACGATGTTGGTGTCGATGAACGCTTCGGGGCCGTCGATCGAGCGGTCGACATGGCTCTCCGCCGCCAGATGCATGACGATATCGACCGACTCGCCCGAAAGCAGGTCGCGAACGGCGGCCTGGTCGCCGATGTCACACTGGACGAAGCGATAGTCCGGCGAGTCGCCGAGCTCCTTCAGGGATTCGAGGTTGCCGGCGTAGGTCAGCTTGTCGAGGTTGACGACCCGGTAGCGGCCGCTTCGCACCAGATGGCGGCACAAGGCCGAGCCGATGAAGCCCGCTCCGCCGGTGACGAGGATGGTGAGGCGATCGCTCATCGGGCCACCCCGTAGAGGCCGCCCGGGCCGCACGGGCCCTCGTCCGCCCGACGCCTGAGGAAGGCCGCGTAATCCGACTTGCCGAGCCGGCCTGCCGCGGCGCGCAGCTGATCGGCGTCGAGATAGCCGTAGTCGAAGGCGATCTCCTCGGGCGACATCACCTTGATGCCCTGGCGGTGCTCGACCGTCTTGACGAACGAGGCGGCCTCGTGGAGGCTGTCATGAGTGCCCGTGTCGAGCCAGGCATAGCCGCGTCCCAGCCGGACGACATTGAGTTCCCCCATGTCGAGATAAGCCTGGTTGACGTCGGTGATTTCGAGCTCGCCGCGATGGGAGGGCTTCACCTTCGAAGCGATGTCGAGCACCCGGTTGTCGTAGAAATAGAGGCCGGTGACGGCCCAATTCGATTTGGGTTCGGGCGGCTTCTCGGTGATCTCGATCGCCCGCATGGTCTCCGGGTCGAAAGTGACGACGCCGTAACGCTGCGGATCTTCGACATGATAGGCGAACACCGTCGCTCCCGCGCCTCGCGCGGCCACGTCGCGGCATAGTTCGGCCAATCCGCTTCCGAAGAAGATGTTGTCCCCCAGGATGAGGCTGACCGAATCGTCGCCGACGAAATCGCGCCCGATGATGAACGCCTCGGCAAGGCCGTTGGGCTGGGCCTGCTCGGCATAAGTCAAAGACAGTCCGAAGCCGCTGCCGTCCCCGAGCAGATCGCGGAAGCTTGGCAGGTCGCGCGGAGTGGAGATGATCAGGATCTCGCGAATCCCCGCCAGCATCAGGGTGGCGAGCGGATAATAGATCATCGGCTTGTCGTAGACCGGAAGCAGCTGCTTCGAGACGGAGAGGGTCGCCGGGTAGAGCCGGGTGCCGCTGCCGCCGGCGAGGATGATGCCTTTCAAGCGAGCGCTCCTCTGCGGGCCTGTGGGCTGGTCATGCGAATCCTTCTTGCTTTGAGGAGGCTGCGGCCACGGAGGGCTTGCCATGTCCGTCGCCGCCGCCGAAGCCGAGGCTTCCAACCTCCGCCGGCTCCGTGTAGGCGCTCTAGCGATGGGCCTGCCGCGAATCCAGCCGCATGGGTTGTGCCGACGGCACTTTTTATGAAGTCGAACGGAGAAGCTCTCGATAATGTCGGTCGCGGATCAGCGTGAGTCAGGACGGGCGCCGGCCGTCTCGGTTCTGATACCGGCGTACAATATCGCCGACTATCTCGACAAATCCGTGAGCTCGGCTCTGAGCCAGGACGTCGACCTAGAGGTCATCGTCGTCGACGACGGCTCGACCGATTCGACCCCGGAGGCGATCCGCCGGCTCCAATCGGATCCCAGGGTTCGCGGCTTCCGGCTGCCGGTCAACAGCGGTCCAAGCGCGGCTCGTAACAAGGCGTTGGACGAGGCGCGCGGGGAGTGGGTCGCCTTTCTCGACGCCGACGACTGGTTCGGACCGGGCCGGCTATCGTACCTGCTGAAGGTGGCGGAAGCGGCCGGCGCCGACGCGGTCAGCGACGACTTGCTGCTTATCAACGACGGCGCCCGCAAGCCTTGGACCACAATCTACGAAGCGACCGGTTGGAAGCCGAGACAGGAGGGGCAGCCGCTTTCCCCCGCCGACATGTGCCGGCAGGACTGGATCCTCCAGCCGATGTTCCGGACGACCTGGCTTCGCGAGCATGGGCTGCGTTTTCATCCGGTCCGGAACTGGGCCGGCGAGGATTTCGAGTTTTATATGAATGCGATGCTTCTAGGCGTGAAATGGGTGGCGGCGCGCGAAGCCGGGTATTTTTACCGGTCGAGGCCGGGCCAGCTGACCGGCAGGCGCTCCATTGCCGAGGGAATCATCGAGTCGATGCAGGTGATGTCGAGGGACCCGCGGGTGACCGGCGATCCTGAGCTTGCCCGGGCCTTCTCGGATCGGATCGGGCGCTTGCGCACGGCGCAGTGGCTGGGTCTGTTCGCCGATGCGGTACGGGGAGGCCGCTGGCTGATGGCGTCGGCGATGGTACTTCGCTCGCCGGCGCGGATCGCCGATGCCGCCTCGGCGCTGCGGCGGCGGCTCGAGGTTCGTCGACGCTGGAAGGAGGCAGGCGCGTGACCCCCGTAGGCCTCATCGGCATCCTGATTTCGATCGCCGGCTTCTATTTCGCCCGAGTGACCGAATCGCGGTCTCGCCTGATCCTGTTCGTGCTGCTGCTTCTGGCGCACGTCGGCGCATCGATTGCCGGCTTCCTTTACTCTCAGGAGTTCGGCGGCGACGTCAGGCTGTATTATTACGATACTTCGGGAATTTACGGACGTGCGACGGGTCTCAGTACCATCTTCCTCATCAACTTCGTGCAGTTCTTGAAAGATTATATAGGGGGCAGCTTCTTCGATTATTTCCTGCTGTTCCAGGCAATCGGCTTCTGGGGAATTTTGCTCGTCCTGCGGGCGTTCGACGACATCCATCGCGAGCTTGGCCAGCCCACGTTCAACAATATCTACCTCATTCTCTTCCTGCCCGGGCTTCACTTTTGGACGAGCTCGATCGGCAAGGATGCCCCCGTTTTCTTCGCCGTCGCTTTGTGCACCTGGGCCGCGTTCCGCCTGAATACCCGTTATCTGGCCTTCGCCGCGGGAGTTGGAGTCGCCCTTCTGGTACGCCCCCACATCGCGCTTCTGGCGCTGGTCGCCTTCGCTCTGACTCTGCTCGTCGGCCGCGGCACTTCACTTTTCCTGCGCGTGGCCCTGCTTGCCGTCGTCCTGGCCGGAATCGGTTCGGTAGCCGGACTCGTCGAGAGCACGGTCAGCGGTCTCAACCTTTCGAGCACCGATTCGCTGGGGGAGGTCCTCGAAAGCCGGTCCCAGGTCTCGGAGGAATCGGGAGCCGACGTCAGCATCACGGGGGCGTCTTTCCCGGTCAAGCTGCTCAGCCTGCTCTTCAGGCCCTTCTTCTTCGATGCGAACGGAGCGTTCGGCTATGTCGCGTCGCTCGAGAATCTGGTGCTGCTGGGCGTGTTCTTCACCCTGGTCCGGCGGTTCGGAACCGGGCTTGCGGTGGCGCGGGCGACGGTGTTCGCGCGTTTCGCCTTTTTCTTCTTCGTATTGATCACCCTCCTGCTTGCCCTGTTCAACTACAATGTCGGCCTGGGGCTCAGGCAGAAGATGATGATGATGCCCACGCTTCTCGTCTTTTTCGCGGCGATGCTCGCGGTGCGGAACTCCCAGAAGGGGAAGGTTTACGATCAGGGCGCGGCGGCTTATGCCGGCCCGCCCGAAGCGCTACAGGGCTATCGGCGGGCCTGAGGCCGAGCGCCTTTTCGCCGCCCGAAAGGTTGGATCAGCATGCTGGACTTGAGAGAAACGGTTGAAGCGCCCGCTTCGGCGGAAGATCTTCGGCAGGGGGCCGACGAGCATTGGCCCTTCTATGCGGAGGACGAGATCGACTCGGTTGTCCGGGTGCTTCGATCGGGCAAGGTCAACCAGTGGACCGGCGGCGAAGTCTTCGCCTTCCAGGACGCGCTCGCCCGCACCTTCGGCGGCGAGCATTGCATCGCCCTAGCCAACGGCTCGCTGGCGCTCGAGCTTCCTCTTCGCGCTTTCGGAATCGGGCCCGGCGACGAGGTGGTCGTCGCTCCGCGCACCTTCGTCGCCTCTGCGACCTGCGTCATGCTGCTTGGCGCGACCCCGGTCTTCGCCGATATCGATCCCGACAGCGGCAACATCACCGCTGAGAGCATCGAGGCGGTGCTGACCGAGCGGACCAGGGCCATCATCCCCGTCCACCTCGCCGGCTGGCCCTGCGACATGCCGGCGATCATGGCGCTGGCCGAGCGCCGCGGACTGCTCGTCATCGAGGATTGCGCCCAGTCGCACGGCGCCGAAATAGACGGCCGGCCCGCCGGGAGCTTCGGCCACGCGGCGGCGCTTTCCTTCTGCCAGGACAAGATCATCACCACCGGAGGGGAGGGCGGGGCCGTCCTGTTCAAGGACGAGGCCGCCTGGGACCGGGCGTGGAGCTTCAAGGACCATGGCAAGAACCGCCGCAAGGTGGAGGCGCCGCCCGTCCGGCCGGGCTTTCGCTGGCTCCACGACAGCGTCGGAACCAACTGGCGTCTGACCGGGCCGCAGGCGGCGATCGGCCTGAAGCAGCTCGAGAAGCTCGACCAATGGCACTCCGCCCGAACCCGCAATGCCGGAATCTGGGCCGAGGCCCTGGCCGGCGTGCCCGGCCTGCGCATTCCGATGCCGGGGCCCCGCTTCCGGCATGCTTATTACCGGTTCAACTTCCACCTCCAGCCGGGGGCCGAGGGCGCCCGGGAAGAGATTTTGGCCCGGGCCGGAGAAGCCGGTCTTCGCCTGTTCACGGGCTCCTGCTCGGAAGTCTATCTCGAGGAGGCGTTCCGCGACCTTCCCAGGCCCGACCTGCCGAACGCCCGGGCGATGACCGGAACCAGCCTGACGGTCGAGATCCACCCGACCCTGAGGCCCGACCGGCTTCGGCTTCGGGCGGAGAGGCTTGCCGGGTTGATCCGGTCGGTCGTGGGCTAGGGTCCGCGAACCCTGGGCTTCCAGGGAGGGGCATTTTGGTCTAAGGACCGCCAATCCCATGATTTTTCAGCTTGTCAGACGAGTGTCCTCGGCGGACCGCGCGCAGAAGCGCCTGATCCTGGTGGCTTACGACGTCGCAGCGATGATGTTCGCCCTGGTGGCGGCCTTCTCCGCGCGTCTCGGGGAGCCTTATCTGCCCGTCGATCCGGTCGTCCTGCTGGCGGGGGCGATCTCGATCCTGGTCGGGCTGGCCGGCCTCTTCCAGCTTCGAATCTACCATATCGTCCTTCGCTTCTTCGATCTCGGCACGGTCAGCCGGATCCTCTTCGGCGCGGCCATCGCCGCCACGGCCTGGGTGATCCTCGTCTATTTCATGCGCGCCTCGATGGTGGTCGAGGGAACCCGGATCCTGGTGCCGCGATCGGTCGGCTTCATCTATGGCGGCTTCCTGTTCGTTCTACTGTTCATGGGCCGCTACGCGATGGCGGCGCTGGTGATCGGCTCCGATCGAAAGCACCCGAGCAATCGGGCGGGGCGGCGCAACATCGTCATCTACGGCGCCAATTCAGCGGGAATCAGCCTCGCCGAACTGATCCGCCGCGACCGTCATTTCCGACTCTGCGGCTTCGTCGACGACGATCCGGCTCTGAAGGGCCAGATCATCGCCGGCGCCCAGATCTTTCCGCCGAGGGCGCTCAACGACCTCGTTCGGGACAACGGCGTCAGCGAAGTGTTCCTCGCCATGCCCAAGGCCACCCGCTCACAGCGTCTGAGCGCGATCGAGCGCCTCAACAAGCTCGACGTGAAGGTGATGACGGTGCCCGCGCCGGAGGAGATCGTCTCCGGCCGATTCACGGTGAGCGACGTCCGCCCGATCGACGTGAACGACCTTCTGCGCCGCGATCCGGTGGAGCCGCTGAGCGACCTCATCAAGGAGGCCGTCGACGGCCAGACCATCCTCGTCACCGGCGCCGGCGGCTCGATCGGCTCGGAGATTTGCCGACAGATCGCCCGGGTCCGGCCGGCCAAGCTGGTTCTGCTCGATCACAGCGAGTTCGCCCTCTACTCGATCGAGCAGCAGCTCGTCGATCTGCTCAGGGACCGAGAGCCGCACGACCGGCCGGAAGTCGTCCCGATCGTCGGCTCCATGCTCAACGAGCTTCTGGTCCGCGACATCATCCGGATTCACGGCGTCGAGACCATCTACCACGCCGCGGCCTACAAGCACGTGCCGCTGCTCGAGCATAACGAGGTGGTGGGCGTCGAGAACAACGTCATCGGCACCTGGGTGCTCGCCCGAGCCGCCTTCGACGCAAAGCTCACCCGATTCACCATGATCTCGACCGACAAGGCGGTTCGCCCGGAGAGCGTCATGGGGGCGAGCAAGCGGGTCGCCGAGCTCGTCATCCAGGCGCTCGCCGAGCAGGGGGAGACCCGCTTCGGGATCGTCCGCTTCGGCAACGTGCTCGACAGCTCGGGCTCGGTGGTCCAGACCTTCCGCGAGCAGATCCGCCGCGGCGGGCCGGTCACCGTCACTCACCCGGAGGTGACCCGTTTCTTCATGTCGATCCCGGAGGCGACCCAGCTCGTCCTCCAGGCCAGCGCAATGGCCCGGCACGGCGAGGTCTTCGTTCTCGACATGGGCGAGCCGATCCGGATCGCGGAGCTTGCTCGAAACATGATCTCGCTGTCGGGAATGACCGTCCGGGAGGAGGACAACCCGGCCGGCGACGTCGAGATCGCCTATGTGGGCCTTCGCCCGGGCGAGAAATTGTACGAGGAGCTGTTCGTCGGCGAAGGCGCCCTCGACACCGCCCATCCGCGGATCAAGATGGCAAAGGAGCGCTTCATCTCCTTCGCCGAGCTCCGCCCCCATATCGACCGGCTGCGCGCTGCCATCTTCGTCGGCGACGCTGCCGCGGTGCGCGAAAAGCTCCAGGAGCTGATCCTGCCCGACCAGGGCGAGCTCGGGCCGACGGAGCCGGCCGAGCGCCCGGAGGGCGTTCCTTGCGACACTCGGGCAGTCAACTGAAACGGGTCCCTTCAGCTCCTGCTCAGGTCGGGTGTCGCAAGACATCGGCATGATCGGCAACCGCAGAGGCTTCATGTTGACGGGCGTAGCGGCCTGGGCGCTCCTGCCGGGACGTGGATTCGCCCAGAGTTCGGCGCGGGTCCTGGACCCGGAACGCTTCGGCGCGAAGGGGGATGGGCGCACCGACGACACGCAGGCGCTGCAGATCTGCCTCGAATCGGCCGGTCCGGGCGAGATCGTCCGGCTTCGACGGGGCGCGGTCTATCGGGTCGACACCAACTGGAAGCCGACCATTGAAGATTTCGGTGGTCTCAAGCTCAAATCCGGCCAGATCCTCGAGCTGAACGGAGCCCAGCTGCGAGCGCTGCCGAGCCGTCTGAGGCACGGTGCCGTCGTCCAGGGTTTCCGAAGCCGCGGCTGGAAGCTTCGCGGCCCGGGGCGGATCACCGGCGAGCGCAACATCCATCTCGGCACCGAAGGCGAGTGGGGGATGGGGGTTGCCGCTTTGTCGAGCAGCGGCTGGGAAGTGAGCGGCGTCGAGATCGACGGCTGCTGGGGCGACGGCATCTATGTCGGGACGAAGGGACCGGAAATCTCGCAGGACTTCCTGATCGATCGGGTCAAGATCCGCGATTGCCGCCGCAACGGGATTTCGATCGTGAGCGCCAGGGACGGGCGGATCCGCAGGGTCGACATCGGCGGGATCAACGGCACCGCTCCGTTCGGGGGAATCGACCTGGAGCCCGACGACCCCAACGTGCCCAACCGCAACATCGAGATCAGCGACGGCCGGATCGGCGGCGATCTCCACGTCGGCATCTACGCCACGGTCGCCAACGAGAATATCACTATCTCGAACATGGAGTTATCCGGTTCGAACAGCGGCATCATCGTCGGCAGCCGGGTGGCGGGATTAAAGATCGCCAACTGCCGGATTCATGCGGAAGTGGGGCGGCAGGAGGGCGCCGCGATCAGGACGGTCGGCGACCCGTCCAAGATTGCCGGCCTGCATATCCTCGACAACCTGCTCACCGGCGGCGGCTTCTTCGTCGTCGACGTCATGGGCGAAGGCTATCGCGACGTCGCCGTCGCGAACAACCGGATCCGTGCCAGCAATGCCGGGACCCAGGGCATCGCCCGGGTTCACAACTCCGTCTTCACCGACAACGACTGCGTGATCGAGCGCGAGGCCGGCAAGGACGGAGACTATTTCATCCAGCTGCGGGGCGCCACGCACGCGCGCAACGTCTATCGAAACCTGTCCCGACACAGGATGCAATCGGCGATTTGGGGCGGCCGCGACCTGGGCGGCGACACCTATACGGGCCCCAACCTAAAATACGAATTCTCGCCGCTCTGAGTTTAAGCGACGTCTCGAAGCGGCACTTCCCCGCCCTGCGCGGACGGCGTTTCGAGCCAGGCCTGAAACATGAGGATCGCCCAGATCTGATATTGCAGGTTCATCCGTCCGCTCTGGTGGGCGTCCCAGGCGGCCCGGATCGGCTCGGCCCGGAAATAGCCTTCGCCGGACAGCCGCCGCTCCGAGATCAGATCTTCGGCCCAGTCCTTGAGAGGGCCTCGAAGCCAGGCGTCGATCGGGATCCCGAACCCCATCTTGGGCCGCTCGATCAGCGCGCGCGGAACGTGCCGGTAGAGCAATTGGCGAAGCACCCATTTCGATTCGCCGCCGCGAAGCTTGAGGTCGAGCGGCAGCCGCCAGGCATATTCGGCCACCCGATGATCGAGCAGAGGCACCCTCGTCTCGAGCGACACGCTCATCGCGGCCCGGTCGACCTTGGTCAATATGTCGTCCGGCAGATAGGTCAGCATGTCGAGCGCCATCATCCGCTCGCAGGTTCCAAGGCCGCCCAGCCGGGCCAGGACGTCGGGCCCAAGGGTCGCGGGCTCGGAGCCGCCGATGACGATCTCGCCCGGATCGCGCCAGCTCGAGACCAGCCCCCGGTAGAGCTCGTCGGCCGAAGCGCTGGCGAGGCCCCGCGCCGCCTTGTGGACCTTCTCGCCCGGCGCCCCGCGAAGCGACGCCGGCAGGACCGGCGCCAGGGCGGCGGCCACCTTGTTCCACCGCTCGGGTGAAAGGGCCTCCAGTCCCATGGCGGCGGCGCGCCGAAGCGGCCGAGGCACCTTCGAGATCCGCCCCCAGTTGCGCGCGGCGAGGTGGTAGCGGTTGTAGCCGGCGAACAATTCGTCGCCGCCGTCGCCGGACAAGGCGACGGTCACCTGCCGCCGGGCGAGCCTGGACACGAGCAGCGTCGGCACCTGGGAGGCGTCCGCGAACGGCTCGTCGTAGACGGAAGGAAGCGATGGGATGACCGCTAGCGCGTCCGCCGGCTGGAGGTAAAGCTCTTCATGGTCGGTTCCGAGATGGCGGGCGACCGCTGCGGCATGCTGGGCCTCGTTATAGGCCGGGTCGTGGTAGCCGATCGAGAAGGTCTTCACCGGCCGCGACGACTGCGCCTGCATGAGCGCGACCACGGTCGAGGAATCGACCCCGCCCGACAGGAAGGCGCCCAGCGGCACGTCCGAGAGCATCTGCTGCGAGACGGTCTTCGAAAGCAGCCGCTCGAGCTCGTCGGTCGCCTCCTCGGGCCCGATGTCGAGCGGGGCGGCGGCGCCTGCGGCCGCGACCTCGGCCGCCGACCAGTAAGGCGTGATCGCCGGAGCGCGGTCGCCCGGGCGGAGGGTGAGGAAGGTGCCCGGCGGGAGCTTGGAGATGCCCGCATAGATGGAGTGCGGCGCCGGCACGTAGTTGAACCGGGTGAAGAGGGCGAGCGCCTGCCGGTCGATCTCGCGCCGGAAAGCGGGGTGGCGGGCAAGCGCCTTCAGCTCGGAGCCGAACAGGAAGGCCGCCTCGCCGCCCCGTCCCTGCCGGCCGTAGTAAAGCGGCTTCTCGCCGAGCCGGTCGCGGGCAAGGATCAGCGCCTTCTCCTGACGGTCCCAGAGCGCCAGTGCGAACATCCCGGCGCATTCGCCGAGCGCCTTCTCGACTCCCCAGGCCTCGACCGCGGCGAGCAGGGTCTCGGTGTCGCTATGCCCGCGCCACGGCCCGGGCAACCGCTCGCGAAGCTCGAGATGGTTGTAGATCTCGCCATTGTAGACGGTGACGTAGCGGCCGCTCGGCGAGGTCATGGGCTGCTCGCCCGCCGGCGAGAGGTCGAGGATGGCGAGCCTTCGGTGGCCGAGCGCCACCTCCTGCTCGGGGTCCAGCCACGCCCCGGCGCTGTCCGGTCCGCGATAGGCGATCGCCCCGGTCATCCGGGCCAGCACGGCTCGAGCGCCCTGGCCGCCCTGGTCGAATCGCCCGCCGATGAAGCCGGCTATGCCGCACATGATCCGTTCCTGTTTCCGCTGTCCCGCTCCCTTAGCGGCGCGCCGAAGCCGTTGCAATTGAACGGCAGGGGGGCGATTGGCACCGCCATGGCCCGTGTCGATCCGAAAAGGCTGACCGACATCCTCCTTTCGGCGGCCGGCCTCGTCGTGCTCGCGCCGGTGCTGGTCGCCGTCGCCGCGGCGGTGGCCGTGGCGCTCGGCCGCCCGGTCTTCTTCCGCCAGGTCCGGCCCGGGCTCCACGGCAGGCCGTTCCGGCTCATCAAGTTCCGGACGATGCTCGACTCGGTCGATTCCGACGGGAATCCCCTCGACGACGCCCAGCGCCTCACCCGCTTCGGCCGCTTCCTTCGCTCGAGCAGCCTCGACGAGTTGCCCGAGCTGTGGAACGTCCTCACCGGCGACATGAGCCTCGTCGGGCCGCGCCCGCTCCTCATGCGCTATCTGCCGCTCTATTCGCCCGATCAGGCCCGGCGCCACGACGTCCGGCCGGGCCTCACCGGCTGGAGCCAGGTCAACGGCCGGAACGCGCTCGGCTGGCCGGAGAAGCTGGCCCTCGACACCTGGTATGTCGACCATCGCAGCTTCGCGCTGGACCTCAAGATCCTGCTGATGACCGTAGCGAAGGTGCTTTCCCGTTCCGGCATCGCCGCGGAAGGATCGGAGACCATGCCCGAATTCCGGGGTGACGAAGTGCCCTCTAAGTCCTCCCCTGCATTCGCAGGGAAGGGGGACCATGCGAAGCATGGTGGAGGGGCCCTCACAGAATCCGAAAAACCCCTCCACCGCGCTCCACGCGGTCCCCCTCCCCCGGAAAGCCGGGGGAGGAATTAAGGCGGACCGGCGCCGGCTGGTTGTCGATACGCGCCAGCAAGGGACGTTCCCCCGCCTTCATGGCCATTGCCGGTATGGGGCCCGGGCCCTATGCGACCGCGGTGGATTCGGAAGCGATCAAGGCGGCTGTCGCGGCTTGGACCGGGCTCGAGCGCGACGCCCTCCACATCTACTTCGCTTTCATCATCCAGCTCGTATCCGCGGCTGTTTTCCGACGAACGCTCGGCAGCCCCTGGCCCTGGCTCGTCGTGCTGGCCTTCGCCCTGACCAACGAGTGGCTCGACATGTTTCGCGACGATCTGGCCGAGGATTGGGAGAAAGCCGCCTCGCTCCACGACCTGTGGAACACGATGCTTCTTCCGACCCTTCTGCTGCTCGTCGTAAGGTTCGCGCCCCGCCTTACGACCTGGACCGCCCCTCCGCCGACTCCGCCTTCAGGGTGACGGCAGGAGCTTGCCCGGGTTCATGATCCCGGCCGGATCGAGCGCATTCTTGATCGCCCGAAGCGTTGCAAGCCGCGCCGGCCCGGCGGTGCGGGCGAGCTCGTCGAGCTTCGACTGTCCGATCCCGTGCTCGGCGGAGATCGAGCCGCCCGCCTCGCCCACCCGGTCGTGCACGAGCCGGGTCACCGCTTCCGCCTCGGCGTCGAGCCAGGCCTTCGCCTCCGCCGCGGGTGGCGGCTGGACGTTGAAATGGACGTTGCCGTCGCCGAGATGGCCGAACGCCACCACCCGGGCGCCTTCGAACCGCGCCTCGACCGCGGCCCGGGCATCCTCGATGAAGGCCGGCATGGCGGAGACCGGAACCGAGACGTCGTGCTTGACCGACGGCCCCTGCAACCGCTCCGCCTCGGCGATCGATTCGCGAAGCCGCCACAGGGCCGCCGCCTGAGCCTCGCTCGAGGCGACCACCGCGTCCTCGGCGAGCGCTTCGTCCAGGGCCTCGGCCAGCGCCTCCTGGAGCGCCTCGCCGGCATCGCGCGCGCCCTCGGCAGCGACGGATTCGACGAGGACGTGCCAGCGATGGCTTGCCCTGAGAGGCGGCCGGGTGCCGGCGATCCCGTCGAGCACCAAAGCGAGGGCGTCCTCCGGCACGAGCTCGAAGCTCTCGACCGCCTCGCCCAGCCGGGCCTCGAGCCGGCGAAGCAGGGTAAGCGCGGCCCCCGGCGAGCCGAGCCCGACCCAGGCCACGGAACGCGAACCGGGCGCCGCGACCAGCTTCAGGCTGGCGGCGGTGACGATCCCGAGCGTGCCCTCGGCGCCGATCAGGAGCTGCTTCAGGTCGTAGCCTCGATTGTCCTTTCGAAGCGCCGACAGCCCCTCGAACAGCGATCCGTCGGGAAGCACCGCCTCCAGCCCGACGACCAGCGAGCGCATCGGCCCGAAGCGGAGCACCTGGGTCCCGCCCGCATTGGTCGAGACCAGCCCGCCCACCGTCGCGGAGCCCTTTGCCCCGAGGGAGAGCGGGAAGCGCCGCCCGGCCCCCGCTGCGGCCTCATGCAGGTCGGAAAGGATCACCCCAGCCTCGGCCACTGCGACATTGTCCTCGGCGGAAACGCTCCGAACCGAGTTCATCCGGCGGAGCGACACGAGCAGCGCTCCGCCCTCGACGCCGGGCGTCGCGCCCCCGACCATCGAAGTGTTGCCGCCCTGCGGAACCAGCGCCGCCTTTGCCTCGGCGCAGCGGCCCACGACCGCCTGCACCTCCGCCGCGCTGGCCGGCGAAAGCAGGGCCGCCGCACGGCCCCGATAACGCCCGCGCCAGTCGCTGAGCCACGGCTCCATCGCCTCCGCCTCACGGCTGAACCCGCGCGGTCCAAGCAGCGAAGCGAGCGAGTCGAGCAGAGCGGGAGAAGCCGGCCGGAGCATCCGTTCCTCCTGACCGACCGGACGCCCGCAATCAATCGGTCCGCTCGCCCGCCTGTATGATTCGCCTACAATGTCAAAGAGCCATTTAGAACATAACAAGAACAGGACGGCACGTCAACCCTCGCCTGCGATCTGCTCTCCTTGCATCAAGCGCCTCCTCCTCGCCGGCCGGCAGGCCTGGATTTTTCGAGAGACGGCGCAAAGGCGTCTCCTTTAAGATTGGCATCGAAGGCGAAGGAAGGAAGGCGCAGCCGTTCGTCCCACAGCCTGACCCCGGAACGGCGCCCTCGCTGGGCCCTGAAACAAGCCGGGTGACGAAAAAAATGGCCCTGGAAGCAATCTAAGACGTGGCCGACCGGCCACACGGGCCATCCCTTACGCGTCCGGAACAAATCCAAGCTTTTCCAGTTGAAGGTTTTTCGGCGTAAGGACCGGGTTCGAACCTCCGGAGCGGCAGGCATTTGAAAAAGGCCGGTATTTTGATGGGAGCGGTCGCTGCCGGCGCCTTGGCGCTGGCCACGGCCACGCCGGCGCTCGCCCAAACCGCCTCCAACCCCTCCGATCCGCCTTTGGCTCCGGCCGCCGACGAGCCGATCGTTCCCGACAATCAGTTCGAAAAGGCGCTTCCGGCGCTCGACCCGGAGCTCGGCAAGCCGCTCGAGCCCCTCGAGGATTTCGCCGGGCCGCCGGCCGCGACCACGCCCGAGGGCGAGTTGATCCCGGACGCCGCCGTGCCCGATCCGGAGCTCGAGCGGCCGCTCACGCCGATTTCGGAATTCGACGTCACGACCCCGCCCCCGACTCAAGGCGACGACGACGACGAGAAGGTCGAGCCGGTCCGCTACACCCTCGTCGTCGAGGGTCTCGGGGAAATTGGGCTGGAGGACCGTTTCCGCGAGCTTTCCGCGCTCGAGGATTCCGACGGCGAGGCGACCAACGGCGCCCAGATCTCGGCTCGGGCCAAGGAGGACGAGCTGCTCGCCGTCCGGCTGCTCCGGTCCGAAGGCTATTACGACGCGACCGCTCTGTCCTCGATCGAGCAGCTGCCCGACCAGCCGGGCCGGATGCGGGTCGTGGTCAGCGCGGTGCCGGGGCCGCGATATCTGTTCGGCGCAATCCGGATCGATGGGCCTCAGACCGAGCCGCCGGACCTCGCCCGAGAGGCGCTTCCGCTCAAGCTCGAGGATCCGATCGTCGCGATCAACGTCGAGGCCGCCGAAGCCAATGTCCGGCTTCGACTGCCGCAGCAGGGCTATCCCTTCGCCGAGGTCGGCCTTCGCGACATCCTTCTCGACCCCGAGACCCGCCACGGCGACTACACCTTGCCCGTGAAGCCCGGAAACCGCTCGCGCTTCGCCGGCTTCACCACCGAGGGCGACCTCGCCTTCGGAGCGAAGCATGTCGGGGTCCTGTCGCGCTTCAAGCGCGGCGAGCTCTACGACAGCCGAAAGGTCGACGACCTTCGCGAGGCGATGATCGCGACCAACCTGTTCACCACCGTCTCGGCCGAGCCCGTCGCGACCGGACAGATGGCCGAGGACGGCGCCGAATATGTGAATATCCTCGTCAGGCAGGATGCCGGCCCGGCGCGCTCGCTCGCCGGAACGCTGGGCTATTCCACCGGCGAAGGCTTCCGGGCCGAGGCGACCTGGGAGCATCGCAACCTTTTCCCGCCGGAGGGCGGGCTGATGGTCAACGCGATCGCCGGCACCCAGGAGCAACTCCTCCGAGTCCGCCTGCGCCGCAACAACTGGAAGAAGCGGGACCGGAGCATCTTCCTCCAGGCCGAGGCCGGGCGCCGCGATCTTCCCGCCTTCAAGGGCTACACGACCCGTCTGCAGCTCCAGGCGGCGCGCGAATCGACTCCGATCTGGCAGAAGGTTTGGACCTACGCGGTCGGCGCCGAGGTCATCGCGACCAACGAGGCTCAGACCGGGTTTCCAAAGCTCTCGATCGCCGACGCCTTCTTCCTCGCCGGAGTCAGCGGGCAGGTCGGCTACGACCGGTCGAACAGCCTGCTCGATCCGACCAAGGGCTTCCGGCTCAAGGCCTTCGTCAACCCGGAGGCGTCGCTCCGCGAGCCTGGCCAGCCCTATATCCGCAACATCCTCGACGGCAGCGTCTATTTTCCGACCGGCGAGAGCCTCGTCCTCGCCGGGCGCGCCCGGGTCGGCTCGATCTACGGTGCGAAGCTCAGCGAGCTTGCGCCGTCGCGCCGGATGTATGCGGGCGGCGGCGGCTCGGTCCGGGGCTTCGGCTTTCAGGAACTGGGGCCGCGCCTGGAGGTGGCGAACCCTAAATTCGATCCGACCGATCCCGAGGAGAAGGACGATCCGACCATCTCGATCCCGACCGGCGGCCGAAGCATGGTCGAGTTCGCCGCCGAGGCCCGCTACCGCTTCGGCAATTACGGAGTGGTCGGCTTCGTCGACGCCGGCCAGGTCTATGAGAGCCAGAGCCCGCGGCTGAACGACATGCGCTTCGGAGTCGGCGTCGGCGGGCGGCTCTACACCAATTTCGGCCCGATGCGGGCCGACATCGCGGTGCCGCTGGGCCGCCGCAAGGGCGAATCGCGCTTCGCCGTCTACGTCTCGATCGGTCAGGCCTTCTAGTGGCGACCGCGGCCGAACCCGCTCCTCATATGCACCGCGGCCGCCGGCGGGCGCGCGCCGCGGCGAAATGGACCGGGATCGGCCTCATCGGGCTCGTCGTCGCGATCCTCCTCTTCTTCGTCTGGCTGAACTCGTCGCTCGGCCACCGCTTCGTCGTCAAGCAGATCAACCAGCTCGAGATCGCGTCCGGCCTCGACATCGACGTCGGCCGGATCGAGGGCTCGCTGTTCGGCGAGCTGACCCTCCACGACCTCACCCTGAAGGATCCGAAGGGCACCTTCTTCGTCGCTCCGAGGGCGACCCTGGACTGGCGGCCGCTGGCCTATTTCCGCAACCATATCGACATCAAGCGGCTCGAAGTCCCGCAGGCCCGACTCTATCGCCTGCCCGAGCTGAAGCCCGGCGATCCCAACGCCCCCCTCCTTCCCGACATCAACGTCGACATCGGCCGGATCAAGGTCGACCGGATGCTCGTCGACCAGCCGGTCACCGGCTACCGCCACCTCCTCAGCCTCGCCGGGAGCGCCCGGATCGACGACGGCCGCGCCCAGGTCGCGCTCGACGTCAACGCGATTCCCGGTCCGAACCTGCCCGGCGGCGACAAGCTCGCGCTGCGCATCGACGCGGTCCCGGAAGCGAACCGCCTCGCCATGGGAGTCCGGATCGAAGCGCCCGCCAACGGCTTCGTCGCCAAGCTGTCCGGCCTCAACCAGCCGATCGTCGCCTCCCTCGGCGGCAATGGCAGCTGGACCAACTGGCGCGGCCGGGCGAAGGCCATGCTCGGCGGCAAGCAGTTCGCCGACCTCGCCGTCGGCGCCAAAGACGGCGCCTTCACCGTCTCCGGGCCGATGAACCCCGGCCTGCTCATGGCGGCCGGCGTACCGAAGAACCTGCTCTCCCCGCAGGTCCAGGTGAACCTGACGACCAAGCTCGACCAGCGCCGGGCGGACACTCGGCTCAGCCTGAGCTCCCCGGCGATGGCGATCGTCGCCGACGGTATCCTCGACCTCGGCCGCAACCAGTTCCAGGACTTCAAGGTCGCCGCCCGCCTCTCCCGCCCCAAGGTGATCGGCCCCAATATCGACGGCACCGACCTTCGAGTCGCGATGGTCCTGAACGGTGCGTTCAGGACCCCCTTCGTCGCCTATGACCTGCGGGCCCGCTCGCTGAGCTTCAACGAGACCACGATCGAGCTCCTCCAGGCGCGCGGGCGGGCCAAGATCGACACCGACCGGATCAGCGTCCCGATCCAGGCGCGGGCGCGCCGCATCAGCGGCCTCGATCCGTCGCTTGGAAGCCTGCTCACCAACGTCGGGGTCAACGGCACGATCAACATCAGCGGGACCAAGCTCGTCTCCGACAACCTCAAGATCCGCTCCGACCGGCTGAATGCGACCGTCGTCGTCGCCGCCGACCTCGCCAAGGGCCAGTATCGCGCCGGGATCCAGGGTACGGTGAACAATTTCCACATGGAGGGGATCGGCCTCCTCGACCTCACCACCAGGATGGACGTGTTCACCGCCGGGAGCGGCTTCGGCCTCAAGGGCCGGATCTCGGTCAGGACCCGCCGGATCGACAATCCGAGCGCGGCCGGAGTCCTCGAAGGCAACGCCACGGCGTCTGCGAACGTGGTGATGAACCCTGCGGGCGTGATCACGCTCGACGACGTCCGGCTGAGCTCGCCGGGGCTTCGGATCGCGTCGGGCGGCGGAACGGTCTGGCCCGACGGCCGGATCGCCATCCGGGCAAGCGGAGTGTCCAGGGCCTATGGCGCTTTCGCGGTCGTGGTGACGGGGACCGCCACCCGTCCGCGGATAGAGCTTCGAGCGACCAGTCCCGGATTCGGAATAGGGCTTCGCGACATCAGGGCGACGGTGCGCTCCGTCGCCGGAGGCTATGCGATCAGCGCCACGGGCCAGTCGGCTTACGGCCCGTTCGAGGCGGACGTCACCATCCTGACCGGGCGCGGCCCGATGACCATCGAGGTCCGCCGGTTGCTCTTCGCCGGGATGACCTTCACCGGCCGGGTCGTGCGGACTCCCGCGGGGCCCTTCGTCGGAACCCTCGCGATGACCGGCCAGGGCCTGCAGGGGACGATCCGGCTCGGCGCGGTCGGCCGCTTCCAGAGCGCCGACGTCAGCGCGACCGCCAACGGCGCCCAGATCCCGGGCGCCACCCCGATCCAAATCCAGCGCGGAGTGATCCAGGCGAGCGTCATCCTCTACGACGACGCCCCCCACATCGTGGGCGACGCCCAGCTCGCGGGGGTTAGAGCCAATAACTTCTTCCTCGCCCGCGCCCGGGCGAAGGTCGATTATCGCGGCGGCAACGGCCTCGCCCAGGTCTTCGCCGAGGGGACGAGCGGAGTGCCGTTCCGGGTCGCGGTCAACGCGGCGCTCTCGCCCAACCTGATCCGAGCGGCGGCCCAGGGTCAGGTGCGCAACATCCCCTTCCGGCTCGCCCGGCCGGCCCAGATCAGCAAGCTGGCCGACGGCTGGCAGCTGGCGCCGACCGAGCTCGTGCTGCCCCAGGGCAATGTCCGCCTCGCCGGCCGCTACGGCGCCGGAGGAATGGTCGTCCAGTCGCGGTTCAACGATTTCGACATCTCCATCCTCAACCTTTTCTCGCCCGGCATGGGCGCCGGAGGCCGGGCCACCGGAAGCATCGACTTCGCCCAGGTCGGCGGCGACACCTTCCCGCGCGCCGACGCCCGGCTGACCATCGCCGGCTTCACCCGCACCGGCATCGCGGTCCGCTCGCCCCCGGTCGACCTGGCTCTGGCCGGGCAGCTCCGGCCCGAGGGCGGCAATATCGCCGCGGTGATCCGCCGGGACGCCGCCGTGATCGGCCGGGCGCAGCTCCGGCTCCAGCCGGTCGGTGCCGGCGCCGGGACCTGGACGACGCGACTGCTCGCCGCCCCGCTCGCCGGAGGAATCCGCTACAACGGCCCGGCCGAAGTGCTGTGGTCACTGGGCGGAGTGGCCGACATGCAGCTCTCCGGCCCGATCGGGGTGGCCGCCGACTTCTCGGGACGGGTGCAGAGCCCGCAGCTCACCGGGATCGTCCGGGCCAACAGCCTGACCTTCGTCCACGAGACCTACGGGACCCGGATCAGCCAGCTCGCCCTCCGCGGCCGCTTCACCAGCTCGGAGCTTCAGATCGAGCAGCTTTCCGGCCGAGCGGGCCGGGGGACGATCACCGGCACAGGCACCGTCGGCTTCGCCGCCGCGTCCGGCTATCCGATGGACATCCGCCTGAAGCTCGCCGACGCCCAGCTCGCCCGGAGCGACACGATCGGAGCGACCCTGACCGGCGATCTTGCGATCACCAACAGCCGGGCCAATGGCGCTCTCATCTCGGGCGACCTCAGCTTGCCGGAGGTGCGCTACCAGATCATCCGCCAGGGCGCCGCCCAGGTGGTCGAGCTCGCCGGGGTCCGCCGCAAGGGGGAGCCGCTTCCGACCGTCAGCGACTCCACCCAGCAGGCCGACAACACCGCTCCCAGCATCTGGAAGCTCGACCTTCGCCTCCGCGCCGACAACCGCCTGTTCATCGCTGGAATGGGCCTCGAGTCCGAATGGAGCGCGGACCTTCGAGTCCAGGGCACGACCGCGACTCCGTCCATCCTCGGCGAGGCGGACCTGGTGCGAGGCACGTTCAGCTTCTCCGGCCAGCGGTTCGACGTCACCCGAGGCCACATCCAGTTCACCGGAGCGCGCCCGCCCAATCCGCGCATCGACATCGTCGCAAGCGCCGACATCAGGGACGTCACCGTCAACATCAACGTCTCGGGCAGCGCCACCAACCCGCAGATCGCCTTCACCTCGAACCCCGGCCTGCCGCAGGACGAGATCATGGCCCGAATCCTCTTCGGCGGCTCGGTGAGCGAGATTTCGGCGCTTCAGGCGGTGCAGCTCGCGACCTCGCTCAACTCCCTGCGCGGCGGCGGCGGCGGACTGAACCCGCTCGGCAAGCTTCGCTCCTCGACCGGCCTCGACCGGCTCCGGATCCTCGGCGCCGACGACACGACCGGCCGGGGCACCTCGATCGCGGCCGGCTTCTACGTGTCCGACGACATCTATCTCGAGATCATCACCGACGCCCGCGGCTTCACCGCCACCCAGATCGAGATCGCCTTGTCCAAGGCTCTGAGCATCCTCTCCCAGGTCGGGACCTCGGGCGGAAGCAACAACGTCAATTTGAGGTACCGGAAGCAATATTGAGATTAATCCTCGCCATGCGAAGCATGGGGAGGGGGACCATGCGAAGCATGGTGGAGGGGTATTGGCGAGGCCTGCGCGTTGACCCCTCCACCACCCTTCGGGTGGTCCCCCTCCCCATCTCCGATGGGGAGGATCACCCTATCCTCGTCAGCCTCGCCGCCAGCGGCGCAAGCGACGGGAACCAGCCGAGCAATCCCATCATCGCATCGCGCGAAAGCCCATTCTCCGCCGAACGCCGAAGCACTTCCGCAAGCCCTATGGGCCGCCTCGCCCGCCGCGCCCAGTCGCGCTGGAAGTCTTGGGCCGACTTGCCTGCCGCGATGGCGTGCGCCGCGGCCAGGCCGCTCTCAAGCGCGATTGCAATTCCGTCCCCCGCCAGCGACGCGATGACCGCGGCCTGGTCGCCGACCCGATACACCCCGTCCACGGTCTCGCTGGCCCGCCACCCGTAGGGCACCCCCGAGACTGCGCTCCACCCGCCGGGCTCGCCTTGCCCGAGCCGTTCGCCGAACGCTGGAAGCTCGTCCGCGAGCCGCGCGACCAGCGGCTCGATCCCGCCAGCTTCCTTCAGCCGGTCGCGCGATGCGGAGAGGCAGAAATTGGCCCGGCCGTCCTCCTGCATCAGAAGGCCGGCATAGCCGCCGTCATAGAGGTGAAGCTCGATCACGCCGTCAAGCGCTTCGACGAGAGCGGGGCCGGCCTCGAGCGCGCTGCGCAAGCCGAGCGGCCGGGTCGATATGTCGACCGGACGCACCCCGCCCCGAAGCTCGTGCTTGCCGGTGGCGAGGATGAGGGCATCCCCGGCGAGACCCTCCTCGTCGTCGAGCCGCACCCGGCGGTCCGCCAGGTCGACCGCCCGCACCGTGCGCCCGCGCCTGACCTCCGCTCCGGCACGTCGCGCTGCGGCAAGCAGGGCTTCGTCGAGCGTCCGGCGGGAGAGGCCGGCGGCGAGTCGGGGCAAGGCGACTTCCACCGATCTTTTCGCCGAGATCAGCCGAAGCCGGCGGATCGGCCGGGCGCCGAGCGCCGCCGGGTCGAGCCCGAGCCGCTCCAGAGCGGCGAGCGAGTCCCAGCCGAGGAACCCTCCGCACACCGTGTCGTGCGGGCCCTCGGTCCGCTCGACGAGCTCCGCCTCGACCCCGGCGCCGGCCAGAGCGATGGCCGCGGCCGAGCCGGCGGGCCCGCCGCCGACGATCAGCGCAGCCGTTCGACGCACAGGCGGAAGGGGAAATAGCGGCGGACCGCGGCTCCGTCGGCCACCCGCGCCTCGGCGAGGATCGCCTTCCAGTCGGAGGGGCGGAAGGATCGGGCGATTGAGAGCTGTCCGTCCTCGCGGACGATTCGGTGGACCCGAAGCAGAGTGGCGAGCAGTGGATATCCGGAATAGGCGAAGCGGTGCCGGTGAAGGTCGTTGACGAACCAGCCACGGTCGCTGTTCGACTCCATCCAGCCCAGGAATTCGAGCAGCTGGCCGTCCGTCATGTGATGAGCGACGAGGCTGCTGATCACGAAGTCGAACCGTCCGAGATCGCGATAGTCTCCGGTCCGATAGTCTATCGGCATGTCCGCCGGGGTCGTCTCCCGCGCCACTTTCTCGCTCTTGGGGTTGAGGTCGACTCCGGTCAGGCGTGCGGCCAAACCCCGCTTGCGCGCCCATTTCGCGATCACCCGGAGCATCCCGCCTTCGCCCGAGCCGACGTCGAGCAGGCTGAAGCGCTTCCGGCCCCGGGTCGCCCGGGCGAGGAAGCCGAGCGTGGGGCGGTCGGCGAAGGTCCATCGATTGACCCGCCCAAGCCCCCGGAGCACCTCGTCATAGACCGCGGGATCGAGCGACGGGTCGTCCATCTGCTCTTCGTCGCGGACCCGCTGCCCCAGACTCCTCACGCCGCCCGCTCGAAATGGAAGCCTTCCGCCGCCAGGCCCGGCCCGAAGGCCAGGGCGATCCCGCGGCGGCGCTCAGGGTCGCCGAGCAGCCGCTCGAGAACGAAGGGAAGGGTAGAGGACGACATGTTGCCGAACCGGCGGAGCACCTCGCGCGACGGACCCAGCGCCTCCGGCGGCAGGTCCAGCCCCTGCTCGACCGAATCGAGCACCGAGCGCCCACCGGCGTGGACGGCCCAGGAATCGAAGGCTTGCGCCGACTCGCCCTCGAGCATCGCATCGCGGACATTGCGATCTCGAAGCGCGTCGCCGATCCGGCCGGGCACCTCGCCGGACAGATCCATGACGAAGCCGTGATCGCCGACCCGCCACCGGATGAGCTCGCTAGAATCGGGCAAGGTCGCGACGAACGGTCGGGAAAGTGCGAAGCCGCGCGGCTCGGAAGTGACCAGCGAAGCGGTGGCGCCGTCGCCGAACTGGAGGAGGGCGAGGAGCCGCTCGACATCTTCTTCATATTGAAGGTGGAGGCTGGAAAGCTCGACCGTGACCACCAGGACCCGGGCCCCCGGCTCCGAGCGGACGATATGGTGGGCGAGGCGGAGCGAGGACACCGCCGCGTAGCAGCCCATGAAGCCGACCAGGGTGCGCTCGACATGGCCTCCAAGCCCAAGCTCGGCGGCGATGATCTGGTCGATTCCCGGAGCGACGAAGCCGGTGCAGCTCGCGACGATCAGGTGGGTGATCCCGATGAGCGCCGCGGCCTCCAGCTTCCCGATGGCCTCCAGCGCGAGCGCCGGCGCTTCGCGCGCGTAGATATGCATCCGGTCGCCGGTCTTCGGGAGGTCCCCATGGTAGAAGCCGCCTTCGTCGACGGGGGAGCCTCCCCCGGGCGAGACGGGCAAAACCGACCAGCGATGCTCGATCCCAGACCGCGCCGCCATCCGCCCGAACAGCGCGCGCAGCCGCGGCTCGCCCAGCCGGGCCTCGGCCCAGCGGATGAAAGCGGCGTGGACGTCATGCTTCGGAACGGCGGTTCCGATCGCGTTGATATGGGCCTGGCTCGTAAGACTCCCCTTCGGGAAGAGTGCTGAATCGCAACGAAGATTAGATGGTTGAGGGCAGGTTCCGTAGTCCGGGCGCCGAAGAGCGGCAACCGGGCCTTAAGCCCATATCGGGGGCGTCAGTTGAACCTTGCCCGAACCAAGCCTGCGATGACAGCGGCGGAGGTCGCGCACATCGCCGGCGGACATCGCGCGGCCTTCATGGGCCAAGGCGTCTACCCGTGAGGCCGCAAGACCACTTTGACGACTCCGTTTTCCTTGTCGCGGAACTGCTTGTACATTTCCGGGGCGTCTGCGAGGCTCGCGGGATGGGTGACGACGAAGCTGGGATCGATTTCGCCGGCGACGATCTTTTCCATCAGCGGTTTCGTATAGGCCTGGACGTGGGTCTGCCCCATCTTGATCGTGAGACCCTTGTTCATCGCCGCTCCGATCGGGAGCTTGTCGGCCATTCCGACATAGACTCCCGGAATCGAAAGCGTGCCGCCCTTGCGAACGCTGAAGATCGCCTCGCGAAGGACATGAACCCGGTCGGTGGCGAGGAACAGGCTCGCTTTCGCCTTGTCGAGCACCGCGTCCGCTGCGCCATGCCCTGAAGCTTCGCAGCCGACGCAGTCGATCGCGCTGTCCGGACCCCGGCCCTTGGTGCGGGCCTGAAGCTCGTCGTAGACGTCGACGTCGGAGAAGTTGATCGTCTCGGCGCCGCCGGCCTCGGCCATGGCGAGACGCTCCGGCACTTCGTCGATCGCGATCACCCGCCCGGCCCCCATCATCAAGGCCGAGCGGATCGCGAACTGGCCGACCGGGCCGCAACCCCAGATGGCGACGGTGTCGCCGTCTTTGATCTGCGCATTCTCCGCGGCCATGTAGCCGGTCGGGAAGATGTCGGAGAGGAAGAGCGCCTGCTCGTCGCTCACCCCGTCCGGGACCTTGATGGGGCCGACATCGGCCATCGGCACCCGCAGATATTCGGCCTGCCCGCCGCAATAGCCGCCGAGCATGTGGCTGAAGCCGAAGAGCCCGGCCGGCGAATGTCCCATCGCCTTGATCGCGATCTCGGCATTGGGGTTGGTGGTGTCGCACAGCGAGAAGAGGCCCTGCCGGCAGAACCAGCAGTCGCCGCAGCTGATCGTGAACGGCACCACGACCCGGTCGCCGATGGCAAGATTGGTGACCGCGGAGCCGACCTCGATCACCTCGCCCATATTCTCGTGCCCGAGGATGTCCCCGGCTTCCATGGTCGGCTGGTAGCCGTCGAGGAGGTGCAGGTCCGAGCCGCAGATGGCGCAGGCGGTGATCTTGATGATGACGTCGCGCGGATGCTTGATTTCGGGGTCGGGAACGGTGTCCACCCGGACATCGCCTTTTCCGTGCCAACACAATGCGCGCATCGCCGTCTCCTCTGGTGGGTCGGCAGGTGAACCTGCCGCTTCAGGATCGGTTCCGGCGGTGCCGGCGCGGCGTCGAGCGCCGGACTGCCGTCAAGGTGCGAGGATGGTGCCCAGGGACGGAATTGAACCGCCGACACCGTGATTTTCAGTCACGTGCTCTACCAACTGAGCTACCTGGGCGTTCCGGCGGAGCCGAAGACGAGCGCCTATAGAGGCGCTCAGCCTTCGCTGTCCAGTCCGCCATCCTCGTTTTCGAGCGCCGGGGGGCCGGGCACCCGATAGGAGTCGCCGAGCCAGTTCAGCAGGTCGCGGTCCCTGCACCCTCGGCTGCAGAAAGGCTTGTGCTCCGCGCTTGCGGGCTTGCCGCACAAAGGGCAGCCCTTGCCGCGCTCAGGAAGGCTTGACGTGGACATGGCTCCGCCATGTGGTGAAGCCCGGCTCTTCCCGCAAGGAGACCTGGCCTCCGGCGCGCTTCGCCAGAGTCTCGAGCCACCCGGGATTCGCCCGAAGGCGGGCGATCACCGCCGGCGCGGCGGCGAGCTCGCAGGCGCCGAGCCCGCGCTCCGCCGTCCGAAGCAGATCGCGTGCGGCGGCTCCTACCGGATCCCATTGCACGAGCTCCGGCAACGAGCGCCGCTCGCGGCGGCGGATCACCTGAAGAAAGCCGAAGCCGTTGACCGCCGTCCGCTCGAAGGGCCGGGGGAGGACGGCATCGAGCGCCGCGACGGCGCGAAGGCGCTCCTCGCGCGACGGCAAGGTGGGCAGGTCGATTCCGATCGAGCCGCCGATATCGTGCCGGCGAATGGCCTCGGCCGCCGCTTCGGCGCCTGCGATCGCAAGCTCGGCCGGCGGCAGGAAGCCGTCCACGTCGAACAGGGTCATGGCCGGGGTGAGGCTCATTCGAAGCTCGCCGCCGGCGAAATCGATCACGCCTTCAATGGCCTCGCCGAGCAATTCGGACCAGCCGGATTCGTAGAAAAGATCCGGGCCTATTGTGGGAAGCGGGCGCGGCGAGCCGATGCGCTGCGCCAGGGTGGGGCCTTCTTTCTCGTCGGACTCGGTGATCCGGCCTTTGGCGAACTTGGGCTTGCCGGGCTCGGATATGGGTTCTCGCACGATCTCCACCCGGACCTTCTGGCCCTCGGTGACCGCCGGCGGAAGCGGTTCGACCATGACCTGTCCGTGCCCCGTGTCGACAATGCCCCGCCTGCCCCTGATCGGGATCGCGACGAGGCGGCCGGCCAGGACCGAGCCGCAGCGAAGCTCCCCCGGAAGCTCGATCGCGGCGACCAGTATCTCTTCGTCCTCGACGAGGATGGCGCGGTTCTCGCCTATCCCCTCCTCATAAAGCCACTCAGCCAAGGGGATATCCGGCGGCGCGGAGCAAGGCCCGGGTCTCGTAGAGCGGAAGGCCCATCACGCCCGAATGGCTTCCCGACAGCATCCGGACCAGGGCCTCGGCCCGACCCTGTATGGCATAGCCCCCCGCCTTGCCGCGCCACTCGCCGCTGCCGAGATAGGCTTCGATCTCCTCGGACGAGAGCCGCTTGAAGGCGACGACGCTGGTCGACAGGCGCGTTCGCGTTCGGCCCTCGGGGCCGGTCACCGCCACGGCGGAATGGACCCGATGGCGGCGCCCGGAAAGGAGGGTCAGGGCTTCGAGCGCCTCCTCCCGGTTTTCGGTCTTGGGCAGGATTCGCCTTCCCGCCGCGACCACCGTGTCGGCGGCGAGGATCAGGCTTCCCGGCTCGGCAAGCGCCGCCGCCTTCTCCATCGCCATCCGGCAGGCGTAGCGGTCCGGGATTTCGGCCTTGCGCGCAGTCTCGTCGATCCCGGCGGGGACCACCGAATCCGGAACCACCCCGAGGCGCGCCAGCAGCTCCAGGCGCCGCGGGGACGCTGAGGCGAGGATCAAACGCATCCGCGGTCCTTACCGTCATGCCGAGCTCGTTTCAGCATCCAATCCTCCGCCGCTCGGACGGGCGAGCAGCCGGACCCTGGAACACGTTCAGGGTGACGTCCGCGATGACGAAAGGACGGCGCCTGGCGACCGTCACTTGAACCGGTAGGTGATCCGGCCCTTGGTCAGGTCGTAGGGGGTCAGCTCGACCAGCACCTCGTCGCCCACCAGGACCCGGATGCGGTTCTTGCGCATCTTGCCGGCGGTATGGCCGAGGATCTCGTGATTATTCTCGAGTTTGACGCGGAACATGGCGTTGGGCAGCAGCTCGACCACCTGCCCGCGCATCTCGAGTAGCTCTTCCTTGGCCATTTACCCTCTTGGACCGGCTCGCAAAAACCGCGACGGCATAGCGGCTGGGCGTCGGCTTTGCTAGAGGGCG
>DASVSX010000069.1:0-39295 GCA_036387875.1 Allosphingosinicella sp. | reverse complement strand
CCCCCCCACGGCGCCGGTGGCCCCTCCACCATGCTTCGCATGGTCCCCCTCCCCATCGCTCCGCGACGGGGAGGACTGGAGTTCCGGATGTCCATTCATCGCCCGCTCCATTTCACCACATAAGGCGACCTGTGCAGATACGGGTTCCTCCGCGTGAAGGCGAGCAGGAGCCCCATCCCGATCGACAGCGCCACCATCGACGAGCCGCCATAGCTGATGAACGGCAAGGTCATGCCCTTGGACGGGGCGATCTGGACGTTGACGGCCATGTTGATCAGGGCCTGAAGCCCGAACTGGCAGACCAGGCCGGCGGCGGCGAGGACGACGAACTTGTCCTCCTCGTGCAGGAGGCGGATCAGGACCCGGGCGACGATGACCAGGTAGATGGCGGCGATTGCGAGGCAGGCGATGATCCCGAACTCCTCGCCGATGACCGAGAAGATGTAGTCGGTGTGCGGTTCCGGCAGGTGGAACTTGCGCACGCCCGCCCCCGGCCCCGCTCCGAACAGCCCTCCGGCGGTCAGGGTCCTCAGCGCCGATTCCGTCTGGTAATTGTCGTGCCCGCCGGCGCCGCTGAACAGGAAGGCGTCGATCCGGGTCGTCGCGACCGGATAGAAGAAATAGGCCATAACGATCGCTATCACCCCTCCCAGAGCGAGCAGGCCCAATGTCCGCAACGACACTCCCGACAAGGTGAGGAGCATCACCCAGGCCGAGGCGAAGATGATCGTTTCCCCGAAATTGGGCTGCTGCATGAGGAGAAGCGCGATCAGCCCGGTGCAGATTCCCGACAGAGGCACGACCGGAAGGCTCGAATCCTGCTCTTTCAGCGAAAGCATCCAGGCGATGCTGACGATGTAGAGCGGCTTCAGGAATTCGGACGGCTGGAACTGGGAGAAGCCGACTCCGAGCCAGCGCCTCGCTCCGTTGACCTCGACCCCGATGATCGGGACCAGGAACAGCAGCGCCGTGAAGAAGAGGGTCCCGATCAGGCACCAGCGCTTGGCCTTGGTCCTTGGAAGCATCGAGACCGCGACCATCACCGGAAGTGCGACGATGATCCACACCAGCTGGCGGTAGAAATAATGGAGCGGCGTGTAGCTGACTCCGCCGCCGGACAGGCGCTGGCCTGCGGCGGGCGAGGCTGCGGCGACCGCGATCAGCCCGATCGCGATCAGGACCGCGACGAAGAAGAGGAGGACCCGGTCGATCTCCCAGAACCAGCGGCCCGCCGCGCTCCGGTCCGATCGTCCCAGCCGGTTCTCGGTCTTGCTCTTCAGCTGTGCGACTACGCCCATCTACAACGCCTCCACCGCGGCCCGGAAGGCATCCCCCCGCGCCTCATAGTCCCGGAACTGGTCGAACGAGGCGCAGGCGGGCGACAGAAGCACCACCTCGCCCGGCCGGGCCGCCTCGGCCGCCGCCCCGACGGCCTCGAACAGCATCTCGCATTCGTTGACCGGCACCTTTTCCCGAAGCAGCCTGGCGAACATCGGCCCGGCCTCGCCGATCGTGTAGGCGGCCCGGACATGACCCAAGAAGGGCTCGCAGGCGTCGAGATCGTCGGACTTGGGGAGCCCGCCGAGGATCCAGTGCACCGCGGGATAAGCGGCGAGGGCCGGCGCCGCCGAAGTCGGGTTGGTCGCCTTGCTGTCGTTGACGAACAGGACTCCGTTCTTCTCGGCGACCCGCTCCATCCGGTGGGGAAGGCCGGGATAGGTGGCGAGGCCGCGCGCGATCGACTCTTCGCCGACCCCGAGCGCCTTCGCGACCGCCACCGCCGCGGCGATGTTCTGCGCATTGTGCGGGCCCTGCAGTGCCGGCCAGAGGGACTGGTCCTTCACCTGGTCCGAGGAGACCAGCATCTTGCGCCCCTTTATCTGACCGGCGACGGCTCGCGTATAATCGTCCTCCGCAGCGATCACCGCGAAATGGTCCGCCGACTGCATCGCGAAAAGCCGAGCCTTGGAGGCGGCATAATGGTCCACCCCGTCGTAGCGGTCGAGATGGTCCGGCGTGATATTGAGCAGCACCGAGACGTCGCAGTCGAGGCTGTGGGTCAGGTCGATCTGGTAGGACGAGAGCTCGAGCACATAAACGCCCCCCTCGGCGAGGGGGTACTGCCCGAGGATCGGGAAGCCGATATTGCCGGCCATGGTCGAGGGGCGGCCGGCGGTCCGGACGATATGGTGGACCAGGGCGGTGGTTGTCGACTTGCCGTTGGTGCCGGTGATCCCGACGACGAGGTGGGGCGGAAGGGTAGGCCGCGCCAAAGCGAAGAGCTCGATGTCGCCGATCAGGGGCACGCCCGCCTCCCGGGCCCGAGCGGCGATCGGATGACGATTAAGGGGCACTCCCGGCGAGACGACGATCCCGTCGAAGCCGTAGATGGATGTGGTCAGTGGGTCGGCGAGCCTTACCTGGTCCTCCCTGCGAGCGAAGGTCGTGGGGAGGGGGACCGGCTGAAAGCCGGTGCGGGGCCTCTCGGCGCCCTCTGCCCCTCCACCAGGCTTCGCCTGGTCCCCCTCCCCATCGCTTCGCGACGGGGAGGACGAGACTCGCTCCCGGGCCGCCTCGTTCTGGTCCCAGGCCATGACCTCGGCGCCGCTGGCAAGCAGCGCCTCGACGGTGGCCATGCCGGACCGCGCGAGCCCGTAGACCGCATACCGTTTCCCGGCAAAGGCGGAGCTCGCGATCATCTCAGCTTCAGCGTCGACAGCCCGGCCAGGGCGAGGACGAAGGCGATGATCCAGAAGCGGATGACGATGGTCGCCTCCGACCAGCCGATCTGCTCGAAATGGTGGTGTATGGGCGCCATCTTGAAGATCCGGCGGCCGGTCCTTTTGTAGAAGAAGACCTGGATGATGACGCTCATCGCCTCGACCACGAACAGCCCGCCGATGATCCCGAGGACGATTTCGTGCTGGGTCGCGACGGCGATCGCTCCCAGAGCGCCGCCGAGCGCGAGGCTCCCGGTGTCGCCCATGAAGACCGCCGCCGGCGGAGCGTTGAACCACAGGAAGGCGAGGCCGGCGCCGACGATCGCCGAGCACAGGATCGGCAAATTGCCCGCCCCCGCGACGAACGGGAGCCCGAGATAGGCCGAGAAGACGGCGTTGCCGACGACGTAGGAGATGACGAGGAAGGCCAGGCTCGCGATGATCACCGGCATGGTGGCGAGCCCGTCCAGCCCGTCGGTGAGGTTCACCGCATTGCCGAACGCCACCACGACGAAGGCCCCGAAGAAGGGGTAGGCGAAACCGAGATCGACCACCGGCCCGTTGTAGAAGGGGATGTAGAGCTCGGTTCCGGCGCCCCAGGTGATGATCGTGCAGCCGATCCCGGCGACGACGAATTCCGCGAGCAGCCTGGTCCGCCCGGAAATGCCGGCATGGTGGCGCTTCGTCACCTTGTCGTAATCGTCGAGGAACCCGATCAGGCCGAAGCCGACGGTGATGAACAGGCAGGCCCACAGGAAGGTGTTCCTGAAGTCCATCCACAAAAGCATCGAGACGGTCAGCGAGGTGAGGATCATCAGCCCGCCCATCGTCGGAGTCCCGCGCTTGGCGAGGTGCGACTGAGGGCCGTCGAGCCGGATCGGCTGGCCGTGCCCCTGCCGCACCCGGAGCCAGCCGATGAACTTGGGGCCGATGATGAGGCCGATGAGGAGCGCCGTCGCCGTGGCTGCCCCCGCTCTGAACGTGATGTAGCGGAAGAGGTTGAACACCCCCGGGAAGCCAAGCTGTTCGGCAATCCAAAGAAACATCAGCTTTTCCCGCCCGCCAGCGCCTCGACGAGGGCGGCGAGTCCGATCGAGTTCGATCCCTTGACGAGAATCGCGTCGCCCGGCCGGGCCTCGGCCCGAGCAAGCTCGATCGCCGTCGCGGTGTCCGGCACATGCGCCATTTTAACCTTTGCGCCAAGGGCTTTCGCCAGCGCGCGCATCTCCTCCCCGACGAGGATCGCGAGCCCCACTCCGGCTTCCTCGACCGGCCCGGCCAGGCCGGCGTGGAAGTCGTCCGAGCTTTCCCCGAGCTCCTTCATCCCGCCCAGCACCGCGATTCGCCGGCCCGGGACTAAGAGCGCTCCGAACGTCCTCAAGGTCACCGCCATCGAAGCGGGATTGGCGTTGTAGCTCTCGTCGATCAGAAGCGCCTCGCCGCCATCGACGGCGATCCGGTGCCTCTCGCCGCGGCCCTTGATCCCCGGCAGGTCGGCCAGCGCCAGGCCCGCCTGGGCCAGGTCCCCGCCCATGGCCTCGACCGCCCCGAGCACGGCGAGCGCATTCGAGACCCAATGGCTGCCGGGCTGAGCGATGGTGAAAGTGAGCTCGGCCCCCGGCAGGGTCGCGGTGACCAGCGAGCCGCCGCCCGGCGAAGGGACGATGTCGCGGGCTCGAATGTCGGCGCCTTCGGTCAGGCCGAAGCTGAGAACCCTGGCCGCATAGGGCCGGGCGGCGGCGGCGAGGCGGTTCCGATAGGGGCTGTCGTGCGGAACGAGGGCGACGCCGCCCTCCTCCAGGCCCTGGAAGATCTCGCCCTTGGCGTCGGCGATGGCCTCCTCGCTGTCGAAGAATTCGCGGTGCGCCGAGGCGATGGTGGTGACGATGGCGACGTGCGGCCTGACCAGCCTGGTAAGCTGGGCCAGCTCGCCGGCATGGTTCATGCCCATCTCGAACACTCCGAAACGGGTCTCGCTCGGCATCCGGGCCAGCGAGAGAGGCACTCCGACATGATTGTTGTAGCTCTTGACCGAGCGGTGAGCCTTGCCGGGGGCGGCGCGCTGAAGAGCGGCGTAGAGCGCCTCCTTGGTGCCGGTCTTGCCGGCCGAGCCGGTGACTCCGCAGATGCGGGCGCAGGTCCGGCCCCGCGCCGCCCGTCCGAGGGCGTTGAGGGCGGCGGTCGAGTCGGCGACTCGAACGTGGGGCCGGTCGATCTCCTGGGACACGATGGCGCCCGCGGCGCCGGCGGCGAATGCCTTGTCGAGAAAGAGATGGCCGTCGGTGGCCTCGCCCTTCATGGCGACGAACAGGTGGCCGGGCTCCACCTCGCGCGAGTCGAAGGCGACTCCGGAGACTTCGAAATCGCCCTTCGCGACGCCGGAGACTGCCGCCGCGATCTGGCCGGAGGTCCAGAGCGCGCTCACCGCCCCCTCCCAAATTGGTGCCAGGCACCAATTACTAAGTGTCTGTTTCTGTTGAGGCGAGCTGGGCCGGCCCCTGAAATTGGTGCCAGGCACCAATTTCTAAGTGGTTGATTTGACTGGGCCCTCATGCCGCGCATTCCCTCGCCACGCTGACGTCGTCGAAGGGGAGCACCTTGTCGCCGACGACCTGGCCCTGCTCGTGGCCCTTGCCCGCGAGGAGGACGATGTCGCCGGCGCCGGCCTCGGCCACCGCCGCGGCGATCGCCTCGCGCCGGCCGGGCACCTCCCGAGCGCGGCCCGCGCCCTCCATGACGCCCCGCCGGATCGCCGCCGGATCCTCGCTCCTCGGATTGTCGTCGGTGACGATGGCGAGGTCGGCCAGCCGGGTGGCGACCGCACCCATCTGCGCCCTTTTGCCGACGTCGCGATCGCCGCCCGCGCCGAAGACGATGATCAGCCGGTCGCGTGCGTGCGGCCGAAGCGCCTCGATCGCCGCCTCGATCGCGTCGGGAGTGTGCGCATAATCGACATAGACGGGCGCTCCCGCGCGGGTGATCACCGCCCGCTCGAGCCGTCCGCGAACGCCCTGCACCCGCCCGAGGCTCACCAATGTCCCCGCAAGCTCGCCCCCCGTCGCGAGCACCAGGCCGGCGGCGGTCAGGGCGTTCGCCGCCTGATAGGCCCCGATCAGCGGAAGCTCGATCCTGTGGGTCTTGCCCTGGGCCTCGACGGTCAGCCGCTGGCCGAGCTGGGTCGGTTCGCGGTCGACGAGCTTCAGTGCCTTTCCCCGCCGCCCCACCGTGAGAAGCCGAAGCCCGCGCGCCTCGGCCCGCCTCGCCACCTCGTCCGACCTGGGATCGTCGGTCCAGATCACCGCGACGCCGTCGGGCTCGACCACTTCGTCGAAGAGCCGCATCTTGGCCTCGAAATAAGCCTCCATCGTCTCGTGATAGTCGAGATGGTCGCGGGTGAGGTTGGTGAAAGCCGCAGCGCGAACCGGCAGGCCTTCGGTCCGATATTGCGACAGACCGTGGCTCGACGCCTCGAAAGCGGCGTGGGTCACGCCTTCCCGCGCAAGCCCCGCCATGTTGGAGAGGAAGGTGACGATGTCGGGCGTGGTCAGGCCGGTCGTGGTCCGGTCGTCGGCAGTGGTCACCCCGAGCGTTCCGATCGACGCGGCGTGATGGCCCGCCATCCGCCACAATTGCCGGGTCAGCTCGACGCTCGACGTCTTGCCGTTGGTGCCGGTGACCGCGACCACCGTCCCGGGGAAGGGCTCGAAGAATTTGGCGGCGAGTCGGGCGAACTCGAGTCTCGGCTCCTCGGCGGCGACATGGGCGGCGCCCTCGACCGCAACGTCCGGACGGGCCACCACCGCCACCGCTCCGGCGCCGACCGCCTGTGGAATGAAGTCCTCGCCGTTGAAGACGCTTCCCCGGAAGGCGCCGAACACCGTGCCCGGCGCGACCTTGCGGTGATCGATCGCGAATCCCGTCACCCGGGAATCGCCGCCGATTCCCGCGAGGTCGGCGAGGCGCATCGATCAATCTTCCTTTTTAACGTATTGAAGAACCTCGGCCATGTCGGCGTCGCGATGTTCGTCCGGCTGCACTCCGAGAAGCGCTCCGATCCGGCCTATGACCCGCGAAACGACCGGGGCGACGTTCCAGCCGGCGGTGTGGAAGCCGAAGGTTTCGGCGGTGGCCTTGGGATCGTCGAGCATGGCGATGACCACATATCGTGGCTCGTCCATCGGGAAAACGCCCGCGAAGGTGGTGACGACGGCCGCGCCCGTATAGCGGCCGCCGACGATCTTCTCGGCGGTTCCGGTCTTTCCGCCGACCCTATAGCCCTTGGCGTCGGCTTTTCCGCCGGTGCCGTCGGTGACGACCAGCCGGAGCAGCGCGCGCATCCGGTAGGACGTCTCCTCGGTGAACACCCGGCGGCCCTGGGGCATCGGATGGCGGCTGTCATATTTGAGCAATGTGGCGGGCCTCCAGACTCCGCCGTTGAACAAGGTGGCATAGCCGGTGGCGAGATGGAGTGGGGTGACGGCAATGCCGTGGCCGTAGCCGACCGTCATCGTCGCGACCTCGCCCCAGTTGGAGCCCGGAGTAAGGGTCCGGCCGCGCTCGTTCAGTTCGATCGACACCGGCTCGAGGAAGCCCATCTTACGGAGGAACTCCTGCTGCCGCGCCGAGCCGACCTGGGCGGCGATCTGGGCGGTGCCGATGTTGGAGGATTCCTTCATGATCTCGGCGACCGAGCAGGCGCGGCCGAACGGATGGGTATCCGTGATCGTGAAGCCCCCGGCGGCGAGGCCGCGCGGGCAATTGTACATCTGGCCGAAGCTCTTCACGATCCCGGCGTCCATCGCCATCGCGACCGTGAACGGCTTGAAGGTCGAACCGAGCTCGTAGACGCCCATGGTCGCCCGGTTGAAACCGGCCTGTTCGGCGTTCCGCCCGGGCTTGTTGGGATTGAGCTGCGGAAGCGAGGTCATCGCGATGACTTCGCCCGTCTTGACGTCGAGGACGATTCCCGCCGCTCCGATCGCGTTGAACTTCGCCATCGCGGCGCTGAGCTCGGCCTCCATCACCCCCTGCACTCGGGCGTCGATCGACAATGCGACCGGCGTTCCGCGCATGGCCGGGTCGCTGAGCCGATCCTGGAGCACCCGCTCCATGCCCGCTACCCCGTTGCCGTCGAAATCGGTCCAGCCGAGGATGTGGCCCGCCATCGCCGTCTGCGGATACATGCGCTGGGGCTCGCGGCCGAACTCGATCGCCGGTTCGCCGAGGGCGTTGACCGCGGCGACCAGCTCTGGGACCGCGCGCCGGCTCAGGTAGAGAAAGGTTTTGCCCGAGGTGAGCATCGCCTTGTAGTCGGCGGCGCTTCGTTCCGGCATCAGCTGGGCGAGCTTTACGGCGAGCTCGGCCGGGTTGCCGAGCAGCCGGTCCGGATGGATGGCGATCGACCAGGAGTCGATCGTCCGGGCGAGGGGAGTACCGTTGCGGTCGACGATGTCGGCCCGGGGCGGGATCAGGGGGTTGCCGATCTGGCCGGCATTGCCGCGGTCGGTGAACAGCTGAAGGAACAGGAGTCGGCCGGCGATGAGCATGGTCACCCCGGCGAAGACGAGCATCATCAGCATGAGCCGCTGATAGGTCAGGCTCAACCCCTGGGGACGGTGGCCGGCGCCGCCGAAGCGGTCGGAAAGGATCGCTGCGCTGGCCATCAGTTGCCGCCGCCTCCCTTGCCCTTGGCGCGGGGCGCGGCGGAAGCTTCGCGGACCGGCTTGGCGGCGGCCGCGGTTCGAAGGGTCTCGGCCTTGGCGGCCGGCTTGGCCGCGGGCTTCGCGGTCGTCCGCGCGGAAAGCGCCTCGGGCTTCGCGGGCTTGGCGGTCGGCTTCGAGCGGCCGAGCCCGGGCTTGGCCGGAGCGGCGGAAGCCGTGCGTTCGGAATCGGGCTTCGCCGAAGCGGGCTTAGGCTTGGCGGAGGCCTGCTGGACAGGCTTGGGCTTCGCCGGCGTTTCCGCGGCCGGCTTCGGCCTCGACTCCGGCTGGCCGGTCGTGAAGCTCGCCTGGTGGATCATCGGAGTCTGCGGCGACGGTCGCTCGGCCACCGCCTGGACGGCGGGCGGGGTCGCCGGCTTGCCGGGCTCGACCGGTTTGGCGCCGCCGGTCTCGGCCGAAGCGAGGCGCATCTCGGCGGAACGGTCGGCGACGGTCGGATCGTTGCGGTAGAGCCGGGCGAGCGTGAATTCATCCTTGAGGAACTGGGCCGAGCTGGGAGCGGCGAGGGCGAGGACCTCGGCATTCCACTGCTCGAGCTGGCCCATCCGGCCGCGGGTCCCGAGCTCGGTCTGGAGAGAGCGGATGTCGCGCTTGGCGGCGACGATCTGCCGCTCGACCTTCTCGAGCTCGTTTCGTTCGGTGGCGACTCGAAGGGACACCATGTAGCAGCTGAGTGCCGCGCCGCCGACCGCGGCGACCCATATGACCGACTTGAAGCCTCTTGCGATCATGAGGGCATCCCTTCCCTGCTCGTCCATGGGCAAGCGGACGTCCGCCGGGCGACCCTGAGAGTCGCCGAGCGGGCCCGCGGATTGGCTTTGATTTCCGATTCGCCGGCCTTGACCGGCCGGGCGACGGCCTCGAAGGTGGAATCCGGCCGGCTGCCGCTCTGCACGGGCAGGTGCCGCGAGCCGGACGGGACGTCCCCGCTGCGCTCCTTGAGGAAGCGCTTCACCATCCGGTCCTCGAGGCTGTGGAAGGTGACGACCGCGAGACGTCCGCCGGGCTTGAGGACCTGCTCGGCGGCCTCGAGCCCGCCTTCGAGCTCCTGAAGCTCTTCGTTCAGATGGATCCGGATCGCCTGGAAGGTGCGGGTCGCCGGGTCCTTCTTCATTCCGGCGTGCCAGCCCAGCGCTTTTCGGACGATCTCGGCCAGCTGGCCGGTCCGCTCCAGCGGTCGCGCTCCGACGATCGCCCGGGCGATACGGCGCGATTTGGGCTCGTCGCCATAGCGGTAGATGACGTCGGCGATCTCCGCCTCGTCGGCATTGTTCAGGAACTCGGCCGCGCTCTCGCCGTCCCGGCCCATGCGCATGTCGAGCGGGCCGTCGGACTGGAAGGAGAAGCCCCGCTCGGCCCGGTCGAGCTGCATCGAGGAGACTCCGATGTCGAGCGTGACTCCGTCGACCTCGTCGACGTTGCGGGCGGCAAGCGCCTGACGCATCCGGGAAAAACGCTCCGGAACAAGCGTCAGGCGCCCCCCGCTCGAAGCCGCCACGGCCTCGCCTTCTTCTATCGCATCGGGATCGCGATCGAAGGCGTAGACCCTGGCGGCCCCTTTTTCGAGAATTGCGCGAGTATAGCCGCCGGCCCCGAAGGTGCCGTCGACATGGGTTTCGCCGGGGGCGACGGCGAGAGCGGCGACCACCTCGTCGAGCAGCACCGGGACGTGCGGGGCGGGCACGGCCTGATTGTCCGGGGCGGGGGTCATGCGGAGATGCCCTTTTCCTCGAGGCGCCAGGCGGCGATCTCCTTGAGGTCGCGGTCGCCCTCGACGAGCGCGACCCGCGGGTTCCAGATCTCGACGATCCCGCCCACGCCTACGAACAGCGCCAGATCCTCGATCTTGCCCTTCCGGCGCATCATCGGCGGGAGGACGATCCGGCCCGACGGGTCGTAGGGCACATCCTCGGTCATTCCGAACATCCGCCGGGCGCGGGCATAATGGTCGTCGAGCGTTCCGCCGCGATCCTCCTCGGCGAGTCGGCGGCGCTCGAGGTCGGTCCAGAGGTTCTTGGCGTAGTTGCGCCCATAGGCGGTCAGGCAGGGCGCGATCTCATGGGCGCCGACGACGATGGCCCGGGAGTCGGAGCGGCGCTCGATGACGGAGCGGACGAAGGCGGGAACGGAGAGACGCCCTTTGACGTCCACTACGTTGAGCGCGCTTCCCTGGAAGAAGTCCTCGACCTCCACCGCCCCTGTCCGCTCCCCTTTACACGGAGCTTCCCCGTTCGCGGAAACACATGAGTGCGCCGCGTGACCTGCCGGCCAACCGAGAGAATGCCCCAAAAATCAGAAGGCGTGGATAACATCGGCGGACCCCTAAGGGAAGGGGATTTCATGCCTTTTTTGGGGATTTGATGCCTTTAGAGGGTAATTCGTGGTTTGTTCACCGACTTGTTCAGATCTTGTTCCCCATGGTTCAGCCTGTGGATAAGTATGTGGTTAGCGGGTCCGAACACGGCGACGCAAGAGTCGGATCAGGAGTCCGAGCATGGCCAGCGCCAGCACGCCCCCGTAGCGCTCGACCCGGCCCGGCCCAGGCGGCGGGGGCATCGGCGAGGATGAGCGCCCGACCCCCGCTGCGGATCCAGGCGTCGAGCGCGGACAGCTCCGCGGGCGCGAGGCGCTGCGGCTGGGCCAGGAACAGCAGTCGCCCGCGCTCGAGCGTGGCCGGATCGAGAACGTCGACCGGCCGGAAGTCGAACGCCTTGTCGAGCTCGGCATAGACCGCGGCCGGCCGCGAGTCCGGATCGAACGCGCCTTTCTCGCCCCAAGACCAGCGGCAGGCCCGTCATCAGCACGATCCCGGGGCGGGGCCGCCCGGGAGCGGCGGCGAGGAGGAGGCAGGCGGCGATTGCAATGGTCGCCGTCCGCAGGGAGGACGCCCCTCCCCGCCTCCGTTCAGGGCGAACGGATGATGCGATCCGGTTCGCCCCTGCGGATCCTCAGCGTGCCTGCGCCGGGACAGGCTGGACCTTGTTGTCATCGTCGGCATTGCCGGGCGCGACTCCAAGCTCCGCGAGCGGTTCCTTGGGCTCGGCCTGGTTGGCCCCCGGCACGGCGATCTGATTGCCGCCGGAGAGCTGGGTCTCGATCAGATTGGGGGTGATCGGGGCTTCGTTGCTCGGACTGGTGAAGACCGCGCCGAGCAGAACGAGCAGAAAGACGAAGGCAAGGCCGGTGAGGCCGATACGGACTCGTTGCACGCGCTCCCGATCTCCCGGCTCCCGAAATTACGAAAAGCGTAACTTAAGCGGACGCGCTTGTCGAACCCGCCGTCGCTGTTGCGAAGCACTCGCAGAAAAGCCCTTGACGAGCCATGCTGCGCTCGCGAAGTGATTAATATGATGAAAAGCCCCCACTTCTTCGCCGCCGCGCCCCTCGCGGTCCTCCTCGCCCTCGCCGCCTGCGGGAACGACACGATCGACGGCAATGTCGATCCCAACGCCAATGCCGCCAACGCCGCCGCGACTCCGGTCGAAGCGCCGCCGATGATCCAGGCCAGCCGCACCTATCGCTGCAAGGACAACAGCCTGCTCTACGCCGATTTCTACACCAACGACACGGTTCAGGTCCGCGCCAAGAAGGACGAGCCGGGAACGACGTTGACCGCGGCGGCCGCCGGGCAGCCCTACACCGCCGAAGGCTATTCGCTCAGCGCCAATTCCGAGCAGATCAGCTACACCGCTCCCGGCAAGGGCGCTCAGAGCTGCAAGGCATAGGCCCGAACCCTACGATCGCTCGGCTCCCCAGCCTACTCAACCTGACCGGGGGCAGTTCCTATTTTCAATAATAGGGACTGTCCCTGTTTTCGATTCGGCGGGAGCGGCGTGCACGGCCGCACATGCCTGGCCCCGCCCGACGTCCGGTGAGGCCGTCGCCGCGGCCTTCGATTTGCTGCTCGGCCTTCGGCGCCCCGACCTCAGCCGCAATCGGGGTTGAAGACGTAGCCGGTCGCCCGGACCGTCTTCAGGCATTCGGGCTTGGCGGGGTCGCGCTCGATCTTTCGGCGGATCCGGGCGATCCTCGTGTCGATCGAGCGGTCGAAGGCCTCCATCTCCTTGTTGTGCGCGAGGTCGAGGAGCTGGTCGCGGCTGAGCACGCGGCGGGGATGCTCGGCGAAGCATTTGAGGAGGTCAAACTCCATCGAGGTGATCGGAACTTCGGTGCCGTCCGCCTCGAACAGCTTGCGGGCGTCGAGGTTCAGCCGGCATTTGCCCATCTGCACCTCGCTGCCCATGGTCGCCGGCGCCTCGCCGCCGCGGCTCGCCCTTCGAAGCACCGCCTTCACCCGGGCCAGTAGCTCCCTCGGGTTGAACGGCTTGGTGATGTAATCGTCGGCGCCGATCTCGAGCCCGACGATTCGGTCCACGTCGTCGCTCTTCGCCGTCAGCATGATGATTCCGGCGTTGCCAAGGCCGCGTATCTCCCGAGCCAAAGTGAGGCCGTCGTCGCCGGGCATGTTGATGTCGAGCAGGGCGAGGTCGATCGGCCGCGTCGCCATAAGCTCGCGAAGCGCCGCGCCGCCATCCGCTTCGCTTACCGAAAGGCCGTTGCGCCTCAGATATTCGGCGACGGTAGAGCGGACGTCTTCGTCGTCGTCCACGACCACGATATGGGCTGCGATATCGTTCATGCGTCTACCTTCGGCTGGAGGATCGAGGCGATCAGGCAGCGGACCCCGATCTTGGTGAATGGCTTTTCGAGCACCGGGCGGCCGCAGCCGCGGAGGAAATCGTCCATGCTGGAGCCCAAAGTGTCGCCGGTGACGAAGCCCATCCGCTCGATGAGGTGGGGCTTGGTCTCGGCGAGCCGGGCGTGGAGATCGGGACCGCTCACTCCGGGCATCCGGAGATCGGACAGGATGAGGTCATATTCGCCGCGGTCGATCGCCATCAGGGCCGCCGCCCCGTCGCCCGCGACGCTGACCCTGTAGCCTTCGCGCTCGAGCAGCTCGCGAAGGGTTTCGGCGACGTCGGGCTCGTCCTCGACGACCAGGGCCCTTCCGCCCGGGGCCGATTCGGCGGCAGTCTCGGCCGCGATCGGCACCGCGACCATCCCGCTCTCCGTGGCGGCGGGCAAGGCGATCCGGAAGTGGGCGCCGCGGCGGCTCGGCTCGAGGGTGATGGCGCCGCCATGGGCCTCGACGATCCCGTGCGAGAAGGAGAGGCCGACGCCCGTTCCGACGCCTTGCGGCTTGGTGGTGAAGAAGGGATCGAATATCCGCCCCTTCAATTTCTCGGGGACTCCCGGGCCGGTGTCGCTGACGTCGAGAAGCACTTCGCCGCTCCGGCTGACCGAAGTCCTGACGGTCAGCGTCTTGTCGAACGTTTCGCCGCCCTGCATCGCGTGCTGGGCGTTGACGACGAGGTTGACCAGCACCTGGTGGAGCTGATCGCGGTCGCCGAGCACCTTGGGAAGCATCGAGCCGAGGGTCACCCGGACCCCGATCCCCGCGGTTCGAAGTCCGTATTCGGCGATCTCGAGCGCGGTCGCGACGACGTCGTTAAGGTCGACGAGGCTTCGCTGCGCGTCCTTCTGGCGGGCCATGGCAAGGAAGGTCTGGACGATCCTGGCGCAGCGCTCGGCGGCCGCGGCGATCTTCTTGCCGCGAATCTCGAACGCCGTCCCGACGCTGTCCTCCTGGAGCATCTCGGCCTGGCCGACGATGGCGGCGAGGGGATTGTTGAGCTCGTGGCTCACCCCGGCGAGAAGCGAACCCAAAGCGGCCAGCTTCTCGGACTGATGAAGCGCGTCGCGCGAGCGCGCCAGCTCCTGCTCGGCGCGCTTCCTGTCCGTGATGTCGACATGGATTCCGGTGACCAGGGTCGCCTTGCCCTCCGAATCGCGGACCACGGTGCCCAGCGAATGCACCCAGCGGGTATCGCCGTTCGGCCAGATCACCCGATGCTCGAGCGAGACCGCGTCGTTGGGGAAGCCGTTGCGGGCCGATTCGACCACCACGTCCCAGTCTTCAGGATGGATGAAGGCCTTGAGCGTGGTCCCGTCGAGATGCATCTCGCCATCGACCCCGTAGAGCTCGCGCGATCGCGCGCTGTACCAGGTCTCGCCGGTCCTCGGATCGATCGTCCAGAGGCCGAGATTGGCCCCTTCGACGGCCAGCTCGAACTGCCGCCTCGTCTCGGCCAGCTCGGCCTCGCTTCGCTTTCGGTCGGTGATGTCGAGATGGATTCCGGTGACCATCGTGACCGTGCCGGACGAATCGCGCTGGGCCTGGCCCAAAGCGTGGAGCCAGCGGACCTCGCCGGTGGGCCAGATCACCCGGTGCTCCAGCGAGACCGTCTCCTCGGGAAAGCCTTCCCGGTAGGGATCGCGCACCAGCTCCCAATCGTCCGGATGGATATAGTCCCTGAGGGTCGCGGCATCGATCGGCATGTCGGGGTCCATTCCCCACAGCCGGCGCGACGTCTCCGAATGCCAGACGGCGCCGGTGCCCGGATCCACCGACCAGAGGCCGAGCCCGGCTCCTTCGACCGCCAGGTCCAGTGTGCGCCGGGCCTCGTCGCGCTCATCCTCCGCGCGCTTTCGGTCGGTGATGTCGAGATGGATTCCGCTGACGCTCCGCGCGATCCCGTCCGAATCGCGGTTCAGAGCGCCCAGCGAATAGATCCAGCGGGTCGAGCCGTCGGGGCAGCAGACCCGATACTCGACCTCGACCCGGTCCTGGGTGAAACCATGGAGATAGGGGTCGGAAACCTCTTCCCAATGATCGGGATGGACCGAGGCTCGGATGGCGGCGGTGCTCATCTCGGCGTCCGGCGCAAGGCCGTACATCGCCTTGGAGCGGTCGGAATACCAGGTTCGGCCGGTTTCCATGTCGAATGTCCAGGTGCCGAGCTTGGCGCCCTCGACGGCCAGCTCCAGGCGTCGGCTCGATTCGGCCAGCTCGTCATTGGCCCGGCGCGCCGAAAGGTCGCGCGGGCTAACGAGGAAGCGCCGCTTGCCGCCGATGACGAGCGACGTGACGCTGATCTCGAGCGGGACGACGTCGCCGCTCTTCATCCGGACATCGACGACGACCCTCAGCCCGGTGGTCGAATCGCCGCCCTCGATATAGGCCTCGAGCGCGTCTTCATCCTCTTCGCGCGACGGGTTGCGGTCGACCAGGCTCCAGATCGGCTTGCCCACCAGCTCGCTTCGGAAATAGCCATAGGCTTCCTCCGCCGCCCGGTTGAACTCGAGAATGTCGCCGTTTTCGTCGAGCAGCAGCAGGCAGTTCAGCGAAGAGCCGATGACGCTCGCGACGACGCAGGCGATCTCGCCCTCTTCCACTCTCAAAAATCCCCCCGGATTCGGCTGGTCCGGCCCTTATAGCCGCAGCTTTTCTCCGCAGAAACCGCCTTTCTGTAACAATTGACACAATTTTCCCCACGGCGCGGAATAGGCCGGACAAGGTGAGGCTCCAGAAGGGACGGGTCGCGGCGTTGGTTGCCGCGTCGATTTGGAGATACGAAATGACCGCCATCAACGCCAAGAAAAGCCGCCTGCAGCTGGTGCTGCTCGCCGCGGCCGCGCTTGGATCGTCGTCCGCCGTCCTCAGCGGCGCGGTGACCGTCCTTGCCATGCAGCAGCCCGTCCACGTCTCGACGCTCGCCTGAGCGGCGCGACCTGGAAGGGCTCCGGATGTATCATGCGTTCAACTTCGGCGACGTCCTCGCAAGCTCGGCCAATGCGGTCAGGCAAGTCGAGGACGTCCCACCCCCCGGCGCGCAGCTCGACTTTGACCGCCGCTTACTTCCCGATTCAATGAGGGCGGCGCCGTGTTCGATCGCGGCCTGAACGCCCCCACCGCCCTCGCCACCGGCACCTCGAAGCGCGCGGCCGACGCTGCGCTCGGTGCCCGGCACACCGGCCAGATACAATTTGCCGCCACCGCGGCTCCTTCGATTGCTGCCCGCGGCCTTGGGAAGCCCACGGTCGCCGCCTTGCACTGATCACCGTGGAGATTTCGAACATGCTCGACCACCCAATGCCGCCGCCGATCAACGGCCTCGACGTCACCGCGATCGACCGGGCCAGCTCGGCGAGCGAGGATCAGGGCCCTCCCCAGGTCGGCTTTCGGGTCAAAACGGACTGGCAGGGCCAGACCCGCTCCGAATCGACCGTCGATTCCTGCAGGATACGCGGCAAGGCCGTCCAACGCAGCTTCACCATCGTCGCCGACGAGCCGCACGAAATGCTCGGCACCAACTCCGCGCCCAGTCCGCACGAACTGCTCATGTCGGCGGTCAACGCATGCATGGTGGTCGGCTATGTCGGTCAGGCGTCGCTTCGCGGGATCACCCTCGGCTCATGCCGGATCGAGTCCGAGGGCGAGATCGACCTGCGCGGCTGCCTCGGGATCGACGAGAAGGTGCCGCCGGGATTCCGCCGCCTCACCTACACCGTCTTTCTCGAGGGCGACGGCACCCGCGAGCAATATGAGGACATCCACCAGGCGGTGATGGCCACCTCCCCCAATTACTTCAACATGGCGCAGCCGATCCAGATGGTCGGGAGGCTGGCCTGACCACTCCCCTGACCCCTAGGGAGACTGGCCCCCGGCGGTGAGAACCGCCGGGGGTTTTTTGCGCGCCTGCCTGGGTATTCGCCACGCTGTGGGGGCAGGGCAGGTAGCCGACATTGGCCGATAGCGGGATGTCTGCTCTGGAGTAGCGGAGGCGGCAGAGCGGTCCTTCCGCCCGCGACGCCGGCATACGTCCGCTAACGACCCATTGCGGACATTCCTCAGACATGAGAGGCTGCCAGCGGGTGGGGTGGCATGGACAAGTTCGAGTTCTATTTTTCATTCTACGGCCTGATGCTCGGCCTTTCCGCAGCTGAGGTGGTGAGCGGCTTGGCCAACTCGATCAGCTCGCGGAAGGCCGTCACCATTGGCATTCTGACACCCCTGCTGGCCGCCTTTGTGCTCATGGATATTACATCCTACTGGATGTGGGCATGGGCGACTAAGGACAGGGTTGAGATGAGCTGGGGGTTGATGATTGGTGGCCTGATCGTGGCAGTCACTTACTACCTAGCGGCAGCTTTAGTTTTCCCGCGCAGGATTGACGAGTGGCCTGTCCTCGAAGATCATTACTGGGAGCACAAAAAGTTCATTGTCGGCGGCCTCGCGCTGGCGAATCTTCTCAGCACTGGCTTTACGGTCTACCAATATCCACCGTCGCTTACAGATACGGTCATGTTCATATGGATCGCTGCGTATTGGGTACCGCTCATGGCGCTTCTCTTCACACGGACAAGACGAACAGACATTTTGCTTCTGGGCCTTTTGATGTTTCAATTCCTCGCTGCCGGGTCGGGCTTGTTCCCTAACTCCGATTGGGGAAACTCGATCGGCCTGTAGGGCGAACGACCGCTTGCCACTCGTTGCCAACCTCGCGATCGCGCCTGAGCATGTGGTGACGGATCAGCCGAACATCGGACCAACGACGTAGCTTACGAAATAGAAGGTCAGGACCGAGGCGGCGGCCGAAAAATCGAGCCAGCGCCGCCTCGAGAGCAGGAGCGCGCCATAACTGGCGAACAACCAGAAATTGCGCAGTGCATAGGCGGTCACTGTCGCCGGGTCGGATGGGCGAATGCCCTGCACCATCGCAGTGATCTCGGTGATCATCAGCAACAGGTTGGCGGACAGGAGGAGGCCGACGATCCACGGACGGCGGCGATCGAAATAGCTGTCCAGATCGGGCCAGTCATCAAGGTGGCGAGGGACCATTACGACGGCGAGCACAAAATAGACGAGGCCCACTAGCATCGGCACCGCGAATTGCGCCATGTTGATCCCGATGCCCTTGAGCGAGGTCCAGGCATCGATGAAGGTGGCCATGATCTCAATCAGCGCGATGCCACCGACCAAAGGCAGGATGATTCCGAGCCGCGGCGGGTTCCGCTCGCGCAAGAGGCTGGCGAAGCCGCCGAACAGCTCGGCGGTGCCGAGGCCGAGCAGTAAGCCGTAAAAGCCCATGAAGAATTCAAATTGAGACATGTCGCGCGCGCCCCCCGGAGGCGTTCAGAGTAGGGCCGCTTTTGCGATGTGCAACCAGGGGCTTTGGTGCCGCGGGGCCGCCCGTGTTTTGACATCGTGCTCTGGGCAAAGGGGGGGCATCTAACGCCCGTTTTCCACCCATTGCGGACAGTGGCGGTGAGTGCGAAGGTGCCGCTTCGGGCGGGGGCATCATGAGCAGTTTCGAATTCATTTTCACGCTCTTCGGCTTGGTGTTGGGCCTTGCCCTCGCTGAGGTGCTCGGCGGCTTCGCCCGTGCGGTGAAGCGTCACGGACCAGCCAAGCTCGGCCTTCTTACCCCGGTGCTCAGCCTTTTCCTGCTCTATGAGATCACCGATTTTTGGTCGGATGCCTGGAACGTGCGCGAGGCCATCCCAGTCGAAATCGAAAGCTTGCTGATCTGCGTGGTCATCGCCGGCCTTTATTATTTCGCATGTGTGCTCGTTTGGCCCGAAGACGGCGACCCGGCGTGGGAGGATCTGGAAGGGTGGGCACTTTCGCACAAGCGACAGCTGCTGCTTAGCGTGTTCGGAAGCAACCTCGTGACTGTCGCGAGCCTTATGGCGATTGGCGCGGCCGGATTGGAGCCAACCAACTTCGTGATTGGCTGGATGGCGCTCTACTTTGGATTGATCCTGGCCGCAGCCTTCGCGCCCGGCCGCCGGCTCACCCTATCCGCCCTCGGCCTGCTCCTCGCCATGTATCTCGCCGCGCTTGTGATGGGTTAGCGAGGCAAGCGCGACAGAGGGCGGCGGCAGTCACTAGCGTCCGCTTTCCACCCATAGCTGCCATAAGAAGGCGGCGCCCGAACGGGCCGAGCGCGGCGGGAGGTTTAGATTTCCATGCCCTCGGCTAGGGCCAGGGCATCTTCGATATCGACTCCGAGATACCTGACGGTGCTCTCGATCTTGGTGTGACCAAGCAGGATCTGCAGCGCTCTCAGATTGCCGTCTGTCTGTAGATAAGCGACGCCTAGGTTCGCCGAAGCGAATGAGTGCCCTTATCCTCCTTTCGTAGCCCTATATCTGTCACCCATTTATCGACCAGCCGGGCATATTGCCGCGTGCTGAGGTGACCAGAACGATCGACGCGGCTCGGATGCGAACTCCTCCAGTGAGCCGCCTCGGCGTTCGAGCCATGCGAGCAAGCTCCCCCGCGCCGGCTCAAGCAACTCGAACTGCACCGGTCGCTTAGTCTTCTGCTGAATGACGATCGCCCGGTTCCGAATGCGACCTCCCGAGACGAGGTCGCCGATGCGGATCTTCACGAGGTCACAACCGCGCAGCTTGCTGTCGATCCCCAGGTCGAAGAGTGCGCGGTCTCGCACCCGCTTTTCTCGATCGAGCAACCCTCGGCTCCTGCCAGCGCTCCGTCCTGTCCTCGTCGCACCGCTGAAACAATTGAAACCAATTTCAACTTGGTGCGCCATTTTGCTGTGACAGCGCACCGCCAAAAGGGGGTCACCAGCCGGGGAGGCTGGAGCCAGGCAGGAGACGGTTTGTGTATCTGTACCGTAAAACGAGAATCCCCCTCATCCTGCCTGGCGCCGTCCTTCCCGGCTGCGGACTGGGTAACTTCTAGGCCTTCGAGCCGAGGCCCCGGTCCGGGAAACAACAGCAACCAATCAACGAAAAGTCTCCGCCCGGCCGTTGCCGGAGCGGTCAGGGAGTAGATGAAATGAAGACCACTTTGTATGCTTTGGCCTCTGTGGCCGTCCTCGCCGCCGCCGCCAGCCCGGCCGCCGCGGAAGGTTTCCGCGCTGAGATCCACGGTGGCTGGGACCACGTCCGTTCCGACGGCCCCGGAATCAACAACAACGACAGCGACAGCGGAATCGTCTACGGCATCGGCGCCGGTTACGACTTCAGGATCGCGCCGAAGGTCGAGCTGGGCGTCGACCTCAGCGCCGACCTCAGCTCGATGGAAGAGTGCGAGAGCAGCGTCGTCCTCGCCAACGATCGCGCCTGCCTCGACGCCGGCCGCGACCTCGCCGCGGCGATCCGCCTCGGCTACAAGGTCTCGGATCGCGGCACGCTCTATGCGCTGGCCGGCTACACCAACGCCCGCTTCCGCTTCGACTATACGACGCCGGCAGGTGTCACGACCCGGGACGGCCGCAACCTCGACGGCTTCCGGCTCGGCGCAGGCTACCAGCACGACTTCGGCAAGAACATGTACGGCAAGGTCGAGTATCGCTACTCGAACTACGAGGCCGACGTGACCCGGCACCAGGCGCTGATCGGCGTCGGCGTCAAGTTCTAAGCCGATCCCTCAAGTCTCCCCCTGCCCCTCGGGAGACTCGGCCCCGGCGGTTCATCCCCCCGCCGGGGCCCTATTTTTTGCCTCCCTGTCGCGCAGCGATGGGGAGGGGGACCGCCGGAACGGCGGTGGAGGGGTAACGGCTCAGGAAGCAGAGGTTCTCACGAGAGCCTCCCGGGTCCTCGCCTTCTACCCCTCCACCATGCTTCTCATGGTCCCCCTCCCCATGCTGCGCATGGGGAGGCAAATCAGTCCCGGCCCCCCGAACCGCTATTCTGGCCTCCCGTGCGGCTGTCCTCGTTGCGGTTGGCGCGCTGCTTCTTGTCGCCGCCGACGTCGTCCTTGCCGCCCTTGTTGAAATCGCCCTTCTTCTTGTTGTCGGTCATCGCGGTTCTCCTTCGAGCGGAGAACGGCCGGACGGTGAAGGGGTTTCGCCCCCTCTCGTCATCCCGGCGAAAGCCGAGACCTCAGGCCGAGAAGTCTCGGTGGGTCTCCCCGAGGTCCCGGCTTTCGCCGGGATGACAGCTAGACCCTCCCGATGATCTCCTCGGCCACCCGATGCGTGCGCTCATTGTCCACGTCGATGGCGAGGCGGCCGTCTTTCGCGACCAGCGCCCGGATCTGCACTCCAAAGCGGCGGGAGAAGTGGCGGAACATGCCGTCGAGGGTGACCAGACCCGAAGCGTAGAGGAACAAGGCGGTCAGTCCCAGGGCCCGGACGGCGTCGCGCTTGCGCTTGGCGAACTGGCCGCCGTAGCGGAAGCTCTCGATCGCCTTGAAGGCGTTGGCGCTCGTCAGCCAGAAGAGGTTGCAGTTGGAATAGGCGCCGCCGCGAAAAGCGTAGAAGCGGCGTTGTCCGTCCGGATGGGCGGCGAGGATGTCACGCTTCTCCGCCATCATGACGATTCCGTCCACCCCGGGTTCGGAGCCCGCTTGGGCCATGGCCTGGAAGCCCTCGACGCTCATCAGCACATTGTCCGCGGTGCACAGGATGAGCGGGAAGCCGGTGGTCCGGCTCGCCTCGACGACGCTGTCGACGATGTGATGCTCGGCCTCGACCGCGGTCAGCCGGCCCTCGGATTGGAGCCGGGCCACGGTCGGTTCGGCGGCTATGATCGTGAAATCCTCGACCGAGACGAAGAGAGGCGAGTCCGGAAAGGCTTCGGCGGCGATCCTGAGAACCCGGCCGACCATCGCCTCCCCCGCGACCGGAACGAGCGCCTTGTGGCTGACCCCCATCTTCGCCGCAAGCGGATCGAGCGTGGCCGAGCGGCGCCCGGCGAGGACGAGGATTCGGGGCTGGACGGCGGTCAAAGGGCGCGGGCCTCGGGTTTTGGGGGCTGGGCCGGTGCGGCGGGGGCGCGATATCCGCCCCACGAGGCGGAAGCAACCGCGAGGCGGCCAATTCCTCCCCGAGCTTGCTCGGGGAGGGGGACCAAGCGAAGCTTGGTGGAGGGGAAATCTGATTCTGGTTTACCCCTCCACCACGACGCTTGGCGTCGCGGTCCCCCTCCCCCAGCAAGCTGGGGGAGGAATTAGGGAAAAATCTAAGCCGCCCGTCCCTCCATCGCCTTCTGCCGGCGGCGCTGGACTGAAGAACCGAGGCCGATCGCCTCGCGATATTTGGCCACGGTTCGGCGGGCGATGTCGAAGCCCTTGGCCCGGAGCAGCTCGACGAGCTGGTCGTCGGAGAGGATGGAGCGCGCGTCTTCCGCGGCGATCAGCGCCTTGATGTGGCTCTTCACCGCCTCGGCGGAGACGGCGTCGCCGCCGTCCGAGGACTGGATGCCGCTGGTGAAGAAATATTTGAGCTCGTATAGCCCGCGGTCGCAGGACAGATATTTGTTCGACGTGACCCGGCTCACCGTCGATTCGTGCATTCCGATCGCTTCCGCAACCTGCCTCAGGGTGAGCGGCTTCAGCTGCGCCACTCCATGGCGGAAGAAGCCGTCCTGCTGCTTCACGATCTCGCTGCAGACCCTGACGATGGTGCGGGCGCGCTGGTCGAGCGCCTTGGTCAGCCAGTTTGCGCTTGCCAGGCATTCGCTCAGCCAAGCCTTGGACCGGCGGTCGGCGCCGCCCGTCAGCTCGGCATAATAGCGACGGTTGACGAGAAGCCGGGGCAAGGTCGCGGAGTTCAGCTCGACCGCCCAGCCGAAGCCCCGGCGGGCGACGAACACATCGGGCACCGCGGCCTCGATCCGGTCGTTGCCGCCCGCGAAGCGGCAGCCGGGCTTGGGATCGTAGGCGCGAAGCTCGCGCACCATGTCGCCGAGATCCTCGTCGTCGACTCCGCAGATCCGCTTCAGGGCCGAGAAATTGCCCTTGGCCAGATAGTCGAGATTGTCGATCAGCCGGGCCATGGCCGGATCGTAGCGGTCGGCCTCCTTCGCCTGCAGAGCGAGGCATTCGGCGAGGCTTCTGGCCGCCACTCCGGCAGGGTCGAAGCTCTGAACGACGGCGAGGATCCGCTCGACCTCGGCCAAGGGCACTCCGAGCCGGGCCGCCAGATCCAGGGTGGAGGCGAGGAGGTAGCCGGTCTCGTCGATCTGCTCGATGATCTGGCCCGCGATGACGAGGTCCGCGCCCGACAGCCGCTCGCCGGCCTGGGCGAGGAGATGGCCGTGAAGGGAAAGGTCGTCGGACGCGAAGCTGTCGAAATCCGGGCCCTCGCCCTCATAGCCGCCGCCGCCGGACAGCCCTTCCATTCCGAGGCCTCCGTCGAGGGCTCGGTCTGAGGCACTGTCCTGATGCAGGTTCTCGTCGTTGACGTCGAGATCCAGCGGCGCCTCGCCCGAGCCGAAATCGTCGGCTGAGGGCGGTCCTTCGGGCGCCTCGGGCGCCGGCTCGGCCGACGGCCCTTCCTCGGTCGCCCCGGCTTCGAGCAGGGGATTGCGCTCGATCTCCTCGGCGATGAAGCTTTCGACCTCGAGGTTGGACAGGGCCAGCAGCCGGATCGCCTGCTGGAGCTGGGGAGTCATGACCAGCGACTGGCTCTGGCGGAGATCGAGACGGGGGCCGATGTTCATCGCGTCGTCATCCCGGCGAACGCCGGGACCTCGGGGAGACCCGCCGTGACTCTTCCTACCCGAGGTCCCGGCTTTCGCCGGGATGACGGGTTGGGGCGCGCAATCCGGACCATCCCTAAAGCTCGAAGCTTTCGCCGAGATAGAGGCGGCGCACGTCCGGGTCGGCGACCAGCTCTTCGGGGCTCCCGGCGAACAGCACCTGGCCGTCGTAGATGATGCAGGCGCGGTCCACGATGTCGAGGGTCTCGCGGACGTTATGGTCGGTGATGAGGACCCCGATGTCGCGCTTCTTCAGCTCGATGACGAGGTCGCGGATGTCGGAGATGGAGATGGGGTCGATCCCCGCGAAGGGCTCGTCGAGAAGCATGATCGAGGGGGTGGCGGCGAGCGCCCGGGCGATCTCGCAGCGCCGCCGCTCGCCGCCGGACAGCGCCATCGCCGGCGCGTTGCGAAGATGCTCGATGTGGAACTCGCCGAGCAATTGCTCGAGCCGCTGGCGGCGGACCGTCTTGTTCCGCTCGGCCACTTCGAGCACCGCCATGATGTTCTGGGCGACGGTGAGGCCCCGGAAGATCGACGTCTCCTGCGGAAGATAGCCGAGGCCGAGGACCGCCCGGCGGTACATGGGCAGGCCGGTAATGTCCTGGCCGTCGAGGAGGATCCGGCCGCTGTCGGGCTTCACCAGGCCCATGACCGAATAGAAGCAGGTCGTCTTGCCGGCGCCGTTGGGGCCGAGAAGCCCGACCACCTCGCCCCGGTCGACGTGGAGCGAGACGTCCTTCAGAACCCGCTTGCGGTCGTAGGATTTGGCGAGGCTGACCACCGAGAGCCCGCGGCCCAACTCGGCGAACACCTCGGCGGCTTCAGCGCGGGGAAGGGCGGCGGCTTCGTTCATCCTGCGCCGAGGCTTAAGCCATGCCGGTTGGCGGGTAAACTGGCAGGCTTCGTGCATGAACGAAAAAAGGGGGGTACCCTCGTCATCCCGGCGGAAGCCGAGACCTCGTCGAGGAAAAGGCTCGGCGGGTCTCCCCGAGATCCCGGCTTGCGCCGGGATGACGGTTTTCAGCCGCCCGTCTTCTGCGGCACGGTGAACCTTCCCGTGACCCGGCCGCCTTGTCTGGTCGTCCCCGGAGGCCCGCCCCCGTCCATCACGGCCCGGCCGGTATCGAGGTCGATGGTGAGCCGCCCGCCGTTCACGTTCGCGTCCTTCTGGACGAGGCTGACTCCGCCGATCAGGGTGATGATCTTGCGGTCGAGATCGTAGATTCCGAACTGGCCCCTCGCGGTTTCCGAGGGACTTCGAACCGTCACTCCGCCCGACGCGTCCATGCGATGGATGTCGATCCCACCGCCGCTGGAATAAGCGACGGTGATCCGGCCGGCGCTCAGAGTGAGCTCGCCTTGCTTGGCGACGACGCTGCCGGACAGGATCACCCGATTGGAGCGGTCCTGAACCTCGATCCGGTCCGCCGACCAGTCGACCGGTGCATTGCTGTTATGGCCCTTGAGGGCCGAAGTCTGGCTCGCGGCCGGGCCCATGGCCAGGCCGGCGAGCAGGAGGGCGGGGACGAGGCGCTTCATTCGGCTCATTTGAGCGCCCCTTGGTTCATATGCAAGCGCACGCGCCCCTGCAGGACGACCCGGCGGTCGGGCAGATTGACCGTCATGCTCTCGGCGGTGAATTTACCCAGCCGCATCTGCCCCTGGACCCCACCCCCGCTGACGGCCGTGTGCTTGTTCAAGTCCAGCGCCACGTCCCGCGTCTCCAGCCGGTAACCGTCCTTCGCGGTGAACAGGATCGGGCCAAGCACGTCGACCTTCTGGGTGTCCATGTTGTAGCGCGCCTTGTCGGCGGTGATCGTGGCCGGGCCGTCTTCGAGCTGGATCCGGGCGGCCATGCCGCCGATATCGACGACCGGAACGCTCGACTTGGCCTGCACCGCCTGGGCCGCCTGGATCGAGAAGGGCCGGCCCTTGTCGTCGAGGCCGCGATATTCGGCCTTCTGGGTCTTCAGCCGCTCGCGCGCGGTGTCGACCTTGTTCTTGTCGAGAAGGAAGCTGATCTCCTTCTCCTTGGAGAGCGGCGAGAGCAGGAGATAGGCGAGGAGAAGCCCGACCGCGGCCGGAAGCGCGATCTTGAGGAAGCGCATCAGCCAGTCGTGAAGGCCGCCGGGCGCCGCCCAGCCGCGCTTCGCTTTCCGCCGGTCCTCGGCGAGATCAGACATGGGCGAAGATGTCGACCTCGGCCCAGCCGGCGAGATCGAGCAGGGCCCGGTGCGGAAGGAATTCGAAGCAGGCGGAAGCAAGCTTCGTCCGCCCTTCGCGCTCGAGCCGCTCGTCGAGCTTCTCCTTCATCTGGTGGAGGTAGCGGACGTCGGACGCGGCGTAATCCTTCTGGGCGTCGGAAAGCTCCGGGGCGCCCCAGTCCGACGTCTGCTGCTGCTTGGAGATGTCGATCTGGAGCAGCTCCTTGATCAGCTCCTTGAGGCCGTGCCGGTCGGTATAGGTCCGGATCAGGCGCGACGCCGTCTTGGTGCAGTAGACGGGGCCCGCCATCACCCCGAGATAGGCCTGCATGATGGCGAGGTCGAAGCGGGCGAAATGATAGAGCTTGAGCCGATCCGGATCGGCGAGGACGGCCTTGAGGACGGGCGCCGAATAGTCGCTGCCGGGGTTGAATCGGACGAGATGCTCGTCGCCGCGTCCGTCCGAGATCTGGACGAGGCAGAGACGGTCGCGGCCGGGCAATAGCCCCATCGCCTCGGTGTCGACTGCGACCGGGCCGGGCGCGAGGACGCCTTCGGGCAGGTCCTCTTCATGGAAATGCACTGTCATGGCCCCCGCATAGGACGAAGCGGTGCGGGGCTCAACGACCGTCATGCCGGCTCGACGACGACACTGGCGCGGCGCATTCCGTCATCCCGGCGAAAGCCGGGACCTCGTCGAGGAAAGGCTCGACGGGTCTCCCCGAGGTCCCGGCTTCCGCCGGGACGACGGTGCGCAGGCTTGATCGAAGCGTCCCGCGCCGTCACAGGAGCGCCAACAACCAGGAGCTTCCCCCATGCCTTCCGGTCTCGCCGCCCTGCTCGACGACGTCGCCGCCATCGCCAAGCTGGCCGCGGCGTCGATCGACGATGTCGGCGCCGCCGCCGGACGCGCGGGAGCCAAGGCCGCGGGCGTGGTGATCGACGATACGGCGGTGACTCCGCGCTACGTCACCGGCTTCACCCCCGACCGCGAGCTTCCGATCATTGCCCGGATCGCCAAGGGCTCGCTGAAGAACAAGCTCATCATCCTCCTGCCCGCGGCCCTTGCGCTGAGCGCGCTCCTGCCCTGGGCGATCACGCCCCTGCTCATGCTCGGCGCCGCCTATCTCTGCTTCGAGGGCGCCGAAAAGGTGTGGGAGGCGGTGTCGGGACCGAAGCACACATTGGCGGAGGACGCTGCCGAGCTGAGCAGCGCCGAGCACGAGCAGAATATGGTGGGCGGAGCGGTGCGCACCGACTTCATCCTGTCGGCCGAGATCATGGCCATCGCGCTCGCCGAAGTGGCGGGCGAGCCTTTCTGGACCCGGGCAATCATCCTGGCGGTGGTCGCGATCGCGATCACGATCGGAGTATACGGCCTGGTCGGACTGATCGTGAAGATGGACGATATCGGTCTTCATCTCGCGGAGCGGCGCAACCGGGGCGCACGGGCGCTTGGCCGGGGCCTCGTCCTCGCCATGCCCAAGGTGATGTCCGCGCTCTCCACGATCGGGATCGCGGCGATGATCTGGGTCGGCGGCCAGATCATCGTCCATGGAATGGAAGTCTTCGGCTTTGGCGGCCCGGCCCATCTGATCCACGATGCCGGAGCCGCGGCGGGTCATGCCGTCCCGGCGATGTCCGGAGCGATCGAATGGGCGGTCGGGGCGGGGGGTTCCGGCCTCATCGGACTGATGCTCGGGGCGCTGATCGTCTTCGTGCACCACAAAGTCGCGCACAAGCATTGAGTCGGCGCACGGGACCCATGTGCAAAAGCACTCGCGGCTGGCAATAATTTGAGTTATAGGAGTCGGCGGTGTGCCATTTTCGGGGGCGCACGAGACCGTTGGCGCGACAGCCCCGCGCGGTGGTTTGCAAGTCAAGGCAGGGGCGCGGAAAGTATATACGGGCATGGGTTTCGACAGAGGGCGCCGCGGTGAGCGCGGCGGGCGCGGCAGAGACAAGCGCGACGGTTTCGGCGACGAGAATTTCAGCGGATTTGAAGAGCGCGGCGGCGGCGGCGACCGATTCGGCGGTGGCGGCGGCGGCGGTTACGGCGGCGGCGGCGGTGGATATCGCGGCGGCGGCGGTGGCGGCTTCGGCGGCGGCGGAAGCGGCGGCGGCGGGTTCCGCGGCGGCGGCGGCGGCGGTGGCGGAATGCCTCCCCAGGTCGTCGGCCAAGGCAAAGGCGTCGTCAAATTCTTCAACGCCCAGAAGGGCTTCGGATTCGTCGTCCGCGACGATGGCGGCGAGGACGTGTTCGTTCACATCTCGGCGGTCGAGCAGGCGGGCCTCACCGGCCTGGCCGACGGCCAGCCGCTCGAGTTCACGCTCGTCGATCGCGGCGGCCGGGTCTCGGCGACCGACCTCAAGATCGACGGCGATCCGATGCCGGTCCAGGAGCGGGCTCCCCGCGAGGATCGCGACGCCCCGCGCGGCGGCGGCTACGGCGCCCCGGCCGGCGGCGGCGGCCCGCAGCGGCAGCTGACCGGAGAAAAGGCCCAGGGAACGGTCAAGTTCTTCAACGCGATGAAGGGCTTCGGCTTCATCAGCCGCGACGACGGACAGCCGGACGCCTTCGTCCACATCTCCGCGGTCGAGCGGGCCGGAATGGTCAGCCTGAACGAAGGCGACCGGGTCGAGTTCGAGCTCGAGGTCGACCGTCGCGGCAAGACCGCGGCGGTGAACCTGCAGCCGATCCAGTAAGTCTCCGCTCCTTCGGGAGTGGTAAAAATAGGCCCGGCGCCGTCAGGTGCCGGGCCTTTTCTTTTGCGCCGTGTGGGCGGCCGGCTTCGTCTGGGTTCACACAAAGGCACGAAGGCACAAAGCGGCTCGCGCGGTTGTCGCGAAGCGCCTTGATCCATCGGTCAGGGGGTATTTAGGCGGCTGCGCCGCTACTCCTTTGTGCCTTCATGGCTTCGTGTGAGCTAAATTCCGGCTTCGCCGCGGGCGAGGCGCCAGCGCAATGTCTCCCCGGCATGGAACGGCACGAGAAAGCTTCCCGCTGCAGGGAGCTTGTCGGGCACGACGACGCTCTCCCGCTCCAGGACCACGCGCTCCTCATTGAGAGGCAGCCCGTAGAATCGCGGTCCATGCTCCGAAGCGAAAGCCTCCAGGCGGTCCAGGGCGCCCTCTTCCTCGAACACCGTCGCGTAGCTCTCCAGCGCAAAGGGCGCGTTGAAGATTCCGGCGCAGCCGCAGCCGGATTCCTTTCGCTCCACGACGTGCGGTGCGCTGTCGGTGCCGAGGAAGAATTTGGGCGAGCCCGACGTCGCCGCCTTGCGAATCGCCCGGCGATGCTCCTCGCGCTTGGCGACCGGCAGGCAGTAAGCGTGAGGCCTGAGCCCGCCGGCGAACAGGGCGTTGCGATTGATGATCAGATGCTGGGGGGTGACCGTCGCCGCGAGGTTGTCGCCGCCGGCCAGGACGAAATCCGCCGCCTCGGCCGTGGTGATATGCTCCAACACCATCTTCAGGCCGGGAAAGTCGCGGCTCAGGCGGGAGAAGATCCGGTCGATGAAGACCTTTTCCCGATCGAACACGTCGATGTCGGGATCGGTGACCTCGCCATGGACGAGGAGCGGCATTCCGACCCTCTGCATGGCCTCGAGCGCCGGGTAGATATTCCCGACATTCGTCACCCCGTGCGCGCTGTTGGTGGTCGCATTGGCCGGATAGAGCTTGGCCGCCGTCCAGGCGCCGCGCTCGAACCCGCCCACCAGGTCAGCCGGAGCTGCGCCGTCGGTCAGATAGCAGGTCATCAGCGGGGTGAGGCCAGGGGCAGCGGCCAGGATCCGCTTTCGATAGGCCTCGGCCATGGCCGCCGTGGTGACCGGGGTCTCCAGGTTCGGCATCACGATCGCCCGGGCGAACTGCCGGGCGGTATAGGGCGCGACCGCTTCGAGCATCGCCCCGTCGCGCAGATGGACGTGCCAGTCGTCCGGGCGGCGCAGGGTCAGGCGGGTGGGTCCGGTCATGGGTTCCTAGCCTTCATCCTGAACTTGTTTCAGGATCCAGGTCGGTGAAGGTCGGCGATGCTCGAAACTGGGCCCTGAAACAAGTTCAGCGTGATGGCTGGACGAATGATGCAAAGCCCCTAGATCGGGTCCATGGCCGCAACCACTCTCGCCGACCGCTCGCTCCTTCGCCTTTCCGGCGAGGATGTGCGCGGATTCCTGCAGGGCCTCGTGACCAACGACATGGCGCTGCTCGCGCCGGAGCGGCCGCTTTGGGCGGCGCTGCTGACTGCGCAGGGCAAGGTTCTGTTCGATTTCATCCTGTGGGCCGAGGGCGAGGACGTTCTGATCGACTGCGAAGCCGATTCGGCAAGCGAGCTCGCCCGGCGGCTTGCGCTCTACCGGCTGAGGCGAAAGATCGCGATCGAGCCGGCCGCAGGGCTGGCGGTGCATTGGGCCGTCGCCGGCGAAGGCCGCCCCGATCCCCGACTACCCGAGCTCGGCCACCGCTGGATCGCTCCGCCCGGCGAACCCGCCCGAGGCTGGCTCCGGCACCGCCTTTCGCTGGGGGTCACCGAAGGGCGGGCGGAGCTCGGTTCAGACAAAACGCTATGGCTCGAATGCAACGCCGCCGAGCTGAACGGGGTCAGCTTCACCAAGGGCTGCTATGTCGGCCAGGAGAATACGGCGCGGATGAACTATCGCTCCAAGGTCAACCGGCGGCTGGTGGTGGCGCCGGCGGACGAGGCGGGCGAGCGGACCCGGATTCATTATCCCGAGCTTGGGCTTGCGGTGGAGCACCGGCGGGTGGACGACCTCGGGGGCGCACTGGTGCCGGACTGGCTGGCGGCGGCGCTAAGCCCGCGCTGAGCGTCGTCAGCCGACTTGTGCGAAGGCGCGGACCGGGAAAGTGCCCATTCCGGCGACCCTGGGCGGGGCGGCGGTGAAGCGGAAGCCGCTGTGCGGCAGTGCCCCAAGGCCGGTCATATGCTCGCAGATCAGGGTGCCGGCGCCGAGCAGGACGGTATGCACCGGGCGGCGGCGGGCGCGGGTGTCGTCGATATTGTAGCTGTCGATCCCGACTAAAGCGGCGCCGCGTTCCGCCAGCAGACGGGCGGCCGCCTCGGCGAGGAACGGGTGGTCCGAATAATAAGAGTCGGTGCGCCAGTGGCGGTCCCAGCCGGTATGGACGAGCACCGCCTTTCCGGCGACGTCGAGGGCTTCGAACAGGTCGGCCCCGGCCTCCATGCCTTCCGCCCGGACGCACAGCCCTTCGAGCCCGGCCAGCCGCTCGAGCCCGACCGCGGCGAGGTCGTCGCCTTCTTCGTAGCGGTGGAAAGGCGTGTCGAGATAGGTGCCGGTATTGGCGACCATGTCGATCCGGCCGATCTGGAAGCTCGAGCCGTCGTCGTAATTGGCGGCGGAAGAGGCGCGATCCCAGAAGTCGCAGATGTGCGGCGCGGGCAGGCCCTTGTAGGTGACCATGCCGTCTTCGATGCGGTGGCTAAGGTCGATCAGCATCGAGCACGGCCCTGCAATAAGCGAGGTGGGCGGCGAAGGCGGGGGGCTTCATCTCCTTGAGCTTGCGGAAGAAGCCGATGGCCGCTTGCGTCTCGTTCTCGACCTGGGCGGCGGTTCGGCCGGCTTTTTTGCCCATGTCGGCGACGATCATCCCCCAGGTCATCAGATGGCCGAACTCGTCGCCGGTGGGCTCCTTGCCCTTGCTCTTGGCGATGAAGGTCGTGGCCGCGCAGCCCGCGGCCTGTGGGTAGAAGACCGCCGGCGGCGGCTCGTACTTCGCTTCCGCCTTGGCGAGCATGGCGAGCAGCAGCAGTTCGATCATGACGAAACCCCCTCGGCCCGGCGGCGCTTGAGGATGCGCAGGAGCGCGAAGCCGCCGATCAGCATCCATACCACGTTGAGCGACGCTGACGGAATGGCCCCGTGCCACCAGCCGTTGACGATGAAGCCGGCCGCCCCGACCACGTTCATCCCCTGGTAGAGGGCGGACTGGCCGGTGACCTTTCCCAACGACAGCAGCGCATAGGCGAGCAGGATCAGCAGGGCGCCCGCCCAGCCTGCGATCTCGACCGCGATCTCTGCGTGGCTCAGGCGGCGAGCTTCCGAAGGACGTAGTGGAGGATCCCGCCGGCCCGGAAATATTCGAGCTCGTTCAGGGTGTCGATCCGGACCCGGACGGTGAAGGCGAAGTCGGAGCCGTCCGCCTTCGCCACCTGGACCTGGAGCTCCTGGCGCGGCTGGAGGTCGGCTATGCCATTGATCGTAAAGGTTTCCGTTCCGTCGAAGATCGGCACGTCGCCGACGAACTGGAGCGGGACGACTCCCATTCCGACCAGGTTCGAGCGGTGGATCCGCTCGTAGGTCTCGGCGATGACGGCCCGGACTCCGAGGAGGTTGGTGCCCTTGGCGGCCCAGTCGCGGGAGGAGCCGGTGCCATATTCCTTGCCGGCGACGACGACGAGGGGGGTGCCCTCTTCCTTGTAGCGCATCGCGGCGTCGTAGATGGGGAGCGTCTCGCCCGACGGGATGTGGCGGGTGAGGCCGCCTTCGGTGCCTGGAATCATTCGGTTTTTTATTCGGATGTTGGCGAAGGTGCCGCGCATCATGACTTCGTGATTGCCTCGGCGGGCGCCGTAGGAGTTGAAGTCGCCGCGGATGACCTGGTGCTCGGAGAGGTAGGTGCCGGCCGGGCTGTCGGCCTTGATCGCTCCGGCGGGCGAGATGTGGTCGGTAGTGATGGAATCGCCGAAAATCGCCAGTGGACGCGCATTCTCGATGTCCGAAGGCGGGATCGGAGTCATCGTCATGCCTTCGAAATAAGGCGGGTTCTGGATGTAGGTCGAGCCCGCCGACCAGGCATAGGTCTCGCCGCCGGCGACCGGGATCGAGCGCCATTGCTCGTCGCCCTTGTAGACGTCGGCGTAGCGGGCCCGGAACATCTCGCCGTGGACATGGGCGTCGATCAGCCGGCGGACCTCGTCGTTGGTCGGCCATACGTCCTTCAAAAAGACCGGCTGACCGTCGGAGCCGGTGCCGAGCGGCTCCTCGATCATGTCCCCGGCCACCGTGCCCTTCAGCGCATAAGCGACGACCAGCGGCGGCGAGGCGAGGTAGTTGGCCCGGACGTCGGGCGACACCCGGCCCTCGAAATTGCGGTTTCCGGAAAGCACCGAGGCGGCGACGAGGTCGTGCTTCGCGATCGCCGCCGAGATCGGCTCGGGCAGCGGCCCCGAATTGCCGATGCAGGTGGTGCAGCCGTAGCCGACCAGTGAAAAGCCGATCGCGTTCAGATCCTCCGACAAGCCGGCGCGGTCGAGATAGTCGGTGACCACCTGGCTCCCCGGCGCAAGCGAGGTCTTCACCCAGGGCTTGGAATCGAGCCCCTTCTCGCGCGCCTTTCGGGCGACGAGGCCGGCGGCGATGAGCACGGCCGGATTGGAGGTGTTGGTGCACGAGGTGATCGCGGCGATGACGACGTCGCCATGGCCGAGGTCGGGGACCGCCGGATCGCCGGTGCACGGGTGGCGCTGCTCGAGCTCGGACAGAGCGTGGCCATATTCCCTGGTGAAATTGGCGACGAACTCTTCGTCCACCCGCGACAGGGGCACCTTGTCCTGGGGCCGCTTGGGACCGGCCAGCGAGGGCTCGACGCTGTCCATGTCGAGCTCGAGCGTGTCGGTGAAGAGCGGCTCGTGATAGGCGCCGGGCTCGAGCCACAGGCCCTGCGCCTTGGCATAGGCCTCGGTGAGCGCGATCTGGTCCTCGGACCGGCCGGTGAGGCGCATATAATCGAGCGTCTTGCCGTCGACCGGGAAGAAGCCGCAGGTGGCGCCATATTCGGGCGCCATGTTGGCGATGGTGGCGCGGTCGGCGACCGAGAGCGCCGAGACCCCGGCGCCGTAGAATTCGACGAAGCGGCCGACGACTCCGCGGGCGCGGAGCATCTGGGTGACTGTGAGGACGAGGTCGGTGGCGGTGATCCCTTCCTGGAGGCTCCCCGTCAGGTGGAATCCGACGACCTCGGGGATCAGCATCGAGACCGGCTGGCCGAGCATCGCCGCCTCCGCCTCGATCCCGCCGACTCCCCAGCCCAGCACTCCGAGGCCGTTGACCATGGTGGTGTGGCTGTCGGTTCCGACGAGCGTGTCGGGATAGGCTACCGTCTCGCCCGAGGGATCGGCCGAGGACCAGACGCCGCGGCTGATATATTCGAGATTGACCTGGTGGCAGATTCCGGTGCCGGGGGGCACGACCTCGAAATTGTCGAACGCCTTGGAGCCCCATTTCAGGAATTCGTAGCGCTCCATGTTGCGGTGATATTCGAGCTCGACGTTCTTGGCGAAGCTCTGCGGCGTTCCGAATTCGTCGACCATCACCGAATGGTCGATGACGAGATGGACCGGCACCTGCGGATTGATCTGGGCGGCATTCCCGCCGAGCTTCGCCATCGCGTCGCGCATCGCGGCGAGGTCGACGACGGCCGGCACCCCGGTGAAATCCTGCATCAGCACGCGCGCAGGGCGGTACTGGATCTCCTTGGTCGAGGAGCGCTCCTTCTGCCAGTCGACCAGCGCCTGGACGTCGGCGCGGGTGACGGTCTTGCCGTCCTCGAAGCGGAGGAGGTTCTCGAGGAGGACCTTCATGCTGAACGGCAGGCGGGAGATGTCGCCGAGCTGGGCGGCGGCCTTCTCGAGGGAGTAATAGGCGTAGGTTTTGCCGGCGGCGGTGAGGGTGGAGCGGGTGTTGAGGCTGTTGTTGCCGACGGCGGTCATAGAATCCTCGTCTCGAAGTGGTACTTCGAGCCGGGCGGAAAGGGAGGAGGGGCCCGGCGCGGTTGCGGGGGCTCTAGCAAGGTGGAAGGGACGGGGGAAGGGCGAGCTATCCAGGCAAGCCGCCCACGCCAGAATTAGCGGGGTTGGCACCGATCCACAAACGCGCCAAGTTCCTCGAGGTGGTGGGCCCATACAAGAGTAAGGCCCCCAGCCTGAGCCTGCACTAGGTTGCTGACCTTAAACACGCCTGAGAGCACAGCCATGGGGACCACTTGGAGCTGCCCGAACTCATCACGCCAGGTCCGAGCCTTGATGGCAGCATCGTTGTTAATCCGCTTCACGCTGTTCAAACCGCTGTTAGATACTTTGCATTCAATGGCTAAAAGGCGCCGATCAGGTAGACGGACCACGACATCGGCTTTTCGGCTCCCCAGCATGCTTTCCCCGGAGAACTGGCGTTCGCCCGGCCCGTCTTGGATCGTGCGGATCTCAGTCGGGGCGACTTTCTCGTAGTCCATCGAATTGAGGAAATCGTGTACGCGTTCTTCCTGAGTAGCCTTTCCTTCATTCCGCCGGTCCGTAGAAACGCGCTGCGCTGTTGCGAGTGCAGCAGACGCCGCTATCGCGATCTCAAGTTCCTCAGGCTGTGGATCCCGCTCTTGATTCAGCCAAGGAAAACGCATGGGATCGAGCGCCTGGATTACCGTCTGCAGAACCCGCAAGGCCCCTTCGGGATCGCTTGCCAGCGGTTTCGGAGCAACAGATTCGACCTCGGCTAAGACTTTCAGATCGTCTGCCGAAATTGGGGGTCCAGCCAAATAGCGAAAGAGGTCAGCGAGCTTCTCTTTCCGGAGCTTCTTTTCCAGCTTGGAAAGCGGTGGTTCCCCGCGGCGCCGTCGCGGATACTCGGCAAGGCCTGTTTTGAACAAGGCGACAACTTCATCGGGCGCGAGCCCATCCAGAGGCCCGGTTCCGATTGTCTCAAATAATTTCCTAAACCCTGCCGAGTATCGTTCGAGCGTGGTCCTCCACTTGTCGAGCGGCTCGTCAATGCGCTCAGCTCGGAAGAGTGACCGAGCCTCTGCCACCGCGTCGGTTATCTGCTGATGCGTCCAATGTGTCGGAAAGTTCACGCAGCTCTTCTAGCGTCGGTATTGGAACGGCTTCAAGCTCCCCCGGTTCGAACTTTACTAAACCACCGGCGTACGTTCTACCGTAGCTCATTGGCACGTTCTCTTGAAGGAAGCGCACGACCGCCACCAAATCGTCTTCACTCATGGGTTCATGAGGATATAGCCCTAGAGCGATATTCAGATATCTGGCCTTTACCGCATTATGGGTGAAAAATGGCTGTCTCCTGCCCATATATGTTGCCAGGACTGGGGGTGCAGCTCGGTCGCCCACATGGAACCAGGGGTTTCTGGATTTTGCCGTGAAGGTTTTGTCCGCACCCTGCTGCTTCGCCCAAAATAGGAACCGCTCGATCAGCTCTCTGTCAGTGTCCGGCAGGCCCTCCAGTGATTTCGGAAGGAACAAGACTCTTTTCAGTGTGAGTGGGGAGCTTAGGCGAGAACCCGCATCAATTAAGTCTCGCGCCTTCGTCACCGTTGGCAGGAGGAAGCGTGAGGGCAGCTGCCCTCTGTAATGGCCCTCCACCCAGACGAGGTTACGCCCGGTGACAACGCCGCGCTTCACTCGAAAAAGGTCGCCTATTTCCAGGCCGCCCGGAGCTTTCCGCGGCCCACTGGCTACCAGGATGGACCAGCGCTTTGCCGCAAGCAGGTCACTCCAGCGGACTGTCCGATCGGGAGCAAGGCGACGCAGGTCCTCCGGACGGTCGATACTCTGCATGCCCATCGAGCTTGTGTGCTTTCCAACCTCGAAGCAGGTGATTGCCCCGGTCGTCATCGTAGTCCCGAATGGCTTCAGTGTCGCATCAATTACGTGCAGCGACGCTCCGCCTAAACCGTTACCGAGCATGTCACGAATGGTGGAGCCATATCCCACGTCGAGCCATTCAGAGGACGTGATGAAGCACCCATAATCACCGCGGTGAGCCAGCTGTCTCGTCCGCAGAAAAAAATGAGCATGCAGCCCTGCCAAGCTGCTTGCTCGAAATCCGAGCTGACGAGCGGTTTGGGTGAACCATGCCTTCCACCGAGCCTCTATCTCGTGGTGCCGCACATACGGTGGATTTCCGATGAAGAGAGTTTTCCCTTTGATCGGCGTCAGGTCCATTTCACGGTAATCGCCGACGACCACCTCCAAGCGATTATTGAACTCTAGCGCGGTCGAATTTGCCCGAATTACCAGAGCAGCCAATGGATCGACTTCACAAGCAATCAACCGAGCATCGGGCCATTGGCGTGCAGCAGCGGCGATATACCGGCCCGAGCCAGCGCCCGGATCCACCACGCGGGACGGTGTCGCTTTCTCATGTGCCCACCGAACCATACCTGCAACGATGATAGCTGGGGTATAAATGGCTCCAAGCTTGCGCCTGACCTCAGGAGCCCGGAGCTGTTCAAACGCTTCACCGAGTGGATCTAGGCCGGCCTTGATTAAGCCGCGAACGACGTTGACCGTCTTCACGTCTGGCGCTGGCCCGGCAGCCAAGCGGATTTCGGCCGCCGAAAGGCCTCGATGGTTAGCAATCGCGGCTGACACTTGTGCAAGCTGCTTCTCAGACGAAATGCAGATCACGGCTTTGTCCTCGCCGCTTCGGAGCGATAGGACGCCCACATCTCCTGAAACAGAGCTCGTGCAGACATCCCCCGCTTCGTGGCCTCTAATTTAAATTCGCGGGCCACGTCAGGCGGTAGACTTAATCCAACGATCTGCCGGGGTGTTATTTGAGGCTCTTTCGGCACGCGGCCCTCCGTTCCCTTATGTGCAGGTCTGTCGACATGTCGACAAAACAGCAATGGCGAACGCTTATGTACGCAACGAATCACTTCAGGCTGTGCCTAGGCGGCAACACATATGTTTCATTTATGTTCCGGTAAAGGCTACGACAGCATCGACGCAGCGCGTCTCAATCTTTTGGCGGAATGATACCCCCAGCGAGGTGCCCGCTGCAGATGAATAAGACTCCGTTCGCCTCGAAGGCGTGGCGCAGCGCCTTCACCCGCGTCGGTAGCACAGACTCGCCTGACTCGAAGCGCGCGATCGTGCGCTCGCTCACGCCAGAGGCGATAGCAAGGTCCTGGCGGGTCCAGTCGAGCGCCGTCCGCGCCATTCGGCACTGAACGACATTCAATTTGGCAGGCTCACTGCAAAAATGGCTTGCACTCCCGCTTAATAAATGGCAGACGGACTGCCATATCGGTAGACCCCAACCCGATCGGCGTGAGGCCCTTGGTCATGGCTTCCAGGGAGCATAGCGGCGTGCGTGCTTCACTTCCACCTGTGGATGGTGATGAAGCGGCTGAGGAAGGCTGGGGGTTAACGCGTCGAGCGGTTCTAGGCGTTGCCGTTGCGATGCCGGTGGCGGCGACCCTCCCGTCATCGCGAGGAGCGCAGCGACGTGGCGATCCAGTGCTGGATTGCCGCGCTTCGCTCGCAATGACGGAGAGGCGGGAGCGTTGGCAGCAAGCCCTCGACGCCTATCGCAACGCGAAGGCCGTGCAGGATCGGTTCGATCTGGCGAGTCGGGAAGCGACGGCCGGGCCTCGGGGGCGGTCGTTCGCGGAGCAGAAGAAGATGGACGATCGGTTCGGGGATTATCTCGTTGCGACCTGCAAGGCGGTTCGCAAGCTGATGCGGACTCCGGCGCCGGATCTGGCGGCGCTTGGGGTGAAGATCGGGCTGGTGGTGGATGAGCGGGGCTGGGAGCTTCTCGGCGGGGAACGGTTCATGGCGACGCTCAAGGCGGATGCGCTGCGGTTGTGTCCGAAGGCGTAGTGATAGCAACGCAAGGCGGCTGCGTGGCGGCGATCTCGCTAGGTTCTGGGCCTTACCGCCTTCTCGAACAGCTCCAACAGGTCGGCCTCGACCGCCGCCCCGATGATCACATTGATGATGAGGTCCGCCGCGGCGGTGCGATCGGCCAGGGCAAGGTTCCAGCCGTTGATGTAGAGGAAAATGTCGGCCGCTTCGTAGGCAGTCCGTTTGTTGCCCTGCCCGAACGGATGATTCCGAGCGATGCCGAGAAGCAGCGTCACTGCCAGGGGGACCATTCCTCCTCTCCATAGGCCCACTTATTGTGCGGGCGGGCGAGGGCGCTCTCGAGAAGGCCGCGGTCGCGCACGAAGTGCGGTTCGCCGCTGTCGGCGACGATGCGCTGGTTCAGATGGGTGACGTGCCAGGCGTTCAGCCAGCGCGGCTCATTCGCCAAGGCGGGCCATGATCTTCGGGAAGCGCTTCATCGTCCGCTCGTGGAGCGCGTCTAGATCCAGCTCCTCGTCCCTCGGGCGGGGCGGGTGCCTGGCGGCCTTTCGTTGCGGCTTGTCCGGCGCGTTCATCGCCTTTCTCCTCGGCGGATAAACTCCGCCCGGGGTGGAAGGTTGTCAACGGCGGGGTTTGGATATTCGAAGTTCGTGT
>DASVSX010000068.1:0-29777 GCA_036387875.1 Allosphingosinicella sp. | reverse complement strand
CCGAAACGGTGGACCGCGCGGCCAAGCTCACCGGCCAGCTCCTCGCCTTTGCTCGGCGCCAGGCGCTGGCGCCCGAGACGTTCGACGCGGCCGAGCGGGTGCGCCGCATCTGCGACATGGTGAAGACCATCGCCGGCCCCCGCATCGAGCTCGACATGGACACCGAATGCGAGGGCTGCTTCGTCAATGCCGATGCCGGCCAGTTCGAAACCGCCATCGTCAACCTCGCCGTCAACGCCCGCGACGCGATGGACGGGGAAGGGCAGCTCGCGATCGCCGTCGAGAACGTCGCCCTCGCCGCCGGCGAAGTCGGCGAGCTCGGCGCCGGCGATTTCGTCCGGATCAGCGTCTCGGATACCGGCTCGGGCATGCCTCCGGAAGTCCTCGAGCGCGTGTTCGAACCCTTCTTCACCACCAAGCCGGTCGGAAAGGGCACCGGCCTCGGCCTCAGCCAGATCTTCGGCTTCGCCCGCGAATCCGGCGGCGACGTGGTCATCCATTCCATCGTCGGAACAGGCTCCACCGTCTCGCTCTATTTGCCGCGCTCGAACCAGCAGGTGGAATCGTCCGCGGCCGCGGCCCCGGGCCTGGGCGAAGCCGCGCACGGGCCCGCCGGAACGGCGATCCTCGTCGTCGAGGACGATCCCCGGGTCAGCCGCTCCACCGTCGGAGCGCTCGAGGAGCTCGGCTATCGGCCGATCGCCTGCGCCGGCGGGCGCGAGGCGCTGGAGATACTGGAGCGCGAGGCGGGCCGGATCGAGCTCGTCATCACCGATATCATGATGCCCGAAATGACCGGGCCCGAGCTGGTCCGCGAAGCCACCGCGCGATGGCCCTCGACCGCCATCCTCTACGTCACCGGCTATGTCGGGGAAGCGGGCAGCGAGGAGCTGAGCGGCCACGACATCCTGAGGAAGCCCTTCACCGTCGCGGCGCTGGCCGGCGCCGTCGCCGGGGCGCTCTCCAAACGGCCTAACGAATGGCCCCCCGCCTCAGCAGCCGCGGCAGCAGCCCGATAGCGGCGACGAGCGGCCAGCGCCGCTGCCAGGGCTTGATCTCGATCTTCGTTCCGGCGTGACGGTTTATCTTCCAGGCGAGGTAGTCGATTCCGCCCGCATAGGTGCCGCTGGCCTTCATCAGCCGAAGCACGGTCAGGGCCTTGCCTGCGCGCCGCCGCGCCGCCCAGCGCTTCTCGGCCCGTTCGCGCTCGGCCGGGGCGATGGGCGCGGCCAGGTCGATTCCGGCGGCGGCGGCCGCCGGACCGGTGAACCGGCGATAGCGCTCCGGCTCGGCCTCGACGACGGAAGCCGGCCGCCCCTGCCGCTCCGCCCTCAGCTCGGCCGAATAGGTCAGGGTGAAGGCGCACCGCCACAGGTCGAGCGGCTCTTCGCCGCCTTCCCACAGCGGCCGGGCCTCGCCCAGCAAGGTCGGCCCAGCCCGGGCCACCGAAGCGACCGCGCGGGCCGCCGCAGCCTCGTCGAAGCTCCACACCAGCCGGGAGGGCTGGGCGAACCGCGCCCAGACGGAGACCGACAGGGTCTCGGGCCCGTTCAGCCGCTCGAAGTCCGCCTCGCTCAACACCGCATATTTGGCGACGAGGCCCTCATTCTCGAACGGGAAGACGTTGGGCGGGATCAGCCGGTTGGCCGGCGCCTTCCAGCTCTTCCCGTAGGCAGCGCGGTAATCGGAGACGATCAGGTAGAAATCGAGCATCAGCCCGTCGAGCTCGCGCTGCCTGAGGCACGATCCGTAGAAGAGCACGGCCCTCGCCGAGCCCGGATAAACGCCCGCCAGAGCCGCCGCCATCGCGCTCACGCGCGGATCGACCGGCTCGGCCAGCTCGGCCTCGACGAGGCTTCGGAGCGTCTCCTGCATGCCGCCGCTATAACCTGCGAACGCGGCGAAGCTAAGGCCGCCATAGGTTGTTCACACAAAGCCACAAAGCCACAAAGAATCCGCGAAGCGGCTTCTCTCCAGCCTGTTCGAAAAGGCCGCAAGTTCGGCGCTCCGCGAGGCCGCTTTGTGCCTTTGTGGCTTTGTGTGAACCCATATGGGCCTTCGGCCCGGGCTCGGAACATGCGGCTATCCGCGACTTGATTCGGAAAGCCCCCCTATCCCTCCGTCCTCGCCAGCAGGTCGATCAGGTCCTGCCTCCAGAACTTGGCCCATGTATGCGTGCCGTGGCCGCGGGTGTCCGAGGTCGCCGGGATCAGGATGTAGCGCCCGGTCTTGAGCCGCCGGGCGGCGTCCTCGGCAATCCCGTGGCCGGCCGGATTGATGAAATCGTCCGCCGAATTGACCCAGGTCATCGGCGCCCGGATCCGCTCGAGCCGCGGCCAAGGATTGTAGGTGCGTGACGCTTCCAGCTGGTAGATGAGGTCGTTCGCGTCCCGGGTCGGCAGGTCCTTCGCCACACGATCGAGGATATAGGAATCGGCGGCCTCGCGAGTCGGATAAGCCTTCTGCAGGTAGAGCGGAGCGAAGCCGGCGACCTGGAGGAGGCTGACGGCCGTTCGAAGGCCCTGCAATGGCTGGGCCGAATAATTGCCGGCCGCCCAGGCCGGGTCGCTCCTGATCCCCTCGATCGCAAGCTTGCGCCACATCCGGTTGTGGCCGGCGATCTCGGTGGGAAGGCAAGCCATGGGCATCAGCGCCCGCGCGAAATCCGGATGGGCCTCGGCCCAGACGAAGATGTGCATGCAGCCCATCGAGGTGCCCATGATCAGCCTCGGGCGGGTCACCCCAAGCCCCTCGACGAGCATGCGCCGCTGCGCTTCGACCATGTCGTCATAATCGTATTTGGGGAAGCGCATCCGCATGCCGTCGCTCGGCTTGGACGACTTGCCGTGGCCGATGCCGTCGGGAAGGATGACGTAGTAGCGGCTTATGTCGAGCGGCTGGCCCGGCCCGAACAGCTCGTTCGCGAACTGCGGCTGGAGGAACTGGCGGCCCGACCCGCCGGTGCCGTGGAGCACCATCACGGCATTGGTCACCGCGCCCCTGGAATTCCGCCGCGGAGTGCCCAGGGTCGCATAATGGATATTGAGACCGGCCATTTTCTCGCCGGTCCGGAATCGGAAGTCCTTGAGGACGGCGTCGCCCTCCTTCACCCGGGCGGCATAATCCGGCGCCGGAGGCTGCGCGAAGGCCTCGGGGGCGAACAGCAGGGCCAGCAACAGGACGATCGTATTGAACAGGCGCATAAGCGGGCTCCTTGGCCGAGCCTGCCTCTAGCGCAACGGTCTCAAGCGCCCAAGCCCGAGCGCTAATGCGCCTCCACGGTCACGGAGACGACCTCGACCTTGCCGCCGTTATGGCCGTCCGGGCCATCGCCGCCGCCGAGCTCGACCGCCTGGAAATAGATCGGCTTGTCCGCCCTTAACCCTTCCAGCTCGGCCAGGACTCGGGAAAGGGCGACGGTGAAGGTCACCGGGCCATGAGTCCCGCTATGCCCGCCGAACAGCGAAACGGTATCGACAACGACGGCGCCGGCCGGATTGCCGGCATGGACCCTTATCTCGATGAGGGCGCCACGCTCCCCGTGCGGCAAATCGAGCGTCACCTTGGCGAAGAGGAGCGGCGCCGCGGTGCCACGTCCCGACAGCGATCCCGAGGGCAGGGAAACGGGAACGCCGAGCGGCGAGCTTACGCCGGTCTCGGTCGGCGGCGGCGCGACGGAACGGACCCGTCTGATCGGCCGTCGCGGCGCCCCCGCCATCAAGACGCCCTTTCTGGGCACGACCTCCTCGCCCGATCCGGCCTGATAGACATAGTTGAACGCGCCGATCTCGGCGAAATCGCCGGCCCTGTTCTTGGGCGACGGCTTCCCGTCCGCATCGACGAAGAAGAGGAAAGGCTCCTTCGCCCATTGCACATAGGGGCTGCCCGGGGTCGGAACTCCGCCCGGCGTCGTCGGGGCGCCCTCGGGCAGATAGGGATAGTTCCAGGCCTGCTGCTTGCGGGTCCAGACGTCCCACAGCCGGTCCATGTTGGAATGATGGAGGAAGAAGAGCGGATCGACCGGCGACAGGTTGTTCTGCATGAACCCGCCGAAATTGGTCACGTCCCTCTTGGCTTCGTCGTAGATGATCCCGCCGACATTGTTATGCACCTTGTTGTGCGGCTGGCCCTCGAGGATTCCGAAGCCCGAGACGTTTGCGTGCGACAAGGTTCGGTAGCTGCCGAAGGTGACGAAGTCCCGCGGCGACAAGGCGTCGAGAAGGCGGGGCAGCGACACGGCGCTACGGGTGGGCATATCGAGGCCGCGGGCGTTGGCCAGGATTCCGCGCGGGCGGCCCTGCGGGTACATGGCGTTCGGGAAGAAGGCGACCATGCTCGGGTTCTTGTAGATGTCGAACCAGGCATCGTCCGGAAAGCGCACCTGTCGGATCAGCAGTTGGCCGAACTGAGTCGACGGATTGTCGTCCCCGGGTTTGGGATTCTTGATCCAGTAGCCCGATTTCTCAAGCACCGGATCGAAAATGTTCCTGAAGCGCACAGGGTCGTGGATATGCTCGCTCGACGCGGGATCGAGCACGCCCGCATACATTGGCGCGGGAACGTCCGGATTTCGGGTCCAGTCCCAATAAGGAAAGGCGAAGCGGGGGTTGCCGCTATATTTCCTGACGATCTGCTCGACATAGCCGGTGAAACCGCGGTGCCAGGGAAAGAACCACCAATTGCCGTGCGGACAGTCGAGGAAATGGATGAAGGTGATTCGATACCAATTGTGGGGATGCTCGGGCGGAAGCTTCAGCATCCGGCTTATCGCTGTGGCGTAGTCGGCGAGCATGTCGCGCCCTCGCGGGTCCCCGACGTTGTAACGGATCCAAGGGGCCCCGCCTTGAGCCTGCGCCGGTCCGACCGGAAAGCCGCACGCCAGAGCGAGAGCGGCGCCGCCCTCCAGTATTTCGCGGCGGCTGACGCCGCTTCTTCCACCGTTTTCCATGAAACAGCCCCTTTCTGCGGATCGGGATCCCACGCCCGTTCCGATGATCGCGACGACGAGGTCGCGGCCGCCATCCTGCACGTTTTCGCGGCCGTAACAACTCCTATGCGGGGCTTTACTCGCGCCGCCTCCGATGCTGAATCACGGCATCTTCGAGGGGAGGGTTTTTAAATGGAATATGTGGGTTTGGGCCTGCTCCTGCTCGGCATCCTCTGGGTCGCCGGCTTCGGCTACGCCCATTTCCGCGCGGCCGGCAAAGCCAAAGCGGCCGAGACCTGGCCCACAGCCGTGGGTCGGGTGACTTCGAGCGAGGTCCTAGAGGAGGAATCGACCGATCGGGAGGGAGGCACCAGCACTTGGTACAACTCGGTAGTTGTCTACACTTACTCGGCCGGTGGCCGGGAGATGACCGGGCGGCGGCTTCGCTTCGGCAATTACCGAAGCGCGACCCGCAAAAAAGCGGAAGCCGCACTCGCCCCCTATCCGGTCGGAGCGGCTCCAGTGGTTCGCTACAACCCCCAGGATTCAGGGGAATGCGTGCTCGAGACGAGCAAGCCCGGGCCGCTTTACCTGATCATGGCCCTGTTCGGGTTCCTGTTCATCGGTTTTGGCGCCTACTGGCTGGCGAACGTGGGGTGAGCACTTACCTCCCCATCGCTTAGCGACGGGGAGGGCAGGTCACTTCTTCCCCACCGGCTTCAGATCCGTCAGCGACAGCTTCTCGAAGCGCGCGGCCCAGGGCGAATCGGGTTGGAGCTCGGTCTCCAGATAAGCCGGCTTGAGCACTTCGGGGGCGCGCTCGGCCTGTTGCGACGGGGCCAGGGTCTCAATGTCGAACGCCTGGACGAACTTCAGTCCGACCTGACCGTCCTTCGACCAGCGCACCTCGGCCACCTGGAAACCCGCCTCGCCGAGGTCGAGCTCGACCTCGGCGCCGGGGCAAAGCTCGCGGCCGCTCTCGACCCGGGCGCCGTGACCGGAGATATTGCGAAGTCGAACGGGAATCGAAATCCCGCTCCAGTAGAGCGTCCCTGCGCGAAGCAGCTTCTGGCGCGGCTCGCGCTCCGCGACCGCGTGGATGGCCGGAGGCTCGGGCCTGTCGGGCTGGAAGACGGGGCCGCTGGAACGGTCCGCGGTCCAGAAGATGGTCTCGTCGACGAATTCGAGGCCCACCCGGCCTTCTCGGACCCAGCGCACGATGCACTTGGTCCGGTTCTTCCCGTCGAACAGGAGTTCGATCTTCTCGCCGATTCGCGGGTCCAGATCGCCGCGGATCATCGCGCCGCGAGACGAGACGTTGACCACGGCCACATCCTGGCGGCGGCGGCGGAAGATCATCGTCGTGCTTTCGACGATTCCCCGCAGACGGTCCTCGAGCCGCTGGTCGGTGACCCGGGCTTCCTGGCGCTTGATCGCGACCTTGGCGAGGCCTCCGACGCTCGCGCCTTCGGCCTTGGTCTTTCCCTTGCGCGCAACGAGGGCCGGCTTGGGCTCCCCGGAAAGGATCGTTGAGCGGAGTTCGTGCATTTCGGCCCCCAGGATCGGCGTGTCAGGCTCCAATCGCACAGAAATGATTACCGAATCGCTAGCCGAACCCGTTGAGGACGTTCGTTTATGCCGAGGCCGCAGCTTAACCTGTTCGAAGATCCGCCGCCGGCGGCGCCCTTAGGCCTTGTCTACGTGCCGGACTTCATCGACGCCGGGGAGCAGGCCGGGCTCGCCGATCGGATCGGCGCCCTCCCCTTCAAGCCGTTCGAGTTCCACGGCTTCACGGGCAACCGCCGCACCGTCTCGTTCGGAATGCATTATGCGTTCGACGGCAGCGGCCTGAGTGAGGCCGAGCCGATCCCGGACTGGCTCCGGCCGCTTCGCGCCCGCGCCGCGGCCCTGGCGGGATTCGAGCCGGAAGCCTTCGTCCACGCTTTGGTGATCGAATATGCCCCGGGCGCCGGGATCGGCTGGCACCGCGACCGTCCGGTGTTCGGAGACGTGGTCGGGGTCTCGCTTCTCGCCCCAGCGCCGCTGCGCTTCCGCCGCAAGGTCGGGGCGAGGTGGGAGCGCTTCATCCTGAGCACGGAGCCTCGTTCCGCATATCTGCTGCGCGGCGAGGCAAGGCACGAATGGGAGCACAGCATCCCCCCGCTGGAGACCCTTCGCTATTCGGTGACCCTGAGGACTTTGGCATAAAAATCCTCCCCGCGATTTCGCGGGGAGGGGGACCAGGCGAAGCCTGGTGGAGGGGCCCTTTGGAGTCAGGCCCCCAAGAACCCTCCGCCACGCTTCGCGCGGTCCCCCTCCCCCGCAAATGCGGGGGAGGAATTTTCATCACGAATAAAAGATGTGAAGCCCGATCTGGGTCTGCCTTGTGAGGCGCTTGCCCCAGCTCGGCGAGACGTAGGTGGCGTGATACCAGAGCACGCTCGAAGGCAGGTTGCCGGCCAGCTTCTGGCGGGCGATGCTCGCGATGGCGACGGCCTTCTTCCAGGCTTCGGAGCCGCGGTCGGCATGCGGGAAACGGCCGCGCCGGATGAAGGAGAATTGCGCCTTCTGGGTGATGACCGCGCAAAGGTCGGTCGGGTAGCGGCCGGAGGAAGCGCGGTTCAGGACGACTTCGGCGACGGCGAGCTGGCCTTCGATCGGCTCGCTTCGAGCCTCGAAATAGACGGCGTTGGCGAGGCACTCCATCTCTCGGTCGCCGGTCTGGGTCCCGGCATGAGCGAGGATCAGGTCGGCCAGCGGTTTCGCAGGCGAGCTCGCGGTCGGGACGGGGGTTTCGGCCTTCGGAGTCACCAGCGAGGTGACGTTGGCCCACATCTTGGAGAACAGGCTCGGATCGGTCATGATCGACGCCTGGGGCGCCTCGGCGCCGACGGACGGCGTTTTGTTGACGGTTTCGCCGGCGACGGCGGGGTCGGAGTAGCTGGCCCCGGCGACAAGCGCAAAGGCAGCCGCGGCGAAGCCCGCGGCGCGAACGATCCGAATCATCTAGTCTCTTTTTTTATGCGGCCGGCTGATCCCCCGGATGCGAGAATCGCATCCCCTGATCGCCCCCCGTCTCGAGCTCCCGCCGGCCGCTAATCGGCTGCGTCGGGCCCGCTCTCGCTACTAAGCTGAGGGGCAGATGCTCGAAGTCGGATCGCCGCGCAACCCGCCCGGCCCGGCGAAGCGATGAGTCGTGTGACTCAAGGGACACTCCGAAAAAATATTCAACTTATTCAGGAACCTTCCGGAAAAACCGCATTTTTCAAGCACCTGGAAGTGCGGAATCAGCCGGCCCCGAAACGTTATCCCCCTGCGCGGGGTTCGGAGGCGCGGGCTCTTCTCCAGCAATCACCTTGACGAAGGCGCTTTGCACCCAGCCGGAGCGGCACGGCCCGTCATAGTCCCGGCGTCGGGTCACGGGCTCCGACACGCCGCACCGTTCGGCAAGCGCGCCACCCTCGTCGAAGACGATTCCGAACCATTTCTGGTCGAGGCTTCGAGTGCAGATGAAGAAGCGTCCGGCGCTCGCCACGCTTCCCGTCTCCCGGGCATTGTCGAACGGCGAGGAGCGGACCGGCAACGCCTCACCGGCCTTCAGGTTGCGGGTGGTGCCCGCGGCGCTGCAGGCCCGGAAATTGGCCCCGAGCTCCCCGATCCGCACCGGCCGCGATTCGGGTGTCGCGGCGCTTGCTTCCGGGGCCGCCTCATTATCCTGAACCCCGCGATCGGCGACCGTAGCCGGGTCTCCGCAGGCGCAAAGGGTCAGGCAGAGGAGGAGGATGGGCGATCGCATGCGCGTCCTTGTGGCGCGGTGCGCGGTAAAAATCTACGCTGGCGGCGAAGGAAGATGTGAATGGCCCACTGGCTGATGAAATCCGAGCCCGGCAGCTACAGCTGGGATTCCCTCGTGCGTGACGGAGGCACGGAATGGGATGGCGTCCGAAACAACGCCGCCCGGCTCCATTTGAAGGCGATGAAAGTTGGAGACGAGGCCTTCTTCTACCACAGCATGGAAGAGCGGGCCGTCGTCGGGATCATGCGCGTCGCGCGCGAGGCTCGGCCGGATCCGAAGGACTCCGACTGGGTCTCCGTCGCGGTCGAGCCGGTTCGGGCGCTCGGCCCGGTCACCTTGAAGACGATCAAGGCCGACCCCCGGCTCGCGACGATGGAGCTGATCCGCCAGTCCCGCCTCTCGGTCGCCCCGGTGCGGGACGAAGAGTGGGCGGCGGTCCTCGAGCTGGCGGGCGCGCAATGATCGCGCTCCTCGGACTGCTGCTCGGCGCCGCGACTCCGGCGGAGACTCCCGCTGCCTTCGTCGACCGCCTCTACGCAAGCTATCGCGACCCCGATTACAGCCCGCTCGCCCGGCCCGGACGGGTCTTCGCCGAGCCGCTCGTCGGCGCGATCCGAGAGGACGCCAGGCTGTCGAAGGGCGAGGTCGGCTACATGGACGCCGATCCGCTCTGCCAATGCCAGGATCCGACCGGAATGAGGCCCCGCATCGGGACGGCCCGGCTCTCCGGCCGGACCCGCGCGAGCGTCCCGGTGGCAATCGATTTCGGATCGGACCGCCGCGACCTGCGCCTGAGCCTCGTCCGCACGGCGGTAGGGTGGCGAATCGCGGACGTCGCCACTGCCGACGAGCCGAGCCTTCTCGAAAGCCTGCATCGCTTCAACCGTCGCCGGTCGGGGCGATAGCTTCGGCCCAAATCGTCACCCCGGCGAAAGCCGGGACCTCGGCGAGACCCGTGGAGACTTCTTGTACCGAGGTCCCGGCTTTCGCCGGGATGACGGGGGCCTAGAGTATGAAGTCCGACGAAATCAGCGGGATCGAGCCGGAGAGCTGGATCTGGAGGTCCGCTACGCCGTCGCCGTTGACGTCGCCGAAGATAGTGGTGATCCCCGCCGAGGTTTCGTAGCGCAGCTGGCCGGCGACGCTGGAGAAGGCCGACGTCCCGATGAAGGTGAAGGCCTGGTCGGCGCTTACGAGGCTGTTGGCGTCGATCCCGCTCAGCGAGATCCTGTCCCCCTGCGAGCGGCTGAAGTCGGTGATCAGGTCTCGCGACGCTCCGGTCGATTCGGACACGGCGTTGTAGGTGAACTGGTCCTTCCCGAGACCTCCCGACAGCTTGTCGGCGCCGTCGCCGCCCACCAGCACGTCGTTGCCTCCCTCGCCGTAGATTTCGTCGTCGCCCGCCATGCCGTAGATCGTGTCGTGGCCGTCACGGCCGAAGACGAGGTCCTCCTCGTTGGAGGTGCGCAGGGCAAGGAGCGGGCTGTTGGCGGAAATGGTGTCGCCTGCGGAGCTGCCGGTAACCGTATTCCCGTCGCGAATGTTGGTAACGGCGACGTTGAGCGCCTGGTCGTCGACGAGCTGGCCGTCGCTGGCGCGAACGATCACCGCGTAGACATTGTCCTGATTGGAATCGCCCGGCAGCTCCCAATCGGGTGCGACGACGAACTGGAGCGCGCCGGTCTGAGCGTTGATCGTGAATCGCGCCGCGTCCGCGCCTCCGACGATCGAATAGGTGACCGTCGAGCCGTCCGGATCCGTCGCCGCCACGATCGTGACCGCGACGCTGTTTTCCGCAACCGAGGCGCCGCCGGCCGCACCGCCGCCGTTCGACGTGACGACCGGGGCCTCATTGACGCTCACCACGGTGACCGCGATCGCCTGGGTGTCGGTGAAGCTTCCGTCGCTCGCCGAGACCATGACGTCGTAGACGTTGTTGCCGCCCGAATCCCCCGGCGCCTCGAAATTGGGCGAGGCGACGAAGGCGAGCACGCCCGTCGTCGGGTCGATCGTGAATCGGGCCGAGTCCGCTCCGCCGGCGATGGCATAGGTCACTGCGCCGCCGTCGAGATCGACGGCCACGACTTTCGTCACCGCCGTGCCGTTCTCGGCCACCTGGACCGAGGCGCTGTCGCCGCCGCCGTTGGAGGTGATCGAGACGCCTTCGTTGACGTTGCCGACGGTCACCGCGATCGCCTGGGTGTCGGTGAAGCTTCCGTCGCTCGCCGACAAGACGACGTCGTAGACGTTGTTCGCTCCGGCATCCGCCGGCGCCTCGAAATTCGGAGCGGAGAGGAATGCGAGAGCGCCCGTCGCCGGGTCGATCCTGAAGCGCCCGGCGTCGGCGCCGCCGGCGATGGCGTATGTCACCGTGCCGCGGTCCGGATCGGCCGCCGCCACCGTCGTGACCGCGGTGCCGTTCTCGGCGACCGCGACCGAGGCGCTGGCGCCGCCGCCATTGGAGGTGATTGCGAGCGCCTCGTTGACGTTCGAGACCGTCACCGCGATGGCCTGGCTGCCGGTGAAGGCGCCGTCCGTGGCCGACACGACGACGTCGTAGACATTGTTTCCGCCGGAATCGGCTGGCGACTCGAAGTTCGGCGCCTGCACGAACCGGAGGACCCCGGTCACCGGATCGATGGTGAAGCGCGACGAGTCCGCGCCGCCGACGATCGAATAGCGGAGCGGATCGCCGTCGATATCCCTTGCAGTGACGGTCATGACCGCGAGGCCGTTCTCGTCGACCGTGACCCCCGCGTTCTGCCCACCCCCGCCCGAGGTGATCGCAACCCCCTCGTTGACGTTGGCGACCTGGATCCGGATCCTCTGCGAGGCCGTGAACTCGCCGTCGCTGGCGCCGATCTCCACCGAGTAGGAATTTGCCCCCGAGCCATTGCCGGGCGCCTCGTAATCCGGGGCGGCGATGAAGGTCAGGACTCCGGTCGCCGGGTCGATCGCGAACAGCGCGGCGTCCGCACCCCCGAGGATCGAATAAGTCGGCGCGTCCCCGTCCCGGTCGAAGGCGGTGACAATGGTCACCGTCCGGCTGCCCTCATTGACCGAGATGGTGGCGTCGCCGCCTCCGTCGGACGTGATCCAGAGACCCTCGTTCCGGTTCGCGACGGTGACGGCAAAGGCCTGGCCGGCGCTCGAGGTCGAAGAGCTTGCGGTGACCACGACGTCGTAGACGTTGTTGCCGCCGGAATCGGCGGGCGCCTCGAAGTCGGGATATACTCCATCGTTGAACGCCAGCGCGCCGGTATAGGGGTCGACCCGGAAGAGCGCCGCGTCGGCGCCTCCAGTGATCGAGAAAGTGACCGTCATGTCCTCCTCGTCTTTGGCGTCGACGTCGCCGACCGCGACGCTGCCCTCCTGCACGGTCAGCGCGACCGCGGCCGAGCCGGCATAAGAGAGGATCGCAATCGGCTCGTCGACATTGCCGACGGTGACCGCGATGGACTGGCTGTCGGTGAAGCTGCCGTCGCTCGCGGAGACGATCACGTCGTACACATTGTCGCCCCCGGAGTCGGCGGAGCCTTCGAAGTTGGGCGCAGCGACGAACGCGAGGACGCCCGTGCTCGAGTCGATGGTGAACCGGGCCGCATCGGCTCCGCCCGCAATGGCGTAGCTCAGGACTGAGCCGTCCGGGTCGCCGGCGGTGACGACGGTTACCGCAATGCCGTTCTCCGCCACCGCGACCGAGGCGCCGGCGCCGCCGCCGTTGGAAGTGATCGAAACGGGCTCGTTCACGTCGGTGACGGTCACTGCGAGCGCCTGGCTGTCGGTGAAGACCCCGTCCGTGACGGACACGACGACGTCGTAGACATTGTCGCCGTCGGCGTCGGCGCGCGTCTCGAAATTGGGGGCCTGGACGAAGCTCAGCGCGCCGGTCCGGGCGTCGATCGAGAAGCGGGACGAATCCGCGCCTCCGCTGATGGAATAAGTGAGCGAATCCCCATCGACGTCGCTGGCCGCGACGCTTGTCACGGCCGTGCCGTTCTCCGCGACGGCGACGGCGAAGGATTGCGCGCCGCCGCCGGACGTGATCGCGACGCCTTCGTTGACGTTGCGGATCTGGACCTGGATCCTCTGGGTGACAATGATCTCACCGTCGCTGGCTCCGACCTCCACATCGTAGGAATTGCTCCCATGGGCCGGCGCTTCGTAATCGGGAGTCCCGACGAAGCTCAGCAGGCCGGTGACCGCGTCGATCGTGAACAAGGCGGCGTCCGCGCCTCCTACGATGGAATAGACGGACGGGGTCCCGTCCGGATCATGGGCCGCGACGGTGGTTACTGCGCGCTCGCCTTCGTTCCTCGTCAAAGCGACGTCGCCGCCGCCGCCGTTCGACGTAATGAAGATGCCCTCGTTCAGGTTCGTCACCGAAATCGTGAAGCTCTGGGTGGCGGTTGAGCCGCCGGCGCTGGCCGCGACGGCGACGTCGTAGACGTTGTCGCCGTTGGAATCGGCCGCGGCTTCGAAATCCGGACCGGAGACGAAGCTGAGCGCTCCGGTGACCGAATCGACCTCGAACAGGCCCGAATCCGCTCCGCCGGCGATCGAGTAGGTCACCTCGCCGCCGTCGAGGTCCAGCCCCTCGACCCGGCCGACCGGAGCGCCGTTCTCGGCAACGGACAGCGAGACGGTGTCGCCGCCGCCGTAGGAGAGCAGCTCGATCCCCTCATCGACATTGCCCACGACGACGGTCACGGCCTGGCTGGTGCCGTGCGTTCCGTCGCTCGCCGTGACCGTCAGGCGGTAGACATTGCGCCCTCCGGAATCCCGGGGCGCCTCGAAATCGGGCGCTCCGACGAAGCTCAACGCTCCCGTCGCGGAGTCGATCGAAAAAAGAGCAGAATCCTCGCCGCCGGTGATCGTGTAGGAAAGCGCATTGCCGTCGCCGCTCACCGCCGAAACGACGCCCGCCCGGCTCTCGTTCTCGCCGACCCGGAATTCCGCGCTCGGCGCTCCGAAGACCGGCCCCTCATAGACGTCGGCCACAGTCACCGAGATTGCCTGATAGTCGTAGGTCTGGCCGTCGCTCGTTCCGACGATCACTTCGTAGACATTGTCGCCGTCCGAATCCTGCCGGCTTTCGAAATCCGGCCGGTTCCTGAACTGGAGAGCCTTCGTGACGGGATCGAGCATGAACAGCGCCGCGTCCGCGCCGCCCGCGATTCCGTAAAACGGCGTGCCGCCGTCCGGATCGACGGCCAGCAGTTGGAGCACCGGGCCGGTATTTTCGTCGATCGTCACGGAGGCATGGTCCCCGCCCCCGCCGGAAACGAAGGCGATCGCCTCGTTCTCGTTCGTCACCGTGACTGAAAAGGCGCGAGTCGCCGAAAGGGTGCCGTCGCTGGCGGAAATCGTCACGTCGTAGACGTTGTTGCCGTCCGCGTCGGCGGGGCCCTCGAAATTGGGCGCGCCGAGGAAGCGCAGGACGCCGCTCGCCGGGTCGATGGCGAACAGATGGGCGTCGGCGCCCCCGGAAATGGCGAAGCTCACCGAGTCCCCGTCGAGATCCTGCGCGGCCACCGTGACGACGGCCGTGGAGTTCTCGACGACCGACTGCGCCGCTCCCGAGGTGATGGTCACGCCTTCGTTGACGTTGCGGACCCCTATTTGAACCGATTGGGAGCTGCTCAGTTCGCCGTCGCTCGCGGTCACCGTCACCGAATAGACATTGGCCGACCCGGCCGGCGGCGTCTCGTAATCGGGCGCCGAGGCGAAGCTCAAAGCGCCCGTCGCGGCATCGATGACGAACAGGCCGGCATGAGTCCCGCCGCTGATCGAATAGATGACCGAACCGGCCCCGTCCGGATCGGCCGCGACGACCGTCGTGACGGCGGTCTGGCCTTCGTCGATGCTGACCGAGGCCGACGTCCCGCCCCCGTTCGAGACGATGACCGGGCGCTCGTTCGCGTTGGCGACCGTGATTGACAGGGCCTGCGAACCGGAGACCACGCCGTCGCTCGCGCCGACGGTAACCGCGTAGACGTTGTTCCCATCCGAATCCGTCGGCTGCTCGCGATCCGGCGCCGTCACGAAGCTCAGGGCGCCGGTGACCGGGTTGATCGCGAAACGCGACGCGTCGGCGCCGCCGGTGATCGCATAGGAAAGTGATTTGCCCTCCGGATCGGTCGCCGCGACGTTGGTCACCGCAAGCGAGTTCTCCGTCACCGAGATCGCCGCTGCGCTGCCGCCGCCGTTCGAGGTGATGACGGGCGCCTCGTTGACGTCCAGGACGGTGATCGAAAGCTGCTGGGTGGCGGACTTTTCTCCGTCCGAAACCGACACGGTGACGTTATAGACGTGGTTGGCCCCCGCGTCGCGCGGCGCTTCCCGGTCCGGCGCTGCGAGAAAGCTCAGCAGCCCCGACTGGGCATTGATGGCGAAGAGCGCGGCATCGGCGCCTCCCGCGATCGAATAGGTGAGAGGGCCGTTTTCCACGTCGGCGGCGGTGACGGTGGTGACCGCGAGCTGGTTCTCGGGCATCGAGACGGAAGCGAGGAAGCCGCCGCCGTTGGAGGTGATGACGGGCGCGTCGTTGGCGTCGGTTACGGTGATCGAGAGCACCTGGATGTCCGCCGGATTGAAGCCGTCGCTGACGGACACGATCACGTCATAGACGTTGTTGCCGCCGGCATCGGTCGGCGCCTCGAAATTGGCGCCGAGATTGTTTCGGAAGTACAGCTGGCCGAGCTGGGCGTGGATGGTGAACAAGGCGGCGTCGGCGCCGCCGATGATCGAGAAGGTGTAGGCGGAGTCCCTCGCATCCGGATCGTCCGCGACGATGGTGGTGGCCACCTGGCGGTTCTCGGCGACGCTGATCGAAGCGGTGTCTCCGCCGCCGCCCGAGACGATGATGGGTCCTTCATCCAGGTTGGCGATCTCGATGGTCAGTGCCTTGGTGGCCGTCAGGCTGCCGTCGCTCGCGGCGATGGTGACGTTGTAGAAATTGTTGGCGCCGACGTCGGTGGGCGCCTCGAAATTGGGCGCGGTGACGAAGCGGAGCGCTCCGGTGGCGGGATCGATGGCGAACAGGGCGGCATCCGGGCCGCCAGCGATCGACCAGGTCGGCGCAGTGCCGTCCGGGTCGGAGGCGGAGAAGGTCGCGACCGCGGTTCCGTTCTCCCTGTGGAAATAATCGCTCGGGTTGCTCGACGAGATGGTCGGGGCTTCATTGACGTTCGTGACGGCGACCGCGAGCGCCTGGATGTCGGTGTTCACGCCGTCGGAAACCGAGACCACGACGTCGTAGACGTTGTTTCCGCCATTATCCAAACGCGCTTCGAAATTCGGAGCCGAGACGAAGGTGAGGGCTCCGGTCGAGGCGTTGATGGCGAAGCGCGAGGCGTCGAGCCCGCCGACGATCGAATAAACGAGGCTGCCCGACCCGTCCGAATCCACGGCGGTCACGATCGTCACCGCATTCTGGTTCTCGGCGGCCGTCACGGAAGCGGAGTCCGCGCCCCCGTTCGAAACGATCTCGGGCGCGCCGCTGGCGACGAAGAGCTGGCCCCGGATATCGTCATTCTGGTTGGACTGGTTGGCGCTGCCCCAAACCGCGAGCAGATTGCCGTTGCCGTCGACGGCGACATCGCCCTGGCCCTCGACCCGGTCGGTCACCGTGCTGACCAGCACCTCCGAGCCGACGCGGTTGCCGCTTGAGTCGAAGAACTGGCCGCGGATCGAGCTCCACATGTAGTTGCCGCCCGAATGGGTCCAGGTGATGACGAAGCCGCCGTCGGGCAGGTCCTCGACATTCGGCTGCGAGGATTCCACCGGGAAGCCGAAATCGGGCTGGAGGCGGGTCGTGCTGACCAGGAAATCGTTGCCCAGCGGCGTTCCGTTCGCCGAGAACATCCGGGCGCGAATCTCGACGTCGCCCGTGTTGAGGCTGGCCCAGCTGCTCCAGGTGACGACGAACCGTCCTCCCGAAATCTCGGTCACGCTCGGCGAGCCCTGATTGTTGGGCAAAGTGGAGTTGACCCGGAACTGCCCGCCGGTCTTTGCGCCGCTCGAGCTGAAGACCTGCGCGTAGATATCGGCGCTGGTCCCCGAGCCCAGCGTCCAGGTCGCCACGAAACCGCCGCCCGCGAGACTGGTAACGCTGGGCGAGCTTTCGCCGCCGACCGCTCCGGTGTTGACGAGGAACTCGCCGCCGACGGCGATTCCCGCCGCGCTGTAGATCTGCCCTTTGATCGCGCTGGTGTGGCCGTCCTGTGTCGAATCCTCGCTCTGCCAGGTGACGACGAAGCCGCCGCCCTGCAGGCCGCTGACGCTGGATTTGGTCTGGTCGGCGAGCGACTGGGTGTTGATCCGGAACTCGGCGCCGACGGCGAGGCCGCTCGAGTCGAACAGCTGGCCCTTGATCGCCCGGCCGCTTCCGTCCTGGGTCGTGTCGGTCGTCTCCCAGGTGACGACAAAGCCGCCCGAGGCGAGGGTGGTGACGCTCGGCGCGCGTTGGTCGCCGGCGGCGGCGCTGTTGATCAGCATCTCCGGACCGACGGCATTGCCCAGGGAGTCGTAACGTTGGGCCTTGACCGCCCGGCCGGCGCCGTCCTGCAGGGTGTCGAGGGTCTCCCACACCACGATGAACCCGCCGGACGCGAAGCCGGCGACCGAAGGCGCGTACTGGATTCCAACGAGCTGCTTGTTGACGACGAATTCGCCGCCCCGGCGACCATAAGCCATTTTGCATTTCCCCCCAAAGTTCCGGCCAGATTAGAAAGGATCGCTTTACGATGCGTAAAGCGACGGTCCTTTTCTCGCCTGCCGGATCGCCCCTCCCCCGGAGTCGCGATCCATCACGCCGTTATAGCGCGTTTCGTTCTTGGTTTGTCCTACAAAATTCAGGCCGCCCTGTATTGCCCGCAAAAGCGGCATCGGCCTTTCGCACAGGCTTTCAGGCTGTTACGCCCATGCCTTCGCCGCAAGGGCAAGGGGTCCCGGATGTTCGCTTATTTCACGGAGACGCTGCCGCATTTCCTGGCTTATTTCGCAGCGGCCATCGCGCTCGCCGCCGCCTTCCTCGCTTTCTACGTGATGATCACTCCACACCGCGAGTTCGACCTCATCCGGAAGGGGAACAGCGCCGCGGCGGTCCAGCTCACCGGGACCTTCCTCGGCTTCTGCGTGCCCGTCGCGATGGTCATCGGCCACAGCGTCGACATTCCCGACATGCTGCTCTGGGGCGCCGTCGCCGCGATCGTCCAGCTGGCCGTCTTCTTCCTCATCTCGAGGCTGCTCTTCAGGACGATCTCGACCCGGATTGCGGAAGGCTGCGCGGCGTCGGGCATATTCGTCGGCGGCGCCGGCCTGGGGATCGGAATCCTCCAGGCCGCCTGCATGGTTCCCTGAGCCGGAACGAGGACCCAGAGGATGAGGAAGCAATTGTCCATGACGACGGCGATGGCTGCGGCCCTGGTCGCCTTGCCCGCCTGCTCGTCGAACGACGGCTGGAACGAGGACGTGATCGCGGACCGCGACACCGCCGTCTGCGTCGACCGGCAGGGCAGCCGGGTCGACGACGATCTGTGCGGCGACGGCCGGCGCGGCGGCGGCGGGCTCTCGAGCGCCTTCCTCTGGTATTATATCGGACGAAATGCCGCGCTGCCTTATTATGGCGATTCCATCTACGACCGCCGCTACGCCCGCCACGGCCGGCCCGGCTCCTTCGCTCCCCGGCCCGGCGTCAGCTACGCCCGGGCGCCCGCCTCGACGAAGATGACCCGCTCGCAGGCCGTCTCGCGCGGCGGTCTGGGCTCGAGCTCCCGTCGCTTCGGCGGCGGCAGGTCCTGAGCCCCGGATGGAGCGGCACTCGGCGGCCCCGCGCGAGGGATGGCAGTCCATCGTCGAAGCCCAGGGCCTGATCTGGCACAGCGAGGCGGGCCAATCCTATTGGGACGAGAGCGCTTATTATTCCTTCACTCCGGCCGAGATCGGGACGATCGAGACCGCGACGGAAACGCTCTACGAACTCTTCCTCGAAGCCGGCGAGGAGATCGCCAACGACCCGACCCTGCTCGAACTGTTCGGGATCCCGGCCTTCTGCCACCGCGCCATAAAGGCCGCCTGGAAGCAGGAGCCGCCCTCGCTCAACTACGGCCGATTCGACCTCGGCTATAATGGCGAGGGCGAGCCCAGGCTGTTCGAGTTCAACTGCGACACTCCGACTTCGCTCCTCGAAGCGGCGGTGATCCAGTGGGAGTGGAAGGAAGACCTGTTCCCCGATTTCGATCAGTTCAACAGCCTTCACGAGAAGCTGATCGCCCGCTGGGCCGAGCTTCGCCCGCGCCTCGACGGGCGCCGCATCTGGTTCACCCACACCGCCGACCCGTCGCACGAGGACACGATCACAACCACCTACCTTCGCGACCTCGCCACCCAGGCCGGCCTCGAGACGCATGGGGTGATGATCGACGATATCGGCCTCGATTCGGAGGGCCGGATCCTCGACCATGAGGACAATCTGATCACCGCGATCTTCAAGCTCTATCCCTGGGAGTGGATCGTCGGGGAGGCTTATGGTCCCGACGTCGTCCGCCACCTCCCCGATACCGCCTGGATCGAGCCCATCTGGAAGATGATCTGGAGCAACAAGGCGGTCCTCCAGATCCTCTGGAACATGTTCCCCAACCACCCCAACCTGCTCGCCGCCTCCGTTCGCCCGGAGAAGATCGGGAGCAGCTACGTCGCCAAGCCCTTCCTCGCCCGCGAAGGCTCGAACATCGAGGTCGTCCAGGGCGGGCGCACCGTCGCCCGCACCCAGGGCGAATATGTGGAAGGCCTGACAATGTACCAGGAGCTCTACCCTCTGCGCGACTTCGGCGGGGGCTATCCGGTGCTCGGGAGCTGGGTGGTCGACGGCGAAGCCGCCGGGATGGGCATCCGCGAGGACGGCCTCATCACCGGCAACCGGGCGCGTTTCCTCCCGCACGTGATCAGGGGCTGATCGTGAAATCCTCCCCTGCATTTGCGGGATCTTTGCATAAGTCGCCGGGTGCTACCCCCTCCCCTTCAGGGGAGGGGTTGGGGCGGGGGTTGTCTGCTCGCCTCACCGGCGTCAGCGAACATTCTCCCCCACATTCCCCACCCAACCCCTCCCCTGAAGGGGAGGGGCTTTGTCTGCGAGCGCTTCGCAGGGGTTATGCAAAGGTCCCGCATTTGCAGGGCATGGGGACCATGCGAAGCGTGGTGGAGGGGCTCTTACAGACTCCGGACCCCTTCCCGCGCCGCCCGCGCGAACAGCCACGAGGAAAGGAGCCACAGCGGAACGAACAGCGCCGTCCCGAGCAGGAAACCGCGAACGTCCGGGACCATCGCAACGCCCAGCGCCCCAGCCGCGACCTGCGCTCCGGCCGTGACGGCCATGGTCCGGGCCATGCCCTCGGCACGGAATCGGACGATCATCCCCCCGCCCGCGGCGAGGGTGAGCACTCCGAAGAATATCAGGTTCACCGGATTGCCCTCATCGCCGATGAAGCCGACGGCGCCGTTGACCATGAAGAGCAGCAACGCCGCCCCGGCCGCGACGATGGCTCCCGCGGCATAGGCCCTGCTCTTGGTCCAGCGCATCGCCACCTCCCAGGCGCCGCACGCCGCGGCGAGCATCGTTGCGAAGAGGATGAAATCGGCCGGGTCCCACGTAACCTCGTCCGTAACCTGGTTCGCGATCGCCGGCGCCAGCATCAGCGCCGCCGCTCCGCCCCACACCGCCATCCGCCAACCCTGGCCACCGCTTTGCCCGTCAAGCTGCATCTGTCCCGCCATCATTTCACTTTCGCCTTACACCATGAGCCTTCCTTCTCGCACAGACTCTTGCAGCCCCGATGCCTGCGAAAAGGAGAAATTGTGCAGAAGTGCGGCGCCCGTCTAAACGCCGACTTTCGTCCAGGAGGCACGATTGACCGACAAGGCCGTTCCCGCCCTTCCAAGCCTCGATCTGGGGCGGACCCGCAATTTCTACCGCTATTTCGGCTTCGAGCCGGTCGGCGGCGAGCCCGGACCGGAGGACAACTGGCTCAGGCTGAAAAGAGGCGAGGTCGAGATCGACTTCCGGCTGAGCTCGATCGACTACAGGCAGGACGACTATATCCGCCACCAGAGCCTGTGCATCATCCGGGTCGCCGACGTCGCCGGCTGGTACGACAGCTTCGCCGACACCCGAATGGGCTGGAAGTGGATCTTCCCGTCGCTCACCAGGCCCCGCACCGACATCTGGGACGGCCTACCCGCCTTCTGCCTCACCGACCGCGACGGCAACCTCCTCTGGGTCGTAGAGAGCGAGAAGGACACGGCCTGAGGCCGCGGCCAATCCCTGCCCGGCGGCTGCTAGCGTCTGATTCGCCTTGAAAAGCGACTCTTACTTCCGGCTCTTGCGGGCCGCGTAGCGGGCGTCGCGGGCGGCCTTGCGCTCCGCTTCGCTCGGCGGCGGCTTCAGGGCGGCGGCGTCCGTCGCGGCCTTCGCCTCATCGGCGGCGCGGGCCTCCTCGGCGGCCTTCAGCTTCTCCGCCTTGGCGGCCCGCTTCTCTTCGGCCCGCGCTTCGCGCTGGCGGGCCGCCTCCTGACGGGCGGCGGCGACGGCTTCGTCGACCGGAGGCTTGGAGCGAAGCTTGTCGAGCGCCTTGCGCTTGGCTTCGGCGGCCTGGCCGACCCGGTCCTGGAAGGTGTCCTTGAAGGGCGGCATGTACGTCGGGTCCTTTGTAAACGGGTTTCTTGGGATGGCGTCGGCCGCCTAGGCGGCCTCGGCCTTGCGCGACTGCCGCTTGCGCTCGTGCGGATCGAGGTGGCGCTTCCTCAGCCGGATCGCCTTCGGGGTCACTTCGACCAGCTCGTCGTCCTGGATGTAGGCGATGGCCTGCTCCAGGGTCATCCGGCGCGGTGGGGTGAGGCGGATGCTCTCGTCCTTCGGGCCGCTCGCCCGGAAGTTGGTGAGCTGCTTGGACTTCAGCGGATTGACCTCGAGGTCCTGGGGCTTGGCGTTCTCGCCGATGATCATGCCCTCGTAGAGCTTCTCGCCGGGCGAGATGAACAGGACTCCGCGCTCTTCCAGCATGTTGAGCGCGTAGGCGACTGCCTCGCCCTGCTCCATCGAGATGAGGACTCCGTTCTGCCGGCCGGTGATCGGACCTTTGTAGGGGCCGTATTTCTCGAACAGCCGGTTCATGATCCCGGTGCCGCGCGTGTCGGAGAGGAACTCGCCGTGATAGCCGATCAGGCCGCGCGACGGCGCCGAGAAGGTCAGCCGGGTCTTGCCCCCGCCCGACGGGCGCATGTCGGTCATCTCGCCTTTACGCTGCGCCATCTTCTCGACGACGGTTCCGGCATGTTCCTCGTCGACGTCGATGACCACCGTCTCGTAGGGCTCCTCGCGGCCGCTCGGACCGTCCTGGAACAACACCCGCGGGCGGCTGATCGAAAGCTCGAAGCCCTCGCGGCGCATCGTTTCGATCAGCACTCCGAGCTGGAGCTCGCCGCGCCCGGCCACTTCGAAGGCGTCCTTCTCGGCGCTCTCGGTGAGTCGGATGGCGACGTTGGTCTCGGCCTCGCGCTCCAGCCGGTCGCGGATCACCCGGCTCTGCACCTTGTCGCCCTCGCGGCCGGCATAGGGGCTGTCGTTGACGGCGAAGCTCATCGCCAGCGTCGGCGGGTCGATCGGCCGGGCGGCGATCGCCCGGGTGACGGCCATCTCCGCGATGGTGTTGGAGACGGTCGCCTTGGTCAGGCCCGCGATGGCGACGATGTCCCCCGCCTGGGCGGTCTCGACCGGGACCCGTTCGAGCCCGCGATAGGCGAAGACCTTGGTCGCACGGCCGGTCTCGACCTCGGCATTGTCGACGTCGAGCGCCTTGATCGGCATGTTGACGTTGAGCCGGCCGCTCTCGATCCGTCCGGTGAGGATCCGGCCCAGGAACGGGTCGCGGTCGAGGAGCACCCCGATCATTCGGAAGGGGCCTTCGGGATTGGCGTCGGGGGCCGGGATGTGGCCGACGATCGCCTCGAACAGGGGGGTGAGGTCGCCTTCGCGGACGTCGTCGCTGAGGCCGGCATAGCCCGAGCGGCCCGAGGCGTAGAGGGTCGGGAAGTCGAGCTGCTCGTCGCTCGCCTCGAGGGTGAGGAACAGCTCGAACACTTCGTCGAGCACTTCGGCCGCCCGGGCGTCGGGCCGATCGATCTTGTTGACGACGACGATGGGCCTCAGGCCGAGGGCGAGCGCCTTGCCGGTGACGAACTTGGTCTGCGGCATCGGCCCCTCGGCCGCGTCGACGAGGAGGATCACTCCGTCCACCATCGAGAGGATTCGCTCGACCTCGGCTCCGAAATCGGCATGGCCGGGCGTGTCGACGATGTTGATATGGGTGCCCTGCCATTCGACCGAGGTGCATTTGGCGAGGATGGTGATCCCGCGCTCCTTCTCAAGGTCGTTCGAATCCATCGCCCGCTCTTCCACGCGCTGATTGTCGCGGAAGGTGCCGGACTGGCGGAACAACTGATCGACGAGGGTGGTCTTGCCGTGATCGACGTGCGCGATGATGGCCACGTTGCGGAGGCTCATGGAATCTAATCTCTCGGGTGAAGGTGGGTTGGCGCGGCCATAAGCAGGACAATGCGGCGCGACAAGGGCAGGTTCCGGGATTCGACTTTCGTCATTCCCGCGAAAGCGGGAATCCGCGGGCTGCGGAGCGGTTCGGAAGGCGTCCGGATCCCCGCTTTCGCGGGAATGACGAGGAAATCACCCTGACCGCCGAGGTTTCAGCGGAGCCACCACTTCAGGATGAAGGCGAGCGCGCCGACGCTTGCAACGCCCGCCGCCCACAGCCCGACGAACCAGGCGAGCTGCCGGGCCTTAATGATAGCCCTCCTCCCCCACCTTGCCCCGGAACACCCAGTAGCTCCACGCCGTGTAGACGAGGATGAGCGGGATTAGGACGAGGGCGCCGGCCAGCATGAAGAGCTGGCTCGAATGCGGTGCGGCGGCCTGCCAGATCGAGAGGCGGCCGGGGATGACGTCGGGCCAGATCGAGATTGCTAGGCCGGCGAGCGTCAGCCCGAACAGCGCCAGCGACCAGACGAAGGGCGCCCAGTCCCGCCCTCGCCCGAAGCTTCGCCACGCGAGGAAGGCAATGGTGGCGACCAGCAGCGGCATCGGCACGGCGACGAAGAGCCCCGGCGTTTGAAACCAGCGCTGGAAATATTTGGGCTCGACGAAAGGGGTGCAGAGGCTGACCGCCCCGATCGCGGCGAGCAGGACCGGAAGGAGGAGGCGCGCCAGCCGCCTCGCCTGGTCCTGCAAGGGCCCCTCGGTCTTCCAGATCAGCCAGGCGGCGCCCAGCAGCGCATAGCCGGCGACCAGGCTCGCTCCGGTCAGGAGGCTGAACGGAGTCAGCCACTCCCACCAGCCGCCGGCATAGGCCCGGCCCTCGACGGTAATGCCCTGGACGAGCGCTCCCAGAGTCACCCCCTGGGCGAAGGTCGCTGCGAGCGAGCCCGCGAAGAAGCCGGAATCCCACAACCGGCGGTGCCCCGGGTCGCGCCAGCGGAACTCGAAGGCGACTCCCCGGAAGACGAGTCCCAGAAGCATCGCGATCAGCGGCGCGTAGAGCGCTGGAAGGATGATCGAATAAGCCAGCGGGAAGGCGGCGAGCAGGCCGCCGCCGCCGAGCACGAGCCAGGTCTCGTTGCCGTCCCACACCGGAGCGATCGCGTTCATCGCCCGGTCCCGCTCCCTGCCGACCGGGAAGAAGGGGAAGAGGATCCCGATACCGAGGTCGAACCCGTCCATCACCACATAAGCGGCGACCGCGAAGGCGATGATCACGGCCCAGACGATGGTGAGGTCGATCATCCTCGTCCTCCCCATCGCAGATGGGGAGGGGGACCATGCGAAGCATGGTGGAGGGGTAGCCCGCGCGGACCCGGGGGGCTCGCGAGCGAACCTCTCGGCTCGGGGCAGCTACCCCTCCACCACACTTCGTGTGGTCCCCCTCCCCCCGCTTCGCGCGGGGAGGACAAGAACGACCTCATCCGCCCCTCCCCACGCCCGCCGCCGGAGTGACCCCGGCCGTCCGGATCGGAGCCTTCGGCTCACCCTCCTCGCCTTCTTCCGGCGCCTTCGCCATCAGCCTTAAAATGTACATCGTCCCAGCCCCGAACACCGCGAAATAGACGATGACGAAGGCGATCAGCGACCCCGTCACTCCCGGCGCGGCGATCGGCGACACGGCGTCCTTCGTCCGGAGAAGCCCGTAGATCACCCAGGGCTGGCGCCCGACCTCGGTCGTCACCCAGCCCGCGATCACCGCGACGAACCCGGCCGGCCCCATCGCGACCGCGAAACGGTGAAGCCACCGCCAGCGATAGAGGCGCCCCCGCAACCGGGCGAGCAGGCTCCACAGCCCGAGCGCGAACATCAGCAAACCGAGCCCGACCATGGTTCGGAACGACCAGAAGACGATCTCCGCCGGCGGGCGATCCGCCTTCGCTACCGTCTTCAGACCGCGGAGCGGAGCGTCGGGATCGTGCTTGAGGATGAGCGAGGACAGCTTGGGCACCTCGATCAGCACCCGGGTCTTCTCGGCCTCGCGATTGGGGTGGCCGATCAGGATGAGGGGCGCCCCCTTCTCGTAGCTCTCGAAATGGCCTTCCATCGCCATGATCTTGACGGGCTGGTGCTCAAGCGTGTTGAGCCCGTGCAGGTCGCCGGCGACTATCTGCACCGGCGCCACCAGTGCGGCCATCCACATCGCCATCGAGAAGCTGGTCCGCACCGCCTCGTTGTCGCGTCCCTTGAGAAGGTGCCACGCCCCCACCGCTCCGACGACGAGCGCCGTCGTCAGATAGGCCGCAAGCACCGTATGGACGAGCCGGTAGGGGAAGCTCGGATTGAAGATGATGTCGAGCCAGCTCCCCGCCGGGACGAACTGGCCCTGGGCGTTCATCGTCCAGCCGGTCGGGGTCTGCATCCAGCTGTTCACGCTCAGTATCCAGAAAGCCGACATCGCGGTCCCCGCCGCCACCATCAGGGTCGCGAGGAAGTGAAGCTTCTTGCCGACCCGCTCCAGCCCGAACAGCATCACCCCCAGGAAGCCGGCCTCGAGGAAGAAGGCGGTCAGCACCTCATAGGCCATGAGCGGTCCGACGATCGGCCCGGCCCGGTCGGAGAAGACCGACCAGTTGGTCCCGAACTGGTAGGACATGACGATCCCCGAAACGACGCCCATCGCGAAGGCGATTGCGAAGATCTTCAGCCAATAGCGGAACAGCGTGAGGAAGCGCGTCTTGCCTGTCGCCAGCCAAAGGCCTTCCAGGACTGCGAGATAGCTCGCAAGCCCGATCGAGAAAGCGGGGAAGATGAAGTGAAACGAGATCGTGAAGGCGAACTGCGCGCGGGCAAGGAGCAGAGCCGTTTCGCCGTCAGCCATGGCGCGCGCATAGCAGAAAGCGGAGGCGGCGGCTCTGCGAATTTCGGCGCGTCAGGTGCGCGGCCTGCACCCGTCATCCCGGCGAAAGCCGGGACCTCGGAGAGACCCACCGAGACTTCTCGTCCCGAGGTCCCGGCTTCAGCCGCGACGACGCGCTATTTCGGCGGCCCGCCGCATCCGGCGGGAACGAAGAAACCGATCGGCATACCTTCCCGCTCGGCCGTCTGATCGTTGCCGGCGAGGTTGGACGGGCCGTACCAGAGCGCCGGGCCGAGACCGCGCGCGAACAGCAGGGACGGCGGCTTGTCGGAGGAGCGGGGCGGGGCCTCGAAGACTGAAAGATTCGAGGCGAAAGCGTCGAACTCGACGTTGAGCGGCTCGGCCGGATCCATCTTCTCCGCCCTGTCGCGCTCCTCGTCGTCGGATAGTCGGGCCGACAATTGCGGGTCGATCTCGGGCGTCAGATAGGTGCCGCCATAGCCGTTGGGAGCGGCGAACCCGAACCAGTAGGTGCGCTTCGGGGTCCTCAGCCACAGGACGAGATCCGAGACTCCCGAATCGCGCCGGTCCTGCCGGGCGAAGCCGGCCGTGAACTTCGGGTCGCCCTTGAGCCGGTAGACGGCCTTTTCGATGGGACAGGCGGGCGCGGCAGGCACTGCGGCGGCGAGGAGGAGGGAAAGGATCATGGGGGGAGGTTAGCATGCGACTGACCAAATTCCTCCCCGAGATTTCTCGGGGAGGCGGACCGCGCGAAGGCGGTGGAGGGGTTCTTCGGAGTTTGAAAGGACCCCTCCACCAGGCTTCGCCTGGTCCCCCTCCCCGGCAAATGCCGGGGAGGATTGAAGCTACACGAAAATCGACCACCCCGTCCGCTCCGCGAGCCTTTCCAGCGCCATCGCCCCCGCCAGCGAGGTCCCGGCCGCGTTCAGCCCCGGCGACCAGGCGCAGACCGCGCCGGTCCCCGGCACGATGGCGAGGATCCCGCCGCTCATCGCGCTCTTGCCCGGAAGTCCGACCCGGAAGGCGAAGTCGCCGCTATTGTCGTAATGGCCCGACGTCAGCATCAAGGCGTTGATCCGCCGCGAGCGCGAAGCGACGGTGACTGCGTCCCCGGTGCGCGGGTCGACTCCGTCGAAGGCGAGGAACAAAGCCGCCTGGGCCAGCTGGCGGCAGCTCATCGCCACCGAGCATTGCCGGTAATAAGCGGACAGCACCTGCTCGACGGGAGCCTTGAGGTTGCCGAAGGCGGCGATGAAATGGGCGAGGCTCCGATTGAAGGCGCCTGCCCGCGATTCGGACATGGCGAGGCTCTCGTCGATCGCCACCGTCTCGCTTCCGCAGCGTTCGCGAAGGAACCCGACCAGCTCGCCCACCGCTCCGTCGGCGCCGCCCGCCGCTCCGACCAGCTGGTCGCACACCACCAGGGCCCCGGCGCTCGTCATCGGGTTGCGCGGCCGGCCCTTCTCCATCTCCAGCTGGAGGATCGAGTTGATCGGCGATCCGGCGGGCTCGCGTCCGACATGGTTCCAGAGCGAGGCTTTGACGTGATGCAGAGCGAGGCACAGAGCGAAGACGTAGGAGATGCTCTGGATCGAGAAGGACTCGTCGGCGTCCCCGGCGACGAAGCTCGATCCGTCCTCGAGCACGAGCGCGAGGCCGAGCTTGTTCGGATCGGCCTGGGCGAGGGCCGGGATATAGGACGCGACATTGCCCTGCCCCTTGTAGGCGGAAACGTCCGACAGCACTTCGTCGATCAGGGCCTGGTAATCCATTTTCACTCCTCGTCGTCCCGGGAAATGTCGGGCGATCCCGAGCACCGCCTTTAACCTCAAACCCCGCAAAGGGGGAATCCGGTCCGCCGTGGATCCGCCCAGCCCCTCTCGGCGTGGGGCGAGCCTTTTTGAAGGAGACTCGGCCATCATTAATAAATAGCTTGCCGGGGTCTGGACAGCAGCGACGAGGCACGTCAGACTCGCTGCCGGGGCAGAACAAGTCGGGGCGAGTCGAGCACTCGTCACGCTCTCGGTTGGGGGGGCTCGGTCGAGATATCTGTAGAGGTAGTGCCGGGGAGCCGCGTCCAAGCATTTCTGTCCGTTTTTCGTCGGAAATGCTTGTGCCTGACTGTTCCCGTCACTGGAATCCGGGAAGGGATTTAGAATGAGCTGGGACGAGATCGTGAAGGGCACCAACGGCAGCGACACCATCAACGGTGGGAGCGGCGACGACTTCATTCAGGGCCGGGCGGGCGGGGACTTCCTTGATGGCGGCGCCGGCAACGACCAGCTCCAGGGCAACGAAGGCGACGACTATATCCGCGGCGGCGCGGGCAACGATTTCATCCACGGCGGCACGGGCACCGACACCGCCGTCTACTCCGGCTCGATCAAGGACTACACCTATAGCCGCAACGGCGAAGAGTTCTTCATCAACCATGTCGGCGGGAGCATGATCGACGGTTACGACCGTCTCATCTCGGTCGAGCGGCTCGTCTTCGCCGACGCGGTGATCGACCTCACCAAGAACAACGCGCCGATCGCGTTCGACGACACGGCGTCCACGAACGAGGACGTCGGCACCTATTCGGGATCGAGCGTGCTCGCTAACGATTTCGACTGGGAGCACCAGAGCCTGACGGCCACTGCGGGCACCTTGTACGGAGTCTACGGCACGCTGACGATGAGCGCCAACGGCACCTACACCTACACGCCCTACGCTTCGACCCAATCGCTGGCGCTGGGGCAGACGGTAACCGACAGCTTCACCTATACCGTCTCGGACGGAAGCCTCAGCGACACCGGCACGCTGACCATCGCCATCGCGGGCCGCAACGATGCGCCGGTCGCCAATCCGGACGTGGCGTCCACTGGGGAGAACAGCGCGGTCTCGATCGACGTCCTCGCCAACGACACCGATGTCGACAATGGCGCGGTGCGGACCGTCATCGCCGCTTCGGCGCCGGCCGGCCAGGGCAGCGCGTCGGTGGTCGCCAACCAGGTCGTGTTCAATCCCGGCACGGACTTCGACTATCTCGACACCGGCGAGAGTGCCAGCGTCGTCGTCAGCTACACGATCAGCGACGAGCATGGCGCCACGTCCACCTCGACCGTGACGGTCACCGTCAACGGCGGCAACGACGCCCCGGTGGCGAACGACGACAGCGCGTCGACCAGCGAGGAGTCCGCCGTCTCCGGCAACGTGCTCGCCAACGACGCCGACGTCGACGGCGAGCCTCTGACGGTGGCGAGCCCGGGCACTTATGCCGGCGCCTACGGCACCCTGACCCTGGCGGCCGACGGCAGCTACACCTACACGCCCGGTGCGGCGGCGCAGGGCCTCGACGACGGCGAGTCGGTGCAGGACGTCTTCACCTACACGGCCTCCGACGGCACCGCCTCCGATACGGCGACGCTCACCGTCACCGTCTCCGGCGCCAACGACGCCCCGGTGGCGAACGACGACAGCGCGTCGACCGGCGAGGACTCGATCGTCTCCGGCAATGTGCTCGCCAACGACACCGACGTCGACGGCGAAGCTCTGAGCGTCACGAACCCGGGCGTGTATGTCGGCGCCTACGGTACGCTCACTCTGAACGCGGACGGCAGCTATACCTACGTGCCCAACGCGGCGG